>NZ_JAPDNC010000006.1:0-275047 GCF_025947915.1 Erwinia sp. INIA01
CATGCGAGAGTAGGGAACTGCCAGGCATCAAATAAAGCAGAAGGCCATCCTCACGGATGGCCTTTTTGCGTTTACGCGTTATCAATACTCCCTTGACGAACTCCCCACGGTACAGGTATCCATTTTTTACTATCCGTGTACCTGTCTTCTGCCAGTTCCTAACAACGTTAACCACTCCGAATAAGACATTGTTACTCAACCGTTTCACCACTCAGAACAGTAAAAATCGCTAAATCCACTGCATTAGATGTCCGAATAATTTCCTCAGGTTGTGCCATAATCGGGCTGCGTCTAAAAGGCTATATGCCATATAAATCATAATGTTATAAACACATCATCATCACTACCAATAGCTTTCTTTGGCACTAAAGTTGGCGAGGAAAACTTACGAGGATTTTACATGGACTCAATTACCGAAAAGCAGCAGGGAGACACACTGACTGCACGGCAACGAATCTGGGCGATTGTCGGAGCATCGTCCGGCAACCTGGTTGAATGGTTTGATTTCTACGTTTATTCATTCTGCTCGCTTTATTTTGCCCATATTTTCTTCCCCTCGGGCAATCCAACTACCCAGCTGTTACAGACTGCCGGTATTTTTGCCGCGGGATTCCTGATGCGGCCGATCGGCGGCTGGCTGTTTGGTTACATTGGTGACAAGCACGGGCGTAAGACCTCTATGCTGATTTCCGTCTGCATGATGTGCTTTGGTTCGCTGGTTATCGCCTGTTTGCCGGGCTACGATACCATTGGCGTCTGGGCTCCTGCGCTGCTGCTGCTGGCGCGTCTGTTCCAGGGGTTATCAGTGGGTGGAGAATATGGCACCAGCGCAACCTACATGAGTGAAGTTGCGGCAGAAGGGCGTAAGGGTTTTTACGCTTCTTTTCAGTATGTTACGCTGATCGGTGGTCAGCTAATGGCTCTTCTGACGGTGGTCGTGCTCCAGCAAATTCTCTCCGATCAGGAACTGCGCAGCTGGGGTTGGCGTATTCCATTTGCCCTGGGCGCGGCGCTGGCCATCGTGGCACTTTATCTGCGCCGTTCACTGAATGAAACCTCAGACAGCGCCTCACGCGAGAGTAAAGATGCCGGATCGCTGAAGGGATTATGGAAGCATCGCCGTGCGTTCATTATGGTACTGGGTTTTACCGCAGGTGGTTCACTCAGCTTTTATACCTTCACCACCTACATGCAGAAATATCTGGTCAACACGTCCGGTATGGATCATAAGACGGCCAGTGGCTTGATGACCGCCGCGCTGTTTGTATTTATGCTGCTGCAGCCTGTTATCGGCGGCTTATCGGATAAAATTGGCCGCAGGAGCTCCATGCTGATCTTTGGCGGGCTGGCTGCGGTTTGCACGGTGCCGATCCTGACGTTATTGCAAAGCGTACACGATCCGATCATCGCGTTCGTTTTAGTGATGCTGGCGCTGGTAATCACCAGTTTTTACACCTCAATTAGCGGCATCCTGAAGGCTGAGATGTTCCCGCCAGAAGTCAGGGCGCTGGGGGTAGGGCTGTCCTATGCGGTGGCCAATGCGTTGTTCGGGGGATCTGCGGAATACGTAGCTCTGTCGCTGAAGGCGGTGGGCAGTGAAACCACTTTCTTCTGGTACGTCTCCCTGATGGGCGCGGTGACTTTCCTGGTGTCACTGATGCTACATAAGCGGGGCAAGGGTCTTAAGCTGTAACTAGTGGCCGATATTCCATAACGTATAGCCGGTGGCAGCACCGGCTAAATCCCAGGTAAAATCTTTCCAGCTCCATCCGGTTCCGCCTTCCCGACTGTCGTACAGCTCTTTCGCCGCACCAAGGGAGATGGCAAACGTCAGGCCAAAACTTGCACTACGTCCTTCGCTCCAGTTTTGTCGTTCACCGTAGGCATTTCCCGCTGCCGCCAGAAAGGCGGAAGAGATAAAATGCTGAGCCTTATCACGCCCGGTCCATTCATCCTGGGCCAGATGAGTGCAGCCGCTACAGCAAAGCAAAACCAGGGGAAAACAGATGCGCATATTCGCTCCGGTTAAAAAAGCCCCGTAAAAACGAGGCTGTATAACAGGTCAGACACTACAGAATTCTGCTAATCAGTCGGTCAATGCGAATGCGCCGCAGACGACGGATCAGCTTACGGACCTTAACTGGATAATCGGCAATGCTTTCCAGATCGCGGAAGTGCTCAACCACGGTGGTATGCTGACGGATCAGGCTAAGTTCGCGATCGCGCTGTTCAGTCAGCTGCTGGAGAGGATCGTGGATCAGGACCGCATTTTCCAGATCGAGGCGCCAGGCGCGTGGATTCAGGTTATTGCCGGTGACCATAATCCATTCATCATCTACCCAGAGTCCCTTAAGGTGATAACTGTTCTCGCCGTCTTTCCATAAACGCACGGTAAGCTGCCCGACATCAATGTAATACTGCAGGCGGCTAAGGAAGCGGCGCAGGTTGATTTCGTACAGATAGGGCAGCGCACCGATAATCTTAAATGGCTGATCTTCAGGGATATAGAAATCATTCGCCGTCTTATCGCCAACGATAATCTCAACCTCTTTGCCCCGGCGCAGCAGCCAGATAATGTTTCGAACCAGAATCGCCGGCAGGTTGAAGTAGGGGGTGCAGATCGTCAGCTTGCGCTCGGCGCAGGGCATCAGATGGTAGATGGTTTTATTCAGCAGACTGCGTTTACCCAGCCCAACCAGTGGGGTGACCGCAAGCTGCTCATTGTTGGCGTTGCCGGTGAACTGATAGTCAAAACCACGCAGATCCTGGCGGAACTGGCGGGTTTCATTTTTGATTTCCGGGCTTTTAGGTCGCTGGTGACGATCCAGGCGGTGAACGGCTTCGGCCTGGATCAGATTTTTATCGATCCATCTGAACATCGTATCGGCCAGCTCACGGTTGGTAATGAGCTGATAGCGGTCATAGCGGTATCGGTCACGCTGATGCAGATAGACATCGTTGAAGCTGGCACCGGTATACAGCACCGTATCATCGATAATCGAACCTTTCAGGTGCAGCACGCCCAAAGCTTCGCGGGTGTTGACCGGAATGCCGTAAACCGGGATCGCAATATCTTCGTTCTGACTGGCCATTTCACAGTACCAGTCTGCATTCGTTGCGGAAGCCGCTGCGCCGATTCGGCCGCGCTGAGCGCGGTGCCAGTCGACCAGGACGCAAATATCCAGCGTGGGCCGCAGCCGTTTAGCCGCGTAAAGCGCTGAGAGAATCGCCTGGCCGCCTTCATCATTTTCCAGATAGAGAGCCACGATGCAGATACGCCGTGTCGCCGTCGCGATTTTTTCCAGCAGCGTCTGGCGAAAATCCGCAGGAGAATACAGCGTGGCGAAATCAGCAACTGACTGAGAAAGTTTAGGCAGTTGCGCAAGGTGCTGTTGGTGTTTATTGCGTTTAAAATTTGACAACATCACAGTGCGTTTCTTCTCTGTTCATTGAATGGCCTTTATCCGTAAAATCATGACCCTAACCGAGAATAATACCATTAGTTTGTGCGAAAGGCGTTAGATTTACTTTTCATTGCCGCCTTCCTGTTCGCGCAGCGGCAGCGACAGACCAACAATATCGTCTTCCAACTGCACGTCGACGACAAACCCCAGTTTGCGTGCCAGTGCCAGCATGCCCTGATTACGCGGCATCGTAATACCATTTAACTGCTGCAGGCCGTGATCGCGGGTGTAAACAATCATTTTCTCCAGCAGGCGTCGGCCAAGCCCAAGGCCTTTCAGATCGGAGCGCACCAGGACGGAAAACTCCGCGTCGATATTGTCCGCATCTGAAATTGCGCGGGTTACACCGATAATCTCATCCAGTCCATTATGCTGACGGATGGCAACAATCGCCATTTCTCGATCGTAGTCGATTTGCGTCATGTTAGCCAAATCATCATGGGTGAACTCATTGATCTCGCTGAAGTAGCGATAGTAGAGATCTTCTTTGGTTACCTGAGCGATAAACTGCTGTAGCAGAGGTTCGTCCTCTGGAAGAATGGGCCTGAAGAGGCACTCTTGTCCATTCTTCAGGACGATTGTCTCTTCCAGCGCATGCGGATAGGGACGGATGGTCAGACGGTCTTCCGCATCACCGTGAAACTCCGCCAGCTGAAGCGTTACGTCCAGCAGGGTAAACTCGTTGCCTGTGGCCAGCAGGGGGTGAATATCCAGACGAACAATCTGCGGACAGTCGACAATCAGGTCAGACACCTGAACCAGCACCTGGCTCAGGCCAACGATATCAAGCGGATGTAGCGCACTACGTCCGCGGATCTTGCCGCTTTTAATCGCCTGAATCACCAGATAGCGCGCCAGCGTCATATTCAGCGGCGGCAGTGCCACCACTGCCTGGCGGTCACCCTGCCAGGAGATACCGCCTTCACCCAGCATAATCACCGGACCGAACAGCGGGTCCTGTTCAACCACAATTCGCAATTCCTGCGCCCCGGCACGGTTCGCCATACTTTGTACCAGCAGGCCGTGAATGCGTGCCTGCGGCGAAGTCAGCCTGACGCGATCGATAATCGCCTCGGCCGCCTGCTGCACCTCGGTCGAAGTCCGGAGATACAGCATCACCCCCTGGACTTCTGACTTATGGCGGATATCCGGCGAGCGCAGCTTCAGCGCCACCGGATAGCCAATCTGCGTGGCGATCTGTACCGCTTCACTGCTATCGCCGGCAATCCAGGTCGGAAGCGTATTCAGCCCGTAGGACTGGAGAATTGGCTGTACTTCATGCGTATCCAGCGTGGTGGCACCATTTTCCAGCGCCTGCTGGATCAACTGATGAGCATCACTGGTATTGGCGGTGAGGTTCGCGGGCAGAGCCGGGGTTTCACGTAGCTGCTTCTGGTTACGCCGGTACTCAACCATATGCATAAAGGCCGTCACCGTCCCTTCCGGCGTACGATAGGTGGGGATACCGGCATCGCTGAACAGCCGTCGGGCTTCCTGGGAAGAATGTTCGCCACACCAGTTAGTCAGCAGCGTTATCTGCCTGCCGCGCGGATGCTGTTTCACCAGCTCAATCACCCGCTGAGCCGTTAGCGTCGGTGGCGCAACGGCGCTGGGCGCATGAATGATCAGCAGGGCATCAACGTCATGGCTGTCGAGCAATAGCGACAGCGCCTGCAAATAGCGCTCCGGCGTGGCGTCATCTTTTAAATCCAGCGGGTTACCCGGTGTAATCCCTTCCGGCAGCCGCTCACCGAGTTCAGTAAGTAAAGACTCACTCAGCGTTGCCAGCTTGCCGTTGCGGTCGTACAGCTCGTCCAGCGCCAGCGCGGAGGGCGCGCCGCCGTTGCTGACAATCATCAGCCGTTCACCGCGCAGCGGGCGCATATGGCTGAGCGTTTCCACTGCTGAAAACAGTTCGTGAGTATCCTGCACGCGCAGCAGACCGGCGCGCTGAATGGCCGCATCCCAGGCGGCATCCATTCCGCCATGGGACTTCAGCAGCTGGTTGGCGTGAGGGCTGCGGCCACTTTTGATCACCAGAATCGGTTTATTACGCGATGCGCTGCGGGCGGCAGAAACAAAGCGGCGCGCATCGCTAAGATGCTCCAGATAGAGCAGAATCGCGCTGGTTTTGCCATCGCGCGCCAGGAAGTCGAGCAGATCGTCGGCATCGATATCCAGGCTGTCGCCCAGTGCGATAAACCAGGAGAAGCCAAGCTGGCGCTGCTGCGCCCAGTCGAGAATCGTGTTTGACACTGCCGCCGACTGTGAGATAAAAGCCAGCTTGCCCTTAAGAATCGGCACCGGGGAGAAACTGGCATTCAGCCCCTGCCACGGGGCCAGCAGCCCAAGGCTGTTCGGGCCAAGCAGGCGGATTTGCCAGCGGCTGGCGCAGGCTTCCAGCTCGGCGAGCTGGCTGGCGGGCGCGGAGAGAATAATGCAGGCTTTACAGCCACGTTCGCCGAGCGCGGTCAGCAGTTCCAGATTACGCCGGGCGTGAGTGCAGATAATGGCGAGGTCCGGGGAAAGCGGCAGGCTGGCAATATCAGGCCAGGCCAGTACGCCGCAAACTGCCTGATATTTTGGCGTCACCGGCAGTACCGGTCCGCTGAACCCGCCCGCCAGCAGATTACGCATCATCAGATATCCGGCGCGTTCGGGCCGGGTGGAGGCTCCGATCACGGCGATCGATTTCGGTCGCAACAGTGCTTCTAAACCGCGTTGGCTCATCTCCGCTCCCTTCGAGAAATTATCCGCTACCCTGCAGTAACGTATTTTGATTCTACTCCGGGCGGCGAGAAGATGCTGCGCTGCGTATCAGTTAATTGATCGTGGGCAGAATTTGCGATTCTTCATCAACATTCTCAACGGAAGCCTGATGCAGAGGGTGGTGCGGCTTCCCGGCCAGATAACGCTGGCGGAACAGGTCGAAATGCCGGAACAGCGCTTCACCGGCAGCGGTATCTCCGGCCTGTAACAGCAGTTCTGCTGCGACTTCAGCGGTACAGTGCTGGCCCTCGCCGTGCGACTCGCGTAACAGATAGTTTGAAGGGCGGGTCAGCGTTAGCGACATCACCGGTAGGTCATCGAGCCATGGACTTTTGCGAAACATTTTCCGCGCTTCAGTCCAGGTGCCGTCCAGCATAATAAACAGCGGCGGCTTGCCGCTGAGCGGCGGAGTATTCAGCACCGGACGATCGGCATCGGCGTAAGACTGCGGAAAAACCACCATTGGCTGGAAGTCGGGATTCTGAACAGCCCGGAGCAGGTCGGGCTCGGGCTCCGTGCGTGACCAGCCAAACGCCTCAGTATCCGGCAGGATATCGGCAATCAGCCGCCCGGTGTTGCTGGGTTTCATCGGTTCGCTGTCGAACATCACCAGACAAAAGCGGCTGCGGGCCTGCTGCGGTTCGAGCGTGGCGCACAGGCAGTTCTTCTGCGGCAGCAGGCAGCGCTGGCAGCGTTTGATGCGGTTACCACGGGCAAGGAACGGGCGGGTGGCGCGGGCAAGTCGTGCGGCGCGCAGGCGAAGGACGGCGTTATCGGTCATCAGAGATCATCAGCAAAAAACGCTATTCTAACGGATTCTGGCCGGGTGTGCCCGGCCTTGATAACGCAGTAGGGTGAAGACCCAATCACTGGTCCTCAGTGCATCCTTTTTTCAAACAGAATATCGGCACCGGGCTAGATGTTTTCATCAAGCCACTGGTCGAACGGCGCTTTCGGCATTGCGCCGCTGAGCATATCCGCCATCTGGCCCTGCTTAAAGACCATAATGGTAGGAATGCTGCGGATGCGGAAGCGTGCGCTCAGCTGCTGTTCGGCCTCGGTATTCACTTTCAGGAAGCGTACTTTACCGCTGCGCTCTTTTGCTACGGTTTCATAAACCGGTGCGAAGTTCACGCACGGCCCGCACCACGGAGCCCAGAAATCAATGACTACCGGCAGATCGTCCTGTAGATATTTATCCAGCGTATCGGCAGTGGCATTAATCACCTGGCCATCAAACAGCGGGTCACCGCAGCGACCGCATTTCGCACCATCGGTAATACGTTCTTCAGGCACGCGATTGGTTGCCTGGCAGGATACACAAACTGTATTCATCATTTACCTCGCAGATCGGCGAAAGGGTAAGCGTTTACTTACCTCATT
The DNA here is from genome assembly GCF_025947915.1 of Erwinia sp. INIA01. Lineage (NCBI taxonomy): Bacteria > Pseudomonadati > Pseudomonadota > Gammaproteobacteria > Enterobacterales > Erwiniaceae > Erwinia > Erwinia sp. INIA01. Next base: position 7,617 of record NZ_JAPDNC010000006.1, read on the forward strand.
GATCGTTATAGTCCTGTTATTATGCGGGGCGAGAATCCTGGCAACAAAGAGATTTGTTCAATGGATATAATAGGTAATGTCTCATACGCTTCAGGATACAAAACGCGCGGCTGCACTGGCGATATTTGCCGAACGGCGGCTTTTATTGGAAGTTGATAGCTAACTGTTGCCACATCAGGTAATCTGCGCGCTTCGCGCTCAGCCCAGGTGGAGGAAAAATGAACGACGAATCGAAAGGTAAAAGCAGCAAGGTTAAAGTGATGTATGTCCGCAGTGATGATGAAGGCGGCGGCAGCAAGGGTGGATATAATCCTCGCACCGGTAAAGGCCCTCGTCAGGATGACGCGCGGCGTCCATCTCGTCATGCTGACAGTAAGCCACGCGGCGGGCGCGATCGCAGCGAAGGGCGTTCTGACTCTCCGTGGCGCACCGTTTCCCGTGCACCGAATACCACGCCTGATGCGGATAAACCGGATCATGGCGGTATCAGCGGTAAAAGCTTTATTGATCCGGAACAGCTGCGCCGTCAGCGTATGGAAGAGACTCGCGTGTATGGCGAAAATGCCTGTCAGGCGCTGTTCCAGAGCCGTCCGGAGTGCATCGTACGCGCCTGGTTTGTGCAGAGCGTAACGCCACGTTTCCGTGATGCATTGAAGTGGATGGCGGCAAATCGTAAGGCTTATCACACCGTTGATGAAGCCGAGCTGCAAAAAGCGTCCGGTACTGAACACCACGGCGGCGTGTGCTTCCTGATTAAGAAGCGCGTTGGCACGCCGGTGAGCGAGTGGCTGGCTAAAGCCGATCAAAAAGATTGTGTGCTGGCGCTGGAAGGCATCGGTAACCCGCACAATCTTGGTGGCATCATGCGTAGCTGCGCGCACTTCGGTGCAAAAGGCGTGCTGGTGGACGACGCGGCGCTGCTGGAATCCGGTGCGGCAGTGCGAACCGCCGAAGGCGGAGCTGAGCATGTGCAGGCGATCACCGATGAGAGCTTTGCCGCGGGTCTGGATGCATTCCGCCGTGCAGGCTACACCATCGTTACCACATCCAGTCATAAAGGGACTTCCCTGTCGCAGGCAGAACTGCCGGCGAAAATGGTCCTGGTTCTCGGTCAGGAGCGTGATGGTCTGTCAGACAGCACTTTCCAGCAGGGCGATCTGAGCGTATCGATCGGTGGAACGGGCAACGTGGAAAGTCTGAACGTTTCCGTAGCAACCGGTATTCTGCTTGCCGAATGGTGGCGCCAGAACAAGGCGTAATGCCATAAAAAAAGGCGGATAGTCTTATCCGCCCTTGAAAATATCGCTGAAGGCGGCCGGTTCACCGGCCGCCTTTTTTAATGCGCGCCGCCGCCGCCACCTCCGGCACCAAACGGAGGACGGGCGAACCACACCAATATCAGCAGGATCAGGAACACCCCGGCAGATGCCCAGAAAATCTCATTGGCGGAGATAATCAATCCCTGGTTGGTGATCTGCTGCGCCAGATAAGCGGATGCCTGATCGTGGCTCATGCCTAACTGCTCCAGCTTGCTGTACATCTCCTGAGTATTGGCGCTGTAGGGCGTTACGGACTCGGTAAGATGGGCATGGTGTAGCGACTCACGGTCGGTCCACATGGTCGTGGTGATCGATGTACCAATCGAACCAGCCAGCGTACGGGTGAAGTTCGACAGGCTTGATGCCGCCGCCAGCCTCTCCGGCGGCAGGCCGGATAAGGTTATCGTGGTGAGCGGCATAAAGAAGCAGGCCACGGCAAAGCCCTGAATAAACTGCGGCCACGCCGATGCGGCAAAATCCATCCCCGGCTCGAAAGTGTACGCACGCCAGTAGAAGCATATCGCGTAAACAATAAAGCTGAAGGTCACCAGCCGTCGCATATCCAGCTTATGGGCGAAGCGGCCGATAATCGGCGACAGAATCACCGGGATGATCCCAACCGGGGCCGACGCCAATCCTGCCCAGGTGGCGGTATAGCCATACACCTCCTGCAACAGCTGCGGTAGCAGAACGATAGAGCCAAAGTAGAGCATATAGGCGAGGCTGATCGACAGACAGCCAATGGTGAAATTGCGCGACTTAAATAGCGACAGATCCACAATCGGATGATCGTCGGTCAGTTCCCAAACCAGTAGGACAACCAGAGCCACCACGGCGACCACCGTCAGCGTAATAATCTCCGGGGAACTAAACCAGTCCAGCTCTTTACCCCGGTCCAGCATCACCTGCAGACAGCCGACGCCGACAACCAGCAGTACCAAACCGACAGTATCAATCGGTCGGATCACCGTTGGCGTTTCGCGATTGCGCAGCGTTTGCAGCGTCAGCACCACCACCGCAACGCCAATCGGCACGTTGATAAAGAAGATCCAGCCCCAGTGGTAGTTATCGCTGATCCAGCCACCCAGAATCGGGCCGCAGATCGGCGCGACGATCACCGTCATCGCCCACAGCGATAGTGCAATACTGCGCTTCGCCGGAGGATAGTTGCTGAGCAGCAGGCTCTGCGAGAGCGGGATAAGCGGACCGGCCACGATCCCCTGAATCACGCGGAAGAAGATCAGCATGCTCAGGCTTTCCGACATGCCGCACAGCCACGAGGCGACGGCAAATGCCACCGTTGACCACAGGAACAGTTTCACTTCGCCGATGCGCTTTGCCAGCCAGCCGGTAATCGGGATCGAAATGGCGTTTGCCACGCCAAACGAGGTGATAACCCACGTTCCCTGGGAGTTTGACGCCCCCAGGTTACCGGCAATCGTAGGAATGGCCACGTTTGCAATCGTGGAGTCCAGAACCTGCATAAACGTAGCCAGCGACAGCGCAATGGTCATCAGGACCAGTGGCGCGCCCTCAAGCGGTTTTTGTGCCATCACAACCTCCCGCTGGCTTAGTTAGCATTCGCGCGGATGATATCGGCAATCAGGGCGTTAGCCGGGGCCAGATCCAGCGCCAGCGCATCACTTTCGTAAGCAGGTTTACTGCGTACGCTGGTGGCCAGAACCGCGCCGTCACGATTGCTGGTATCAATTTTTACCAGTGTAGACAGACCGATACGCAGCGGATGTTTTGCCACTTCCTGCGCATCCAGCTCAATACGCACCGGCAGGCGCTGAACCACTTTGATCCAGTTGCCGGTCGCATTCTGCGCTGGCAGCAGTGAGAACACGCTGCCGGTACCCATATCCAGGCCGACGACCTTACCGTGATAGACCACGTCATCACCGTAGATATCGCTCACCACGGTAGCGGACTGGCCAATACGTACGCCTTCCAGCTGGGTTTCTTTAAAGTTAGCATCCACCCACAGATTATCAGCAGGAACCACGGCCAGCAGTGGTGTAGCGCTGGTGATCTGAGAACCCACCTGTACGCTGCGGCGTGAAACATAACCGTTAATCGGGCTGATTACGGTGGTACGCTGCAGGGCCAGCCAGGCATCGCGCAGTTCGGCCGCGCTTTGCTTAACGGCAGGCTGATTTTCCAGCGAGGTATCCAGAATCATCGCCTGATTGGCATTGTACTGCTGGGTAGCCACATCGAGCTGAGCCTGAGCCGTAGCCACGGCATCACGAGCGTGTTGCAGGTCTTCACGACCAATCAGATTGGCGGCACCCAGCGGTTCACGGCGCTTTAAATCTGCCTGCGCTTGTTCCAGGGCCGTTTTTTGCAGTGCGATGGTGGCCTGATACTGCTTGCCGTTGATAATGAGCTGATGGGTTTGCCGAACGCTGGTTGCGAGTGCCGTTTGCGCTTTTTCAAACGCCTGCTCGGCATCGGTTCGATCCAGAGTGATCAGGACATCGCCTTTTTTCACATAATCGGTGTCATCAAACCACACTTTATTAACGCTGCCTGAAACCTGCGCCATAACCTGGGTCTGGTTACCGGCAACGTAGGCGTCGTCCGTTTCCTGATAATGACGTAATACCAGGAACCAGTAAGTCAGATAGGCTACCCCGATAATAATGAACAGCACAGCCAGAAAAATCAGCGCGCCTTTACGCGTCTTTTTTTTATTTTTCGGCTGCTGCGGATCCTGCGTGACCGCGTTTGCACTCATGTTTTTCTCCACGTTCTCTTGCCATTCAGGTTCGCCGGACATCCTGTCAGCAACAGCCTGAGTCTAAAATGCCAGCGGGGTTAGCGCTGGCATGAGTTTATTTTTGGATGCTTAAAGTAACGATTCCCTGATACGGGTGTGTCGCACAATATGCTATTAGTGGTTCAATTAACGAGAAAGTGATGCGATAACCTGCTCTTCATCCATTTTATCAAGGCGATTTAATAACTTACGGATGATGCCTTCTAACTGGGATTTTTCGGAATCATTCAGTGATGACCACAGAAGCTGCAGGCTCTGATGCTGAGGTGGCAGCAGCTGACGCAGGAAATCATTGCCCTTAGGCGTCAGATGCAGGTGCAGACAGCGGCGATCGTTATCGCTCTCGCGGCGCTCAATCCATCCACGTTTTTCCAGTTCGTCGGCGATACGGGTCGCGTTTGTACGGGAAGACCCGAGAGCTGAACTCAGCTCGGAAGGTTGAATGCTGTGATCTTCCTGCGCATCCAGCGTGATCAACGCCATGAACAGCGTCTCGTTAATTCCCTGTGCCTTCAGCATCTTGTTGCGGTTTTCCAGTAGTTTGCTCTGCATATGCATACACAAACGGGTCAGCATGATCTCCTGTAACGGGAAATCTTTCTGACGGTTCGCTCGAAAATTAAGCATCTGTTCAATGGGAGAAAACGAACTTTCCATTATAAAGGGACCTCATTAATTGAAACTGGTGTCGTAACGATGATGGCATTTGAGAAAGATCGCTTTCCCGGTTGATGGCTGTTCACAAAGCCGCACTCATCATCAGTAATTTCCAGGTCACTCCATAACCCAGGGCGCTGAGCAGCGTTGATAAAACAATGCTGCGCGAAAAATAGAACGTCATACACAGCACGGCGAAACCGAGCAGCGTAGGAATTAATCGGTCAGGATGCCGCAAGATATCGGGCAGGCTGGAGACAATCAGCAGGGCGCAGATAGAGGCAATGCCGATGCTGTCTAACAGCAGACCGGTCACGCCACGCTTGATGCTGGTGGCCTTGTTCCTGCCGTGCAGGCGCAAAGGCAGATAGCGAAACAGGAAGTTCACCAGGCCTACCAGCACACCGAGTATAAGAATTTGCGAACTCACGGGCGCTCCCTGCCGCCCGGTGGCGGTAGCAGTCCTGCCAGACAGCCGGCAACGATGCCGCTGAGAATGGCAACCGGAATAGAGAACAGCATCATTCCGGCCAGCGCGCCCGCCAGCGCGGCGATAACGGTAAAGCTCTGTCGGCGCTGGAACGAGGCCAGCAAAAAGCTCAGGAACAGTGCGGGCAGCATAAAGGTCAGCGCGCCTTCAACGGCGGGGTAATCATCTAAAAGGCCGTTACCGGACCACGCCCCTGCAACCGTGCCTGCAACCCAGGAAAGCCAGGAGCAGAACGCAATACCCAGCATCCAGTTTTCGCTCCAGCCACGGTTGTCTCGGTAGAGTTTTGCGGTCGCTGCGGCGAAGACTTCATCAGTCAGGCCAAATGCCCAAAAAGGTGTTTTACGTGGGTTAAGTTTTTGAGTGATGCGCTGGCGCAGGGAAGGACCGTAAAGAATGTGTCGCACATCCATCGCCATCACGGTCAGTGCCGCGATCCACAGGGAAGCTCCGGCGCTGAGCAGTGCGGTAATCACAAACTGACTGGCTCCGGCATAGATAATGCAGGAAAAAAATATCGCTTCTAACGGCGTGAAGCCCAGCTTTGTTGCATTCAGTCCAAAGGCAAAGGCAACCGGCACGTAGCCAATAACGATTGGCAGACTGTCGATAACACCTTCGCGCCAGCTGGAAGGAGGGAAATCTGTATTTTCCGAAAGATAATTTCGTTCAGCTGTCATAGCCCGTATCGCTTGTATTGCTGAATAATTGCATGTGAAAAAATAACCAGCTTGAATAAATCGCGTCTAACATTACCAGAGTGTGAAATCTGTTAACAGGCCGTCATACTTGAAAAAACTTCATTTTTGACTCAAAAAATCAGCCTGGAGCAGACTCATGCTTAGAGTTTCGCCACCAGTTGAATAGATTAACGACGGTTAACAGAGCGCCACAAACGCAGACGCCATACCACCCTGCCATCTGATAGGCCGACGCGGAAAGCAGTGAGCCCGCAGCACCACCAATAAAGTAGCAGGTCATGTAACCTGAGGTCAGACGATTACGCGCTTCCGGCATATGGCGATAGATCACGCTCTGGTTGGTGATATGCACACCCTGAACGGCCAGATCGAGCAGCAAAATGCCAATAACCAGTGCGATAAGTGAGTGAGCGCCAACTGCTGTGATTCCCCACGACAGCAGCAGAAGTATCAGCCCTACGCTGGTGGTCAGTCGGGCTTTACCTTTATCGGCCAGCGCGCCGGCCTGGCGTGCTGCCAGTGCCCCTGCCGCACCGACCAGTCCTAACAGACCGATTTCTCCCTCAGAGTAGCCCCATTCGGGCGAAGAGAGCAGAAACGCCATTGAAGTCCAGAGCACGCTGAAGTTGGCAAAAATCAGGCAACCGGTGATGGCCCGGGTGCGCAGAATGGGGTGCTGAGCAAACAGAGAGAAAATCGAACCCAGCAGCTGGCCGTAGTTAAGGGAAACCGATTGCTTATAGCGCGGCAGATAGCGCCACAGGGCCAGAGACATACAGACCATCAGCACGCTGGCGACCCAGTACACGGTACGCCAGCCGCCCAGCTGTGCCAGCCCGCCCGCAACGGTCCGCGCCAGCAGTATCCCCAGCAGCAGCCCGCTCATTACCGTGCCAACAACCCGGCCGCGTTTTTCCGGTGCAGCCAGCGTAGCGGCCAGAGGGACAAGGATTTGCGCCACCACGGAAAACAGTCCGGTGAGAACGGTTCCCAGCAGCATTAGCGGCAGCGTTGGGGAGAGCGCGGTAATGACCATCCCGCCTGCCGCCAGCAGACTCATGGTGACAATTAAACCACGCCGCTCAAGCATATCGCCCAGTGGCACCAGCAGCAGCAGCCCGGCGGCGTAGCCAAGCTGAGCGGTGGTGACGATAAAACCGGCCTGATGGAAAGAGAGATCGAATGCCTGGGCAATGGTTGCCAGCAGCGGTTGAACATAATAATTACAGGCAACGGACAAACCGGTGGCGACAGACATCAGCGCAACCAGCGCCGGATTCAGTCCGGTATGGGGGGATTTCATAGCAGCCAGAACAGGGGTAAGAAATATCTCATAGGCTAATAGTAACCTAAAAAACTATTTCACTCACAGAATAATTAACAGGACAAACCAGTTCGCCCGGAGCTTTCCGCGCGGTGAATACTGTCCTCAATGAGGACTTTTACAGCCTGGGAGGAGTGCGAGATCGGGGGGATGGCGCGATCGAAATAAAAGGGCTGCTCGTTGAAGACGAGCGGCCCTTGAAAACGCGTTGTCGAAATGATTTCGCAGCGGCTAATGCGCCTTTATTTCGCTGCGGCCAGTGCGTCCTTCACCCAGCCATCGAACAGCGCCTGGTGCGCTTTGATCCAGCCGTCAACATGGGCGTTGATATCCGCTTCTGAAGCCTGGCCGCTGTGCATACGTGCATTCTGCGCGTTGATATCGGTAATCGGCAGCTTCATTTCCGAGAACAGTTTCGCCGCCGCAGGGTTTTTCTCCGCCCAGGCTTTGTTGGCCACAATGTGCATGGTGTTCACCGGGAAGCCATAGTTCGCGCCGTTAGGCAGCTTGGTATCCACATCTTTCTGCTCGCCCGGCATGGAGGAGAACGGAACCTGTAGCCACACCACATCACGGCCAGGCACCAGCACGTCGCTGACCCAGTACGGCGTCCAGGTGTAATACAGGATCGGTTTACCTTCTTTAAAGCGGGTAATGGTATCGGCGATCATTGCCGAGTAGTTGCCCTGATTATGCTCAACGCTGTTGCTGAGATCGAAGGCTTTAATCTGGTGGTTAATCACCGCTTCACAGCCCCAGCCAGGCGTACAGCCGGTCAGATCCGCTTTGCCGTCGCCGTTGGTATCAAACAGCTTCGCCAGCTTCGGGTCTTTCAGCTGATCGATACGCGTAATGTGGTATTTCTCGGCGGTTTTCTTGTCGATCAGATAGCCCTGAGCAGCGCCCTGGACGTAAGTACCTTCACGGTAGAATTTTGCGTCGCCGCCCGCGGCTTTGTACATATCGTCATGCAGCGGCTGCCAGTTAACGGCGGTGAAGGTGGCATCGCCGGAGGCAATCGAGGTGTAACCCACGTTGTAATCCACCTCGCTGGTGCTGTCTACGGTATAGCCCAGTTTTTCCAGCGCGCGGCTGACCAGCTGCGTCTGGAAGCTCTCTTCACTGATGGTGCTCTGAACCGGCTTAACGGTAATACCTTTACCCGGCAGATCGGCGGCGGAAACCTGAGCGGCGGCCAGCGTAGTTAACGCGGCGGCCAGCAGTGCGGTCTTGCGCATAGTAACTCCTGGTTGTCATTAATTGTGGGGAGGTGAGCGGCGGCACGATGTCATGCCGCCGAAAGCTTATTTGATAAACGGACGGGTCAGCAGACCGAGTGGCCCGGTGGCGTACCAGCGGCGGTTACCCCGGCTGCGAACGTCGCGGCCCAGTGACTGGGTCAGACGGTCGAGGATAATCGCCAGAATCACAATACCGACGCCGCCTACAGTAGCCAGACCCATATCAAGTCGACCGATTCCGCGCAGGACCATCTGGCCCAAGCCGCCGACGGCAATCATTGAGGCGATCACTACCATCGACAGGGCCAGCATCAGCGTCTGGTTCACGCCGGCCATAATGGTCGGCATCGCCAGCGGCAGCTGCACTTTGAACAGCATCTGGCGCGGGCTGGCACCGAACGATTCCGATGCCTCGATCAGATCGGCAGGTACCTGCTTGATGCCAAGAATGGTCAGACGAACGATCGGCGGCAGAGCAAAGATAATCGTCACGACTACGCCTGGGACGTTACCGATACCGAACAGCATGACGATCGGCACCAGATAAACAAAGGCCGGTGTCGTCTGCATGGCATCCAGCAGCGGACGGATAATTTTTGCCGCTCGCTCGCTGCGTGCCAGCCAGATCCCCAGAGGGAGCCCGATGACGATACAGAACAGCAGGGCGGTCAGCACCAGCGCCAGGGTGACCATGGCCTGCGACCAGGCACCAATAGCCCCGATGGCAACCAGCGAGATAAGCGTGGCGATACCCATTCCCAGGCCTGACATCTGCCAGGCAATCAGCGCAAACAGCACGATGGCCACCGGGGCGGGCATGCCCGTTAACAGCTGCTGAAATCCACTCAGAATGTAATCCACCGGCAGGCGGATACCCTGGAACAGCGGGCGGAAGTGAGAAACGACCCAGTCGATGCCGTTTGTCACCCAGCTATCCAGTGGGATCAGCGTTTTGTGAAACGGATCGAGAATATTGAAGTGTTCCGCCTGCGGAGCCGGCGCGCTGTTCAGCCAGTCGCTGCCGCCGCTGGCTGCTGCATGACCACCGTCCGGCGCACCCCAGGCATCTCCGCCTGCTGCGCTGCCGTCAGCCGGAGCGTTGGATGATGCACCGGCGTCGGCAGGTGCTGCTGCACTGCCACCCCATGGATCGCTGCTGGCGGAAGCTGCGCTACCGTCAGCCGGTGCGGCCGCTGTATTGCCGCCATCGGCCGCGTTGGTGGAGGTATCCCACGGATTACTGGTTTGTTTGCTCATGGTTGGCCTCCATCACGATCTAATGCCTGTAGTAACATGCCCTTGGAAATAATACCGATGTATTGACCCTGTTCGCCGGTAACCGGAACCGCGCAGGGAGCCTGCGCCACATGGGACAGCAGATCGCTTAACGAGGTATCGCCCGGCACCGCCGCAGGATTTTCCAGTAGTGCATGATTCAGCCCCTCTCCGGCGGCGAGAGCCGCTTTCAGGGAATCGGTGGAAACTACGCCAATAAATTTTTCTTTCGCCAGCACGTAGCCATACTCGCGGTCGTTATCCTGTAGCAGCTTGATTGCTGAACGCGGGCCAAAGCCCGGAGCCTGACGAATCAGCGCTGCGGCGCTGCGGCGGGCAATATCTTTTGCGCTGAATACCTGGCTGATATCCACGCCGCGGAAGAAGGTGCGGACATAGTCATTGGCCGGGTTATTGAGGATCTCATCCGGCGTGCCGACCTGCACCACTTCACCGCCCTGCATAATCGCAATACGGTCGCCAATACGCATGGCTTCATCAAGATCGTGGGAGATAAATACGATAGTGCGCTGATGCTTCGATTGCAGTTTTACCAGCTCATCCTGCATCTCAGTACGAATTAATGGATCGAGAGCAGAGAACGCTTCATCCATTAATAATATATCCGGATTAATCGCCAGAGCGCGGGCTAATCCAACACGCTGACGCATACCGCCGGAGAGTTCATCAGGATAAGAATGCGCGTAATTTTCCAGTCCGACCTGACGCAGTGCTTCCAGGGCTTTTTCCTGTCTTTCCTGCAACGGCGTTCCCGCTAATTCCATACCGAAGGCGGTATTATTTAATACCGTCATATGCGGCATTAGCGCGAATGACTGGAATACCATGCTGATCTTATTTCGGCGAACCTGGCGCAATTCACTGTCAGATATTTTGGCAATATCTTCGCCGTCGATGATGACCTGGCCGCGGGTGGGTTCAATCAGACGATTGAGAAGGCGAACCATGGTGGACTTGCCGGAACCGGAGAGCCCCATGATGACGAAAATCTCGCCTTCTTCAATGGCCAGACTGGCGTTCTTAACGCCAAGAGACAGTCCGGTTTTTTCCAGAATGGCCTCTTTGCTGAGCCCTTTATCAATATACTTAAATGCCCGCTCGGGATGTTCCCCAAATACTTTATATAAATTCTTAACTTCTAATTTAATTGCCATGCATTAATTAATTCCTGGTTGATTAATTTTCTTATAGGGGTTCTTCTTTCAGTTTAGTTATTAACGATATATACCGTAGCACACTGAGACTGAGAGGCAACCCTTGAGGCGGCATTTGAAAATGATCGGGGAGATGTCAGTATCAAAGAATGTCAGTGCTGGTAAGGGATTGAGCGGTGTTGAGCTGCGGTGAAAAAAAATCAATATTTACCTGAGAAATATCCTTATGTTGCGGAAATATGAACCCGTCATGGGTAAATATAAGGCTAAACAGACGGGTCTGGCAGGCAGTTATTGAAAGCAAAAAATCAGCCGATTGGCTGATTTTAATTACTAATTTCGCGAGGGACTATTATAAGCGGGGATTCGGCAAGAATCCCCCGATGAAGCAATTAAAAATCCCAGTCTTCGTCTTCAGTATCGACGGCTTTACCCATCACGTAGGATGAACCGGAGCCGGAGAAGAAGTCGTGGTTTTCATCGGCATTCGGTGACAGTGCAGACAGGATCGCCGGGTTCACGTCGGTCATTTCCGCCGGGAAAAGCGCCTCATAGCCCAGGTTCATCAGCGCCTTATTGGCATTGTAGTGCAGGAACTTCTTCACATCTTCCTGCCAGCCAACGCCCTGATACAGCGCATCGGTATATTCCACTTCGTTTTCATAGAGTTCCAGCAGCAGGCCAATGGCGAACTGTTGCAGGTCCTCTTTACGCTCGGCGCTCTCACTTTCCAGCGCTTTCTGGTACTTATAGCCAATGTAGTAGCCGTGCACCGCTTCATCCTTAATAATCAGGCGGATAAGGTCGGCGGTGTTGGTCAGCTTACCGCGGCTGGACCAGTACATCGGCAGATAAAAACCGGAGTAGAACAGGAACGATTCCAGGAATACGCTGGCGATTTTCTTCTTCAGCGGGTCATTTTCGTAGTAGTGCTGCAGAATGATGTCGGCCTTACGCTGCAGCGGCTCGTTTTCCTCGCTCCAGGCGTAGGCGGCATCCACATCGCTGGTGTGGCACAGGGTGGAGAAGATCGAGCTGTAGGAGCGAGCATGCACCGCTTCCATAAAGCTGATGTTCGACATCACCGCTTCTTCATGCGGGGTCAGCGCGTCGGCCATCAGTGCCGGTGCGCCCAGGGTATTCTGAATGGTATCCAACAGCGTCAGACCGGTGAACACACGGATGGTCAGCTGTTGTTCATCGGCATTAAGGCCGTTCCACGCCGGAATATCGTTCGACAACGGAACCTTTTCCGGCAGCCAGAAGTTACTGGTCAGGCGGTTCCACACTTCCAAATCCTTTTCGTCTTCGATTTTATTCCAGTTAATAGCGTGAACTTTCTTCAGTTTCATAGTGATATCGTGAGTTCCGATTCGGCACCGGCCGGTAGAAAAAAAGTTGACGGGCCGGAAGATCCGGCCCGCGATTTAATGTGCTTTTACAGCGAGCAGGAAACGCAGCCTTCGACTTCGGTTCCCTGCAGCGCCATCTGGCGAAGACGGATGTAGTAGAGCGTCTTGATGCCTTTCTTCCACGCATAAATCTGCGCTTTGTTAATATCGCGAGTTGTCGCGGTATCGCGGAAGAACAGGGTCAGTGACAGGCCCTGATCGACATGGCGTGTGGCTTCGGCGTAGGTATCGATAATCGCTTCCGGCCCGATGTCGTACGCATCGCGGTAGTAGTCCTGATTATCGTTATTCATAAACGGTGCCGGATAGTACACGCGGCCGGTTTTACCCTCTTTACGAATCTCAATCCGCGACACAATCGGGTGAATGCTCGACGTTGCGTGGTTGATATACGAGATCGAACCGGTTGGCGGGATAGCCTGCAGGTTCTGGTTATACAGACCGTCCTTCATCACCGCCGCTTTCAGCGCCTGCCACTGCTCGCGGGTTGGAATTTCGATCCCGGCATCGGCAAACAGCTCGGCGACGCGGGCAGTGCGCGGCTGCCAGCTCTGTTCAACGTACTGGTTGAAATACTCACCGCTGGCATAGCGTGAATCGCTAAAGCCGCTGAAGGTGGTACCGCGCTCGCGCGCCAGCAGGTTCGACGTGCGCAGCGCGTGGTAGGTAACGGTATAGAAGTAGATATTGGTGAAATCCAGTCCTTCTTCACTGCCGTACTGAATGCGCTCACGCGCCAGATAGCCGTGCAGGTTCATCTGCCCCAGGCCGATAGCGTGCGACAGCGCGTTACCCTGCTCAACGGAAGGTACCGAGCCGATGTGGCTCTGATCGGAAACCGCCGTCAGGCCGCGCACGGCGATTTCAATCGTCCGCGCGAAGTCTTCGGAATCCATCGCATGGGCGATATTCAGCGAGCCAAGGTTGCAGGAAATATCCTTACCGATGCGGCGATAGCTGAGATCGTCGTTGTATTCGGTTGGCGTATTGACCTGCAGGATCTCCGAGCACAGATTACTCATATTAATCCGGCCGTGGATCGGGTTAGCGCGGTTGACCGTATCTTCAAACATGATGTACGGGTAGCCGGATTCAAACTGGATTTCCGCCAGCGTCTGGAAGAATTCACGCGGATTAATAAACGTACGGCGGATACGCTCGTCGGCCAGCATCTCGTCATATTTTTCGCTGATGCTGATATCGGCAAACGGCAGGCCGTAGAGGCGCTCCACGTCATACGGTGAGAACAGCGCCATCGGCTGATTGTCTTTCGCCAGCTGGAAGGTCACGTCCGGGATCACCACGCCGAGCGACAGCGTTTTGATACGGATTTTTTCATCGGCGTTTTCGCGCTTGGTATCGAGGAAGCGCAGAATATCCGGGTGATGGGCGTTCAGATAAACGGCACCGGCACCCTGGCGTGCGCCCAGCTGGTTGGCGTAGGAGAAGGCATCTTCCAGCATCTTCATCACCGGGATCACCCCGGATGACTGGTTTTCAATACGCTTAATCGGTGCACCCGACTCGCGCAGGTTGGAGAGCAGGAATGCCACGCCGCCGCCGCGCTTGGACAGCTGGAGCGCTGAGTTTACCGCACGGCCAATCGACTCCATATTGTCTTCAATACGCAGCAGGAAGCAGGAGACCAGCTCGCCGCGCTGCTGCTTGCCGCAGTTCAGGAAAGTTGGCGTAGCGGGCTGGAAGCGTCCGGCAAGGATCTCATCGGTCAGCGCCAGCGCCAGCGCCTGGTCACCCTGAGCCAGGGTCAGCGCCACCATGCACACGCGCTCGGTAAAGCCTTCAAGATAGCGTTTGCCGTCGAAGGTTTTCAGCGTGTAGCTGGTATAGAACTTCCATGCACCCAGAAAGGTCTGGAAGCGGAAGCGGCGCGAATAGGCCTGCTCGAACAGCGCGCAGACGAAGTCGAACGGGTAGGCGTTCAGCACATCGGCTTCGTAGTAGCCTTCAGCAACCAGATACTGCAAACGTTCGGCCACGGAAGAGAACTGCACGCTATTTGGGATCACGTGCTGAATAAAATACTGACGCGTGGCTTCGCGATCTTTTTCGAACTGGATGTTGCCTGCGGCATCATACAGATTCAGCATCGCATTGAGCGCGTGATAATCAGGTGCGGCCGCTGCGGCCTCTATGAGGGTGCTGTCTGTCGCTGCCAAAATTCGGTTACTCCCTTGTAAACGTTAGCGATATCGTCTGCGGTGCCCATCAATTCAAAGCGATAGAGGTACGGCACCTGACATTTACGCGCAATAATATCGCCAGCAAGGCAGTAGGCCTCACCGAAGTTCCGGTTTCCGGCGGCAATCACACCGCGGATAAGCTGACGATTATTGGTATCATTAAGAAATTGAATCACCTGCTTAGGTACCGCGCCATGACTGGTGCCCCCGCCGTAGCTGGGCACTATCAGAATGTAGGGCTGGTCGACCTGCAGGCGCTGAGCGCTGTCTAACGGAATGCGTCGCGCCGGCAGGTTTAAGCGGGTGATAAATCGATGGGTGTTTTCCGACTGGCTGGAAAAATATACCAGCGTAGTCATCGCCTTAACCCCGGACGGCTGCCAAATGGCTCAGTGCCTGAATTTTATCCGGGCGGAAGCCGCTCCAGTGATCCTGTTCGGCCATCACGACCGGGACCTGGCGATAACCAAGAGATTTAAGAGTTTCTACGTGAGCAGGTTCGCTATCGAGGTTGATCAGCTGATAGTCGATCCCTTTCTTATCCATCGCATTTTTTGTCGCGTTGCACTGGACACAATTATTTTTAGTGTAAATAATAATGCGCATGATTCGTATTCACCTTACGGGCTGGTTAACTGAGTATCTGGCGCGGAAATTACTGCCCGACTCGCGCCGCCACTGCCACGCCATGTTGCGTGGTCTTGATGAAGTGAATACTAGATATAGTGGCCTTAAAAAGCAACCACACAAGATATAGGAAAAGCGTATTTATTTAGTCAACATGCTCACAAGCCTTACGCCACAAGGTTTTGTGCAGATAAAAAAAATGCCCACACTGTGATCTGTGAGCATTTGTTCAAAAAGTAAACGGTACTAACGGCGGGTTGTGCTAGTGGTGATTAATGCGCCGATCAGCACGCCGAGAGCGGTACCGATCCCCACGCCGTGCCAGGGTTTATCACGCACGTAAGTGTCAACCTGAGCACCTGCATCTCTCGCTGCCTGAGTCACCCGATTATGCCCCTGTAGTTTGGCACGAGTCTCTTTTAGCAGTGTTTCAGCACGGCTTTTGGCACCTTCCACGTCATCCTTAGCTTTACTGCCGTAGGATTTCAGCAGGTCATCAAGCGTATCTGCCAGCAGTGATACATCTTCACTCAGGTCAATATCGTTATTTTTCGCTGTCCGGTTGAACATTTTCGCTCCCTAATTCTGAAATGTACTATTAAGTATAGGACAGGCTAAAAATCCGTAACGCTGAAAACCTGCGTTTTGGATTATTCCGAAAGCACTGACTATGTGGCCTGAGGTAAGGTTGCGGGGTTTGCAGACACAGAGGAAAAAGCATGTATTTACGACCTGATGAGGTAGCTCGCGTACTGGAAAAGGCGGGATTTGAGATGGATACGGTCACTGCCAAAAGCTACGGTTACAGTCGGGGTGAAAACTACGTCTATGTTAATCGTGAGGCGCGTTTAGGTCGTACGGCGCTGGTTATCCATCCGACACTGAAAGAGAAAAGCCAGGCGATTGCGGTACCGGCATCGGATATAAAAACCTGCGAACATTACGTCCGCTTTCCCATGTATCTGGTGGGCGACACAAACGATCACTACGGGATTCCCTACGGATTCAGCTCGCGCGCCGCGCTGGAGCGCTATCTGGAACGGATGTTTGACTGATTTCCCCGCCGGATGCTGAAATCGCGCAAAAAAATGCGCCCGCAGGCGCATTAGGAATTCAGTACGTTTTTGCCACAATCAGAAGTTATAACCCACAACCAGGTAGTAGCCAAAGCCGTTGGATTTGACGTGGAACGGACCGTTGCCGAAGTTCAGCTCGGTGCCATCGTTCCACTGGCCGCCGTTGTGGAAGTAACGCGCCACGAACGAGTAGTGCCAGTGATCGTAACCCAGTGACAGAATGTGGCTGGAGGCGATGGAGTTGCTGGTACGCGCAGGCGCAGAGTTATCGCCCAGATCGGAGCCCCAGTCAAAGTTGGTGAAACCGATATAGCTCAGGTTACCGCCCCACAGACTGGTGATCGGCACAAAGTATTTCACCTTGAAGCGATAGCCATCCCACTCATTTTCGTTCGCGGCACCGTAGTTCGCCCACTGATATTTTGCGTAAACGTTCAGTGACAGGCCAACATCTGAATGCGTATCGATATCGGTACCCAGACCCATATACCAGGTGTTCTGGCGGTTTGCGCGGTTGTCGCCCATATCGTAGATATAGTTGTTAGCGAAATACCACTCTTTAAACGGACCAAAGCCCAGATTAACGCCGGTCAGCTTATCGATAGAGAAGCGTGGCTCAATTTCCATAAAGAATGGAGAACCGTTATCCCAGGCACCTTTATCGTTGCCGTTGCCCACGCCGAAGAATTTAGGCACATCGATATAGCCGTAGAAATCAAACCAGTCTTTTTTCGCGAAGGCTTCATATTCCAGGTAAACATCGTTGTTCAGCTGCGGTCCGAAACGGGTGTGGTAGCTTCCAACAACGTTAACACTCTGGTGCCACCAGTCGGAAACGTATTCAGGGCTGCTCGAATCAGCGAAAGAGACGTTGGTATAAGACAACGCTGCCAGTGCACCAGCCATCATAATTTTATATTTCATTATATTACCACATGCTCAGAGACCATCCTCCGCAGCCAGCGCGAGGGTCAGGTTGGGTTAGTAAAGCCTTCAAAACGGGTACCGCCGCAATTGACGAAAATCCCCATCAGTAATGTTGCGGCAGTGTGCCGTTATCCGGCCATTAGGAAATAGAGATTGCTCACACTTGTCAAATTCTGTTTCATTTCAAGTCAGCTAAAGTGTGATGAATGTCACACAAATGTGTGTGGGATTAGGGAACTTTACGTTTTAGTGCCAGTTAGCTCATTAAATCAGCAGTTAAACGTTTGCCTGTGGCGAGTTTTAGAAAAGGGGATCGCCGGTAGAAAAAAAGGCTGATGTGCTGAGGTTAAAAATTGAAATGAAATATAACTTTTGATTATGGCTTTTCGGCGTGAAAGGTGGTTTTTTGCTCAATTGCAGCGGTAATGTAAATTGGCCAAATGCTGTAAATCGGCTTTTTTTGCCTCCCTGGCCAGTGCGGGGAAATCAGAAAACAGGTAGCGTGAAACCGGTGCAGGCAGGCGAGCCATTGAGCGCCCGGGGCGTATTTCAAGGCGGCCAAAGTGGGAAAGCTCAACGCCGTTAAAGCGGTCGGGCAACGTCAGCCAGAGCGGAGGAACACTTTCCGGTGCACGTGACGGCAGCCGCCGTTCGCTAACGTCATAATTACGGTAGCGCAGCAGAAATTTATCCGGCAGGCGACAGGCACTGTTCCACCAGAGACGATCGAGCATATCGAAGTGAAAGCGCGTTGCGGCGGGAGGCTCTGCCTCAAGCTGTTCCAGCGCCTGCGGGATCATCGTGCGCATGGCGTACTGATAGCGAGACAGTGATGCGCCACCTCCCGCATTGAGTAAATCGATCGCCACGCGGGCACCGAGCTGATTGGAATAGAGGTCTTCCGGAGAAAAAGCGGAAACGCCTTCGGAAAATCCCTTCACTGATTCAAATCCATACCACTGTGCCACCTCGTGCCATGCGGCAAGTTCAAATGCCAGATGCGCTGCCAGGAATACTGCCAGCCTGTAACGCTCAGTGGCACTGGCCGGTGGGGGATAGGAAAACAGCTGGATTTCGCGCTCACCTAACTCATCGCCCAGTTTCAGCGTTGTTGCCTGGCCTATCCGGGGCCAGATATGGCTGAACAGCCATATCGTGTTATCAGCACTGTCGCGCAGATGGGCCAGATCGATGAAGCCGCCCCGCCGCGTGTAGACGAGGCCGTTATGTTCGCTGTTCAGGCCACTCAGCGTGCTTAACATGTCCATTACACCCGGATTGAAGTGGTGCTTGCCGGTGTCTGTCGGGGCAACCACGTTATCGACCTGATACCACGGCACCGGCATGCCAAAAAGTTTCACTTTAAGGCTATAGCCGAAAGCACAGCATGGCCTCAGGCCGTCCGGCTGCGGCAGTGGGCGCGTCAACAACCAAACCTGCGGTGACTGACCTGCCGGAAGGCTGAGATCGGCCATGGGAATTATCGGATCATCAGGTTGCTGAGCCTGGCCGTCGGCGAAAAAAATGAATGGCAACAGTAGCAGTAACAGGCCGATAAAGCGGAAGATCAAAACGCCTCCCCGACCTGGAAGTAAAAACCTGAACTGTGTTGGCCAAGGCCATAATCAAGGCGGATGTTCATATTTTTCTTAAACTCAAAGCGGTATCCGGCCCCGACAGACGGCAGCCAGTGCCCGTCAAGAACTTCACTCGGTTTGTCCGACATACTACCGGCACCCAGCCATGCCACAACGCCGTGACGCCAGCTGAGTTTTTTGCGCCATTCCAGCTGGCTGGTCAGCATATTACGATTACGATATCGCCCTTCGTAGTAGCCGCGCAGATGATGACTGTCCCCCAGCAGCGACTGCATCGTCCAGGGGACGTGTCCGCTGGTAAAACGACTGTAGACCTCCCAGGCCAGCAGGTTGGTGCTATTTATGGCATGGTAAAGGTTGTACTGCGCGTCTAAAGCATCAAAACGATTATCGCTGGCAATCGCCGGACTGTAGCGGGTCCATGACAGGTTCAGCACCTGACCGCGCGACGGATTCGCCACAAAATCGCGAGAGTCATAGCTAAACAGCACGCTGGCTCCTGAGCTGAAGATATGGCGTGACTCATCCTGTTGATAGAAACTGCCATTGGTTTTGTGCTGCAGTGATGACGCGCCTTCATAGGAGAATGACCAGCCAACGCCGGCGTAAGTATGGTTAGCCAACTGATAGAGTATGCGTGGCACGCCGCTCAATTTTGTTGAGTCGTAGGACTGCTTTCCACGCTGTTTTCGTCCGGCGTGGTATCCCTCTCCCCAGTAGTGCAGCGGTCTGCGGCTGAGGTCGCCGGACAGGTAAAAACGCCAGCTGTCATTATCGATAAAGGTGTAATTCTCATAGCCGATGCCGAAGGCACCTGTAGAGCTGGCAAATCCGGTAAAGGAGAGTGAGGAGAGCGGCGTATCGCGCTGGCGGTCGTCCGGCCGGTAAAGACCGACCGCCGCCACCCCGACGCCGACGCCCAGTTCCGGGGTATAAAAAGGGCCGGGAACAATTCCCCAGTCAATGGTTTTACGCATGTCGGCTTTACGGTCCGCCCCCAATTTATTCAGAAATCGGTCGATTTTTTCCCGGTTGGGGAATACGTTGGCCTGACTTACGGAGGGTAGAGTCATCAGGCCACAGAGCAGGAAGGTTTTAAACTGCATATTCAGAAACGAAACTCTCCGCCGACCATAAAGCTGTTACGGTTGGAAAAGCCCACTTCACTGGTGATATTAAAGTTTCGGGTTAGCTCATACTGCCCGCCGACCAGAATATTCCACGGTGATTTAAGATGCTGCTTAACCCGGAAACGCCCTTTATCATCGGCGTTAACGAAGTTGACCAGGCTGCTGAGCTGCGCTGGCATATGCAGGTCGCTGATATTCCCCCTGAAGTCCTGATCGACATCCTGATACATCGTGCCCACCCACAGGCTGGCATGGGTAACCGGAATGGAGAATCTCTCTACACCGGGTACGGTAAAGCGATAACCGACGCGTGGAGTAAAGGTAAACGCAGAAATATTACCGTCCAGAATGTCAAAATGCGTTTCGGTATAGTTGAAGTCCATGGTACCGAACCAGTCATGATAACCGTAGGCCAGCGTGGTGCCGCCGCCCCAGGTGGTGCCTTTAAATTTCAGCGTGAAATCCAGATCCTTCAGCTCTGGCGGGCAGCCTGCATCCGTAATGCAGGCACTGACGCTGGAAACGGAGCGCCCTTTGGTGTGCCCGACAATGCCGTATACATTCATAAACGGAAACAGCCACATGTCCAGCCTGGCCGTATCGGTTTTACTTTTTTCACGAGTGTGCCCGACGAGAATATTAAACATATTATCGACCGGGATCGGGGTCATTCCGGGAAACAAGCTGGGGATTTTCAGATTGGAGAAATCGATACTCTTAACTTTGATATTCTGATGAATATCCATATGGTTGTAACCAATACCATAAGGATCGGGCAGATCGTAACCGCGCTCACGTAATTCCTTACCAAAGAAAGGCAGAGGGCCGGTTGTTTCACCAAAAAGGTCCGGGGCTCGCTCCCTGGGCGGCGTGGTGGTTACCACCGAGGGGGTTAGTGGGTCGCTGTGATAATCGTAAGAAGGTGCATCTTTTTCCATAATGGGTACGGCGGCTTGTGTGACCATGACGGGTGCTGAGCACAACAAAATACCGCAAAGCGTATACGCTTCCCTGCAGTAAACCTTTCTCATAGTTCCATTCCATTTGAGGCTATGCAATATATGCAATAAAGGACGCATCATAATTTAATAATACGTAATTTATTAAAACAGAAAATGCGACTGGTTATAGTTTTATGATTTTTTTAAAAATAAATCCCCATGGTTTTATTTTATTAATTCTAAATGATTAGTCTAAGTCTTAAATATAATTCCGGGGGATGTTTTCAGTCTGTTTCAGGAAATGATGCCGGAATAAAACGACGAGCGGTTGTTCCGGCACCGGGCGAACATCATTCCTTAATAAACTGGCTCAGTAGTTGCAAAACCAACGGCAGTTCGGTCATACCGTTACGGCTAAGGAAATGTCCGCAGTCGGGTAGCGCGTAGAAAGGGGCGTTGAGCTGCTGACTGAAGCGCAGCGAGAGTACGGGAGGAACAATATCGTCGTTGAGTGATGCGATTACCGCGCGGTGTGGCACCCGTTGAACAACACGGTTGGCATCGAACGGCACCGACATAAAGGTGTCCAGCTCGGGCAGTGGGGGCACCGCTTCACTGAAACCCGCGACCATAATGACGCCGCCGGCATCCTGTCCGGCGGGCTGCTGATTCAGGTAGCGCAGGGCGGTAATGCAGCCCAGGCTGTGGCCAACGAACCAGGTTTGGTTGTCCACCTCGCCGACACATTCCGCCAGCGCGGTCTGCCATGCTTCCTTTTCGGGATGCTGTGAATCCGGTAGCGCCGGTACGGTAACCGTCATGCCCAGCGCTTCGGCTTCCGCTTTAAGCCAGTCAAACCAGTGGTGGTGCGGGCCTGCCGTGTAACCGTGAATAATAAATAAGCGGGGTGATGCCATTCGCTTTTTGCTCCTGAACGGTGGAATTCGTTCTACAGCATAGCGAGATAATGTAGCGAACTCACTTCCAACTCGATTTACCTTTCGCAATCACCAGTAATGGTTCAGCACGTTGCTGATAAGGCTGGCGCAAAACAATGCGGCTGGCGAACTTATCAATGCCGATTTCATCCTCGAGCAAACGATCCATCAGATCCTGAAAAAGGGCAATGTTAGGCGCGATGATCTTCAGCAGATAATCGTAACCGCCACTCACGTTGTAGCACTCCACGATTTCCCGATACTTGCTTGCGCCCATCTCGAACTTTCGGAAGTCAGCGGGGTAGTGGCTACTGAGGGTGATCTCAGAAAACACCACGACGTTGCTGCCCAGCTTATCCAGGGCGATTTTAGCGCTGTAGCCTGTGATAACGCCGCTTTGTTCCAGCCGTTTGGTCCGCGTTAAACACGGGCTGGGGCTGAGGCTTATCGCCTCAGCCAGCTCCAGGTTCGAACAGCGTCCCTCGCGCTGAAGATGCTCGAGTATTCTGAGGTCGGCGAGGTCCAGGGATTTTGAATTTGACATAGAAGGACTATACCACAGGATTTAACTGCCCGGTGCGAGCGGCGGCGGCTTCCGTCAGCGCCTGGTCAAGCGCCCTGATGACCATGGCCGCCTGCTCCTCGCTCAGGATCAGCGGTGGGCGGATTTTGAGCACGTTGTGCCCTTTTGCGCAGGCGCTTAGCAGTATCCCCTGCTGGCGCATCCGGTTCACCACCTGGCTGGTCAGCCAGCGATCCGGGGTACGCGTGAGGCGATCGGATACCAGCTCCACGCCGACAAAAAGACCGGCGCCACGTACGTCGCCAATTGCCGGATGCCGCGCCTGAAGTTCGATAATACCATCCAGCAGAACCTTACCCACCTTGCGGGCATGGTCTATCAGCCCTTCACGTTCGATGGTCTGCAATACGGCTAAGGCCGCAGCGCAGGAGACGGTATTGCCTGCAAAGGTATTGAAGTAACGGGAGCGTTGGCCGAACTCTTCCAGCACGTCGGCTGTGGCCAACAGACCGGCAATCGGCTGGCCGTTGCCCATCGGTTTGCCCAAGGTAACGATGTCAGGAATGACGCCGTGGCGCTGGAAGCCCCACATATGTTCACCCGTTCGTCCAAATCCAGGCTGTACCTCATCGGCAATAAACAGACCGCCAGCGCGTTTAATTGCCTCGACGGCACCTTTCAGAAAGCCTGCCGGACCCGGAAGAATACCGTCACTGGTGAAGAGCGAATCGACAATCAGCATAGCGGGCTTAATACCGTGGCGCTGCAAATCAGCGATGGCGGCTTCAACATCCTGCGTGAAGCGTTCATTCAGATCGACGCCTTCAGCATGATAATGGCAGGGGGCGGGGATCAGCCGTACGTGAGGGCCAAGATCAACCGAGGTCCCGAGCGACGGTGAGAACTGAGAAACCGCGTCGGTAATACCATGGTAGGCCGTTTCGGTGACGATAATCCCGCTTCCGTCGGTGCGCATCTTAGCGATGCGGTACGCGAGGTCGTTCGCCTCGCTGCCCGTGCAGGTCAGCATCAGGTGAGCCAGTGAGGTTTCAGGAACCGTCGCCAGCAGACGCTCGGCCAGTTCAAGGATCGTGTCGTGCAGATAGCGGGTATTGGTCGCCAGGGTCTGAACCTGCCTGCAAATCGCCTCGCTGACCGCTGGGTGGCAATGGCCCAGTGAGGTCACGTTGTTGTAAACGTCCAGGAAGCGGCGGCCGTCGGCATCAATCAACCATGCGCCTTCGCCGCGCACAATATGCAGAGGATGTTCATACATCAGACGGTAGGCCGGGCCCAGTAGCGCATCGCGGCGCTGTATCATTGCGGTGGTCGATGCGCCGACGTCAGCACGGCCGGGGATATAGGCATTCACCATATTCAGGTCAGTGGTGCTTTTCATTTATTTCTCCCATTTCGGATTTCAGACAGCAGCCGATCGCGCGCGTTATTGCGGGAAATCTCTGCCATTTGTGCCAGGGCTTCCCAGGCGGCGGGATTGTGGCGCAGGATATAGTCGCGATTATGGGGGTAGCGCGCAGCGCGCCACTCCGAAATCAGGGCGGTAATAAGATGGCGGGTTGCCATCAGGTCGGTCACGATCTCCTGCTCAGGCTCGGTAAGTGCCAGCGTGCGATGATAGGCTCCCACGAATTCGGCAGGCCCTTCGAACGGATCGGCACAGCCCGCCATATGGAAAGCCGCCGCGGTAGCCACTTCGCCAACCAGCGGCGCGTATAACAGATCGCCGAAATCAATAATCCCGCTGATGCGATCCGGCTCTTCCGGGGCGACGAGGACGTTATAGAGGTGGAAATCGTTATGTATCACCTGGGATCTGAGCGCGAGAAGAGAGGGCAGAACATGCTGCTTAAAACGTCTCATGAACTCTTCGGCAAGCCTGCGGCGATCGGGATGGATGACGCTTTCCAACTGCTCGTTGAGGCGATGAGCTGCCGAGACGTTCCACAGCAGATCGTGGCTGGCAGCAGAATGCGAGAATCCGTGCAAAGCCAGATTGAGCTGGGCCAGGCAGGTTGCCATGGAGCGACGCTGCCCGGGGGTGCGTTCCGTTTCCTTTATCTGTACCCCATCCAGATAGCTTAGCATCCGTACGAGGGTGATCGATCCGTCACGCCACGTTACGTTTTCACAGGAATGACCGGCCAGCGTCGGCACGACGCGCGGGATGGGCAGATCCGGTGAGGCGCCTGCAATATGGTTTAAGGCAGCAATCTGGAAATCTACAACTGATGCAGATTCAGATGGATTGCTGATCTTAAAGACATAGCGGTTCCCGTTTCCCTGTTCGATGCAGCAGTTCTGATCGCGTTCGGCGGTTAGCAACCGGGCCGTGCCCTCGATACCATACCGAGCAGCCACCACCGA
Organism: Erwinia sp. INIA01; assembly: GCF_025947915.1. NCBI lineage: Bacteria > Pseudomonadati > Pseudomonadota > Gammaproteobacteria > Enterobacterales > Erwiniaceae > Erwinia > Erwinia sp. INIA01. Next base: position 32,342 of record NZ_JAPDNC010000006.1, read on the forward strand.
CTGTATCTCTGAAAGAGAGACGGCGGGCGCTGCAGTATTGAGTGCGGCAGCCCCGGATGAATGTTCTTTCAACATCATTTTCCTCTCTTCGTCATGCGGTTTCCCGGTAAGGATCACAGGCCCAGCAGGCCAGCAAGCTGACGGAAATCGGTTATCCGGCTGACGTCGTAACCGTCAACGCTGGGTTCATGTCCGCGATCGATAAATGCCTTCGCCATAAAGCCAAGATCGCAGGCCGTCATCAGGTCATAGCGGAAGCTGGAAGAGCAGTGCATCATCTCTTCCGGCCCACAGCCCAGCCGATCGAACATGTATTCGAAGATTTGCGCGCGCGGTTTGTAGGCACGCGCCTCTTCTGCGGTATAGACGGCGTGGAAGGGGGCTTTAAGGTGGGCGATGCTGTGTGGAATAAGGTCGACCATCGAATTCGACAGGATCACCAGAGGGATATGCCGGGCAATCCGCTCCAGCGTTTCGACTACGTGAGGATGAGGCTGCCAGGTTTTCACCGCGTTATACAGCGCCAGCGCGTCGGAGGAACGGTATTCAACGTTATGCGCCCGGCATGCCCGCTGGATGGCATTTTCGACCACCTGCAAAAACGGCTTCCAGTCACCTAACACTTCATCCAGACGATAAAAGCGGAAGCTGTCGAGAAAGGCGGGCATCTGCTGCTCCGCAACGCGCCCGGCAAAAAGTCCCTTTGCGGTCGGCCCCATTTCAAAATTAATAAGCGTGCCGTAACAATCAAAACTGATAAATTTTGGCTTAAAAATCATTGTATTAACCCTGTTGTGTGTTCGATTAAAAAAGTATATCGCTCCGTCCGAACACAAAAATTCATAAAATCGCAGAAATCGGGCAAGAAATTCTCCATTCTCAGCCACTCTCAGCATTTTTGATTTTCGTCATTATTACATTGTTGCATCGGGAGTATTGAACCGGCAGCTGTGGCGGTTGTGATGGCGCAATTCAGCCAGACGTTCGGGTAACGTTGTTGGATTAAGTAGAAACAGAGGGCAATAAGAAAGGTGGCGATGAATGAATATGAAAATAGTGGGGAGGTCAGTAATTTGGCTTTTCAATTTTCATTTATCGATGTGGAATTATAGCCATCTAAAACAGGGTGTGTTTTTGTCTGCCTTATCACAATAAATATTAGCCATCTTATTCCGGTTCGTTATTGGAATGTTACCGTGGCTTAAGACTTTTTACCGGTGGCAGCAAATTCGAGCATTGCCAGATTATTGATGTTAAATTAATCCGGTAGCAACCCGGCTATGAATCCTCCCTATATTTGATGGAACAAAACTGGTGAAAAAGGACAAACATCTCAGAACAGGCGGCGATCCGCGTGCACTCCCGGATTATATTGCGCTGCGTGAAGAATTAATGAAGCTGTCTCATCCCGCCCGGCCCGATGTGGACTGGAAATATGCGGAATCCCTTTGCCTGAAACTGTTCGAAAGCAACGGTGTTGAATTACAGACTGCCGCCTGGTATTTGTTGGCACGAACGCATCTTGCCGGGCTGGTGGGCATTAATGAAGGTCTGGCGCTGATAAATGCGTTAAGTACCTATCAGTGGTCCGTGATGTGGCCCGGCAGCACACATAACCGGATGGAAATAATTACCGCGATGAATCAGCGATTGCAGAAAGCCTTTCGAACGCTGCCGCTGGTGGATCGCGACGATCTGGCTTTGCTCTACCAGACCGAAAAAAGCCTGAACGCACTGATGGAGGTGCTGGCGCGGCATGAGCTGAAGCAGGCCAGCCGACTGGATGCCTTACAGCAGCTGGTTGGGCAGGCGATTACCCGTCTTGAGAATGCACCGCATGCTGAAATCCCCGACTCGCCGGTGATACTTCCTCCGCAGGCCGTTCTCTCCGAATCATTAGAGAGCCTTGCCGCATCCGGTCCGCGTATTTACGTCGTGCATCCAGCTCCTTCTGAGGCCGCTGGCTCGGCAGGTGAGCGTTCAGGAACGTATCCGGGCGCTTTGAATAGCACATCACCTGGCGATTCCGGGCCGCTCCCCGTCGCCTTGCGCCCTGACGGTAAGCTGTTCCGAGGCCGTTCGCGGCGCGCATTTCTCGCCGGGATGGCCAGCGCGCTGCTGATAGGTGGGCTGCTGCTGTGGGGCTGGCACAGTTTTACCCGGCCTTCTGCGGCACATCAGCAGTTCTCAGCCTCGTTGACACCATTGCCCGAGCGGCTGACGGAGCAACAGCTGAGTGAACTTCGGCAGTCCGTGCCGCAGGCGGATCGCCATACGGATAAGATGCAGAAGCAGCTTAAGTGGTTAATGTCGCTGCCTCCGGGCTGGCCTGAGCAATATAGTCAGCAATTAATGACTCAGGGCTTGGCGCTGTGGCCGGGCAATCCTGCGGTGTTACAGATGCAGCAGACGTGGCAGCAGCAGATGGAAAACAATGCGGTACCGCTGGCGGCGCTGAGTAACTGGCATCAGGCAATGCTCAAGCTGCAGCAGTTGGCCGAGCGCCTGAACGGTCTGGATGAAAAGCGCGGTAAATATATGACCGTCAGCCAACTGAAATCAGACGTTTTTGCTATTACTCAGGATTTTAACCGCGCACCGCCCGTTGAGGAACTGCTGCGCCAGTTTGAGGCGGATTCGCCGGATTTACAGCACAGGCAGGTTGAAATGGCCCTCGATCGGCTGCAAAAAAGATATGTTTTGCTTAGCGGAAAAGCGTCCCAGGTGCGGCAGATTAAGCCGACAGCAAAGGGGGAGTAACTGTTATCCATTGTGGCGAATACGATTATCCCAATTTCATCCTCTGATGAATTGGGATAAATCTCACGAGGTTTTCGATGTTTTACCTTAATTGTTAACAATGCGTTTTTTACGTTAATTAAAAATCTGCGCAGGTGTTTCTAACCTTCTCGCTCAATAGCGTATTTATGGATGTATTATTATTTATGCAGAAGTATTTTTGCCTGACTTGTAAACGGCGGAAGGGAGGCATATCATTCACGCCCCACAAAAACCGAACTACACGATGTCCTTATTCAAATGAACGATTTTTAAATCTTGTGGAAGGGATGCGTTTCTATTTGTGAGTCAAGTTAAATATAATATTTCGGTAAATTAACCATCCTGAAGCAGGCGTTAATTGGTTCTTTAGGATGATTTTGTGATGGGGAAACAACTGTGTTATCCGGTTAATATTGACTGCAAACCGAAGGATTCGGAAATTCTTAAAATCAGGGTTGAGTGTTAATGAGTCGAAAATTATTCAGGCAGGAAGCCGTAGACCACCAGAAAAGTTACTGGAACGGTCGGGTCATTTTACTGAGGGGCGTTTCATCCGTTGTTATTACCGCGTGCTGTATGACATTTCTGGCGCTTGCGATTGCCATACTGTGTTTCTTCAGCTTTACCCAGCGTATTGACGTTGACGGAGAGGTCATTACCTTACCCCATCCTTTAAATATCTCTTCACCGCAGCAGGGGTACATCCTGCGACAGTTTGTTCAGGTAGGAGATACCGTCACCAGGGGGACCGTGCTGTTCGAGCTGGATGTATCCAGGACAACCAGCGTCGGTAACGTTAGCGATGCCAGTATTTCCATGGTGCAGGAAAAGATCACCAATGCGGAAGAGATCATCGGGAAGCTGAAAGAAAATAAGGAAGATTTTCTTAAAACCACCCAGCAGCAGATTACGCGTTACGAAAATTCACTCAAAGAGACGGATGACATGCTGGTGGCGGCAAAGCGCGGCCTGGCGGATATGGAGCGCACGCTGGAGGGCTACAGCGGCTATCTTAAGCAGGGATTAATCACCAAAGATCAGTACAACGGTCAGCACTCGCTGTATGTCCAGCAGCAGAATACCTACCAGTCTTTGTCCTCGCAAAAGATGCAGCTGGAACTGCAAATCACTCAGTTACGCAGTGACCTGACGGTGAAATCGTCCGATATCGATAACCAAATCTCCAGCCAGTACAACCAGCTGAATGACTATCGTACCCAACTGGTGGAAAACAGCGCCAACGGTACGATTATGATCAAATCCACCATTGATGGTCGTCTGGAGTCGATTGCCGCCACGCCAGGACAGATGGTTGAAGCCGGCAGCAGCCTGGCACAGATTAAACAGACCCACGGTGTGAAGTATTATCTGATGCTGTGGCTGCCGGATACCAGCCTGCCGTATGTCAAACCCGGGGATGTGGTCAATATCCGCTACGACGCGTTCCCTTCCGATAAGTTCGGTCAGTTTTCCGGAAAAATCATCTCGATCTCATCCATGCCCGCCACCCGCCGGGAATTAAGCGATCTCAATAATCCCGCAGCGAACTCCGATACTCCGGTCACGCTGTATAAAACCATCGTGGATATTAAAGACAAAGAGTTTATCTATAAGGAAAGAAAATTAGTGCTCGCCAACGGCCTGAAGGCGAGGAGCGTGGTGTTTATGGAAGAGCGCCCGCTCTACATGTGGTTGTTCTCGCCAGTATATAAAATTGTGCAAAGCCTAAAGGGACCGGGTGATGAATAAAAACGTACTTGATCAGATTTATAAACGCATTAATTTTTCAATCCGCAGTAAGGTTCCGGTGGTTATTCAGTCCGAGGCCACGGAATGCGGTAATTCCTGCCTGGCAATGATTTGCGGCTACTACGGCAAAGATATCGATCTGTTTAACTTCCGCAATCGCTACGGATCTTCCTCGCAGGGAGCCACCCTGAACGTGCTGGATAAGGTTGCCCGCGAGGTGGGAATGAAAAGCCGCGCGCTGTCCCTTGAGCTGGAGGAGATAAAAGAGCTCAGGCTGCCCTGCGTGCTGCACTGGTCGCTGAATCACTTTGTGGTGCTGGTGGCGGTAAAAGGTAATCGCTATGTGATTAACGATCCGGCGATGGGCAGACGAGTGGTGCAGAAGAAGGAGATGTCTGAAAACTTTTCCGGTATCGCTTTAGAAGTCTGGCCCGACAGCCATTTTAAGAAAGAGACGCTGCGATCGCGGATCAGTCTGGCGGATCTGATGCACAGCATCGTCGGCCTGAAGCCGGCGTTAACCAAAATCTTTATGCTGTCGATCGTCATTGAAATGGTTAACCTGCTGCTGCCGATGGGCACCCAGATGGTCACCGACCATGTGATCCCGCCCCGCGATCACAACCTGCTGCTGGTGATCTGTATCGGGCTGATCTTCTTCACCATCTTCAAAACCTTTGTCAGTATGATCCGCGCGTGGGTGTCGCTAAAGCTGGATACCTATACCGATATTCAGTGGAAGACCAGCTTCTTCGATCACCTGCTTAGCCTGCAGCTCTCGTTCTTTGAAAAGCGGAAACTGGGGGATATTCAGTCGCGCTTCAGCTCGCTTGATACTATCCGCTCCACCTTCACCAGCAGCATTGTGACCGGCATTATGGATACTATCATGGCGGTCGGACTGCTGGTGATGCTGACCCTGTACGGCGGCTGGCTGGTGCTGGTGGTGCTGGGTTTTACCCTCTGCTACATCCTGATCCGCCTGTCGACCTACAAATTCTATCGCGCAATCAACGAGGAGCTGATCGTTAAGCGTGCGCGCTCAGGATCGCATTTTATGGAGTCGCTGTACGGCATTGCGACGATCAAATCCCTCAACCTGAAGCACCGGCGTTCTCAGCACTGGCTGAATACCAACATTGATGCCAGTAACGCCACCTTACGGCAGACGAAATTCGACATGATGTTCGGTGGGGTGAATAGCTTTATCAACTCTCTCGATCAGGTGGTGATTCTGTGGCTGGGGGCGATGATGATGATTGAGAACAACATGACCCTTGGGATGTTTATGGCCTTCAACGCCTACCGCGGGCAGTTTGCCGATCGGGCCTCGTCGTTGATTAACCTGACTATCCAGCTGAGGATGCTGTCATTACATAACGAACGTATTTCCGAAATTGCCTACAGCGAGCCGGAAAAAGAGCTGCCGGTGCGCAAAGTATTTGAAGAAAACGTCGGCGTGTCGCTGGAGATTAAGAACGTCAGCTATCAGTACGATGCGCTGTCGAAGCCGATTTTCTCCAATGTGAATATCACCATCGCTCCGGGCGAATCCGTGGCGCTGATCGGCACTTCCGGAATAGGGAAAACCACCTTGTTAAAAGTGATGTCTGGCCTGCTGCAGCCGGACAGCGGCGAAATATTTATCGGCGGTTTTGACGTGAATAAAATCGGCATCAATAACTTCCGCGCCAGTACCGCCTGCGTACTGCAGGAAGACCGCCTGTTTTCCGGTTCGATAGCCGATAACATCGCCGGTTTCGATGATGAACAGGATATGGAACTGGTGCTGGAGTGCGCGATGAAGTGCAATATTCACCATGAAATCATGATGATGCCTATGGGATACGAAACGATGATCGGCGAGCTGGGGGGCGGGATCTCCGGCGGGCAGAAACAGCGCCTGCTGATTGCACGCGCGCTGTATCAGAAACCCAATGTGCTGTTTATGGATGAAGCGACCAGCCACCTTGATGTTAACAACGAAAAGATGATTAATGCGTCAATCGTCGCGCTGAATATCACGCGTATTATCGTGGCGCACCGTCCTTCGACCATTGAAAGCGCAGACAGGATTATCGATCTTTCCCAGCCAATGACCGGCTGAGTGAATGAACCAGCGGCGATTTCGTTGCCGCTGGAGTAACGACTGCTGCTCCCGGCGAATCATGCCGGGAGCAGACTGAACACGCTTCAGAACTTACCAGTTATCCAGAATGCGCTGGCGCACTTCCTGCGGATAGCCCTGTTCGAATGAAGCGTGCAGATGGCGGGTGGTTTGCCGCGTATCGAACACCACCTTGGCACCTTTACCCGCCACGTACTCCTCTTCTTCGTAGCACTGCGGCAGGCGGATGACGCGCTGATCTTCAAACACCGCGCGGCGACCCACCGGATGCACGCGGGTGGACAGCACCCATACCACCTCACGCAGGTTGGTCGGATCGAAGTCGTCATCCACCACGTAGACCTTCGGAATAAACATCATTGCGCTGGTTTTAAACAGCACTTCACCAATGCGCTGTGACAGCTCTTCGCTGGACATACCCGGCAGCAGCTCGCGCCAGTTTTCCGGCATGACAATCAGCAGCCAGTGCACCGTTGAATCTTCCGGAATCCAGGCCGCTTTGACCGGCAGTTCCGCTTCCCTCAGATAGGTCAGCGCATCGGCCGCCAGCCCCATCGCCCACAGCGTGTGGGATTCATCGGTTGGACGGCCGGTGATCGACATTGGCCAGATCGGATCGTCGCGGTAGGTAATGGTTTCCACATGGAAGGTGGGCTGGGCGGAAGAGCCGGAGCCAAGGTAGCCGCCGTACTCGCCGTACGGGCCTTCCTGACAGTCGCGGGTAATTGATACGTGCCCTTCAATCACAATCTCAGCGGTGGCCGGTACATCCAGATCGATGCTGACCGCTTTCACCACTTCGACGGGCGCACCGGCCAGCGTGCCAATGTAATCCGCTTCGTCGGCGTGTGCCGGGATCGGAATACCGGAAACGCAGGAGATCGCCGGGGCAGGGCCCTGTACCAGTGCGTATGGCATCGGCTCACCGATCTTCACCCACTCCGCCCAGATCTGGCCAATATGCTGGCTGGGAACGATCAGACCGACCATTCTTTTCCCGTCAACCTTCATCACGCGAGCGATGGACCAGTTCACCCATTTCCCGTCCGGGGTTTTCACAATCAGCGTGCCCCAGGTATTGGCGTAGCGACCGCCATCCTTGTCGTGGGCAAACGGAATAGGGAAGCGGTCGAGGGTGGCTTGTTCGCCGCGCAGGATGTTCTGCTGGCACGGCGCGGCGGAGGACTCTACACGCACCGGCGGAATGCCAGGCTTGTGGCGGGCGGCCGACAGCGCTTCAACGATCTCTAGGCCGGTGGATTCCGGCGCAAGGCCCAGCGACATCGCCACGCGGGCATACGGCATATCGCTGCGTGAAGAGAGCGATGCCGGTGCGCCAAACAGGCGGAAACCGGATTCTACCCCAGTGATATGATGAAACAGCGGAGCGGGGGACTGGATTTCGTAGCTGCGGCGGGTGATGGCACTTGGCTCAAAATCGCAGTCGACCTCGCGGGTCACATGCATAATGTCGCCCATGGCATCCAGCGCATCGATAAAACTTCTTAAATCATCGTAATACTTCATCCGGCTCTCCTGATTCGTAGCGGAAGATGGCGGGCGTTAGCCCCAGCGTTTTGTGAGATCGTTATCAAGACCGAACTGATCGAGAATGCGCGAGACAAAATGATTGATAATGTCATCAATGCTGGCCGGATTGTTATAGAAGGCGGGCATAGGCGGCAGCATCATCGCGCCGGCGCGCGACAGCGCCAGCATATTTTCCAGATGGATCACATTCAGTGGTGATTCGCGTGGCACCAGTACCAGTTTTCGCTGCTCTTTCAGCGTAACATCAGCCGCGCGGGCGATAAGGCCATCGCCGTAGCCGCCGCGTATGGCGGCGAGGGTTTTCATACTGCAGGGCACCACCACCATGCCGTCGACGCGGAAGGAGCCGCTGGAAATCGCTGCGGCCTGGTCGTGTTCGCTGTAAGTCCTGGAGGCGAGGGCGATAACGTCCTGTACACTGTAGGGTGTTTCCATTTGAATCGTGGCGCGGGCCCACTTGGAGATCACCAGGTGAGTTTCCACGTCCAGGTCTTTCAGTGCGGTAAGCAGGCGAACGCCAATTGCCGCGCCTGTAGCACCGGTCATGCCGACAACAAGCTTCATGTGGTTCTCTTTTGCTAAACTTTTGGGTTATAGTTTGAGTATAAACAGTTTGAGCTCGAACTATAAGATTATCGTTTTAAGGAGTCAAGACGGTCCATGTCACAAAATCCTGACTTAATTGTTGCCGCTCCTCTGTGGCCGCACGGCGACACCTCGCTGATGCACCTTGTGCGCCGCGCCGGGCAGCACTCCACAACCTGCTGGGCTCAGTGCGTTGATACCGGTTTGTCCGCCGTGCAGTACGCCATTCTGGTGGTGCTGGCGGAAGAAACCTGTTGCGATCAGCAAACGCTGGGAAACCGCGCCGGGTTTGACAAAGCAACGGGCACGTATGTTATCGACCGGATGACCAAAAGCGGGTTAGTCAGCGTCGTCGTCGATCCGGATAACCGCCGCCGTAAGCTGGTGTCGATGACGGCTGACGGTGAAATCATGCTGGCACGGATGGTGGAACAGGCAAAAAGCGCAGAAAAAACCATCGCTTCCGGCCTGAACGAACAGGACATTCGCGATCTGAAGCGCCTGCTGAGCAAGCTGGGCGGATTACAGGAGCCCTGAGAATCATGCAGCAACAGATAGCGACTGAACAAAACGGTGAATCCAAGCCCGATCTGACCATCGGCTTTCTGCTGATGAAACAGTTCACTCTCGCGTCAGTGGCGGGGCTGGTAGAGTCGCTGCGCTTTGCAGCCGATGAATCTTTCTCCAGCCGCCAGATTTTCTGCCGCTGGGAATGGATGACCTGCGATGATCAGCCGGTCACCGCCAGCTGTGGACTGCCCGTATCACCGACGGCGGCGCTCGATTTTTCCCGCAACTGGGATTACTTCGTGGTGGCCGGTGGGCTGCTGGAGGAGACGCGCCAGCCGCCGCAGTGGCTGCTGCATGCGCTCAGAGAGATCCATGCGCGCAATATCCCGATCATCACTCTGTGCAGCGGGGCTTTTGTGGCGGGTAATGCCGGTCTGCTGGACGGGCGACAGTGTGCGATTCACTTCACCACCCGCGATGAGTTTCGCCTGCGCTTTCCGAAAGCGATCCCGGTGATCGATAAAACCTACATCAAAGACGGCGGCATTATCTCCTGCCCGGGGGGAACGGCTATCGATCTGGCAGCCGATCTGATCCGCCAGCACTGTGGGCTGGTACGATCGCAGAAGGTGCTGAAGTACCTGCTGGTGGATGATACGGCGATACCTGCCAGCCGGGCGAAGCAGAAAGAGAATCAGAACCCGCCGGACGTCTATGAAAACGATGTGGTTAATAAGGTGATCGAGCTGATGAAGCACCACCTCGATTCGCCGGTTCCTTTAGCCGAAGTGGCTGCTTTTGCCGGAGTCACGTTCCGTCAGCTGAACCTGATTTTTACCAAATGCACCAGCTATTCGGCAGCGGTGTACTGGCGAAGGATGAGGCTGGAACAGGCGCGCAAGCTGATGGCCGACTCCAGCAACAGCATCAACGCCATCGCCGCTGCTACCGGCTTTGCCGATGCCTCACATCTGATCGCCTGGTTCCGCAAGCAGTATGGCGAAACGCCCAGCTCTTACCGAAAACGCCGCAGGGAAGTGGAAAAGCTGATTAAACCGTGAAAGCAGGGGCTGCGATGCAGCCCCGAGGTGAGTTTACCAGGCACTATTCTTGGACAGATTCGCTCTGGCCGAGGCCGCTTCAGGCCGCTCATCGCTCAGCGAGGCGGCATCTTCCAGGCTGCGTGAGGCGGTTTCCGGTGCCAGGAACCAGGACACAATCAGCCCCACGGCAGTGATTCCGGCAGCGATGTACATCGTTGCGCCAATGCCGATCGTCTGTAGCGAAACCGGGATCAGCCAGGTGCCGATCGCCGCCCCAATCCGCGACATCGATGTACCAATCCCCACCGCACCGGCACGGATCTCCGTCGGGAAGATCTCATTTGGATAGACCAGCTGCAGCACCTGCGCACCGCCGATAAACAGCGCGTAGGTGCCGAACAGCAGCAGGATCACCGGTGACGGCCCGTCGCGCAGCATGCCAAGCAGCGCCAGCGCCAGGCCGGACCACAGGAAACTTTGCAGCAGCAGTTTACGGCGTCCCAGCGTGTTCACCAGCCGGGTAGCGATAATACAGCCGATAACGAACAGCAGCGTAATCGCCACCGAACCGTAAGAGGCCCAGCCGCCGCTGAGGTGCAGGGCATCCAGCACCTTCGGCGCAAAGGCGTAGACGGCAAACACCGGGATGACCGAGCAGGTCCAGAAAATGGTAATAAACGCCATGCGCTTGCCGTAGCCGGAGTGCAGCAGGCTCCTGAACGACAGGTGCTTATTTTCCGACTGTGTGGGCAGGTTTTTCAGGCTGAAGTCGTTGCCATAAACCTGGCGAATAACGACTTCGGCTTCGGCATGGCGTCCTTTACTGATGAGCCAGCGCGGCGATTCCGGCGTGCCTAAGCGGATCAGGAACAGCAGCAGGCCAATCACTGCGGTGCTGGCCAGCGTTATGCGCCAGGCTTCTGCCCCGCCAAAGTAGAGAATCGCTTCGCCGGTCATATAGGCGGTGGCGGCACCGGCAAACCACAGGATGGTCAGTGTTGCCAGGCACGGCCCACGGTATTTTTTTGGCAGAAATTCGACCAGAAACGCGGTGGCTACCGGGTACTCAATCCCCACCGCCACGCCGCTGAGCAGGCGCAGAATAAACAGCATTTCACCGCTTTGTACCCAGAACTGGGCCAGCGAGCAGAGGATAAACAGCGTAGGGCCAACGAAATAGATCAGACGCCTGCCGAGGCGATCGGTCAGTACGCCGCCCAAAAAGCCGCCAAAGAAGATACCGATCAGCGCCGATGCGGCAATCAGCCCTTCCCAGAAGGCGTTGAGCCCCAGCGCCGGGGAGACTTTGGTCATGGCGATGCCGATGATGCTCAGCACGTAGCCATCGACAAAGGAGCCGCCGCCGGAGCGAACGGTCAGTAATCGGTGGAAGCGGCTCAGCGGCACGTCTTCAACAGAAATATGAGCAGACATGGTAACTCCTGTTTTTTCTCCGATACCGTTGAATAAAAAGCACAACATAATGACTGTAATAAACATGAAAGCGAGGGATGCTTATTACGGTCACGGGGTTTATTACTTTTAATCACAGCATTAACGGGATTATTTTAAACCAGATAAATCCACCAGAATGTTATCCGGAGCAGGTTGTTTTCATTAATTGATTAAGCAGGTGAACGGTTATTATCAGTTTTTTTATATTCTATAAACTCTCCTTCGGTTAAAGAGGATGGAACAGGAATTGTTTTTGTTTAAAATTCAGTGAGTACGATCTGTAGAGGTTGGGAGGAGAGTACTCCTCCCGGGGTAAAAGCTAAGAGGCCTTACAGGAGAGCTTTTTTTCAGCCACCGTACGGGTTGCCCACCAGCAGGCGAGAGAACCGAGACTGACCATTGCGGTGCCCTGCCAGAAGGAAACGGACAGCTGCGAATTGAGCATAAACGCCGCCAGAACCGCAGAGATAATCGGAATAAAGTAGGATGCCGCCGCCAGAATGGTGACGTTCCCGTGCAGAATACCCACGTTCCAGGCTGCGTAACCGAAGCCCATCGCCATGGCCGCCAGCGCCAGATTAATCCAGACTTTCGCCGATAAAACAAACTCGGGCTGCGGCGACAGCAGGAATTTTACCCACAGGGTTAGCGCAGTTAAAATAAAGAACAGCGTAATGCCGTTGCTGCCCTGAGCAATTCTTTTCGTTACCACACAATAGATTGCCCAGATAATTTCACCGCTAAATGCCAGTCCGTAGCTGAGCGGGTTATCCATTATATTACTGGCCATTTCGCTCAGAGAGAATCCGCTGTCGCCACCTAACACGCGGCAAATTCCCATGACTGAAATAATAACCCCAGGAATAATTAACAGACTGGTTTTCTGTCGGTTAACAATAACCGATAAAACAATGGTCATGCTGGGCCACAGATAATTCACCATACCGACTTCAATCGCCTGGCGGCCGGAGTGGGTGAACCCCAGCGACAGCGACAGGCACAGCTCGTAGCAAACAAACAGCACGCTGCCGATAATCAGATAGCTGCGTGGAAACTTGCGGATGTTGGGGAAGCCGATGGTGAACAGCAGCAGCACGGCGCTGCAGGTGTAAATCAGCGCCGCGCCGCCAATCGCACCAAATCCTTCACTGACGCTCTTAATCAATCCCACAATCGCGCTCCAAAGCAGGATGGCAATCAATCCTGTGAGCGTCGCTTTGTTCTGGGGCATAGCCTTCTACCTCTGTTTACGGTGTTCGCCAGCGAACCGGACGGATATCTGTTAAAACCTGGTTAAATGCAGCATCAAAATTATGCTTCCTGGCCGGGGCTGTAAATATGCCAGATAGCGTAATAATCTCATAATGTGATCGTTATCTGAAATCATGTAGAAAATTTTTCCCATTTGAAAATAGTTTTAATTTACTGATTTTTAACACTTTAAAAAGATAATTTTGTATGAACGTACCATTCATACGAATTTTTTTTGTATTTTACAGGTATACAAAAAAATCCCCTTCATTGACCTGTCAAACCGGGCTGTGCAAATTGTTAACAAACGTCGCCATTTTCTGCCGCAAAGCGGGTGATTTTGGTCCTGATTTTCGCTCTGGAGGTTAACGTGTTGACATTTGATGGTATCTTCACCCCGGCTATCACCCCTTACGCCGCCGATGGCAGTATTGATTTTGCTCGCTTTGCCGACGTGCTGGAATCGCTGATTGAAGCCCGCGTACACGGCATTATCATCGGCGGTTCTACCGGTGAATACTACGCGCAAACCACCGAAGAGCGCCTGGCGCTGGTGGAACATGCCCGCAAGGTGATTGGCAACCGCCTGCCGCTGGTGGTGGGGACGGGAGCTATCCGCACGGAAGATGCCGTTGCTTTTGCGCAGCACGCCCGCGAACACAAGGCCGACGCCATTCTGGTGACCTCGCCGCCTTACGCGCTGCCAACCGAACTGGAAAATGCCCACCACGCGCTGACCGTGGATAAAGCCGCTCAGCTGCCGATCATGCTTTACAACTACCCGGGCCGTATGGGTATCAGCATGGGGGAAACCTATTTCACCGAAGTCAGCAAATCGAAAAACGTGGTGGCGATTAAAGAAAGCTCCGGCGATCTGAACAACCTGCATCTTCTGGCCATCAAATACCCGAACATTGCGCTGTCCTGCGGCTGGGACGACCTGGCGCTGGAGTTCTTCGCCTGGGGCGCACGCAGCTGGGTTTGCGCTGGCTCTAACTTTATTCCACGCGAGCACGTTGCGCTGTACGAAGCCTGTGTCATTGAGAAGGACTTCACCAAAGGCCGTAAGATCATGGCGGCGATGATGCCGCTGATGAACTTCCTCGACGGCGGTAAGTTCGTGCAGTCCATCAAGTACGGTTGCGATCTGGCCGGTCTGACCGCAGGCCCGGTGCGCGCACCGCTGCTGGCGCTGGATGAAGAAGAGAAAGCGCAGCTGCAGGCTGTGATTGAAGGCGTGAAACGCAACGTCGCTGCGGTTACCGGGTAAGGGGATAGCATGAGCCAGATTCAGACATTAAATGATGTGGCCGCTGTGGTTGAGGGGCTGAAATTTGCCGATAAGGCATTTATCAACGGTCGCTTTGTGGCGGCAGCCTCCGGCAAAACCCTGCCAACCACCAACCCGGCCACCGGCGATAAGCTGGCCGATCTCGCCGCGTGCGATATTACCGACGTGAACAGCGCCGTTGACGCCGCGCGCGCCGCATTTGACGCCGGTAGCTGGAGCCAGCTGCCGCCGGGCGAGCGTAAAGCGGTGCTGCTGAAACTGGCGGCACTGATGGAACAGGAAGTCACCGAACTGGCGGTACTGGAAAGCCTCGACAGCGGTAAGCCGGTCAGCGAATGCCTGGCGGTGGATGTGCCGGAAACCATTCACATTATTAAGTGGTACGCGGAAGCGATCGATAAGCTCTACGATCACACCGCCCCGGTGGGTAACGGTGCGATGGCGCTGGTGGTGCGTGAACCGATTGGCGTAGTGGGCTGCGTGCTGCCGTGGAACTTCCCGCTGCTGATGCTGGCGTGGAAAATCGGCCCGGCGCTGGCCGCAGGCTGCTCGGTGGTGGTGAAACCGGCCGAACAGACCTCGCTGACCTCGCTGCGCGTGGCGGAACTGGCCTTTGAGGCGGGCGTTCCGGCAGGCGTGCTGAATATCGTTACCGGCACCGGCAAGGACGTGGGCGAGCCGATTGGCCTGCATGCGGATATCGATATGGTCAGCTTTACCGGTTCCACCGCGACCGGCCGCCGTTTCCTGCACTATTCGGCGGACTCTAACCTGAAAAAAGTGGTGCTGGAGTGCGGCGGTAAAAACCCGGCGGTGGTGTTTGATGATGCGGAAGATCTGGCGACCGTTGCCGGGCACGTGCTGAACGGCGCGTTCTGGAATATGGGTGAAAACTGCTCGGCCACTTCGCGCCTGCTGGTGCAGGAAGGGGTGAAGGATCGTCTTCTGGCGCTGATCGCTGAACAGATCGGCAGCTGGCCGATGGGCAACCCGCTCGATCCCGAAAACCGCCTGGGCACGATGATCTCCGCCGATCACTTCAGCAAGGTCAGCGGTTATCTGGAAACGGCACGCCAGGAAGGGCTGCGCATCGTGCAGGGCGGCGACACCGAGAACGGTATCTACGTCCAGCCGACGGTGATCGACGGCGTGACGCCGCAGAGCGCGCTGTTTCGCGAAGAGATCTTCGGGCCGGTACTGTGCATCACCACCTTTAAAACCGAAGCCGAAGCGATTGCGCTGGCCAACGACACCCCTTACGGGCTTGCGGCATCGGTCTATACCGGCAAGCTGAACCGCGCTATTCGTGTCTCCCGCGCCGTGCGTGCCGGTACGGTCACTGTGAACTGCTTTGGTGAAGGCGACGCCACCACGCCGTTTGGCGGCTACAAGCAGTCCGGCTTCGGCGGGCGTGATAAATCCGCCTTCGCGCTGGATCAGTACACCGAGCTGAAAACCATCTGGATTGATGTACCGGGTGCCGACAGCTAAGTCTTAGCTTTGACCCTCCGCTGCCCGCTATTCCCGGCGGGCAGCGCTTACTCTGCTAACATTCCCAGTCCTGAGAGGGCAGGGTATGCCTCTTTTCCCACCAGAATCGCTCTACTCTAGTGATAAAAATGCCTCGCGATGAATTTCGTTACCTGTTGATTATACGTAAGTCTTGGCTGATTGATGAAAGTGTTATGTCGATCCAGGTATCGCATGAAATATTTGAATTATTTTTGCTGTATACGCACTTTTTCTGTAGGTTAATCGGCATGGGATAGCGCGTTTCTCGCGCAAACATTGAAGATGATGGCGTTCAGGAGGCAACATTGAGATCGGGTAAAGCTGCACTATATGAGGATTTAAAACGTCTCATTTTAACCATGGAACTCGATCCCGACGAGCTGCTGGATGAAGCCAGCCTGACGGCACAGTATGGTTTATCGCGCACGCCGGTAAGAGAAGTCTTCCAGCGGCTGGCCGGTGAAGGCTATCTGGAGATTGTGGAAAAACGCGGCGTGCGGGTGATCCCAATGAGCCACTCCAGCCTGCGCAATTTCTTCCTCGTTGCCCCCATGATCTATGCCGCCACCGGTCGCCTGGCGGTGCAGAACTACAAGCCCTCGCAGATGAAGGCGCTGAAGGAAACGCAGAAGCGCTTCCGCAAAGCGGTACAAACCCGCGATGCCGAAGCGCTGGCGCTGGAAAATAACCGCTTCCATGAAATCATGGGCGAGATGGCGGCCAACCCCTATCTGCAACCGAGCCTGGGCCGCCTGCTCATCGATCACTGCCGTATTGGTCACACCTTCTTCCGCCCGCAGAATGCCGATATGGAACGCCGCCTGCAACTCGCTGCCGAGCACCACGACGCGTTTATCGTCGCTATTGAAGCGCGCGACGAGCAGGCCGTGGTTGACCTGGTGTTCGAGCACTGGGAGCTTTCCCGCGAGAATATGGAAATCTTTATTGCGCCGCAGGGGCTGAAGGCGGACTTTTAGCCGCTTTTTATAACGCGTTATTACTAACGATTAATCACGAATAAAGGCCAGCAGGTCGGCATTGATCACATCCGCATGGACGGTATGCATGCCGTGTGGGTAGCCCGGATAAATAATCAGTTTGCTGTTGGCCAGCAGTTTATCCTGCAATACCGCTGCGGCTTTGTAAGGCACAACCTGATCGTCGTCGCCCTGCATTACCAGCGTTGGTACGGTAATGGCTTTTAAATCTTCGGTCTGATCGGTTTCAGAGAAAGCCTTGATACCTTCATAATGCGCCTGCGCGCTGCCGGTCATGCCCTGACGCCACCAGTTCTGGATGGTGCCTTGTGACACCTGTGCACCGTCACGGTTGAAGCCATAAAATGGACCTGATGCGACATCAAGGTAGAACTGAGCACGGTTGGCAGCCAGACCTGAACGGAAGCCGTCGAAAACCTCCAATGGGGTGCCTTCAGGATTGTCAGCGGTTTTCAGCATCAGCGGCGGTACAGCGCTGATCAGCACTGCCTTAGCGACGCGGCCCTGCGGCTGGCCATACTTCGCGACGTAACGAGCCACCTGACCACCACCGGTAGAGTGACCGATATGAACCGCATTCTTCAAATCCAGATGCTCAACCACTGCGGATGCATCGGCTGCATAATGGTCCATGTCATGGCCTTCGCTCACCTGGTCAGAACGCCCGTGGCCACGACGATCGATGGCGATTACGCGGAAGCCTTCTGCCAGGAAGAACAGCATCTGGCTGTCCCAGTCATCCGCACTCAGCGGCCAGCCGTGATGAAACACAACGGGCTGCGCGTCTTTCGATCCCCAGTCTTTGAAATAGATATTTACACCATCATCAGTCGTTACAAATGCCATGAAGCGTACTCCTTTATGAGGAAAGATATTTTTCTTCTACGGAATGTGTATTCCGGAAGACTTTAGGCAGGAACCATTTCAATATCATGAATATATTATCAATGGGTTATAAACGTATTGGTGGTTGCATTAATGACTAATGTTTCCAAAACCATAGTAGATAAATATTCTCAATATTTTTTGCAAACTATGCCATTTGGAAAACTTCGATTATGAGTTGATCCCGGTCCCGGCTTCTTCTGCGTTCTGAAACGGAATGCTGGCGTGATAATCACACCTGGAAACTGAGTTTGCGGCAGCGATGCCAGGATGCGAACGGGGCCTTGTCTCTGGAGGATGCCGGGTGCAAAATCGAGGCTGGCTCATACTCTAGAATCAGAGTCGTCCTTATTTTGCTCTGAGCTGAATGAGCCCCTCCGAATTTTAAAGATATCCAGTGAAAGGATTCAGATGATGGCATTTGAAGATAAGAAGCAAAAGGCAATCGCGCTGATGGAAGAAAAAAAGATGTGGCGGAGCAACTATGCGCCACCGATCCTGCGCTTGTGCTGGAAACTTGGGGCTAACGTACCGCCCTCACCGTTTGCCCCTTTCTGGCTGAATACGTTGTTATATACCGCCTGGTTCGGCCCTATTTGGGGCGTTTGCATGTGGTTTAGCCGCTGGCAAAATCAGGACTTCAGCGTGTTGCGTGCGGTGTCTACCGCCCTGATTACCGGTTTGCTCTTTGGCATATCCATGGCGCTATTTCACTATTGGGGCAGGTGGAAAAACAAGCTTCCTGACTGGAAGAGTCTTTGATAGGGCGGTGCTCTAAACGACATGAGCTGGTGTTTGATGAATCGGGATTTGCGTATGGCTATCTTCTGATAGGGCATACTCAGTGAGTTGGGGGATCTCTGTAGGTGAGTGGTTTTTTTGGTGGGATAATCGCAATACCATCTATTTATGCGACGGAAAACATTAAGCTGCCAAAAAAAGCCCGAGGACTTTTTATCTTCTTACGAAGTTACCAGGTATCCAACACAAACTACCTGATAGAACTTTCTTCAAGGCTCAGCAAAAAAATGATAAGAGGGATTTATTCCATAAAATAACTGCGCGTAACTATATTGTCTGATGTATATTGCTGAAAGGATTAACAATAAAGGACGTTGTAAAATGCCAATTCCAGCTTATCTGTGGCTTAAAGATGATGGCGGTGCGGTGATCAAGGGAAGTGCGGATGTGCAGCACCGGGAAGGTAGTATTGAAGTTGTCGGATTTTCTCATGCAATAACGCTTCCGGTTGACTCCCAGACGGGGAAAGCTACGGGCAAACGAAAGCATGCGCCTATCTCATTCGAAAAAGACTTTGATTCTTCCAGCCCCTATCTATTCAAAGCCGTGACAACGGGCCAGAAGCTCATGTCAGCAGAGTTCAAATGGTATCGTATCAACGATGCTGGTCAGGAGGAGGAGTACTACAACATGCTTCTGGAAGGCGTGATGGTGATCTCCTTCAGCCCAGGCATGCCCAACACGAAAATCGCTGGTCTTGGCGGCATTAATCACAGCGAATCGGTGTCATTGATGTACGAGAAAATCACCCATAAATACTGTGACGGGAACGTGCAGCACTCGGATGCCTGGAATGAGCGGTGACACAAGGGGCAGGTGCCCCTTTTTAAGGCGCAATGTAGGCAATAAGGTAAATGACTGCTATCACAGCGGTAACAGTCAGGACGGTTTTAAGTAGTTTATTCAGAAACACTCTCATATAACTGTTTTGTAATTCCGGCCTTTTCATCAGACAGGGGGCCGTCATTATTGCTGAATAAACGGGGACGGTTAATAACAGATCCAGGTAAATATTTAACTCGTCAAATATCATCATGGTCTGCTCACCCATGCCCGCAACGCCCCTCCATCCTGATACGGTATAAACGAACTCCCAACTGATGATGCGCTCGCCAAGTGAGAAATAGCCATCAGTCATAACGACTGCAATGAATGAGGCAATGAAAATCGCAAACCCCATAAGCTTACGGGCAGCTTGTGCCATTAGCGATAACCTCTATTTTCCCGTATGCCCGCAATTTCGAATTGGGAATATCACATTTTACCGTATTCAGAATGATCTCCCGCAACCTTAGAAAATCAGTCCGGTGCACCAGAGTAATACATCCCTCTGAAATACTGCCGGGATGTAGCCTGAATCCCCCTCTTTCAACGCCCTCGATGAAGGTTGTGTCATCAATACTCCCATCAGCACGAAAAAGCGCAAACCATTCATAATGATTGATGATGGAACGGGTCTTGATGGATTTGTAAACGTCTATCCCCGCCGCCCGGACCCTATTTTTCCAGTCTCCGGTAGGTCTGTCTACGATGTAATAGTTGCCGGGAGGGATCGGGCCCAGCTTCGACATGTGGCCGCACCCGCCTTTGTTCATGTAGACCTGCTGCCCGGAAAACGCCATGAAAGTGCCAACGCCGTAGATCGTTAGTGGCGCAATGTCCGCACCGTTTAGAATAAACTTCCCCTGTAATGCCATCCGTGAATGCTCCATATAATAAACCATGTGTATTATATGGTTTTTGGGAGCTGATAACAGATAACTTTCGAAAAACCTGTGCAGTTTCACATGATAAACGTCAGAATGGTTGTGAAATGATCATTATTCCTTTGTCCGGTGAATGGGAAGGCGGTAAATCATCGAGAATTTACCAGATCCATATTGATGAATGGGCGCACTGGTCTAAAGCTAAACGCACCGTGATTCGTAAGGAACTGGAGGCCGCTCAAGAAAATGAGCAGCAGAATAAAGTCTGGATCTTTTCCATGGGTGAACAAGGCGTTGATAATTAGGAGATCTTTTATGTAACCGACTACCGATTAATCTGTTATATTACGGGGTATATTACTTATTCCTGAAGAGAAAATCTGCTTTGAAAATGATTGTCGGAAAACAAGCTAACCAACACTAGAATGCAAGACTCCGACATTATCTGTCGAAATAGAACGTCTGGATTGAGTAAGGTCACCTATTTACACTTGAGGTTTCATTATTATCTTTCATAACTGAATTCGCAGGGAGCAGAGCATATGCTAGTTAAAAATATTGAAATAGAAAATTTCCGGCTCCTAAAAAAAGTATCTCTTGGGCTTGAAGAAAAAATTACGCTAATCGTCGGTCGTAATAATAGTGGTAAAACTTCAATTGCTGAATTATTTCGTAGACTTTTATCCGATAAAGGCCCTTCGTTCAGACTTGAAGATTTTTCGCTTGGAAGCCATGAGGGATTTTGGTCTGCATTTGAAGCACTGCGAGCAGGAGAATCACGTGAGGATATTTATCATCATTTGCCGTCAATTATAATTAACCTTGATGTAGAGTATGACGTTGAGTCCCCGGACTTAGGGCCAATAAGTGACTGCATAATCGACCTTAACCCTGATTGTAACTTTGTACGCTTGACTCTCACTTTTGGACCTAACTCGGTAGCCACTGAATCGCTTTTTGCTGACGTTACTACCCCCCCTGGGGGAATGAATATTGAGCGTACATCTCTATTCCGCACAGTCGAAGCGCGTTTACCCCAATCGTATGAATGCAAGCTTGAAGCTGTTGATCCAAATGATTCTACCAACCGTAAAAATCTTGACCTAAAAACGATTAAGATCTTGATTAATGGTGGATTTATTAATGCTCAGCGTGGTCTGGATGACGATACTCACCGTGAACGCGATGTACTAGGAAAGATTATTGAAGTTCTTTTTCAATCAGCTTTAACTGATCCGATAGATAGTAATAAACGTACGACTGCGGCACAACTCAAAACTGCTGTTGAGCAGATTCAGACAGAGCTTCATGTCGGTTTCAATGAAAAACTGACCTCCCTATTACCCACATTTGATTTATTTGGATATCCTGGCTTAGCTGATCCTGGGCTTGTAACTGAGACCAGCTTTGATGTCGATAAGTTGCTAAATAATCACACGAAAGTCCGCTATGTCGGTGTTAATGGGATCACTCTGCCTGAGACTTATAATGGGCTCGGAATGCGTAACCTCGTTTATATTTTGCTCCAACTTCTGCGCTTTTTCCGAGAATATCAGGCAACTCCAACCGCTGTGGGAGTGCATCTCATATTTATTGAGGAGCCAGAAGCCCATATGCATCCGCAGATGCAAGAAGTCTTTATTCGCCAACTGAGTAAAATAGCAAAAACTTTCGAAACACAGCTCAATAAGAACAAACCCTGGCCGGTTCAGTTTGTCATTAGCACCCATTCGCCACATATGGCGAATGAAGCACGTTTTGAGTCAATGCGATATTTTCTAACTCGGGAAGGCAATGATGGTTTCAGACAGTCGGTAGTCAAAGATCTGCGTAAGGGGATGGGGAATGCACCTGTTCCTGAACGTGATTTTTTATATCAATATTTGACTTTGACTAGATGCGACTTGTTCTTTGCAGATAAAGCCGTCTTGATTGAGGGCACTTCTGAACGATTGCTATTACCTGCGATGATTCGTAAAACTGATGCTGCAGCTCCAGGAGGAGCACAACTTGGTAGCCAGTATTTGACAGTGATGGAAGTTGGAGGGGCTTACGCACACCGATTTTTTGACCTCTTGTCCTTTCTCGAATTACGCACGCTGATTATCACCGATATTGATTCGGTGAAGCGTAATGCAAACAATAAACGCATTGCAACACCTGTTGCAAGTGGTGAATTCACGAGTAACAGCTGCATCAAAGCTTGGTTCTCCAATAATGATATTACACCGACTCAATTATTAACTCAGTCTCATGTGAATAAGATTGTTGATAGCCGTCGCCTTGCATATCAAGTACCTGAAATGGATGGAGGGCCATGTGCGCGAAGCTTCGAAGATGCTTTTATTTTAGCTAATTTCGAAAGTTTCGCACTTGGCGACGGTGATCGTGCAACACTTGCTTACGAACATGCCGCTGATCAAAAAAAATCAACATTTGCATTGACCTATGCAATTGAAAATAGCACGTGGAATGTGCCGCGCTATATTTCAGAAGGTTTAAGATGGCTTGCCGAAGGCAATCCAGTCGTAGTGATACCACAAGTTACACCATCAGATATTGCCGCTGCTGCAGCTGGGATTGAAATAAGTGGGGAGGGGCTCAATGACTACTGAAATTCATGAAAGCCCGGCAGATACTGCGGGACGGTTGGCATTAGAACGCATGTTTGATTGCCTTGAACAAGAGCGAAGTTTTCGTCTTGAGGCTGGTGCAGGTGCAGGCAAGACATTCTCTTTGGATAAAGCCCTCCGTTGGCTAATCGATAAACGCGGTAGCGAATTGATTCGTAAACGTCAACAAGTTGG
Organism: Erwinia sp. INIA01; assembly: GCF_025947915.1. Lineage (NCBI taxonomy): Bacteria > Pseudomonadati > Pseudomonadota > Gammaproteobacteria > Enterobacterales > Erwiniaceae > Erwinia > Erwinia sp. INIA01. Next base: position 55,395 of record NZ_JAPDNC010000006.1, read on the forward strand.
CTGCATTACCTACACTAATGTTGCTAAAGACGAAATTATCTCGCGAATTAAATCGCATCCAGCAGTAAGCCCTGATACCGTACATGGATTTTGCTGGTCAATCTTGAAAGATTTTCAGGCAATGTTGCGTGAGTTTGTTCCTCTTCTCCCTGGCTGGGCTGAGCGCCTTGAGCAAGTAAATGGCATCGGTGTTCGGCGAGTTCATTATGAATTGGGATATCCGAGTGTTGCTGACCATCAAGTCTCGATCCGCCATGAAGATGTGTTGGCTTTGATGATTAAAGCAATGGATTTACCAAAATTCCGTACTGTTCTTTGCGCTCGTTACCCAATTTTATTGATCGATGAATACCAAGATACTGATGCTGCGTTTATTACTGCGTTGAAAGATTGGTTTCTGGATCGCCGAGAAGGGCCTGTCATTGGTCTTTTTGGTGATCATTGGCAAAAAATCTATGGAGAAGGTTGTGGTTTAGTCGAACACGCTTCTCTTGTAATCATTGATAAAAATGCCAATTTTCGTTCGGTTGATCCCATTGTGCGTCTGCTGAATCGGATGCGTCCGGCTTTACCTCAGATGGTTAGCGATCCATATGCGCCTGGCGAGGCCCGTGTATTCCATACTAACCGGTGGGTAGGCCAGCGGCGTACAGGGAGAGGAGGTGGTCACTGGACAGGCGATACGACGCCTGAAGCAGCCAAAGCGTACTTTAACTACCTTAAATCTCATCTCATTTCTAATGGTTGGGACTTTTCGAACGACAATACTAAAATTCTCATGCTTAGCCACAGTGTGCTGGCCCGCGAACAAGGTTATGCCTCCATTCCAACTATTTACGGTCAATACAACGATCCATGGCTCAAGAAGGAAGATCCGCATATTAAGTTTTTGACCGATCAGCTCGAGCCTGCATGCTCGGCTTTTATTGAACGCCGCTATAGTGACATGTTTGAGTCTTTCGGGACCAGCATGCCTCATATTCGCAGGCATCAAGACAAGATTGCTTGGACTGAATCTATGAATTATTTAATTGAGCTCAGGTTAAGAGGATCAATTGGTGAGGTTGTGGATTTTATCGGCGTACAGCCACACATGCGGCTACCTCGAGCAGTTGAGGAACGTGAGCTTAAGCTGGAGGAGATCGGTGCCGTACCGGTAGATGAAGAACCTCGCCGCGTAACGCAATTGCGCAAATTGCGGAATGTTCCCTATACCGAAATTATTGCGCTGGACTGCTTTATTGATGGCAACACACCATTTGCAACTAAGCATGGTGTTAAGGGCGCTGAGTTTGAAAATGTGCTCGTCATTGTTGGGCGTGGCTGGAATAAATACAATTTTGTACAAATGTTAGAATGGATTGATGCAGGGCCACCGGCGGATAAGACCGAGTTTTTTGAAAACAACCGTAATCTTTTTTATGTTGCTTGCTCGCGCCCTAAAAGACGTCTTGCGGTTCTGTTCACCCAAGAGTTAAGTGCCAACGCTACGGCTAAGCTGACAGAATGGTTTGGTAGAGAAAACATTGTGGAACTTCCTGCTAATCCAGAGTTGTAAGAGTTGCATTAGCTAGCCTTCTTTATGAGAGGACAATTATCGGCAACCCTGAGATGTTTTTTCATCACGATTTTTTTCGTGAAAGGTACGCACTGTGTTGGCTTATGGATTAAAACCTAGTTTTAAGTCATGATTTGAAACATCTTTGTAAGTTAAACTCAGGGGTAAATCGTGTTGGCCGTTCGCATCGTCTGCATCAACTGTGGCAGTTGATCGGGACGAATACTGGGCATGTTTTTCTTCTGCGGCTTTTCCAATGCTTTGCCAATATTGACGCTGGGAACAGCATCAATCAGCCCCCTGTTTTGGGCATAGATCATGATCTCATTAATGCGCTGGCACAGGCGACGAACAGTTTCCAGTGCTTCTCTGGCCTGGACTGGTTGCACGGCCTGAACCAGGTTATGAGCTTTAATATCTGTAACGCTGACGTCGCCAATCGCAGGAAAAACATCTCTCTCAAGCGAGCGCCAGATATCGTCGGCATAGTCCTCTGTCACGCTGGCTTTCTTCACATTCCACCATCGTTCAGCCACGAGTTGGAAAGTATTGGTTTTGGCTTCCAGCGAACTGCGAAGTTGTTCTTGCTGATGTCCCTGAGGATCGATTTGTTTCGCAAGGAGAGAACGTGATTCTGCCCGATAGCTTCGAGCATCGGCAAGATTAACTGACGGGTAAGGGCCTATGCTCTTTTTAGGGCCTATGCTCTTTTTCGCATATTTCTTGGTGACAGGGCGAATGTAGCGAAACTACCAGATTTTGCTGCCGCTTGATTTGATGAGTAGCTCAAGGCCATCGCCATCGTCAAGAACGTAGTCAGCTTCCTTGGATAGAGGTTTGGTTTGTCTTGCAATTGCCGGGTTTCCATATTTTTAGGCACCTCAAAAACGATAAAGTTTTACGAGCTGCCTAAAGGGTTCAGATTTAATTAGTTGGCATCAGATTTCGCGGGACAAATTGAGGGCACAAAAAAGCCCGCAAAGCTTTCACCTTGCGGGCTTTCAGGACTTCGGCGGACAATTCTGGTATCGCCGCTAAAGAATTTGGTGGGCTGGCGGAGTCTGAATTGGTTGTGTAACTTGTTGTTAAATAGTTTGTAATCTTCAGTTCAATTTTAATTTTGGTCCCATTGTTGGTCCTAAAAGAAAATGTCAGGTTTTTTTGCAGGGCAGGGGAGGTTACAGTAGAAGTCTCTTCGTCTGTGAGATTAGCATTTTGCTTTCCTTTTAGTCTGCTTGTATTTAAGCGTTTATTTCACGTCAGTTTTTAGCAAGCCGGTAGCACGCCTTGCTCGCAGAATATCCACAGTCCTCAGATAAAGTGATGTCTCATGACCACTCAATCCTTGTCTGTCGATTCGTATCAGTTGATATTTTTCAACCAAGAAGTTAACCGCATCGGTGAGAGTGATACCGGCATCAATATGTTCCTGAATAACCCGATCATCTCTAAAAGGCGTGTCGTTTAATGTCAGTCCATAATGCTGTTGCATCACATGAGCCAAAAGTATTTGCCAGATAGTCAGTGGTGGCAGGCGAGGCTTAGCCCCTCGGTTATTTAATAAAGGTAAGCTTTTCATAACGAACTCTCAGGTACATGAATAGAGATTAATGTTTTGAGGGATGAGTGATGAGGATAAAAATTGTTATTCTGTCAGGAAGATAATGCAGTCAATCCTATAAAAGTAATATCAATCAAATAGCTGATTGCAATCCACGCATTCATAGCGTTCGAATATGACGCCATCCAGTGTGGCCCCTGCCACAGCACCTGCGGTTGCTCCAGCGATAAATCGGCCCAATAATGCACCAAAAGCTGCACCAGCAAGGGTGCCAACAACAGGAATTGCTGAGCCAATGGCAGCACCACTTAAAGCCCCTGATAAACCTCCAGCAACAGCGCCACCTTTCTTGCCTGTATGGCGTTCCCGAACTCGGCGGGAATCACATACTGGGCAACGAATGTTATTTTTCATCATAATTTCCTTCTGTATTTGGGTAAGTTCCAGCTTCGTTTTTAAAATAACGTTTTCATCATTAAATAATGTGCCGCTCAACGTCAGTCCACAGGGCTGTAACAGCTGGCTTATAAGTCACATTTGACAGACAACCCCAGGCTGTGGATATGGCTTCGCTACCCGCCGGATTGTTGCAGGTAAGATTTTCAGTTTTTCTCTCGCGTGAATTAATAAGATTTAACGTTTCGTGGGGTAGATGACGATGTAGACGTAGCCATGCGAACCAAGAGTATCCGCCTCGCATGTCAACCCCTTTTCATAGAGTGTGACGCTGTGCTGGTAGCGGGGATTAAGTTCGCCGCTGGTGAGCATTAGTTCCATCTGTTTCATCAGTACCGGAAAGTCCTGGTCCAGACGGCATAACTCTGCATCATTGAATGTCCCGGCGATGCTGGCACGGTCAGCCTGGTAATGCAGGCGGTTGCCCTCCTGAACCAGCCGTGCGCCAAAGCACGGGGTGATATCGCGTTTCAGTCCCCACCAAGGCGCTTTCGTGTGGTTGCTTGCTGTCGGTGTTTTATTCGACAATGTAGTGCTCCTTAAATATGAGTTAATTCAGCGTGACACAACGCAGGGCCACATACGGGCCGTTAAAGTCCTGACGTCGTTCTGCGTATACCGCCAGTACCCCGCTAATATCCTGCACCTCGCGCCCGGCGTAGTGGCAGATGCTGCCGTACCACTTATATTTCCCTGTGCAAAAACGAAATAAGCGGGACTGCGGATGCTGACTGTAGATTGTCATCGCTTGACGCTTGCTGATGATATTCATCACTGTTTTCTCCTTATAGCCAGCCGCGTTCGGCAAACGAGACAATCTCGATCCCGCCGACAATCAGATGGTCCAACAGGTGGATGTCCACTAGGGCAAGTGCCTGCATAAGGCGCAGCGTGATGGTTTTATCTGCTTGGCTGGGTGTGGGGTCACCGGAAGGATGGTTGTGGGCGATAATCACCGTCGCCGCATTGAAGTACAGGGCCCGCTTAACCACCTCGCGAGGATGTATCTCGGTACTGTTGATTGTGCCGGTGAATAGTGTTTCATGGGCAATCAGCTGGTTCTGCTGGTTCAGGTACAGCACTATAAACTCTTCGCGCTCTAGTCCAGCCATTTTCAGTTTCAGCCAGTCACGGGCAGCCTGAGTGGAGGTGAATGCCACGCCTGTTTCGCGCAGGTGTCGGTCAAGCAGCGTTAAAGCGCGTTTTACCGTGCGTTGTGCGGTTAGTGGAAGGACCGGAGTCAGTGGGATAAGTGACTGTTCCATCATGAGTATCCTTAATCAATAATGCGAAAAATGGCGTGGGATTCAGGGTGCTGCAGGGCGTAATCCCGCAGGCTGTAATAGTGCTCAGTCATGGCGTCACACTCCGTGCGGCAGGCGTGGTGGTTGTACGCGAGGAGACAGACGGCTATCCCGGCAGCTTCCGCGCTTATTTCCGCACCATTGCCGTTCACGTTGTTGAACAGATGCCATTTATCGTCACTGTCAGTATCAGGGGCCATAAACGCCCCGCCATTGCTGAGCGTGTAAAAAGACCAGACACCACCGCTGTACTCATCACAGAAGCGGTCCATCCAGGCGAAAATACGGGGTTCCAGCGTTATCCACTGCGGGATAGAGCCAAAGTGCTGCAGCCAGAAATCGAGACGCTGCTCGTCAGGTACGGGTATTGCAGTAAGGTCAAATTGAGATTCATTAGCGGATATCAATTCGCGTTGAGTTTGTGTCGTCATGGATATTCTCCGTCAATAAAAATGCCAGCGACGATGGCTGGCGTATGGGAAATAAAGAACATGCAGGGATGATGAATGGGTGTGGTCAGGAGGAGGATGCTCTGAGGATGCCTGACTTGCGGATATAACGGTTAAGCCCTTCACCGGCATCAGGTTCAAAGCACCACGCCCGCCAGCCCTTCGACCTTCAGAGTCACGAACCACCAAGCGGAAGTGGCTACTCTGGTCATCTTCAATGCTGAGGTTGTGATACCGGCGGGTAACAGCCTCAGCCTGCTGTCGGGTGAAAAGTCCCGGTGGCAGCATATGAGATTCAGACATTCTGTGTACCTTAAAAGCAAAAGCCCCTGACGCAGATGCGCCAAGGGCTATGGGAGTATGCAGGTGTGGGGTGATTATCAGAAACCCGTCTGCACCTTATATAGGCGCAAAGTTTTGCTGCCCCGGACAATCTTCACATACAGGGCATTATCTTTTGTGCCACGAACAAACCCAGCCTTTACATCTCCCTTGCAGTCACCACCGTCATAAGGGATGTTAAGTCCTGTGTTAAATACCAGGTCAATAATCCCGAAACTTAAATCTCCGCAGGCTGGACCGGGCAAATCCTGAATCAGAGCAAATTTATGGTCGTCGCTGACACCGGTCAGTGAACACATGGATGTGTTGATGTCGTTTCCCTGGCACCAGTACTCCTGTCCGGGATTGTCTTTATCCATCAGGCTTGCCGGAAGTTGAGCGGCACCGGCACTGAATGCAGTAAGTGACAGAATGAGGGCGGGTACAGCAGATGTCATCATTTTCAGCATGGTTTTCTTCCTGAATTAATCCAGCCCGCTGTCGGGCAAAATGAGAGAAATTGATATCGGGTGTTATCAGAAACGCCGGTAGCGAAACAGCTCTTTGCCCTTGTACAACGCCACCAGGTCGTCATATTCCGGCTTCTTCTGGTTGGGCTTAAAGGTCACTACCGTGCCCGGACGGCACAGGTCTTTTACGGTAAGCCCAAATTTCTTGTCCGGAGTAATAGTGAATCCCTTCGACACACCGTTGTGCATGATGGTTATCCAGCCCCACAGGCCGCCTTCGCAGCCTTTAAAAGGTACTGAACGCACTGTGACCATCCCGCCCAGACGATCAACAGACATGGCTTCGCATTTCCCGGTAATTTGGCGATGCGCATCACACCAGAAAATTTTCCCGTTGTTGTCACTGACGGCTGCAGGGAGCGTCCGGTTATAAGGCTGAGCCTGAGCTCCTGCACAGAGCAGCAGGCTGCCTGTAATGCTCATTATCTTAAGCATTGTTTTCATTATGTTATTCCTCAAGAGGAGAAATCCGCAGGTGATGGTTCAGGCCATCACAGTCAGAATTAACATCACCAACCATACCCAGAAGTAACCTGGTTTCTGCCCGAGGGCTTTCGCTCGTCGCCACAGATAGAACGGCACCAGCCAGGCCAGTTTGCCGAACGTGGTGGTATCCACTCCGGCCTTACGCAGACGTCGTTCATCGAGATACCCCAGAGCGATATTGAGCAGCAGCGTGATAAACCAGTACTCCCCGCCCGAGACAGCCTCATATGCCTCGTCAAAAGACATTCCGTTCAGCCCAGCCGTCCACAGCTCAAGCGCATAACCAATGAAGGGAGCAAATGCCAGCGTCCATACCACTCCGCCCGGAATGCGGTTTCCTGGCAATGCCGGTGGTGTTGTGCTGTGGAGCAGCGCCGAAGCCAGCGGGGTTGCGGAGATTGGCTGCCACTCCGTCATACCCTGTCGCCATACCAAAGTGGATGCAGTCAGTTCACCGCGCATAATCAGGCCGGTAATATCATCTTCGGTCACATTGTCGTGACGGATACCATTTTTCTCGTAATGCCAGGTCATTGTTTTTCCTTGTTAACAGAGGTAATTCGGCCCCTCGTCAGAGGACCCGGGAGACAGGACTTCTCGAATACAGTTGAAGTGCGGAAGGGCCCGGATAAAGCCCGCCTGTGTGGTTAACTGGCTGAGACGTTTTCGCGGGGTAAAAGTGGTGTTCAGGACTGTCACCGCATGGATGGTTGCCAGAGGGTGCACAGTGATATGCCCGTTAAGTTCACCGGTGAGGTACCAGCAGCCGTCGACTGATATCAGGCGGTACGGGGCCAGCCCATCACAGCGCTCTCCCTCGACCAGCAGCAGTACCCGCTGGCAGGCAGTAATGGCACTGACGAGACGGTAAAATACCAGTGTGCTGACCGGTGACACAGACTGTGGCGGCTGCCATACCAGACACGGCATCCCTCCTGTAGTGAGCAGCATGCCCGCCAGACGCCGGTCCAGCCCCGGAAAAATATCGGCCAGTCCTGCCCGGTGAGCAAAGGTCAGCGCATCCAGCTCGCCCTGTACGCCACCACCGGTACTGCGCAGGCGGCATTGCCCCCGTCGATACTCTAGGTCCAGATACATCAGCCGTTCGCGAAAATCCCGTCGCAGGGTACGGACTGACACACCAAACTCTGCAGCCAGCCGCGCCATGTTCAGTGTTTCACCGGCAACTAGGCGGCTGATTATCAGTGACAGCCTGACAGCCAGCCGGTCATGACGGCGCTCTGCCTGTGTCATCTTAAATCTCCGAAATAATTAACTGACTGAATATGAAATGATTCTAAAGAGGGGGGCGGACAGGGTGTGGACATGGAATGAACTATTTTTTATCTGCCACCGGAGGCAGTCCCGACGCGGCACACCGTGAAATGCGGTGATAAAACACGCAATCCAATGGAGGTAAAACGGACAGGGAGTGTCCTTTCCTAACATGCTGATAACAAGCTCAGGACTGAAACCCACTCAGCATTGCTTCCGCCATCACACAGAGAGCCCGGTTGAGCTTCACATCTCCGTCGATACCACGCATGGCGCGGGTATCAGACAGTCGTGTAGGCAGTGCGCCCATCGCCTTGTTGATGGTATTGATATCCTCTTGTTTACTCATGATTTTTCCAGACAGAAAATAAAATAACAACGGCGAACCTACAGGTTCGCCATATGGATGGTTGTGTTCAGAGAAATGATATATGCCTGAAAATATTTGGATTATCTGGTGCCACTTAGATAGTAGAAACTGGGCTAAAGGCATGCTGGGAATAACCTACATCTCTCGGTTTAAGGATCGATGAAGTCGTTGATTAGTGTTAATATTACCGCCAATTTTTCAGCGTTCTGATTCTTTCTGTGAATCAACGTACTAGGCTATCCCTGATAGCCGAACGCTTGAACCTACAATGCTCAGAATTGATAAGAAAAAAGGAATATATGTCTAGGCTGACTGATTTAATAGCTAAAGCGAAGGCCAAAGACCCACAGTTGGGCGCTGACTTGGATCGAGAAATCAAGATCCTGTCATCACGACTTCCCTTTGGTCTAAATTTCGAACGACATAGCCCTGAAGTTGTTGAGTTACCATTGCGGCCTATTCGCAAGGGAGACAAGGTTCGTGTTCAGCCAGAGCGTGGGTCCACCAAGAAAGGTGATCAACGGTTATGGCAGGTTAAAACCATTCACAAGACGAAAAAGGTCGCTGATCTGGAGTCGCTGGGCGCGGTTGATGTCGAGACTCAGACAGTAGCAATGAGTGATCTTGTGGTTATCGCTGAATTTCGTGACACAATCTGGCCGGGGCTGGTCAGTACGGGAAAAGTAGAACGTGGTGGTGACAAACCTTACCATTCAGTCATCAATGGTGAGAACTACCATGTGTTGAAAGCATTGACCTATACACATAGGGGTAAGGTGGACGCAATCTATATTGACCCGCCTTATAACACTGGGGCCAAAGACTGGAAATACAATAACGATTACGTAGAAGGTGACGATATCTATCGACACAGCAAATGGCTGGCAATGATGGAACGTCGCTTGCTAGTAGCTAAGGACTTGTTGAATCCGGCGGATTCAGTGCTGATCGTAAGCATTGACGAGAAGGAATATCTACGGCTGGGATTACTGCTGGAGCAAATTTTCCCAGAGGGAAATGTCTCAATGGTCACCAGCGTCATTAGTGCAAAAGGTGCTGTTAGACCTGGACGATTTTCGCGTGTCGAAGAGCATATTTACTTCGTTTTCTTTGGGGCAGCTACAGTTAAGTGGTGGAATAGCAACATGTTGCCTAGTGGCAGCAATGAAGACACTCGCGGGGCAGCTCAAGAGTTTGCGCCTATTGAGTGGCTGTTATTGCGTCGACGCGAGCCAACTAGCATTCGTGCCGCTCGTCCCAACCAGTTCTATCCAATATTTGTGAATGTTACTAACGGACATATACATTCTATTGGTGACGCAATCACTCTTGATGTTGACCGCAATTTGGTTCCAACCCCAGAAGGTACAGTTGCACTATGGCCATTGAAGCCAGATGGAACCGAGATGCTTTGGGGATTGACGCCGGATGTGTTGAGGCGAAATTGGGCAGACGGTTATGTACGTGTGGACAACTGGAAGCCAGCAAAAAAAACTGGTTCGGTTAAATACCTTCAAACTGGCGTGATCGCAAAGATCAAGTCTGGAGAAATAACTGTTACTGGTAGGGCAGACAATGGCTCAGTGATTGGACACGTTTCGGTAGGTGCGAATACAGGGACATCACCTAAACGAGTATGGAACATGAAGTCTCATAATGCCGAAACCGGTGGTACGAATATGGTTTCAGCATTGATTCCTAATCGTCGATTTCCATTTCCAAAATCGTTATATGCCGTTGAAGATGCCTTGCGATTTGTCGTTGCACATAAACCGGAAGCTGTTGTATTAGATTTTTTCAGCGGGTCAGGAACAACTGCTCATGCAGTTATGCGCCTGAACAAACAGGATGGTGGTCGCCGCCAATGCATCTCCGTCACTAACAACGAAGTGGCTGCCGACGAACAGAAAAAATTGCGTGAACAGGGCTTAAGACCTGGAGATCCTGATTGGGAGAAGTGGGGGATCTGCGATTATATAACCAAACCACGTGTACAAGCCGCTATCTCAGGCAAAACGCCAAATGGACAACCTATTAAGGGCAATTATAGGTTTACAGACGAGTTCCCAATGTCTGAAGGCTTTGAGGAAAATGCCGAGTTTTTCACTCTGACCTACGAAGCTGAGAAATCGGTTAGCCACAACCTAGCCTTTGTTCGCATTGCGCCGTTGTTATGGCTACGCGCAGGTGCGCGCGGTAAACGTATTGAAAAAATACCTTCTGAAGGATGGGAGGTGACAGATGCGTACGGTCTACTGCTAGCTGTGGACCAAGCAACACCTTTCATTGAAGTCATCAATACCTCCAGTGACGTGTGCGTGGCTTTCATCGTTACTGATGATGACCGTCACTTCCAGTCTGTAACAAAACGTCTACCAAAAGACGTTGAGCCAGTTCGGTTATACGAGTCGTACCTGACCAATTTCAGTTTCACCAATGGGGAATGGACAGAATGAAATTTACCCTCAAGGACTATCAGCGCGATGCAGTGCATGATGCGCTGGCAAATCTCAGGAAGGCTCGCCGTTATTGGCACAACGAGAGCGACAAAAGCGCCTTCTCTTTAACGGCTGTGACTGGTGCGGGTAAGACCGTAATGGCTGCCGCTACGTTTGAAGCATTATTTCATGGTGACGACGAATTTAATTTCGATGCCGATCCCGGCGCGGTAGTGATCTGGTTCAGTGACGATCCTGCACTGAACGAGCAAACCCGTTTTCGCTTGATGGAGGCCAGTGACCGTATCAATTACAACGATATGGTGGTAGTTGAACATCCTTTCAGTCGGCGCAAATTTCAGGCTGGAAAAATCTATTTCCTTAACACGCAGAAGTTTGGCAAAAAAAGCCTGCTGGTGCGCGGGTTCGATGATAAAGGCGGACTTTTCGAAGCAGCCCCTGATGCACAGGCTTATACGCTGTGGGATACTATCCAGAACACCATCGAAGACCCAGATCTGACACTCTATTTGGTACTGGATGAAGCGCACAGGGGGATGGGTTCATCAACGACTTCCATCGAAGCAGCTAAAAGTACTATTGTGCAACGGCTCATCAATGGTTCGGCTGGGGTAAAGGGTATTCCAGTAGTATGGGGTATCTCCGCCACAGTTGAACGTTTCGACAAAGCCATTGTGAATGCTGGTCATCATGTCAAACTTCCGAATGTGGTTGTTGACTCCGCTAAAGTGCAGGAATCGGGACTTATCAAGGACGATATCATCCTGGGTGTACCGGATGAAGCTGGTGACTTCGATACCGTTTGGGTACGCCGTGCTGCCGACAAACTCAGGGAAGCGACCGATGCTTGGGCAGAGTACGCAAGACATCAGGAAACCGTTCGCGAAGTAGTGCCTCTGATGGTATTCCAGGTTCCCAATATGCCAGATCCGAACGAGGTCGGCCGCTGGCTGGATACGTTATTCTCCCGTTATCCTGAATTGTCCATTGACAATGTTGCTCATGTCTTCGGTGAACACACTACGCAACGTTTCGGCCAACACCAAGTACCTTATATTGAACCGCAGCGGGTACAGGAATCAACTTGGGTGCGTGTACTGATTGCTAAAGATGCCATCAGCACTGGCTGGGATTGCCCGCGTGCCGAAGTGATGGTTTCCTTCCGCGCTGCCAGCGATAAGACACATATTACGCAATTACTGGGGCGTATGGTGCGTACTCCACTGGCAAGACGTATTCCGGGTAATGAACGCTTAAACTCAGTAGAATGCCTGTTGCCCAAGTTTAATACCAATACCGTGCGAGATGTCGTTAATACCTTGTTTAAGGGCGATGATACATCTCCTCCGAGCGGACGCATTCTGGTTAACCCTGTGGAAATGAAGCCCAACCCGGAGGCGTCAGCTGCCGTATGGGAAGCATTTGAAGCATTACCTTCGCAAACCCGACCACAGAAAGGAGCCAGACCAGCCAGACGTCTGACCGCGTTGGCACAGGAACTGGTTGATGATGGCATTCTTAATCGGGCAGTCAGGAAAGCCCATACTGCTTTGCACGCTGTCTTGGACAACTTCCAGACAGAAAATGCTGAGAAAATCAAAAACAAGCGCAATGCAGTGCTCGTCGTAGATGGCAAGGCGGTGGTTGCCAGCCTGAAGAATAAAGCAATGACCTTCAATGAATTCTGGGAGGAGGCGGACGTAGCTGTAATTGATGACGCCTACCGACGCGCAGCCCGAATCTTTACCCCGGATGTTTCACGAACCTATGTCGAATATCTGGCCGATAAAGTCGCTGATCGAGAAAAGGATGCAGAGGAGTATCTGGAAGCAATCATGGAAGCTCGTGTGACCGTTGCTGGCATGGGGCTGGTGATGGAGGTACAGGATTACTTCGATTGCGAGGCCGATAAACTGGCGAAGGAGTGGCTGACCAAGTACACAGCGCAAATCAAGTCTTTGAAAGATGAGCGTAAAGAGGCCTATCGTCAAATCGTCGAAATGAGTACCGAACCGCAGGATATGGATCTGATCAGGCCGGAGAACAAGTTTGAAATGACCAAGGTGCGTGAAGATGAGAAGGAAACTGACCTTCCGGTCTGGAAACACCATTTGTTGTGTGACGCAAGCGGGAACTATCCGGCTCAGTTAAACCAATGGGAAACCAAGGTTTTTGAGACTGAAAGCAAACTGGAAGGATTTGCTTTCTGGTATCGTAACCCACAGTATACAGGGCAGTCATCACTGGGAATCGCCTATGTTGAAGCCGAACAATACAAAATTGTTCGTCCTGACTTCCTATTTTTTGCCAATCAAGATGGCAAAATGGTTGTGGACTTGGTAGATCCACATGGCCTGCATCTAGCTGATGCTTTGCCCAAACTGAAAGGACTGGTGTTATATGCCGAACATCATCCTGATGCTTACAGACGAATCGAATCCGTCGCCGAAGTGAAAGGCAAATTACGGGTATTAGATTTGAAACGACAGGATGTGCAGGATGCTGTTGCTATCGCTGAAAATGCAGAGACGTTATTCAGTAGCGGACTTGCTGATGACTATCTGTAGCCTATAGAAAATTAAGAATATGGCCTTTTTATAAATAGAAAGGCCAGAGTTATAAGGAATGTTTTTATATACTGATAAGCGGTTCCACTAGTTAACTTAAATAAGTAGGTAATGACTATGAACTTAGGCTTTTTTTTTGGTGCAGGAGCAGAAATTGGGTATGGTTTACCAAGTGGAGGAAAATTTGCCATTGATCTTTTTAGACAAGATCCAAGTCAGTATAAAACTGAGCTCCGCCAACAACTGCGATTAGTGGATTCACGCTCACCTTACGCCAATGATTGGCTACCTCAGGGGTATGCTGATAAAAGCATTTATGCTTTTGGGCGTAACGAATTTTCCAGTATTATTGAATCATCTATCGAATATAAACGTGAAGAAATAATTCGCCGTCTAAATCGTTTTGATCAAGAGTGTGATGATGCCCTATTAACTCTAGGAATTGATAAGGCCATATTAGAAAATTTATTTTCAGAGTTAACAGGACATGTCATTGGTGAGCGTCTGTATACACATGATATTCGTCTTAACGAGTTGCTAGCCAGAGATGTTAGATTATTCGAGTCTGAATATTACTCTGCTATGTTGGACGTGGTACGAGAATCAGATAACAATGATGATTTAAAAAGGTACGTCATATCATTTTTACAATTATTGGTCGGTGCACATGGTCAATCTCTTGTACAACGCCTAAACCAAGAATTATTTGAAGCTGCACCGGATGATTTACCTATCTTCGATGATATTACTGGTATGTTCCGTTTGGAGTTTAACCGCATTGGTTCAACAGCTTTGGAGCTATTACTGGAAGAAAATAGAAATTTTAATATTGGTGAAGATGCAACAGCCCTAACAATTTTCTGTGCTATAACCCAAAAAGTATTAGAGAATCTGTTCACTACAGTACTCGACTACCAGAAATTGATAGATGACCACTTTCGATATCTCTTTTCACCATCCACGGAATGGGCTAAGTTTACTCGGATGGTTATTTTCCTCAAGATTGCACGTGATTATATTAGTGCCCAGGCACCATCTATCGAAGAACTTCCCGATCATGGCTATTACCACGATTTAGCTACATTCGATGGTGACCTAACAATTTCAGCCATTGGCACGGCTAATTATAACAGCCTTCTGGCAGAAGTTTTCCGTGGTATGAATATAGAGTTACCTCAAATTATTCACCTGAACGGAAGTATAAATGACTATTATAATCCTTACAAAAATGCGGTTATCACTTGTGAAAATCCAGATGACGTAGATCAAAGTCAGATCCATGTTCCATTCATGCTGACGCAAAGCGGTCTTAAGCCTTTAACGTCAGTAACTATGTCAAGACGATACGTTAGTCTTTTTGATGCTTATGCTGAATCTGATGCTATTGTTGTTGTAGGTTTTGGATTTAATAAAGATGATAGCCATATTAATGGACTTTTCCGCGAACTGGTTGAGAATAAAGGACGGAAATTAATTCTTATTTCGAGGCGTGTAGATGGAAGTGTTGAAGAACAGAAACGGCGGTTGCGTAACAAATTACGTATTTCCCATGAGTTTAACCATTTACTAATAGTAATTCCAGTAGATGATCTCACAAGGTGTCAAGATGACCGACTATGGTTAGAGCAAGTTGTCGATACTTTGAGCGAGGGATAAAGCAGCCGGTGACGGTGCTATAAACATTATTTTTATTGTTCCTATTGATACTAGCCAGCCCTTATCAGGGAGATAAGGGCTCTGATTAATTCTGGTTAATTATTACTACACCCAAACGACCTATAGCCGTCATCGAAGATCTTACTTTTCACTTTGGTGAGATAATCAATCCGGTTTAGTAAATCACCGGGATAAATGTCATTCAGAACATCATCACGGTTCAGGGTATATTTACCATTAGCAGGGTACTGCACCAAGTGCTGCCCCTCTTCGGATGTCAGGTTTAATGCGCTACACCATGCCGAGGTAATCATGGTTCTTAGCGTATCTTCATCCAGATTGAAATCCCCTAAGTGGTAGTAAGCATCCTTGTTCAGAAACAGAAATACGTGAAAATGGCGCTTACCATTCTGGGTAAATTCCCGCACCCACGCATAGCGGAGCGTATTCGGGTGTACCCGTTTACCTTCTTTACGCTTGCGCTGTTCATCTGCTGCCAGTTTGGCTTTCAGTGAATTGGTAAATCTTGATATAGACCCTGAATCAGTATGCGCAATACAGGAAATGGTATCACCATTATCCAGAACAACCGGGTCATGCAGATCCACCCGTATTGCCAGTGAACGTCCGTGTTCTTTAACGGCTTTATTAATAACTTCGATAATTTTCTCTTTGTATGATTTAATATGACTTCCATATTCGCTATCGTAGAGGTTCATGATAATCTATTCCTTGATAGATTTCAGTCATCGCATTACTGATATGGCTGTTAGTGTGGGGATGTACAGATATTGTTAATGACAATATAATAACTATCCGACAATTAATTTCATGTAAACAATAGCCACAGCCTGAGATGACCGATTAAAAGTTACTCTGCAATTAGTTGCAATAATGACTCTTTAACAAAGTGAATATTTCGTTTTGTCTTTGTTCTACTCATTAAATAAATCCCTCGACAGGATGTATGAAAATGGTTTTCCCTCTTTTCTCTGCCCGTATTTTGTTTTTCGAATAAAGTGTACTGAGCAGTTCATTCACTTTACTCCGGTTCCTGAACCGGTTAGGACCATATTGCAGGATTGTTGTCTTCCTGATATACGGCACCACACACTTGTAACAATAATCTTTTATCCAAGAGTAAAGTTCGTCTGCTTCTGAACTTACCAGCAGTAACGTCTGGGGTTTAGAAAAAATTCTAATATACTCATCCACATACCAGACGATTATATCTACTGCGGCTTCCACAGCAGTAAGGGATATATCTCCTTCATCGCCGTTGAAGTAATGCAGCAGTGCGGCGATCCTCGCCACATTCTCCGCCATTTTAGATGCATAATCCTTAAAATCTGACAGGAAGCCAACCAGTCCCATTTCCGACTCGACTTTGTTATAAAATTCGAGCCAGCGTTTTTCTGCTTCTGGAGAGAAACGCAGACACTGACGCTCATTTCTGGCAATGCTCTCGTTAACAATGTCTATCAGTCGTTGATGAAATACAGGCAGATGCTCAGTTGAGACAACAGGACTGGTAATTTGCCTGTAGCCCTGTGTTGAACCCGGTTGACATATCAAACATCGGGCGAAGAATCCGATCCCTTTAGCGGCATCGCCTTTTCGTTCCAGATACCCTTTTCTAAACACATCAGGCTGAATCATCAGTCCCAGCGTCATTCTTGCATCTTTGATTAATTTATCTGGCTCGCTTTTTCTTTCCACGGGAAACGTTGCGCCATCCCACATTTTATTGATGAAAGGCAGCTCGTTCAGTGCGTAACCATTAAAAATGGTGCCTGCTTCATCAGACATAAGCCCGATGGACCGGCAGCGCCCACTGAGATAATCTTTTATCGCTGCTGGTGTGGCATCATTGAATATCTGCCTTAACCTGACCGGCGCTTTCGGGGATGCTGCCAACAGCGCTTTCAGTCGTTCATTCGTTGTGATGTGATCTTTATTACGTTGAATATCTGATTTCAGTTTTGATATCAGGGCTTTTTTTTCAACGTTAAAAGCCATTTCCTCATTCCGCCAGATAATCAAATCTTGGGTATATTCTTCAAACCATTCTTCTTCCAGTTGGTATAATGGCTTCATTAGTAGTTTGTCCACAGTGCTTTTACGTTCACCTGATTCCGCCAGCGTCAGTAAGAAAAGTGATACAGGGCTGCAAAGATTTTTCATTCGGCACACATCAATCCGGTTCTGGCAGGCAAGCGAAATAACTCCTAATACCGATGCAGAAATTAAAGCTTGGGGAGCCTTTGTATGCTGCTCCACTTCATAAACCGCATTTCTGATGATCTGCGGGAATACATGCACAGGGAAAGGATGACCACACAACATAGATACCTCTTATTCAGTTAATGTTTAAAACGATTCCCCCTATATTGCTATTCCGCTATTAATAGCGGAAATAGCAATATGACGTTACCTCTATGAAAATTATGTTAGATCCTTTAATCACTCTGGTGTGAATGCCTATTGGCTATAATTGTTTAAAATGCAGGCGCTCTTTGAAGGCTAGACTTATAAGTGAGATTCGATATTTTCTCTTCTCTATCAGGAAATCTTATTGCGTTGTAAAAGCCATTCGTCAATCTCTGATTCAACCCACCCAACAGATTTTGCACCAAGCATTCTTTTCTTCGGAAAGGTTTCATCATAACGTGGAGATCTAGGGTTCAACCAATCGTAGATTGTAGCGCGTGCGATACCGGTTTTATGGATAACAGCCGGTAAGCGGAGTATTCTAACTGCTGAAGGATTATTCATATAGATTTGTCTCTAATTAGGTAATCTTGGATGCGTAAAGACTAACGCTTTATGCTTAGGCAAAAAACTTCGCTACCAAAAAAACATTTTTTACAAAGCATAATTTATTGTTTTATAAGGGTTTTATGTTTTCACTTGCTGAGGTTTGTGACGAAATTAGTAGACAAGTTAGAGAGGTATCTGGGCAGCTCTCTATGTGCGAATGGTCTATTTACGCTGAAGTTCTGGATGAAAATTGTCCAGCAATACAAGAGGAACTAACCAGAATGCGGGAGAAGTTCTGGAGCCCCAGCACAGTAAATAGTGAACAGCAGAACCAGTCGAATAAGGAGTTGTATGATCCTATTCAGAAATGTTGGGAAAGTTTAGATTACTGCATCTTTCAGGAGACTTTTTTCCCAATTATTAAAGGGCTATCAATTGATGAAATATTCAGTTCTCATTTAATTTGTGCCTCATTGGTATATCAATGGGGGAAATCTATTGCATCGGATAATGAGCACATTGCATCTGAAGCATTTAAATTAGCATCGAGTTTATTTGATAAATGTATTGGGATGGTTTGGTTTAAAGCCTATGTGGATAAAAAAAATAAACTTTCTAAGGTGAGAGTAAAGGCAGGTAAAAAGGGCGGGGATAGTAAAGCGGAGGTTTACAAAATTATTCAGGAAAAATTTGTTGAGCTTATATATCAATATGCACCTGAAGAAGGCTGGAAAAGTAAAGTGGCTGCAGTTAATGAGCTTATTGACCCTTTGTGGTCATTTGTTGAAGAGTCTGATTTTTTAGTTAAAGAACAGAGTAAAAAATATCGATTAGCATATTCGGATAAAATCATATTAATTGATGCTATTTTAAATAGGTGGGCAACAAAAGTTGAGAGTATTCGACTAGCATTTGATACCACTGTTCGAAAGAAGAGGAAAGGTAACTAGTAGTGTTAATTTATGTGAGTATCGGGTTTTTTAGGATAAAATACAGCTACCTAGTATTGATGTCCTTTTTAGGGAAATATAAGTCTGTTGCAGCTATAGAAAAACCTCACTATTTAATGAACTTTATTTTAGCACAATATCTCATCAAGTATTAGCGAAGAAAGTAAGTAGCGTCATTATGACGCTACTTACTTTGAATTTTTGCATCGAGTTGAAGTTTTTTTATCCAACAAGTTTTAATCTTTTGGAGCCAATCTCATCTATACTCCCGTTATCAGCCGTTTTTACAAAATCAGCCCACCACTGCATCATCGGACGACGTTGCTCTAGGTAATCGCTACGATTATAAGCTCGACGAACCTCATTTTTGTCAACATGGGCCAAAGCTGCTTCAATAACATCAGGCGGAAATCCCTGCTCATTGAGAGCAGTGCTGGCGATAGAACGCAAGCCGTGAGAAACGAGAACGCCTCCCAATCCAGCACGCTTGAGTGCTGCATTCACTGTTTGGCTGTTCATCGGCTGGGTTGGTTTGATGCGACTGGGAAAGATAAATTCTCGGCCATCACTGAGAGACTTCATCATTTCCAGAATAGCGAGAGCTCCATTAGATAATGGAACCGTATGGTCCCGGTTCATCTTCATTCGAGCAGCAGGAATTTTCCATTCGCTAGCATCAAAATTGATCTCATCCCATCGAGCTTCAGCGGCTTCGGCAGGGCGGGTAATGGTGAGAAGCTGCCACATGAACAAGCACCGCGTTGACATACTGATGCTAGCCGTACGCATAGTTTGCATTAGCTGTGGTAGTTGCTCCGGGCGGATGCTCGGCATGTTTTTCTTTTGCGGTTTCTCGAATGCTTTCCCGATGTTTACGCTGGGAACCGCATCAATCAGGCCCGTGTTCTGCGCATAAATCATGACTTCGTTAATACGCTGACAAAGACGGCGAACAGTCTCTAATGCACCTCTGGTCTGAACCGGCTGAACTGCTTTAACCAGAGTATGAGCTTTAATCTCAGTGACACTGATATCACCGATTGCTGGGAAAACATCTCTCTCAAGCGAGCGCCAGATATCGTCGGCATAGTCCTCTGTTACGCTGGCTTTCTTCACATTCCACCAACGCTCGGCAACTAACAGGAAAGTGTTGGTTTTGGCCTCTTGAGAATTTCTTACCTGTTCTTTCTGATGTTCCTGCGGATCAATGTCTTTCGTCAGTAAAACTCGAGATTCAGCTCTGAGTTTACGCGCATCAGAAAGTGAGACGGCAGGATAGGCACCGAAGCTCTGTTTGGTTCGCTGCTTGGTCAGAGGACGATAGTAACGGAACTGCCAGAGCTTACTACCGCTGGCCTTGATTAGCAGAGTAAGCCCGTCGCCGTCATACAGCTGGTAATCGGCATCTTTAGGTTTGGCGGCTTTGATTTCCGTATCGGTTAACGGCTTAGTTTTTCTTGCCATGGGAGTCTCCATGCGTTTAGGCCCAACGAAAACAATAGAGCTTTTCGTTGGGCCTATCAATGGGCCTAAAAGGTTCGGATTTAATTAGTTCTCTTCGGATTTCGCGGGACAAATTGAGGACACAAAAAAGCCCGCAGGGCTTGCGCCGTGCGGGCTCTTAGGACTTCATCGGATGACTCTGGTAATCACCGATGGAGAATTTTGGTGGAGCTGGCGGGAGTTGAACCCGCGTCCGAAATTACTACACCGTCGGCACTACATGCTTAGTCCAGTCTTTACATTCGCCGGTTAGCTGCGAACGGACACGCTACTAACAAACTAGCCTGATTAGTTTTAACGCTTCAACCCCAGGCAGGGCTTCCACGCGATCTCTTTTGGGTTTGACCTCTCTTTGATCCCCGTCTTAAGAGCGGAAGCTAGGGAGAGAGGGCTCTTAGCAGGTTATTAAGCTGCTAAAGCGTAGTTTTCGTCGTTTGCGACTATTTTTTTGCGGCTTTTTACGAGGCAAACCGCCCCTCGGCATGCTCCTAGGGCTTCGCAAATCCCGTCGAATCCAGAATCAGCCCCAAGTAGAAAATCAGTATAACAGAAAAACCTGTCGCTATGCCAGTGGCTTAGCGGTTCGCGTGCTTCATAATACGCGCTTTGTCTAATTTCCATTCGCGATCTTTGATGTCATCGCGCTTGTCGTGCTCTTTCTTACCTTTCGCAACGCCGATCTTCAGCTTGGCCCAGGCGTTTTTCCAATACATCGACAGTGCCACGATGGTGTAACCGTCGCGGTTGGCTTTGCCAAAGATGGTGTCGAGTTCGCGCTGCTTCAGCAGCAGCTTGCGGCTGCGGGTTGGATCGCAAACCACATGCGAAGAGGCCACGCTCAACGGCTGGAATGTTGAACCGAACAGAAAAGCTTCACCGTCGCGCAGCAGAATGTAGCTGTCGCTGATATTGGCCTTTCCGGCACGGAGAGATTTAACTTCCCATCCCTGTAGCGAAAGCCCAGCTTCGAACTCTTCTTCAATGAAGTATTCGTGGCGGGCACGCTTGTTCATGGCAATGGTAGCGGAACCGGGTTTATGTGCTTTTTTCTTTGTCATAGTGCCACTTAGTGTACATGAAGCCGTGATTTTTGGCATCCCCTGTAACGTGACCGAAAGGGGAAAGGGGTATTCTAGCAGATGCCAGCCAGGAGAGAATTTTTGTTTGAATCCCGGCAATGGTATTATTTAAAAGTTCTAAGATTAGACAGGAATTGTTATGTCCCAGATTAGTCGTTCGGCGCTGGTGCCGTACAGTGCTGAGCAAATGTACCGGTTAGTGAATGATGTCAGCAGCTATCCGGAATTTCTGCCGGGTTGTACCGGCAGCCGTGTACTTGATGCCAGCAACGATCAGATGACCGCATCCGTAGATGTTTCCAAGGCGGGCATCAGTAAAACCTTTGTTACCCGCAATACCCTGACGGATAACCAGAGCATCCATATGCAGCTGGTTGATGGTCCGTTCCGCAAACTGAGCGGCGGCTGGCGATTTATTGCGTTGAGCGATGAAGCCTGCAAAGTTGAGCTGAACCTGGATTTCGAGTTCACTAATATGCTGGTAGAACTGGCATTTGGCCGCGTCTTTAAAGAGCTGGCCAGCAGCATGGTTCAGGCTTTTACCCAGCGAGCGAAAGAGGTCTACAGTGCCTGATATCGCGGTTGAAGTTGTCTATGCACTGCCGGAAAAACAGTATCTTTATAGCGTTAAGGTACCCGAGGGCAGCACGGTTGAAGAGGCTATCCGGGCTTCCGGCCTGCTCGACCTGCGCAGCGATATCGATCTGAAGGAAAATAAAGTCGGCATCTACAGCCGCCCGGTTAAGCTGCATGATGAAGTGCAGAGCGGCGATCGTATTGAGATTTATCGCCCGTTGATTGCCGATCCGAAAGAACTGCGGCGACAGCGCGCCGAGCGCGCGGCAAAAAAATAAGGCGCCGTTGCGCCTTATTTTGTCTCGATTCCACAGCCGTTAAGGCGGAGTGGATCAACCCTCAGATTTTGTCAGAGCCGGTTTATTATCAATGTTGGTCAGCGTGCCGTTGCTGTCGAAGGTCAGCGTCAGGGTTTGCTGCTTGATTGGCTCATGGCCAGGCTGCTGGCGGAATACGTAGTACCAGACGTTGTTGCCGAATGGATCGTGCATCATCGGCGTACCCAGAGTGTAAGCAACCTGCTGTTGCGTCATACCGGTGTGGATCTTGGCAACATCGTTGGCAACCAGGTAGTTACCCTGGTTGATATCAGGCCGGTAAACCACTCGCTCCAGAGTGGAACATCCAGCGGTCATCATCAGAAGAACCACCGCAGCAGCAGTCAGCGTTTTACAGCGCATAAGTATGTTTATTCCTTTGTGGCTATTTATATCCCCACCCACCTGAAGCAGCCGCCCCGGCAATCTGGGTCTATCAGTGTACAACTACGATACCAGCGTAAGTTGCCGATGATAATAAACCTTTACGCAGTTTAAAACCTCTGCGAAGCAAGGATATGACCACAAACCGGTAAAAAAGTGCAATGCTCAGGCGGCTAAAAGTTCTTTTGCGTTCGCCAGCGTGTTGCGGGTGACCTCACTTCCGCCCAGTAAACGTGCCAGTTCCTGCAGGCGTGAGCGTTTGTCCAGGCACTGCATATGGGTTTCAGTCATTTCGCCATCGGTTTCTTTGCTGACGAAGAAGTGCTGATGGCCACAGCCTGCAACCTGCGGCAGGTGAGTCACACACATCACCTGGGTCGACTCACCCAGCTGGCGCAGCATCTTACCGACCACGGCTGCGGTTGGTCCGCTGATACCCACGTCGACCTCATCAAAGATCAGGGCCGGCGTATCCATCTTACGAGCGGTAATCACCTGAATAGCCAGCGCGATGCGCGACAGCTCACCGCCTGAGGCTACTTTCGCCAGTGGCTGTAGCGGCTGGCCGGGGTTGGTGCTGACGCGGAAATCAATGCGATCGCCGCCTTCCGCCGTCAGGTGCTCAGGGTTGAACTGTAGATCGATAGTGAAGCGGCCGTGCGGCATTGACAGCGCGTGCATACTTTCGGTGATTAAGCGCCCCAGCTCTTCGGCAAAGTGCGCGCGGCGTTCATGCAGCTGTTCGGCACAGTGCAATGCGGCTGCGTGATGCTCGGCTACCGCCTGCGTCAGTTCATCCTGGTCGCTTTCCTGCTGGTCCAGCAGTTGCTGTTCTGCCAGCAGCTGCTGATGGAAGGCCGCCAGCTCCTCCGGCGCGATATGATGCTTGCGGGCAAGGCCGATCTGCCGCGAAAGGCGCTGTTCCAGCTCCTGAAGGCGGTTTGGGTCCAGATCCAGCCGATCGCAGTAGTGGCGCAGCTCATCGCTGGCTTCGCTAATCTGGATAGCGGCTTCTTCCAGCATGCCAAACACGCCGCTGAGTTTGTCATCCATCTCGGTAAGCTCGCCCATCAGCTGACGAACGGTATACAGCTGGCTTTGCAGATTATGGTCTTCGCCGTCCGCCAGCATCAGCAGCGCCTGCTGGCTGACGGAGAGCAGATGGCCGCTGTTGGCCTGGCGCTTATACTCTTCGTCAATCTGCTCGTACTCGCCCTGTACCGGCGCGAATTCATTCAGCTCTTTCAGCTGGTACTGCAGCAGTTCACGGTGCGCTTCCCGCTCCTGTGCCTGCTGCTGATGGTGTGCGAGGTTGCGGCAGCTCTGGTGCCACTGGCGATAGCGCTGCGCCATGTTTTGCAGCAGCAGCGTTTCGCCCGCGTAGGCATCTAGCAGGGTTTTCTGATGTTCGGGTTTGAGCAGCAGCTGATGCGCGTGCTGGCCGTGGATCTGAATCAGCGCCTGGCCCAGTTCACGCAGCTGGGAAAGCGGCACCGAAGTGCCATTGATGAATCCGCGTGAGCGGCCATCGCTGCTGATGACGCGGCGCAGCAGGCACTCGTTGCCGTCATCCAGCTGGTTATCGCTCAGCCAGCGCTGGGCTGAAGGCGTATCCTTCAACGAAAAGCGGGCGCAGATATCCGCACGGGATGCGCCCTGGCGAACCATATCCGCTTCGGCACGACCACCCAGACAAAGCCCCAGCGCGTCAATAGCGATGGACTTACCCGCACCGGTTTCACCGGTGATTGCCGTCATGCCGCGCTGAAAGTCGATTTCCAGTTCACGAACGATAGCAAAGTTACTGATGGTCAGTTGTGCCAGCATAGTTGCCTTCCTGTATGAAAACACACATATGGTTTTTCATACAGTATATACTGGTTTTATGACCAGTAAAGTAGCCAGGCACAGATTTAGAACAATTTTTTTGACCAGCCAAGTTTTGAGCTTAGCGTATTGAAATAGTTATAATTTTTTGGGTGAATTAAATTCAGGTGGTAATCGCTACGGCGGATCAGCACATCTTCCCCTTCCTGGATCGGCAGGGCGATCTGGCTGTCGCAGCTGATTTCCAGATCGCTGCGCAGGGAGGAAAAGCGCAGGCGGATCGTGCTGCTGCTGTTAATCACCAGCGGTCGCGCCGACAGGGTGTGCGGGAACATTGGCACTATTGCAATCGCGTCCAGCGATGGAGTTAAGATTGGGCCACCCGCTGAGAGAGAATAGGCGGTGGAGCCGGTCGGCGTGGAGATGATCAGGCCGTCGGAACGCTGCGAAAAGGCGAAACTCTCATCAATATAAACTTCAAACTCGATCATATGGGCGACTTTGCCCGGGTGCAGGACCACTTCATTGATGGCGGTGCCGATGCGCGGTGCGCCGGACTGGCGGCAAACCTGTGCCTCCAGCAAAAAACGGCTTTCAACAAAGTATTCACCTTCCAGCACGTCCGCCAACTGCTGCTGGGCGTTATCCGGGTCGAGATCGGTCAAAAATCCGAGATTACCGCGGTTGATGCCGATAACCTTAATATCATAACGCGCCAGCACACGTGCGGCACCGAGCATATTGCCGTCACCGCCGACCACAACCGCAAGGTCCGCTTTCTGACCGATTTCGGCCAGCGTGCCGGTTTCCACCCCTTCCAGTTTCAACTCGCGGGCAATCTGGCGCTCAATGATCACCTGATAGCCGCGCGCAGTGAGCCAGCGGTACAGCATTTCATGGGTGGTGAGCGCGGTAGGATGCCGGGGATGACCGACGATCCCGATGCAGTTGAAGTGGCTGTTCATGATTCTGGCATTCCTTACGAGGTAAACTCCCCCGACAATGTGACTGGTTCCCTTGAAACCGCGATTCTGATCCCCATAATAAGCGAACCAGCGATGGAATATGCACAAACGCGGAGAAATTCATGAGTAGTAAAGAACAGAACACACCAAACGAGCAAGTCTCAGACGAAATTGAGATCGAGCAGGCGAAAAACCAGGCTACAGAAGCAGCAGATGGGGTGGACCCGCGCGATGAACGTATTGCGCAGCTTGAAGCCCAGCTGGCTGAATCTCTGGGCGGAGTGCGCGATGCGCAGCTGCGCGCTCAGGCCGAGATTGAAAATATTCGCCGTCGTGCGGAAATGGACGTTGAGAAGGCGCACAAGTTTGCGCTGGAAAAATTCGCTAACGAGCTGCTGCCGGTAATCGACAGCCTTGAGCGTGCACTGGAAGTGGCTGATAAGACCAACCCGGAACTGGCTGCGATGATCGAAGGTATCGATCTGACGATGAAATCGCTGCTGAACGCGGTGGGTAAATTCGGTGTGGAAGTGGTGGGCGATACCAACGTACCGTTCAACCCGGATGTGCACCAGGCGATGTCGATGATGGAATCCGAAGACGTTGCGCCAAACCATGTAATGATGGTGATGCAGCGCGGCTACACCCTGAACGGTCGCCTGTTACGCCCGGCGATGGTTGCGGTGGCAAAAGCGAAAGCCTGATAGTTAAATCATAAAAAAAGCACCGCAAGGTGCTTTTTTTATCGCTGTTATTCAGGAAGATGCGGCGTCCAGTCTATCGGCGCTTCATTCCGTTCAATCAGCCACTGATTGGTTTTAGAGAAGTGCGCGGAACCGAAGAAGCCACGATGGGCCGACAGCGGGGAAGGGTGCGGAGCCTGTAAAACGTGGTGGCGCTTCCGGTCAATAATGCTGCCTTTCTTCTGCGCATGGGTACCCCACAGCAGAAAGACCACGCCTTCACGATGCTGATTGATTGCAGCAATCACGTTATCAGTAAAGGTTTCCCAGCCAAATTTAGCGTGCGAGTGCGCTTTGCCACCTTCAACGGTCAGAACGGTGTTGAGCAGCATGACGCCCTGATGCGCCCAGCTTTCCAGAAAGCCGTGATTAGGCCGCTGAAACCCGGGAATATCCGTCACCAGCTCTTTGTACATATTTACCAGTGACGGCGGTACCGCCACGCCAGGCAGGACGGAAAAGGCCAGGCCATGTGCCTGATTCGGGCCGTGATAAGGGTCCTGGCCCAGAATAACCACTTTTACCTGCCCCAGTTCCGTCAGGCGAAAAGCGTTAAACACGTCTTTCTGTGGCGGATAAACCGTTTTGCCGGCCGCACGCTCTGCGGCCACCGCAGCCAGCGTTTCCCTGAAGTAAGGTTTCTCTTTTTCCTCAGCCAGCACATCGTGCCAGGTCATGGTATTGACCATCGCCAACTCCTTTAAGTCTGTAGAACGCGTAGCTTAGCGTGGTTTGATAAGGGGTTAAACTTAAAAAATAATTGAATATTTACAAAAATATTAGAAATTCGAGTCAAGGGAATATTGATATAAAACAAAATGTTACTTTCACAGCCCTAATCAGCGGTTTCCATCAGTTGATTTGGGTCAAAGAGGGGAGCATTTGGGGCTGATATACAGAAGACTGGTTTATCCATTCAACCGTGCGCAGTTTCAATCTGCGCCCACTGCCTGGGAGGCAACATCATGATTACCGGAATTCAAATTACTCAAGCAAAAAATAGCGCACTGCTGAATTCATTCTGGCTGCTGGACAGCGAGAAAGCGGAAGCTCGCTGCGTGTGTGCGAAATCTGGCTACAGTGAAGATCAGGTTGTGCCGGTCAGCGATCTGGGGCAAATCGAATATCGCGAAATTCCGCTGGAAGTTAAACCCGAGGTGCGTGTAGAAGGCGGTCAGCATCTGAATGTGAACGTACTGAGCCGCGAAACGCTGGAAGAAGCGGTTAAGCATCCGGAAAAATATCCGCAGCTGACTATCCGTGTATCAGGCTATGCCGTGCGTTTTAATTCTCTGACGCCTGAACAGCAGCGTGATGTGATTACCCGTACCTTTACTGAGAGTTTATAAGCGATAATCATCGGATTTTATTGGTGAGCTGTTGATAAACGCATCACGCCAGCATTTGGTTTAATTTACTGATTGCTGGCGTTTTTTTTTATCTTTCAGCAAGCGTTGACGTTAGCCGGGAAACGGGTAATGAATACAGTGCCTCATTTTCGCTTCAACGGCTTGTTTTTACAGCTAAGGGGCGAAAAAAAACCGCCCATCGAAGGCGGTTTTTTGTTATGCAGTGTGATTATTCAGCACCGTCGGTTTTAGCTGCGCTTGGCTTGCGGCGTTTACCAATGTTTTTGGTATCGCGGTGACGCAGTTTAGCGCGCGGCTTCTCGTCTTCTTTCGCCTTTTCTTTTTTCTCTTTGCGCTTCGCCAGCACCTTTTTCGATGGTTTGCCTTTCAGCTTCTCATTGGGTGGACGGGTAGTCGGGCGCAGTTCTTCGATGACGCGCGACTTCAGCGGTTCCTGGATATAGCGACTGATTTTGCCCAGCAGCAGGTGATCGTGCGCTTCAACCAGCGAGATAGCGATGCCTTTCTTACCGGCACGGCCTGTACGACCAATGCGGTGCAGGTAGGTATCTGCCGTTACCGGCATATCGAAGTTGAATACGTGGCTGACATCATCGATATCAATACCGCGCGCGGCGATATCGGTAGCGACCAGTACGTTAACGCGGCCTTCAACAACACGCTTGATGGCTTCGTTGCGCTTGGCCTGCACCAGTTCCCCTTCGAGGTAGCTGGTGTTGATCCCGGCTTCACGCAGCCACGCGCAAACTTCATGAACGCGCTCGCGTTTACGCACAAAGATCACCGCACGAGTCACTTCCGGCTGCTTAAGCAGGTGGATAAGCAGGGCGGTTTTATGCTGCGTATCATCAGCACGGTAATACCACTGCTGGATTTTTTTACGCTCGCGGCGTGCCGGATCGGCTTCAACTTCGACCGGCTCGTTCAGAATACGCTCGGCGAAGTCCTTGATGGCTTCCCCTTCCAGCGTGGCGGAGAACAGCAGCGTCTGCTTACGCCAGCGCGTTTCGGCGCTGATAGTCTCAATATCCTGCGCAAAGCCCATGTCCAGCATGCGGTCGGCTTCATCAAGGATCAGGGTTTCAACCGCACGGCAGTCAAAGTTCTCTTCTTTAATGTACTGCAGCAGACGTCCGGTGGTGGCTACCACCAGATCCTGGTTTTCGCTGAAGACTTCCGCGTGGTTCATAAATGCCACGCCGCCGGTAATAGTCGCGATGTCCAGATGGGTATGTTTAGCCAGTTCACGAGCCTGCTCGGCAACCTGCATAGCCAGTTCGCGCGTTGGCGTCAGAATCAGAACGCGCGGAGGGCCGGACTTCTTACGCGGGAAGTCGAGCAGGTGCTGCAGGACGGGCAGCAGGTAGGCCGCAGTTTTGCCTGTACCGGTTGGTGCCGAACCCAGAACGTCGCGACCCTCCAGTGCTGGCGGGATCGCCGCGGCCTGAATGGCAGTGGGGCGCGTGAAGCCTTTTTCCTGCAGAGCTTCCAGCAGGCTTTCGTCTAGTTCGAGTTCGGAAAAAGTGGTTACAGTCATGGTCTACCTCAGTTTGGGGCGCTGATTATAGACAGATTGAACGCGATCTTCATCTGTTTGTATCGGGTTAATGACTTTTCCTTCGTCATGGTTTGCCCTATGCTAGCGCCGTTTCTCTTTCAGGTCAGTCAAATGTCGCAACAGAAAGCCATTCTCCGTGCCAACGGGTTTACCTTTAAACAATTTTTCGTCGCGCACGATCGCTGTGCCATGAAGGTGGGGACCGACGGCGTACTGCTTGGGGCCTGGGCTCCGGTTGCTAACGTCCGCCGCGTGCTGGATATCGGTACGGGCAGCGGTCTGATTGCACTGATGCTGGCGCAGCGTACCGCGGAATCGGTACAGGTTGATGCCGTCGAGCTTGATGCGGCGGCGGCAGAGCAGGCGCAGGAAAACGTTGCCGCGTCGCCGTGGCCGGACCGAATTCGGGTTCATCAGGCTGATATTCTTGAATGGACGACGGGTTGTGAACAGCGTTATTCGCTGATTGTCAGCAATCCGCCCTATTTTGCACCGGGTTCGGACTGTGCGACCCCGGAACGCGCTTCCGCCCGTTATACCGGCGCGCTCACGCATGAAGCACTGCTGGGCTGTGCCGAGCAGCTCATCACGGAAGACGGATTTTTCTGCGTGATCCTGCCGGAATCTGCCGGAAGTACGCTGGTTGAGATTGCCCTACAGCGCGGCTGGCATCTGCGGTTCCGCACCGATGTGGCAGATAACGATACCCGGCCACCGAACCGCGTCATGCTGGCGCTATCGCCACAGGCGGGTGAGCAGATGCTGGATCGTATGACGATTCGCGGGCCGGATCAGCACTACTCTGAGGCGCACTGTAGTCTGACCCGCGACTTCTATTTATTCCGCTAATCGGGGAGCCAGCACCGTCGGTCTGGCTTCGCCCAGTGCTTCAGGATAGTCGAGCGTATAGTGCAGGCCGCGGCTTTCTTTGCGATCGAGGGCGCATCGCACCATCAGTTCGGCAACCTGTACCAGATTGCGCAACTCCAGCAGGTTGTTAGAAATGCGGAAATTGGCGTAGTACTCGTCAATTTCCTGCTGCAGGGTGTTAATGCGCCGCAGCGCGCGTTCCAGGCGTTTAGTGGTGCGAACAATCCCCACGTAGTCCCACATAAACAGCCGCAGTTCATGCCAGTTATGCTGGATCACCACGCGCTCATCGGAATCGTCCACGCGGCTTTCATCCCATACCGGAAGCGCCGCCACTATTTCAACGTCAGCCAGGCGGCGATCGATATCTTCCGCCGCCGACCAGCCGTAAACAAGGCACTCCAGCAGAGAGTTTGAAGCCAGGCGATTTGCGCCGTGCAGCCCGGTATAGCTGACTTCCCCAATGGCATACAGCCCGCTGAGATCGGTTTGTCCCTGCTGATTGACCATCACGCCACCGCAGGTATAGTGCGCCGCCGGAACGATAGGGATCGGCTGGCTGGTGAGATCGAAGCCCAGCGTCAGTAGCTTTTCGTAAATGGTAGGGAAATGCGCGCGGATAAAGTCCGGCGGCTGATGGCTGATGTCCAGATACATGCAGTCGGCACCCAGCCGCTTCATTTCGTGATCAATCGCCCGGGCCACGATATCGCGCGGTGCCAGTTCGCCACGTGGATCGAAGTCCGGCATAAAGCGAGAGCCATCAGGGCGCTTAAGCAGTGCGCCTTCACCACGCAGGGCTTCGGTCAGCAGGAAGTTGCGGGCATCGGGGTGAAACAGGCAGGTAGGGTGAAACTGGTTAAACTCAAGATTGGCCACCCGACAGCCGGCACGCCATGCCATTGCGATGCCATCACCGGAAGCCACATCCGGATTGGTGGTGTATTGATACACTTTCGCTGCGCCGCCGGTTGCCAGCACTACGGCCCGCGCGCGGCAGGACTCCACTTTTTCTCGTTTGCGGTTCCAGATATAGGCTCCGACTACCCGGCGTTCACCCGGCAAGCCGATCTTGTCGGAGACGATCAGGTCAACGGCGTTGCTGCGTTCAATCAACGTAATGTTGGGGTGGCTAAGCGCCTGGCTGACCAGGGTCGTTTCAACGGCTTTGCCGGTGGCGTCTGCGCTGTGCAGGATGCGGCGGTGGCTATGGCCGCCTTCGCGAGTTAAGTGATAAGGCTGCTCGCTGTTTCCTGCCGTCTCTTTGTCGAAAAGTACGCCGTTATCAATCAGCCACTGCACGCAGTGGCGGGCGTTACTGGCGATAAAAGAAACGGCATCGCGATCGCACAGCCCGCTGCCGGCGATGAGCGTATCCTCAATATGGGATTCAATGCTGTCAGTTTCATCAAACACCGCCGCGATGCCGCCCTGAGCATAAAAAGTTGAACCTTCGCTGACCGGGCCTTTGCTGAGCACGGTAACGCGGTGTTTTGCCGCAAGGCGCAGCGCCAGAGAAAGGCCAGCTGCACCGCTGCCAATAATCAAGACATCACAGCTGTAATCGGAAGAATGCGTCATGGTGTTTAATTTACTAAACAGGTTGTTTGCTGAGCATAGCATTCAAATTAATCAGGCAAAAAGGCTTTTTATCGACCAGTGTGCAGAGTGTGAGCTGTATTAAGATGTGGAAATTTGCCGCGTACATCAGGCTTAACACGCAATCCAGGGTTATTAATAGTGTGAGCCGAAGCTTTTTGAAGCGATTAGAGGGTGAAAAACCTGGCCCCATGCGTTACTCTGCGGGCGTTATCAGGGTGATGAACCATGAGTTCAGGTTCCAAAGAAAGGTAGTGGCCTACAAATCGGTAAGAATGCATAAAAAAGCGAGCTGATTTGTAAATATGTCCTGATGACCTCACAAAAATAATGGCGTAATGGAACTTCTCCAATGAAAACCACTCAAATCGCGTGCTTGCTCGAAAACAATATTGGGTTATCACTGGGAGTTTGGTTACGCGTGGAAACAGATTTGGGGAGATTTTACCTCGGATGAGCGAGCAGTTAACGGATCAGATTCTCGTTGAGCGTGTGCAGAAGGGCGATCAGAAGTCATTCAATTTACTGGTAGTACGCTACCAGCATAAAGTGGCGAGTCTGGTTTCCCGCTATGTACCTTCAGGAGATGTTCCTGACGTTGTGCAGGAATCATTTATTAAGGCCTATCGTGCGCTGGAATCGTTCCGGGGAGATAGTGCTTTCTATACCTGGCTCTATCGAATTGCCGTCAATACGGCTAAAAATTATCTGGTGGCTCAGGGGCGTCGTCCGCCGTCCAGCGATGTGGACGCTATCGACGCAGAAAATTTCGAAAGTGCGGGAGCGCTGAAAGAAATTTCGAACCCTGAGAACTTAATGTTGTCAGAAGAACTGAAACAGATAGTTTTTCGTACTATCGAAACACTACCCGAGGATCTGCGCATGGCGATTACATTGCGCGAACTTGATGGCCTGAGCTACGAAGAGATAGCGGTTATCATGGATTGTCCGGTGGGTACGGTTCGGTCACGAATTTTTCGTGCACGAGAAGCTATTGATAATAAAATTCAACCGCTTATCCAACGTTAGTAATAACGTACACAGGAAGGGTATTGAGGCATGCAGAAAGAACAACTTTCCGCTTTAATGGATGGTGAAGCACTGGATACCGAGCTGATGTCGGCTCTCAATTCCGATGCAGCACTACAGAAAAACTGGGAAAGCTATCATCTGATCCGCGATACGCTGCGTGGCGATGTCCCACAGCTGCTGGATTTTGATATCGCTGCCCGCGTGGCCGCGGCTATCGAAGATGAGCCAGCGAAAACTGTTATCCGATTGATCCCGGAAGCTCAGCCGAAACCCGAAGAAGCTGCAGCGATGCCGTTCTGGGGCAAATTACGTCCGTGGGCTGCTCAGATTACTCAGGTCGGCCTGGCCGCCTGCGTTTCACTGGCGGTCATCGTTGGCGTTCAGCAGTACAACAAGCCCGTTGTAGGCCAGTCCTCCGATTCTCCGGCGTTTAACACGCTGCCGATGATGGGGCAGGCTTCGCAGGTTAGCCTTGGCGTGCCGTCTGAAAACGCAACCAGCACTAGCAAAGTCAATCAGCAGGTGCAGGATCAGCGTCGTCGCGTGAATGCACTGCTGCAGGACTATGAGCTTCAGCGTCGTCTGCATGCAGAACAGCTGCAGTTCGATCAAAATCCTGACCAGCAGGCTGCTGCTCAGGTTCCCGGTAATCAGTCCTTAGGAATGCAACAGCAGTAATGAAGCAGCTTTGGTGTGCCGTCAGCCTTCTGGCTGGCAGCCTGATGTACTCCTCTGTCGCCCCGGCACAATCTCCGTCCGGGGCGCTGTTACAACAGATGGAGCAGGCAAGCCAGTCTCTCAGTTATGAACTCGCCTATATCAATGTCTCCAGACTGGGGATCGAATCCCTTCGCTATCGTCATGCGGTCATTGACAACAAAACCTACGCACAGCTGCTGCAAATGGATGGGCCTCGTCGAGAGATCATTCAGCGCGGCAGTGAAATCAGCTATTTCGAACCGGGCCTGGAACCTTTCACCATGGCGGGCGATCATATTGTTGATTCGTTGCCTGCGCTGGTCTATGCCGATTTTCAGCATCTTGCCAGCAACTATGATTTTGTTCCGGTTGGCCGCACGCGTATCGCCGATCAGCTTTGTGAAGTGATTCGCATCGTCTCACGCGATGGTACCCGTTATGGCTACGTTGTCTGGCTGGACAGTGAAACTAAATTGCCGCTGCGGGTTGATTTGCTCGATCGCGATGGTGAGACGCTGGAGCAGTATCGCGTGATCAGTTTTGCCGTCGATCAGGGCGTCAGTAAGTTGATGCAGGGACTGGAAACCGCGAACTTGCCGCCTTCGCTGTCGGTGCCTGCGGGTAACAAGGTGGCGTTCAACTGGAAGGCAGGATGGTTACCGGCCGGAATGAAGGAAGTGGCGCAGAGTCGACGCCAGATCCCATCGCTAAACCGCCCGGTAGAATCGCGCCTCTACTCTGATGGTCTGTTCAGCTTCTCGGTAAATATTACTCTTGCCGATAAAAACAGCACCTCTCAGCAATTGCGCACTGGGCGTCGTACGGTGCAAACTGAAGTGCGTAATGATGCGGAAATTACCGTAGTGGGTGAATTGCCACCTGCTACTGCCAAACGCATTGCTGACAGCATTACTTTAGGTACGACACCATGATGAGAGAATGGGCTACGGTTGTCTCGTGGCAAAACGGCGTGGCTACGCTGCATTCGGAAATTAAAACCTCCTGCAGCAGCTGTTCCGCGCGTAAAGGCTGTGGCAGCCATATGCTGAACAAGCTTGGGCCGAAAAATGCCCATGTGATGAAAATTGCCAGTGCCGAGCCGTTGATTCCAGGCCAGCGTATTGAGTTGGGTATTGCTGAATCCAGCCTGCTGAGTTCGGCGCTGCTGGTTTATATGTCGCCGCTGGTCGGATTGTTTATTCTTGCCGGGCTGTTCCAGATGCTGTTCCACAGCGATTTGGCCGCTGCCTGCGGTGCGCTGCTGGGCGGTATTGGCGGCTTTATCATCGCCCGCGGTATTTCCAGCGTGCTGGGCCGTTCCGCGTCGTACCAGCCGGTAATTCTCAGCGTGGCACTGCCGCCGGATGCGCTGCACGTCTCCACCGATGCCTGATCCTTATCGCCTCTGCCCCGGTCAGTACCTGGCGGGCAGAGTGATGCCTCGCCTAATATTTGCGCAATTCTTTGTTTCCACGCCGTTGCTGGTACTATTGGCACCCCGCGATGATTCCACCCCTTTGATATGTAGTGTAGAATGCAGCCTTTCGGGCCTCTGTTCGCCTGTGATATCACGCTCTCCTGATTTTATATCGCGAGAGTTCCAGAATTTGTAAGGCAGAAAAACCTCAATAATGAAGCACATAAGAAACTTTTCGATCATCGCCCACATTGACCACGGCAAATCGACGCTCTCTGACCGTCTGATTCAGATTTGCGGTGGCCTGACCGAACGTGAAATGGCTGCACAGGTTCTGGATTCCATGGATTTAGAACGTGAGCGCGGCATTACCATTAAAGCGCAGAGCGTTACCCTCGATTATCACGCTCCTGATGGACAGACCTACCAGCTGAACTTCATCGATACCCCGGGACACGT
Organism: Erwinia sp. INIA01; assembly: GCF_025947915.1. Classification (NCBI taxonomy): domain Bacteria; kingdom Pseudomonadati; phylum Pseudomonadota; class Gammaproteobacteria; order Enterobacterales; family Erwiniaceae; genus Erwinia; species Erwinia sp. INIA01. The sequence goes on from NZ_JAPDNC010000006.1 coordinate 90,495, forward strand.
TGACTTCTCTTACGAAGTTTCCCGTTCTCTGGCGGCGTGTGAAGGCGCACTGCTGGTGGTTGATGCCGGTCAGGGTGTTGAAGCCCAGACGCTGGCAAACTGCTATACCGCGATGGAAATGGATCTGGAAGTGGTGCCGATTCTGAATAAGATCGACCTGCCAGCTGCCGATCCTGAGCGCGTTGCTCAGGAAATTGAAGATATCGTTGGCATCGACGCTACCGATGCAGTGCGCTGCTCGGCGAAAACCGGCGTTGGCGTGCCCGACGTACTGGAACGTCTGGTACGTGATATTCCGCCGCCGGAAGGCGACCCGGAAGGCCCGCTGCAGGCGCTGATTATCGACTCCTGGTTTGATAACTATCTGGGCGTTGTGTCGCTGGTGCGTATCAAGAACGGCACCATGCGCAAGGGCGACAAGATCAAGGTGATGAGCACCGGTCAGGTTTACAACGCCGACCGCTTAGGTATTTTCACACCAAAACGTGAAGATACCGACGTGCTGAACTGTGGCGAAGTAGGCTGGCTGGTCTGTGCGATTAAAGACATCCTCGGTGCGCCGGTGGGCGATACCCTGACGCTGGCACGTAACCCGGCGGATAAAGCGCTGCCTGGCTTCAAAAAAGTGAAGCCACAGGTTTACGCCGGTCTGTTCCCGATCAGCTCCGACGACTATGAAGCCTTCCGCGACGCGCTGGGCAAGCTGAGCCTGAACGACGCTTCTCTGTTCTACGAGCCGGAAAGTTCAACGGCCCTGGGCTTTGGTTTCCGCTGCGGCTTCCTTGGTCTGCTGCACATGGAAATTATCCAGGAACGTCTGGAGCGTGAGTACGATCTCGAACTGATTACCACTGCGCCAACCGTAGTGTATGAAGTTCAAACCACCGATGGTCAGATTGTCTATGTCGACAGCCCGGGCAAACTGCCGCCGCTGAACAATATTGAAGAGCTGCGTGAGCCGATTGCGGAATGTCATATGCTGCTGCCGCAGGAGTACCTCGGAAACGTGATTACGCTGTGTATTGAAAAACGCGGCGTGCAGACCAACATGGTTTACCACGGTAACCAGGTTGCGCTGACCTATGAAATTCCGATGGCGGAAGTGGTGCTTGATTTCTTCGACCGCCTGAAGTCGACTTCACGTGGCTATGCGTCACTGGATTACAACTTTAAGCGCTTCCAGGTCTCTGACATGGTGCGCGTGGATGTGCTGATCAACAGCGAGCGTGTTGATGCGCTGGCGCTGATCACCCACCGTGATAACTCGCAGTATCGCGGCCGCGAACTGGTCGAGAAGATGAAAGATCTGATCCCTCGTCAGCAGTTTGACATTGCGATTCAGGCGGCGATTGGTACGCACATTATCGCTCGTTCAACCGTTAAACAGCTGCGTAAAAACGTTCTCGCCAAGTGTTACGGCGGTGACGTCAGCCGTAAGAAAAAGCTGCTGCAGAAACAGAAAGACGGTAAGAAACGCATGAAGCAGGTGGGTAACGTTGAGCTTCCGCAGGAAGCGTTCCTTGCCATTCTCCACGTAGGTAAAGACAGTAAATAAGCCCACATTTAGGGCTTTGAGGGAACTGGAATGGCTAATATGTTCGCCCTGATTCTGGCGATAGCAACGCTGGTCACCGGGATTATCTGGTGTATCGACAAGTATAAATGGGCACCGGCCCGCCGGGCGAAGCGCGCAGCGGCAAAAGCCGAAGGCACGCCAGAAACCAAAGCGGATAAACAGCCGGGCTGGGTAGAAACTACGGCATCGGTGTTCCCGGTATTGCTGGTGGTTTTCGTGGTGCGTTCATTTATTTTTGAGCCGTTCCAGATCCCTTCAGGATCGATGATGCCGACGCTGCTTATCGGGGATTTTATCCTCGTGGAAAAATATGCTTATGGCATCAAAGACCCGATCACCCAGACTACGCTGATCCCAACCGGGCATCCTAAGCGTGGTGACGTGGTGGTATTTAAATACCCGAAAGACCCAAGTCTGGACTATATTAAGCGTGCCATTGGTGTTCCCGGCGATCGGGTTACCTATGATCCGCTGAGTAAAACGGTATCAGTCACGCCTGGCTGCGGTGGTGGCAAGTGTGAAACCGCGCTGCCGGTGACTTACTCTGACGTAGAGCCAAGCGACTTTATCCAGACCTTCAGCGGTTTTAACGGCAATGAAGCCGGCAATGGTTTCTTCCAGGTGCCGCAGGGTGAATCCATGCCTGGCGGTCTGCGCCTGGCAACGCGTAATGAAACACTTGGCGACGTGACTCACCGGATTCTACTGGTGACTCAGATGCCAAGCCAGGCCGCTTCTTACTATCAGCAGCCAGGCCAGGAGCAGTCCACGTGGGTTGTGCCGCAGGGCATGTACTTTATGATGGGCGACAACCGAGATAACAGCGCCGACAGCCGCTACTGGGGCTTTGTCCCGGAACGCAATCTGGTGGGTAAAGCGACGGCTATCTGGATGAGCTTCGAAAAACAGGAAGGCGAATGGCCGACCGGCGTACGTCTGAGCCGGATTGGTGGCATTCACTAATACTCATCGTAGGGTGAGTATATTTAACGGTTGGCTTCCCGCTTTGGGGAGCCACTGCACACGAAACAGATCGTGTTGGTGTTCAGGCTCAGCCCTGTTCCGTGTGCAGCATAATTGACGCATTCAGAAATTGGTAACGCATGAACCCCATCGTAATTAACAAGCTTCAACGCAAGTTGGGCTACACTTTTACTCATCAGGAATTGTTACAGCAGGCACTGACTCACCGTAGCGCCAGCAGCAAACATAACGAGCGACTGGAATTTCTGGGCGACTCTATTCTGAGCTATGTCATCGCCAATGCCCTTTATCATCGCTTCCCGCGCGTGGATGAAGGCGATATGAGCCGTATGCGAGCCACGCTGGTTCGCGGTAATACGCTGGCGGAAATGGCACGAGAGTTTGACCTCGGTGAATGCCTGCGCCTAGGGCCGGGCGAGCTGAAAAGCGGCGGTTACCGTCGTGAATCGATTCTGGCTGATACGGTCGAAGCGCTGATCGGAGGGGTATTCCTCGACAGCGATATTAGAACGGTTGAGCAGCTGATCCTCAGTTGGTACGCCAGCCGTCTTGAGCAGATCAGCCCGGGCGATAAACAAAAAGATCCGAAAACGCGCCTGCAGGAGTTTCTGCAGGGTCGCCATCTGCCGTTGCCATCCTATCTGGTCGTGCAGGTTCGTGGCGAAGCGCACGATCAGGAATTTACTATCCACTGCCAGGTAAGCGGCATGGCAGATCCGGTTGTGGGAACCGGTTCAAGCCGTCGCAAAGCTGAGCAGGCAGCGGCCGAACAGGCGCTGATTAAGCTGGGAATTGAATGAGCGAACAAACCACCCATTGCGGCTTTATTGCTATTGTAGGCCGTCCAAACGTCGGTAAATCGACCTTGCTGAACCAGCTTCTGGGGCAGAAGGTTTCTATTACCTCGCGTAAACCGCAAACCACCCGCCACCGTATTATGGGCATCCACACCGAAGGTGCCTATCAGGCGATTTACGTGGATACCCCTGGTCTGCATATGGAAGAAAAGCGGGCGATTAACCGCCTGATGAACCGTGCAGCCAGCAGTTCTATCGGCGACGTTGAGCTGGTGATTTTTGTCGTTGAGGGCACCAAATGGACCGCCGACGACGAAATGGTGCTGAACAAACTGAAAGACAACAAAGTACCGGTGCTGCTGGCGATCAACAAGGTCGACAATATCACTGATAAAAGCATTCTGCTGCCGCATCTGCAGTTCCTGAGCGAGCAGATGAACTTTATGGACGTGGTGCCGATTTCGGCTGAAAAAGGCAATAACGTTGATACGATTGCCAATATCGTGCACAAGCTGCTGCCGGAAGCGGAGCATCACTTCCCGGAAGAGTATGTGACCGATCGTTCTCAGCGCTTTATGGCTTCTGAAATCATCCGTGAAAAGCTGATGCGTTTCCTCGGAGCAGAACTGCCGTACTCGGTGACCGTCGAGATTGAGCAGTTCGTCTCTAACACGCGCGGCGGCTATGATATCAATGGCCTGATCCTCGTTGAGCGTGAAGGGCAGAAGAAGATGGTCATCGGCAATAAAGGCGCCAAGATCAAAGTGATCGGTACGGAAGCGCGTAAAGACATGGAAGAGATGTTCGAGGCGAAGGTGCACCTTGAGCTGTGGGTTAAAGTGAAGTCCGGCTGGGCGGATGATGAACGTGCCCTACGCAGCCTGGGCTATACTGACGACCTCTGATTTTGATGGAAGGCTGGCAACGCGCATTTGTTCTGCACGCACGCCCTTGGAGCGAAACCAGCCTGCTGCTCGATCTGTTTTCTGAACAGCACGGCAGGGTGCGGGTCATGGCGAAAGGTGCCCGCTCCAAACGTTCCAGTCTCAAGGGTGCTCTGCAACCCTTCACCCCTCTGCTGGTACGCTGGGGAGGGCGCGGCGAGGTGAAAACCCTGCGCGGCGCTGAACCCGTTTCGCTGGCGCTTCCGCTCAGCGGTACTACCCTCTACTGTGGCCTGTACGTCAACGAACTGCTCACCCGCGTGCTGGAGCACGAAACAGCCTTCAACGAACTCTTTTTTGACTACCTGCACTGTATTCAGGCACTGGCGGCAACGTCCGGCTCGCCGGAGCCTGCGCTGCGCCGCTTTGAGCTGGCAATGCTGGGGCATCTCGGCTACGGCGTGGATTTCATGCACTGCGCCGGAAGCGGTGAAGAGGTCGCCGATGAGATGACCTACAGCTACCGGGAAGAGAAGGGCTTTATTGCCAGCCTGGTGGTAAATAATCGCAGCTTCACCGGTCGACAGCTGCGCGCGCTCTGGCAGCGAGAATTTCCCGATGCGGACACCCTGCGGGCAGCCAAGCGTTTTACCCGTATTGCACTCAAACCCTATCTCGGCGGCCGGCCGCTAAAAAGCACTGAGCTGTTTCGCCAGTTTCTGCCGAGAAAACGAGCGGACACTCCGCCTGCGGCAGACGAATAGCGACAGGTCATACCCCTGCGCCCGTCGAACGTTGTACACTCGATAAAACATTCGCGATTACCAGAGGACCCCATGGCTGAGTTACTGTTAGGCGTAAACATCGATCATGTTGCTACCGTACGCAACGCTCGCGGTACTAATTATCCCGACCCGGTTCAGGCGGCATTTGTCTCAGAGCAGGCGGGTGCTGACGGCATTACCGTCCATTTACGTGAAGACCGTCGTCACATCACCGATCGCGATGTACGTATTCTGCGCCAGACTATTCAGACCCGTATGAATCTGGAAATGGCCGTTACCGATGAGATGGTTGATATCGCCTGCGAGATCGTGCCGCACTTTTGCTGCCTGGTACCAGAAAAGCGTGAAGAGGTGACCACCGAAGGCGGGCTGGATGTGGCCGGTCAGCTGGAAAAAGTGACGGCTGCGGTTAAGCGCCTGAACGACGCCGGCATCCTCGTTTCTCTGTTTATTGACGCCGATCGTGGGCAAATCGACGCCGCTGTGGCTTCCGGTGCCCCTTATATTGAAATCCATACAGGGGCTTATGCCGAAGCGGCAGAAGGCCCGGCGCGCGATGCCGAGTTGGCACGCATTGCCGAAGCGGCTACCTACGCCGCAGATAAAGGGCTGAAGGTTAATGCCGGTCACGGTCTGACCTATCACAACGTCCAGCCCATTGCCGTGCTGCCGGAGATGCACGAGCTGAACATCGGTCACGCGATCATTGGCCGTGCGGTTTTCAGTGGCCTGGCGGATGCAGTTAAAGAGATGAAGCAGCTGATGCGGGAAGCGCGTCGCTAATGGCTATTCTTGGCCTGGGTACGGATATTGTGGAGATTGCCCGCATTGAAGGGGTGATCTCACGCTCGGGTGACCGGCTGGCGAAGCGGGTGCTCAGCCCCAATGAGTGGGCGCAGTACCAGGCGCATCAGCAGCCGGTGCGGTTCCTCGCCAAGCGTTTCGCGGTGAAGGAGGCGGCGGCAAAAGCCTTCGGCACCGGCATTCGTGGCGGTCTGGCGTTTAATCAGTTTGAAGTGTACAACGACGAGTTAGGCAAGCCGGGATTAAGATTCTTCCAGCACGCACAGGAAGTGGCAAAGAAGCTGGGCGTGATGCATGTTCACGTTACCCTGGCAGATGAGCGCCATTACGCCTGTGCGACGGTAATTATTGAAAGCTAACCCGCAGGGTGCAGCACCACGAATTTGTCCCACAGCTGGTCGTTCGTCTCTACCCGCTGTGGGTCAACAATAATGGTGTTATCAATCGGGCAGACCTGCTGACAGGTGGGCGCATCATAATGGCCTACGCACTCTGTACAGCGATCGGTGTCGATCTCGTAATACTCCATGCCCATCGAAATCGCTTCGTTGGGGCATTCAGGTTCGCACATATCGCAGTTGATACAGCGTTTGGTGATCAGTAGAGCCATCTTGGATGAGGTGCCGTTAAATTAATTTAATCAGTAGGTTAACAAGTCGATAAATCTCGAATTCATTAACTTACTGTTGCAAATTCAATGCCGCGCACTGTATCACAATTAGCTGATAGCCCCAATAACGTCGATGTTTTAGCCGCATAAAGACATTAAGCCGGTTATTAGCTTTCTGGTTCTATATTCAAGTCAACTTCTTAACCAGCGCCTCACTGTGCCGAATATGGCTTGTTGCACGCTCAGGATCGCGCTGGATCAGTGCCATAAACAGCAGATCGGTTAGTGCCAGCTGTGCCATAGTGGAGGATATAGCGGCACTGCGGGTGGTTTGCTCCTCTGCCACAGTATAGAGACAGTGTGATGCCGCCTGCTGCAGCGTGTTCGGCGTAAAGCCGGTAAAAGCCAGCACCGTGGCGCCAATCCGTTGTGCTTCCTGCGCCGCCAGGTTGATTTCCCGTCGCTCGCCGGTGTAGGAGATCGCCAGCAGCACATCGCCGGGGCTCATCGCCTGCACGCTGGCCAGCAGTGCATGCATATCCTGCTCTGCAACCGCGCTGATACCAATCTTCATCAGCTTCCACGAAAAATCTTTTGCCACCAAACCGGAAGCGCCAATACCCACCAGAACAATACGCTTCGCGTTTCGCAGCAGGCGCAGCGTCTCCAGCAGCATCTCTTCACTGTTGATATCCAGCGTGGCGCGAATGGCGGACATCTTTTCCGTAAACAGCTTCTCGCCCACGGTTTTAAGGGGGTCGTCGCTGAGAATCAGGTTATGCACGGTAATCGCGTCTTTGTCTGCCAGCGACTCACTGAGTGCCAGTTTCAGCGCCGGGAAACCTTTATAGCCCAGCTTTTGGGCAAACTTCACCACGCTGGACTGGCTGACGCCGGATTCATCCGCCAGCTTTTGTGAACTCAGGTGGCGTGCGCGGTCCGGCTGCGACAGCAGGTAGTCAGCCAGGCGGCGCTCATTGAGTGCCAGGCTGGGATACAGCTGACGAATACGCAGCAGTGAACTCATCTCTTTTCCTCTTGCCAATTCGAACTCATCACGTTGAATTGGCAGCAATGATAACAGGCATGACGCAAAGTCTAACCTATTGATTAGCAGTTTCCATTCTTTACCGGGCCAAAATGCAATGCCCTCAGGGCAGACCGATTTGCGTGCCGGATTTTTCTGCATCTCGTCGTTCTACTAACGTTTACAATGATCTTAGTGTAAAAACGGTTTATTTTGAATAAAATATTCAACAAATGAAATATCTGTTCGAATTAAAAATTCAGTCAAGGGGGAAGAATGGATCTGGGTTCACTGGTGTCAGAAACCCGCAATGCGGACACTCTTGACCTCGACAGCCTGTCAACGCTGGAGATGGTCAGCAAATTTAACCAGCAGGATGCCACCGTGGCTGCGGCGGTAAGCCTGACTCTGCCGCAGGTAGCAAAGGCCGTTGACGCCGCCGCCGCCGCACTGTCTGCCGGTGGTCGCATCATCTATATGGGAGCAGGTACAAGCGGCCGCCTTGGCGTGCTGGATGCATCCGAATGTCCGCCGACCTTTGGTGTATCACACGATCTGGTGATTGGTTTGATTGCCGGTGGGCCGGGGGCGATGTTTAAGGCCGTTGAGGGTGCTGAAGACGACGAACAGCTCGGCGTGAGCGATTTGCAGGGGCTGGATCTCAGCCCTGATGATATGGTGATCGGCCTGGCCGCATCCGGCCGCACGCCTTACGTCATCGGTGCGCTACGCTATGCCCGCCAGCACGGATGTCGCACGGCAGCAATTTCCTGCAATCCCGGATCGCCAATTGCCCGCGAAGCGGAAATTGCTATTTCGCCGGTGGTAGGACCGGAAGCGCTAACGGGATCCACCCGCCTGAAGTCTGGTACTGCACAAAAGCTGGTACTGAATATGATCTCCACCGGTGCGATGGTGAAAATCGGCAAGGTCTGGCAAAACCTGATGGTCGATATGAAAGCCACCAATATTAAACTGGTGGATCGCGCGCGTCGTATGGTGTGCGAAGCGACCGGTTGTACTCCGCAGCAGGCCGATGACGCATTAGGGCAGGTCGACTATGAAGCTAAAACGGCCATCCTGATGATCCTGGCCGATCTGCCAGGCTCCGAGGCGCGCGAGCGGCTTGCCAGGCACGGTGGTTTTCTTCGCGCCGCGCTTAACGAGCGCTAAAAGCGAGTTCTTCACTCACTTCTGACTACACTTATTCTCTGTACGCTACGGGTGTAGCGTGCTTTGCTGCTGGTGAACTCAGCCCGACGGCGAAGAACGTGAGTAACGGGCCGATCGGGGAGGCTGAACAACAGCTTCCTCTTCACCCAATTTTAAGATTCATTGACTGTGAGGAGTAAGGTTTGACAACCGGTCAGGAGCGACGCGTTATTTTTTTTGACCTCGACGGTACGCTGCACAAGCAGGATATGTTTGGTACCTACATGCGCTGGATGCTGCGCCGCCAGCCGTTAAATCTGCTGCTGGTATTGCCGCTGCTGCCGGTGGTGGCTGCGGGCCTGCTATTGCGCGGTCGTGCTGCCCGCTGGCCAATGAGCCTGCTGCTGTGGTCCATTACCTTTGGTCACAGCGAGCAGCGTCTGCAGCAGCGTGAAAATGAGTTCGCCAGCTGGTTTCGCCAGCGCGTGAAGGCTTTTCCGGTGGTGCAGCAGCGCCTGACGGACTACCTCAACAGCGATGATGCCGACGTTTGGTTAATCACCGGATCGCCGCAGCCGCTGGTGGAGCAGGTGTATTTCGATTCCGCGTTTCTGCCGAAGGTTAAACTGATCGCCAGCCAGATGTCCCGTGCCAGGGGCGGGCGGGTGCTGGCGCTTCGCTGCCTGGGGCACGAAAAGGTCGCGCAGCTGGAAGAGCAGATCGGCACGCCACTTCAGCTCTACAGTGGGTACAGTGACAGTAATCAGGATAACCCGCTGCTGTTCTTCTGCCAGCACCGTTTCCGCGTAACCCCCGTGGGGGAGCTGCAACAGCTGGAATAAGCGCGGTCTGTCGGGCGTAATCAGTGTATAATGTCGCGCTTTTTTTCCGCTGGAGACTCAGGTGAGCGACAATAATGATGAATACTGGATGCGCCACGCGCTGATGCTGGCCCGCCGAGCCTGGGACGAAGGTGAAGTTCCGGTTGGCGCGGTGCTGGTTCATGAAGGGCGGGCGATCGGCGAAGGCTGGAACCGGCCAATCGGCCATCACGATCCTACCGCGCATGCGGAAATCATGGCGTTGCGGCAGGGTGGGAAAGTCATTGAAAATTACCGGCTGCTTAACACTACGCTGTACGTAACGCTGGAGCCGTGCGTGATGTGCGCGGGGGCGATGGTTCACAGCCGCATCGGCAGGCTGGTGTTTGGTGCACGTGATGGAAAAACCGGTGCGGCAGGCTCGCTGCTTGATGTACTGGGGCATCCCGGCATGAACCATCAGGTGCAAATAGAAGAAGGCATTCTGGCGACGGAGTGTGCGGCGATGCTGAGCGACTTTTTCCGCCATCGGCGCGCGGAGAAAAAAGCGCAGCGTCAGGCGGGGAAGGCGATTTAGCCTCAGTTCATCGCCAGCTGCGGCGGAACGGCAGGGTAGGCGTTACCCAACTCGGCCTCGGTTGCGGCCTTCTGCGCCAGCTTTCTTTCCTGATCTTCCAGGTACCCCACCAGGCTTATCTGATACTTACGAATATTCTCGACATACGCGTAGGCTTCGTGCCCGCGCGCATAGCCATTGGTGGTCTGGCTGTAGTAACGCTTCTGGCTTAACATCGGCAGACGCAGCTTTACATCTGCCCAGCTGTCAGGATTACCCTGCTGTTTTTCCGTCAGCTTGCGCGCATCCAGCATATGGGCATAACCCATATTGTAAGCGGCGAGGGCGAACCAGATGCGTTCATCATCCGGGATTCCTGCCGGCACTTTCTCCATCATCTTTACCAAATACTCGCTGCCGCCGCGTACGCTTTGCTCGGGATCGGTACGGTCCGTCACGTTCAGGCTGTCTGCGGTGTTACGCGTTAACATCATCATCCCGCGCACGCCGGTTGGCGAGGTAGCCTGGGGGTTCCAGTGTGATTCCTGGTAAGAGATTGCCGCCAGCAGTCGCCAGTCGATGCTCTGCGCATATTTCTCAAACAGCGGCTGGATCGCCGGTAGCGTGCCATCGATGGCTCGCAGGAATGTCCGGGTATCAACATAGTCAAAAGTACCGACGTGGCCGAGATACTTCTCATCCAGACGCGCCATTGCACCTTCTTCGCCCATCTCGTTATAGAAGTCGAGCATCGCCGCATTCAGGCTGTCGTCCTGTTCCCGCTGGATATACCAGGTGACGGGCTCTTCATCGGAGATATCAAACGCCACCGCCAGCTGCGGATGAATACGCTGCATCAGGCCAATAGTGACCGAATCACCCACCGTATAATCGATTTTGCCATCGGCAACTGCCTGCAGCAGCGTCTGCGGCGTTTGATCGGTGGAGATCGCCCAGTCGAGGTCCGGGTACTGATTCTCTTTCGAATCGCGCAGGGTGGAAAGATAGGCTGAGCCGGATGCGACGATCAGCCGTCCTTTCAGATCGCCGAGGTTCTTCGGTCTGGCTGCGCCGATGCGGTACACCAGCTGCTGCGAAACGGAATAGTAGGTCGGACCGGCGCGAAAATGCGCCAGACGCTCATTGTTGTAAATTAAACCGGCCGCCAGCACATCAGCTTTGTCATCTTCCAGATCGTCAAACAGATCGCTCAGGTTCGGGCGCACGGTTACTTCCAGCTTCACGCCGAGATAATCGGCAAAGCGTTTTGCCAGCTCGTAGTCCATACCGGCCGGTGATTTATTGACGGTGTAATAAGTCAAAGGAGAATTTATCGTGCTCACACGTAAAACTCCTCGCGATTTTATCTGCGCGATGCGGTCGGTTGCACCGCCGTACCAGGGTATCGACGGCCACAGTGCAAGCGCGAGCAGCACCATAACCAGCCCGATGAGCAGGTAATTTAATTTTAGGCGTTTCAAATAGTTATCTCTCGGTAGCTCTCAGGTATCTGTCTTTTACGGCAGTATTTATTGGCTATAATTGCTCCTGAGCGTGGGGCATTTTGCTCAAGTCCGCGTGGCATCGCAACTTAAATCAACCTGAATCGTGTAATTTTCAGCCAATTCTGGATGTCGATTAATTCTGCGCAAACGGTTTCGTAACCGGTGGGGATTCTCTATAATAGCGCCCGTTTTCCCTGTTGCGCCCAATGAAGCGTCGCCCGGCGCTTCGAGACGAGAGATCTTTAATGATGGAAATTCTGCGTGGTTCGCCCGCCCTGTCGGCATTTCGTATTAACAAACTGCTGACCCGCTTTCAGGACGCTCACCTGCCGGTGAGTGATATTTACGCCGAGTACGTCCATTTCGCCGATGTCAGCGCTCCGCTTGATGCGGATGCAAAAGCGCGCCTGCAGCGCCTGCTGAAATACGGTCCTTCTCTCGCTGAGCATACCCCGGAAGGCCGCCTGCTGCTGGTGACCCCGCGTCCCGGCACGATCTCCCCGTGGTCATCCAAAGCGACCGATATCGCCCACAACTGCGACCTGCCGCAGGTTCTGCGCCTTGAGCGCGGCCTGGCCTTCTATATTCAGGCTCCACAGCTGACTGATGCACAGTGGGGGGCTTTGGCCGCTCTGCTGCACGATCGCATGATGGAAACCGTGTTTACGGATCTGAATCAGGCCGAGCAGCTGTTCGCACACCATCAGCCCGCGCCGGTACAGAGCGTGGACGTTCTGGGTGAAGGTCGTGATGCACTGGTTCAAGCCAATATCAAGCTGGGCCTGGCACTGGCCGAGGATGAGATCGACTACCTGCTGGCCGCGTTTGAAAAACTGGGGCGCAACCCGAACGACATCGAGCTCTATATGTTTGCCCAGGCAAACTCCGAGCACTGCCGTCACAAAATTTTCAATGCCGACTGGGTGATTGACGGTGAGCAGCAGCCGAAGTCGCTGTTCAAGATGATCAAAAACACCTTCGAGAAGACCCCGGACCACGTGCTGTCTGCCTATAAAGACAATGCCGCGGTGATGGAAGGTTCTCAGGTCGGCCGTTTCTACGCTGACCGTCAGGGTGCCTATGACTTCCATCAGGAAGATACGCACATCCTGATGAAGGTAGAAACCCATAACCACCCGACGGCAATTTCTCCGTGGCCGGGTGCCGCGACCGGTTCAGGTGGCGAAATTCGTGATGAAGGCGCAACCGGACGCGGTGCGAAGCCAAAAGCCGGCCTTGTTGGCTTCTCCGTGTCTAACCTGCGTATCCCGGGCTTTGAACAGCCGTGGGAAGAGGATTTCGGCAAACCTGAACGTATCGTTACCGCGCTGGATATCATGACCGAAGGCCCTCTGGGCGGTGCGGCGTTTAACAACGAATTTGGTCGCCCGGCGCTGAACGGCTACTTCCGTACCTATGAAGAGCGTGTTAACAGCCACAACGGCGAAGAGCTGCGCGGCTACCACAAGCCGATCATGCTGGCCGGTGGTATTGGTAACATCCGTGCCGATCACGTGCAGAAAGGCGAAATCACCGTGGGTGCCAAGCTGATCGTACTGGGTGGCCCGGCGATGAATATCGGTCTGGGCGGCGGTGCCGCGTCATCTATGGCTTCCGGCCAGTCCGATGCCGACCTCGACTTCGCCTCCGTTCAGCGCGACAACCCGGAAATGGAACGCCGCTGCCAGGAAGTGATCGACCGCTGCTGGCAGCTGGGTGAAGCTAACCCGATTCTGTTTATCCACGACGTCGGTGCGGGCGGTCTGTCCAACGCCATGCCGGAACTGGTCAGCGACGGCGAGCGCGGTGGTCGTTTCAATCTGCGCGATATTCTCAATGACGAACCGGGCATGAGCCCGCTGGAAGTTTGGTGTAACGAATCGCAGGAGCGTTATGTTCTGGCGGTTGCACCTGAGAGCATCGAACTGTTTGACGAGCTGTGCAAACGTGAACGCGCTCCGTATGCGGTGATCGGCGAAGCTACCGAAGAGATGCACCTGTCGCTGGCCGACAGCCATTTCGACAATACGCCAATCGATCTGCCGCTGGACGTGCTGCTGGGCAAAACGCCAAAAATGACCCGCGATGTTGCCAGCCTGAAGGCGAAAGGCGACGCGCTGGTTCGCGACAACATTTCTATTGCTGATGCGGTCAACCGCGTTCTGCACCTGCCGACCGTTGCGGAGAAAACCTTCCTCGTGACTATCGGCGACCGTACCGTCACCGGCATGGTTGCGCGCGATCAGATGGTGGGACCGTGGCAGATCCCGGTGGCTAACAGCGCGATCACCACCGCCAGCCTTGACAGCTACTACGGTGAAGCAATGGCGCTGGGCGAACGTGCGCCGGTTGCCCTGCTGGACTTCGCTGCATCCGGCCGTCTGGCCGTGGGTGAAGCGCTGACCAACATCGCAGCGACCCAGATTGGTCCGCTGACGCGCATTAAACTTTCCGCTAACTGGATGGCCGCCGCTGGTCACCCGGGTGAAGATGCGGGCCTGTATGAAGCGGTCAAAGCCGTCGGCGAAGAGCTGTGCCCGGCGCTGGGTATCACTATCCCGGTGGGCAAAGACTCCATGTCGATGAAAACCCGCTGGCAGGAAGGGACCGAGCAGCGCGAGATGACCTCTCCGCTGTCGCTGGTGATCACCGCCTTTGCCCGTGTGGAAGACGTACGCAAAACCGCTACGCCACAGCTGCAAACCGTGGATAACCGCCTGCTGCTGATCGACCTTGGTCAGGGCGTTAACGCGCTGGGCGCAACGGCACTGTCTCAGGTTTATCGTCAGTTGGGTGACAAACCTGCCGACGTGCGTGATGCGAAACAGCTGGCCGGGTTCTGGAACGCTATCCAGACGCTGGTGGCCGATGACAAACTGCTGGCTTACCACGACCGTTCAGACGGCGGCCTGCTGGTAACGCTGGCAGAAATGGCCTTTACCGGTCACTGCGGCGTTGAGGCAGATATTGCCGCGCTGGGCAGCGATAGCCTGGCTGCGCTGTTTAACGAAGAACTGGGTGCGGTGATTCAGGTTGCTGCCGCAGACTGCGCGGCGGTTGAACAGGTGTTTGCTGCCAACGGACTGGGCGACTGCGTTCACGTGCTGGGTCGTGCGGTAGAGGGCGATCGCTTTGTGATCACCTCCGGCGATTCTGCGGTGTACAGCGAAAGCCGTACCACCCTGCGTACCTGGTGGGCTGAAACCACCTGGCAGATGCAGCGCCTGCGTGATAACCCGGCCTGTGCCGATCAGGAACACGAAGCTAAGAAAGACAACAGCGATCCGGGCCTGAACGTCAAACTGACCTTCAAACCAGAAGAAGATATCGCTGCACCGTTTATTGCCACCGGCGCGCGTCCAAAGGTTGCCGTGCTGCGCGAGCAGGGCGTTAACTCCCACGTTGAGATGGCGGCTGTCTTCCACCGTGCCGGATTTGATGCGGTTGACGTGCATATGAGCGATCTGCTGGCGGGCCGTCGTGGTCTGAGCGACGTTCAGGCACTGGTTGCCTGCGGCGGCTTCTCTTACGGCGATGTGCTGGGCGCGGGCGAAGGCTGGGCGAAATCGATTCTGTTCAACAGCCGCGTGCGCGACGAGTTCGAAACCTTCTTCCACCGTCCGCAGACGCTGGCGCTGGGCGTGTGCAACGGCTGCCAGATGATGTCGAATCTGCGTGAGCTGATCCCGGGTAGCGAAGAGTGGCCGCGCTTTGTGCGCAACCAGTCCGAGCGTTTTGAAGCGCGCTTCAGCCTGGTCGAAGTGGCGGCCAGCCCGTCGCTGCTGCTGGATGGTATGGTCGGTTCCCGTATGCCGATTGCGGTTTCGCACGGTGAAGGCTTTGTGGAGGTGCGCAGCGATGCACATCTGGCACAGCTTGAGCAGAAAGGGCTGGTGGCGCTGCGCTTTGTCGATAACTTCGGCAACGTGACCCAGCAGTACCCGGCTAACCCGAACGGTTCTCCAAACGGCATTACGGCGGTGACTAACGAAAGCGGTCGCGTAACGATTATGATGCCGCACCCGGAGCGCGTGTTCCGCACCGTCAGCAACTCCTGGCACCCGGCAGAGTGGGGCGAGGACAGCCCGTGGATGCGTATTTTCCGCAATGCGCGTAAGCAGCTGGGCTGATACCTGTGTGAGTAGCCTGCTGTAAATCAGCGGGTTAATGGCAGGTTTGAAAAAGCCACTGTCCTTTGGGATGGTGGCTTTTTTTGTAAGTGACATTTCCGGAACGGGTGTCAAGATGAAAAGCTTTGCTGGGATTGCGGTGAAGAGGGCCAGCCTGGGCGGCTACCGGGCGGTCCTCGCGCCGCTTTGCGGTGCCTTCGGTTTCGGTATCGGGCCTTGCGGATCGGCGTGGAGCGGGCGTCCTGCCCGCGCCACGCCTGAGCCCGGCATCCCTGCCGTTCTCTCCGGTCCCGCTACCTGCACCTCAGCGCTGCGGATTGCCCGTCAGCCGCCCAGGCTGGCCCTCTTCCGGAATTTGTCGTCGCTTCTTATCTGAATTGAGACGGATTACAGTCATGAGTATTGACCTGGTCGGTAAGTTGATATCGCTTTCATTAGCTGAATGGGCGGTTGGTTTCTCTGCCGTTTTCTCCGGCCCCGCTGCCTGCACCTCAGCGCTGCGGATTGCCCGTCAGCCGCCCAGGCTGGCCCTCTTCCGGAAATTGCCGTCGCTTCTTATCTGAATTGAGACGAGGTCAGTCATAAGTATTAACTGGTCGGCAAGTTGATTTCCCTTTCATTAGCTGAATGGCTAGTAGGTTTCCCGGACTGTCTCGTTATCTGGAGAGGGCAATGTGGGCCATTTCCATCATTGGAAAATCGAAGGAATGTCGAAAGACGATCTTTTAAAGCAGCGACTCCGATAGCAAAGCGCAGACGGGTTGGCCCTGGAAACGGGCAATCCGCAGCGCTGAACGTAACGAGGGAGCCAGGATTTGCTCGCATGGACGCGAGCAAAAGGCGCAGCCGGGGCAGGAAGCCCCGTCTGCGGCGGTCCGCAAAGGCTCCCGACTGAAGAGAAGGCACCACGCAACGCGTGGCGCGAGGACCCGCCCGTTTCCAGGGCCAACCCGTCTGCGCCAGCCCCGAACCCACAAGCCCCGAACCCACAAGCCCCGAAACCACCAGCACGAGCCCTCTGTTGCATTTCCCCGACAATCCCCTTAAATCACTGTCTCCAAACGGCGACACTTAACTCGTTGATTTAAATGGCACGATTCACACATCGCTAAAAGTGTTACTTTTCAGCGACACTCAGCCAGACCGGCTGGTCAAAACGATCGCGAACAAAAGAGAACCGCATCATAAAAAATCACCATTTTATAATAAGTTAAAACATAATTTGAAAAACTGGCACGATGATTGCTATAATCTATTCAGCGGCTCATTCACCTGGTTATGATAGCCCTGCGCAAGCGGTCAAGTGCCCATAACGCCCAGAATGACGCACAAAACGGAGCCTGTCGTCCACCCCACCGATAATCGTTCACTCTGTGACGTTATCAAACATCGGACGCAACGTTGAGTTAGGCTCCACCTATTCAGCCTCGCTGCTCACCTGCAGCGTCGCCCGATGGCCGGTTCAGTGAACCGGCCATTTTCATTTCATCGCCTGACTTTCCTCGCAGCCCACTCTCCGCTAGCATCACTGATAACCTGAACAAGAGATCTCTCCGTGAAGAAATGGCGTCTGTTTCCACGATCCCTGCGTCAGCTGGTGCTGATGGCGTTTTTACTGGTGTTATTACCGCTGCTGGTGCTGGCATGGCAGGCCTGGGAAAGCCTGTCGGCGCTGAGCGATCGCGCTGCGGATACTAACCGCACCACCCTGACCGATGTGCGGCGCAGTGAAGCGATGGCGCGCACCGCGCTGGAACTGGAGCGCAGCTATCGACAGTACTGCGTGCTGGATAACCCGATGCTGCAAAAGCTCTATCAAACTCAGCACAGCCGCTATTCGCAAATGCTTGATGCCCATGCGCCGGTGCTGCCGGACATCCGTACCTATCAGGCGCTGCGTCAAAGTCTGACTCAGTTAAGCCAGATAAAATGCGACAACAGCGCACCGGTCAAGGCGGCAGCCGAGCAGCTGGAGGCATTTTCTTCCGCTAACGCGCAGCTGGTGCAGACAACTCGTGAAGTGGTCTTCTCGCGTGGTCTACAGTTACAGCGTGAAATTGCCGATCGGGGTCAGTATTTTGGCTGGCAGGCGCTGACGCTGTTCCTGCTCAGCCTCGGGCTGGTGGTGTTGTTTACCCGCATGATTATCGGGCCGGTGAAAGCTGTAGAACGGATGATTAATCGCCTGGGTGAAGGGCAGCAGCTGGAACAGAACCTGATGTTTAAAGGCCCGCGCGAAATTCGCTCTCTTGGGCAGCGCATACTGTGGTTGAGCGAGCGGCTGACCTGGCTTGAGTCCCAGCGGCATGAGTTTCTGCGCCATATCTCTCATGAGCTAAAAACGCCGCTGGCCAGCATGCGTGAAGGCACGGAACTGCTCGCCGATCAGATAGTTGGACCTTTAACCGCCGACCAAAAAGAGGTGGTGAGCATTCTCAATGACAGCAGCCGCCGCCTGCAAACGCTGATTGAGCAGCTGCTGGACTACAACCGTAAGTTAGCCGATGGCCCGCTGCCGCTTGAGGATGTGCCGCTGGCACCGCTGGTTGAAACGCTGATTGCCAGCCACAACCTGACGGCTCGCGCTAAGATGATGCATACCGAAGTCGATCTTCAGCTCGCCAGCTGCCGGGCTGAGCCGACATTGTTACTGCGGGCGATCGATAATCTTTATTCCAATGCTGTACACTACGGCGCAGAATCAGGCCGTATCTGGATCCGCAGCCGCCAGCAGGGAGGCCGGGCAATCATTGAAGTTGCCAACACCGGCACGCCTATCCCGGACGCAGAGCGGGCGATGATCTTTGAACCTTTCTTCCAGGGCAACATGCAGCGGAAGGGGGCCGTTAAAGGCAGTGGGCTGGGACTGAGCATTGCCAAAGATTGCCTGCAGCGTTTACAGGGTGATTTACAGCTGGTTGACAGCAAGGAAGCGGATGTTTGCTTCCGTATCGAATTAAATACCACCGCCGGGAATAACTAGTCATGCGTTTTTCACCTTTATCTGCTCTGTTGTCTCTGGATCGAACCGGCAAACTCGCTGCGGTGTCACTGCTGACTTCACTGATATCTGGCTGTAGCCAGATGCCAGAGAAGAACAGCAGTCTGACGCATGATTCGTTCAGCGAAACTCAACGCCGCGTTGTGGATTTCCAGGAGGTTTCCTGCGGCCAGGTCTGGACCTTTAACAGCGTATCGGTGGTCAATAATCCGCTTTACTGGCTGCGAACGATGGACTGTGCCGAACGCCTGACACCAGCCGAAGCGCGGGCAGAAGCGCGTCGCTGGCCAGCGGATAACTGGCAGAGCCGGTTTAAACAGGCCGTACTGCTCAGCAACGGTAATATCACGCCGGTGGAACGCCGCCAGTATTTGCAGCGGCTTGATGATTACAGCTACGACTACCCCACCGCCGTGCGCCCGTTGCTGACCCTGTGGCGGGAAGGGCAGGGATCGCTGCTGCAACTATCCGCAGAGCGCACGCGCTACGCGACGCTGCAACAAACCAGCGATGCGCAGCTTGATGCGCTGCGCCAGCAGGACATCGCGCTGAATCAGGAACTGGCGGTGACCCGGCGCAAGCTGGATTCCCTGACCGATATTGAACGTCAGCTCTCATCACGGCGCTCGCCTGATGCCGCCGACAGCAGCCATGCCGCGGATAAATCCGCACCGGACGACGCAACATCGTCCGGCAATAAATCAGAGGATGATGCAACGCCATGATAAAAAAATCAGCCCGGCTGCTGCTGGTGGATGACGACCCCAGCCTGCTTAAACTCCTTGGTATGCGTCTCAGTAGTGAAGGTTTTGCCGTCACCACCGCCGAAAGCGGCCCGGAAGCGCTGCGGGTGCTGGACCGCGAAACTATCGATCTGGCGATTAGCGATCTGCGTATGGATGAAATGGACGGAATGGCGCTGTTTGCCGAAATCCAGAAACGTCATCCCGGCATGCCGGTCATCATTCTTACCGCTCACGGTTCTATCCCCGATGCCGTTGCCGCTACGCAACAGGGTGTGTTCAGCTTCCTGACCAAGCCGGTGGATCGCGATGCGTTGTATAAAGCCATTGATGAGGCGCTGGCACACCGGGTGCCAACGACGGATGAGTCGTGGAGCGAAAATATTGTCACCCGCAGTCCGCTAATGCTGCGTCTGCTGGAACAGGCGCGGATGGTGGCGCACTCTGACGTTAGCGTGCTGATTAACGGCCAGAGCGGAACCGGAAAAGAGATCCTGGCGCAGGCGATCCATGCGGCCAGCCCGCGTGCGGGCAAAGCGTTTATCGCGATTAACTGCGGTGCCCTGCCGGAGCAACTGCTGGAGTCCGAGCTGTTTGGCCATGCGAAAGGGGCTTTTACCGGGGCGGTGAGCAGCAGGGAAGGGCTGTTCCAGGCCGCGGAAGGGGGAACGCTGTTCCTCGATGAAATTGGCGATATGCCGCAGGCGCTGCAGGTCAAACTGCTGCGTGTGCTGCAGGAGCGTAAAGTGCGCCCGCTGGGCAGCAATCGCGATTTGGATATCGACGTGCGTATTATCTCCGCCACCCATCGCGATCTGCCAAAAGCGATGGAGAAAAAAGAGTTTCGCGAAGATTTGTTCTATCGTTTAAACGTGGTCAATTTGAAAATCCCCGCACTGCATGAGCGAGCCGAGGATATTCCGCTGCTGGCCAATCATTTGCTGAAGCAGTCGGCCGCGCGGCACAAACCGTTTGTCCGCAGTTTCTCCAGCGATGCGATGCATCGCCTGATGGCCGCCAGCTGGCCGGGAAATGTCCGCCAGCTGGTGAATGTGATTGAACAGTGCGTAGCGCTCACTTCAGCTCCGGTCATTGGTGAGGCGCTGGTCGAGCAGGCGCTGGCCGGAGAAAATACCGCATTGCCTACGTTCGCGGAGGCGCGTAATCAGTTCGAGCTTAACTACCTGCGCAAGCTGCTGCAGATGACCAAAGGAAATGTCACGAATGCCGCCCGAATGGCAGGGCGCAATCGCACCGAGTTCTATAAACTGTTGTCGCGACATGAACTGGACGCTGGCGATTTTAAAGAATAATTTTCAGTGCCGTTTTTGCTATCAATTATGGTAGTTTAGCTGCCTGAAAAAAGAGACAGACCGCGCCGCGTGACCTGTCCGGTGAAGTTAATCGTTGATTACCCGTCCGTTACCGGAGGGAGAAATAAGGGTCTGCTATGAAAAAGATCGATGCAATTATTAAGCCGTTCAAACTGGATGACGTGCGCGAAGCGCTGGCGGAAGTCGGCATCACCGGTATGACGGTAACGGAAGTTAAAGGTTTTGGCCGTCAGAAAGGCCACACCGAGCTGTATCGTGGTGCTGAATATATGGTCGATTTTCTGCCAAAAGTGAAAATCGAAATCGTTGTGGCTGATGATATTGTCGATACCTGCGTCGATACTATTATGAACACGGCGCAAACCGGTAAAATCGGTGACGGTAAGATTTTTGTGTTTGATGTGGCGCGCGTTGTGCGTATCCGCACCGGTGAAGAAGACGAAGAAGCGATTTAATCGCTGTTTTTCACTTGCGTAACAGGGCCTGAATATTCAGGCCCTGCTCATTTCTGGCGTTACGATCGGCAGAAAGGTTGGTTACAGCGCTTTGTGCGGGCCAAAAACTTCATAATGAATACGATCGTGCGAAACGCCCAGCTGTTGTAGCTGCTGCTCTACCGCCTCCATAAAGCCCACCGGCCCACATAGATAATATTGCATGGCCGGATCGCTGAGCATGGACTCCAGCGGTGACAGGTTGATAAGTCCATGCGTGTTGAACTTCTCTTTATCCTGAGCAGTGGGATGACTGTACCAGATATGCTGCGTAAATCGCGGCAGGTGGGCTCCGGTTTCCGTGACTTCTTTCGCAAAGGCGTGCGTGCTGCTGTTATCGGCGGCGTGGAACCACTGCACCGTCGACGGATGTCGGCTCTCTGCCAGCTGATGCAGCATCGCCAGCATCGGCGTTAGCCCCACGCCTGCAGAAATCAGCGTAACCGGTGTTTCCGGCTTCACGTCGAGGAAGAAATCACCGGCCGGTGGAGCAACGCGCAGATGCGTGCCCACTTTCTGCTGATGCAGCCAGCTGGACATCGTCCCGCCTTGTTCATGGCGTACGGCAAGACGATAATTTTTGCCGTTCGGTGAGCGGGTGAGTGAATACTGACGAATTTCTTTGTTTTCAAATGAAGGATCGTCCACCCACAAGGCAAGATACTGCCCCGCGCGATAGCTCGCGACAGGCTGGCCGTCGGCCGGTGTCAGCACAAAACTTTTGATTACCGCGCTTTGTGGGGTGATTTCGCTAATAACGAATTCTCGCGTTCCCCTCCAGCCACCGGGTTTCTGCTCGGAAAGTTCATAAATCTGCTCTTCACGCTGCACGAAGATTCCGGCCAGCACGCCATAGGCTTTGCCCCAGGCCTCAAGAACCTCTTCACCCGGATGCAGCATTTCATCAATGCTGGCCAGCAAGTGCGTACCGACAATGTTGTATTGCTCAGGCCGAATGGCAAAACTGGTATGCTTTTGGGCTATTTTTTCCACGGCGGGGCCAAGCGCCGCCAGATTATCGATATTGCTGGCATAGGCGCAGACGGCATTAAACAGCGCTTCCCGCTGGTGGCCGTTGCGCTGATTGCTCATATTAAAAATATCTTTCAGTTCGGGATTGTGGCTGAACATACGATCGTAAAAGTGGGCCGTCAGGCTTGGTCCGAGTTCGAGAATGGCGGGAATGGTGGATTTGACGATGGCAATGGTCTGATTATCTAGCATAGTGAACTCCCTGATTTTATAACGTGTATTTCAGATGCATTAATTTTCGGGAAATTGCATTGTAAATACCCATCTGAGAATCAGGGTTATTTATCCGTGCTGATGGCGTGGGCTTGTTGAACAAGCTGCAAGTTGATAATGAGGAAAACTCCGTAACCAACTGCTTGCAAAAATGATATCTAAGCCTTGCTGGCTCTGAAGCCAATCGTTTGCGCAAAAAGGCGGTCATGGCGCTATTCAACGGCAGGGTAACAGTTTAAACTGTTGCCCAACACCCCGAAGTTCCTTATTAAAAGTCAGTTGAGTCAGGAGATGCAGATGTTAAAGCGTGATATGAACATTGCCGATTACGATGCCGATTTATGGCAGGCGATGGAGCAGGAGAAAGTGCGTCAGGAAGAGCACATCGAGCTGATTGCTTCAGAAAACTATACCAGCCCACGTGTAATGCAGGCTCAGGGATCCCAGCTGACTAACAAATATGCCGAAGGGTATCCGGGGAAACGCTATTACGGTGGCTGTGAGTACGTGGATATCGTTGAGCAGCTGGCTATCGACCGCGCTAAAGCGCTGTTTGGTGCCGACTATGCCAACGTGCAGCCGCATTCCGGTTCACAGGCGAACTTCGCTGTTTACACCGCGCTGCTGCAGCCGGGCGATACCATTCTGGGTATGAACCTGGCACACGGTGGTCACCTGACCCACGGTTCCCCGGTTAACCTGTCCGGCAAACTGTATAAAGTCATTCCTTACGGTATCGATGAAACCGGCAAAATCGACTACAACGAGCTGGCCGAACTGGCTAAACAGCACCAGCCGAAAATGATCGTAGGCGGCTTCTCCGCATACTCTGGCGTGTGTGACTGGGCTAAAATGCGTGAAATCGCTGACAGCGTTGGCGCATACCTGTTCGTCGATATGGCCCACGTTGCTGGTCTGATCGCTGCTGACGTTTACCCTAACCCGGTACCACACGCACACATCGTGACCTCGACTACCCATAAAACCCTGGCGGGTCCTCGCGGTGGTCTGATCCTGGCTCAGGGCGGTGACGAAGATCTGTATAAGAAACTGAACTCAGCGGTATTCCCTGGCGGCCAGGGCGGCCCTCTGATGCACGTTATCGCCGGTAAAGCGGTGGCGTTCAAAGAAGCGATGGAGCCAGAGTTCAAAACCTACCAGCAGCAGGTTGCTAAAAACGCACGAGCGATGGTTGAAGTGTTCCTGGAGCGTGGCTACAACGTAGTTTCCGGCGGCACCCATAACCATCTGTTCCTGCTGGACCTGGTTGACAAAAACCTGACCGGTAAAGAAGCCGACGCCGCTCTGGGCCGTGCTAACATCACCGTCAACAAAAACAGCGTGCCTAACGATCCGAAGAGCCCGTTCGTGACTTCCGGTATTCGCATCGGTTCTCCAGCTGTAACCCGTCGTGGTTTCAAAGAAGCTGAAGTGCGCGAGCTGGCTGGCTGGATCAGCGATATTCTTGACAATATCAATGACGAAGGCGTGAGCGAGCGCGTGAAGAAGCAGGTTCTGGATATCTGCGCCCGCTTCCCGGTATACGCATAATCCGCTAGCAGCTCCTTTACTGCGAGCCGTTGCACAGATAACGGGGCACTTTGTGTCCCGTTATTTTTTTATCTGTCCGCACGGTGTAGAGTACCGCCGAAACTTACTCTGTCGGATGGAACATGACGATACGATCGACGTACTGGCTGGGGCTGGGCTACTTCACTTATTTCTTTGCCTACGGCATCTACCTGCCATTTTGGGGCGTCTGGCTTGAGGGCAGCGGCATGAAGCCTGAGCAGATCGGTCTGCTGCTTGGCTGCGGCATGATCGCTCGCTTTACCGGCAGCCTGTTGATTGCCTCCCGCGTCACCAATCCTTCCCAGCTGGTCAATGCGCTGCGTCTGCTGGCGCTGATTACCCTGCTGTTCGCCCTGGGATTCTGCTTCGGCTCGCATTGGCTCTGGCTGCTTTTCGTGATGGTGGGCTTTAACCTTGTGTTTTCACCGCTGGTGCCGCTGAGCGATGCGCTGGCTGCCACCTGGCAGCGGCAAATCGCGCTGCCCTACGGACCGGTGCGGCTATGGGGATCGCTGGCGTTTGTTATCAGCTCGGCATTGACCGGTGTACTGGTCAATCAATTCTCTTACCAGGCGATTCTGATGCTGCTGTGCGCAGGCTGCGGCGCGATGCTGGCCGGGATGCTGCTGCGTCCGGCGGTGATGCCGCAGGGCACCTCGAAGCAGGGCAGCCACGCTGGCTGGCAGGTGTGGCTGCAGATGCTGCGGGAGAATGCCGTCTGGCGTTTTATGCTGTGCGTGACGCTGATGCAGGGAGCGCATGCGGCCTATTATGGTTTTAGCGCGATCTACTGGCAGCAGGCGGGCTATTCGGCCAGCGTCGTGGGTTATTTGTGGTCGCTGGGCGTCGTGGCTGAGATTGTCATTTTTGCTGCCAGCAACCGGCTGTTTCGCCGCTGGCGCGCCCGCGATCTGCTGCTGCTCTCCGGCATTGCGGCGATTGTTCGCTGGAGCCTGATGGCAGCCACCACCGATCTGGGCTGGCTGATTGTGGCGCAGATCCTTCACTGCGGCAGTTTCACCGTTTGTCATCTGGCGGCAATGCGCTTTATTGCTTCCCGAGAGGGATCGGAGGTCATTCGTTTGCAGTCTCTTTACTCAGCGCTGGCGATGGGCGGCGGCATTGCGATTATGACTATGGTCTGCGGCGTGTTATTCCAGCATCTGCACGGCGGGATCTTCTGGGTGATGGCGCTGCTGGTGGTGCCGGCTTTGTTCCTGCGGCCAACGATCCGTTAATCAGGATTCCAGCAGCGCACGGATGCTGCGCTGCTGGTGCTCGCCCAGCGGCAGCTCCGCGTGGATCAGCGGCGGTGAGAACAGCGGCAGGGTGGTGACATAGGGAGTAATTACCAGAGAAATTCCCTTTGGTGCACTGTTACGCTGATAATCGTCAACCGTCAGGTATTTAATATTCAACGGCAGCAGCGTTAGCTCACGCAGCTGCTGCTCAACGCAGCGTTCGAGTTCCTGGTCATAACCGGTCAGCAGCAGGACCTGCTTTTCCTGCAGGGCGCTCTCCTGCATCAGCCAGGCACCAAAGATAATCGCCGTCAGTCCCAGCTCTTCTTCAGAAAATCGCAGCGAGAACTGTTGTTCGAATTCAACCAGGGCGGCACGGGTCGTTCGCAGCAGGCGCGGATACTGACGCGCCACGTCTTCCACCAGGCTGTGATCGATGCCAACAGTGAACCGTACACGCTCCAGCGCCTGCGCCAGATGGCTGAACAGCTGGGCACAGAGTTCATCATGGCAGCTGAACTGCATGCCCGATAGCTGCTGAAAACGTAGAATAAGCTGTTGAATCGCCAGCAGTAGCCGGGCTTCATAGTCCCCAATCGGCTGGCTGATGCTGGGGATGTGCAGCTGGCTAAACAATAGCGCCAGCGGGATGGCATCATCCGCCGAGGTTTGCTGATAGCCCTGCCGATGCCAGCAGCGAAGGATCTCCTGCGCCAGTACATATTCCGTTTTGGCACTCAGCCAGCTTGTCTGTTCAGGGTTAAAGTCCACCAGGCAGTCATGGGCGAGGGAGTACTGCAGGTAGATCTGCAAAAAGTGGCGGTCGCGTGCGTTGAAATCCCGCATAAGCTGCCGGGAACAGTGCTGGATCAGCGCCTGTAAATTATGCTCATCATACAGCGCCTTGCTGACCTCGTTACGCTGCAGGTGGTGTTTGATCCTCGGGGTGAAATAGTGGCAGACAAAATCAGGCGATAGCCGCAGTGCACGACGTAAACCGTGCAGCAGACACAGGCGCTGATTTAGCTGTGCGCCGATCAGCCGTAGTGACCCCTGTTGATCCTGTTCGATAATCAGCTGGTGATAACGCTGGATCTCCAGCGTAACCTCCGCTATATCTTGCCGGGCTACCGCGTCTTCTACCCCGTTCAGCTGGCAGTAAATTTCCAGCGTAACGTCAGGTTCAGGAAGACAAAGCATTAAAATGAGGTGGCAGCGCCGTTGCTGACGGGAAAAAACAGAGGTTTCTGGTGAGTAATCACTCGTCATCTGCACTCCCGCTAAACGTATCTTGTGTTAATCCTAGCCTGACTCCCTGCGGCTGTGGAGGGTCTGCGGACGTTTATTCGGCGCTTTTAAATACAGGTCACAAAAATAATCGGGAAATCCTGGAATGGGGTTGAATTTGTTACGTTATAACAGATACATTGTTGGGCTGATGCTGGTTGTGGGTGCCGTACCGGCGGCGTGGTCGCACCCGCACAGCTTTATTGATATGCAAACCACGCTGGTCCACCAGGGTGACACTATTACCGGGCTGAGAATGCGCTGGGTGATGGATGAAATTACCTCCGCCGATCTGCTTTACGATGCCGCCGACGCTAAACCCGGTTCGGTTATCTGGAAGAAACTGGCGGCGGAAGTGATGGCTAACGTGCTGGGTCAGCACTACTTCACCGAGTTCTGGCATCAGAAGCAGCCGGTGAAATTTGAGAATCTGCCGCCGGAGTATCATCTGTCCCGGCAGGGCCACCAGGCTGTACTGGAATTCGTGCTGCCGCTGGCGCATCCGCAGCCGCTGAAAGGCCAGCGCTTTGTCTTCTCCACTTTTGACCCAACCTACTTCGTTGATATGTATTACGACTCGGAAAAATCGTTGAAAATCCCTGATGAACTGGCGAAAGAGTGCCATTTTGAACTGAAAACGCCAAAACCTGATGCTTCGATGCAGGCGTATGCGCTATCGCTGGATAAGGCGGATGCGCCAGCGGAAGAGATGGATTTGGGTCGTCAGTTTGCTCAAACGGTAACGCTGGTATGTCAGTAAATATCCTGTCTATGCAGGCGCGCAGCTGGCGGCAGCTGTGGCCGCTGTATCTGCTGATAATTGTGCTGCTGGCCTGTGCGCTGCTGGTGTGGCAGTTCTGGCCGCAGATCCTGTTACAAAGCGTGCTCTGGCAGAAAAATCTGCACCAGCAGATGACTGCGCTGCTGCAACAGGTTGCCAGCCATCCTCAAAAGGCGGGGCTGACGCTGATGGGCTTCAGCCTGCTGTATGGCGTTTTGCACGCGCTGGGCCCGGGGCATGGCAAAGTCGTGATCGCTACCTTCCTGGCCACGCATCCTACCCGGGTAAAAACCAGCCTGCAGCTGACGATGATGGCTGCGGTGGTGCAGGGCGGTGTGGCCATTGCGCTGGTTACGATAATGCTGGTGGTGCTGAAACTCTCTTCGCGGCAGCTGCATCTCAGCAGCTACTGGCTGGAAAAAAGCAGCTATCTGCTGGTGGCCGGTCTGGGAGTATGGCTGTGCTGGCGTGCGGCCAGGAAGCTGATGCGCACGCTGCGGACCTCGGGCAAGACTGGCGGCATCACTATTCATCGCATTGTGCCAACCGATCACCAGCACAGCGAAAGCTGCGGCTGCGGGCATCAGCACGTACCGGACAGCGCTCAGCTTGCCACCGCTGTGGGTTGGAAAACGAAAAGTCTGGTAGTGATGTCGATGGGGATGCGTCCGTGTTCCGGGGCGATCATGATGCTGCTGTTCTCGAAGGTGATCGGGGTATACGGCTGGGGCGTACTGTCGGCGATTGCGATGGCGCTGGGTACGGCGCTGACCGTTTCCGGCATGGCGCTGCTGGTACAAATTTCCCGAATTCTGGCGCTACGTCTTAGCCGGGATCGTCCTGCTGCGGGCTGGCAGAAGGTCGCGCTGAACTGCCTTGCGCTGAGCGGAGGGATACTGCTGCTGGCGGCGGGTATTGTACTGTGGCTGAGCGCGCAGCCAGATATTTCGGGGGGCATCCGCCCGCTGTTTACCCGTTAATTTTGGGCATAAAAAAGGCCGACGTCAGGTCGGCCTTCGTGAGACGGGTAAAAATTAACGCTTTAGCGCTTCGCTCAGCTCTTCACGGATGTTAGCCAGGATTGATTTCACCACGCGCGGGTTACCGGCAACGATGTTTCCTGAAAGCATATAGCCGTGTGCGCCAACAAAGTCGGTGACCAGACCACCGGCTTCACGAACCAGCAGTTCACCGGCGGCAAAATCCCACGGCTTCAGGCCGATTTCGAAATAGCCGTCAACGCGGCCGGCGGCGGTGTAGGCCAGGTCCAGCGCAGCAGAACCGGTACGGCGGAAATCTGCACACTTGGTGAACAGTTTGCTGACGATGTTGATATAAGGGGTGGCGTGCTGCTTCAGCTTGAACGGGAAACCGGTCGCCAGGATGGTACCATCCAGATCGCGAGCGGTGCTGCCGCGCAGGCGGTAGCCGTTAAGCTGTGCGCCCTGGCCGCGAACGGCGCTGAACAGTTCATTACGCATTGGGTCATAAACTACCGCCACTTCGGTGCGGCCTTTAATGCGCACGGCGATAGAGACAGAGAAGTGAGGCAGGCGTTTGATAAAGTTGGTGGTGCCATCCAGAGGGTCGATAATCCACTGTATATCCTGATCTTCACCGGCTAACTCACCACTTTCTTCAGTAATAATGGTGTGTTTCGGGTAAGACTTGCGAATCACCTCGATAATCTGGCGTTCCGCTTCGCGGTCAACATTAGTCACAAAGTCGTTGCTGCCTTTCTGGCTGGCTTCGACTGCGTCCGGGGTTTCATAGTTCTTAGCAATTACGTTTCCGGCCTTGCGCGCAGCGCGCACGGCGATGTTGAGCATCGGATGCATGTAGTGTCGTCTCACTGGATGTTAAAGAACGGTATCTCTTACTACCGCCAGCCTGCCGGTTTATTGGCCGCCGCAGTAGTTGGATATAAAACGGCGCGTACTATAGCAGGGAGAACGGCAAATGTCCTGAAAATATGATAGCATCGTTAAATTATTCCTCACACCTGACACTCTCATGCTGCAAAATATCCGAATCGTACTGGTTGAAACGTCCCACACCGGCAATATGGGCTCCGTAGCCCGTGCCATGAAAACCATGGGTTTAACAAACCTTTATCTGGTCAATCCGCTGGTTAAGCCTGACTCGCAGGCCATCGCTCTGGCTGCCGGTGCCAGCGATGTAATTGGCAATGCCACCATTGTCGATACCTTTGATGAAGCGATTGCCGGCTGCAGTCTGGTTGTCGGCACCAGCGCGCGTTCCCGTTCGCTGCCCTGGCCGATGCTGGACCCGCGTGAATGTGGTCTGAAGAGTGTGGAAGAAGGGCAGCAAGCGCCGGTTGCACTGGTGTTTGGCCGTGAACGCGTAGGTCTGACCAATGAAGAGCTGCAAAAATGCCACTACCACGTGGCGATTGCCGCGAACCCAGAATACAGCTCGCTGAATCTGGCAATGGCCGTTCAAGTGATTACCTATGAAGTGCGCATGGCCTGGCTACAATCGCAGGAAACCGAAGCCGCCGAAGTGACCGAATCGCCTTATCCACTGGTGGACGATCTTGAGCGTTTTTACCAGCATATGGAGAAGATGATGGTGGCCAGCGGCTTCATTCGCGAGGCGACGCCAGGACAGGTGATGAGCAAAATGCGCCGTCTGTTTACCCGTGCCCGCCCGGAAAAAGATGAGCTAAATATCCTTCGCGGCATGCTTTCATCCCTTGAAAAAAAGCGGGAAAATTGATTGGTTTTCATTTAAATCAATAAGTTAATACTTGAGTAAAACACTTGGTTAAATAGTTGAGTGTTTTACTCGGTTAAATACTTGACCAAATTACTCAGGAATGGCAGACTTGCGTCCATATTTTGTTAACACCCATCCAGGGTTATAACCGAGGTCGTAAAGCCATGAGACTGACATCCAAAGGCCGTTATGCTGTTACCGCTATGCTTGATGTTGCACTGCACTCTCACGAAGGTCCTGTACCTTTAGCTGATATTTCAGAGCGTCAGGGCATCTCCCTTTCTTATCTTGAGCAGCTGTTCTCTCGTCTGCGCAAGCATGGTCTGGTTGCCAGCGTACGTGGTCCGGGTGGTGGTTATCTGCTGGGTAAAGGTTCTGATGCGATCGCGGTTGGCGCAGTGATTACTGCCGTTGACGAATCCGTTGACGCCACCAAATGCCAGGGCAAAGAAGGCTGCCAGGGCGGCGAACGTTGCCTGACCCACGTACTGTGGCGCGATCTGAGCGAGCGCATCAGCGACTTCCTGAACAACATTACACTGGCCGAGCTGGTGAACAACCAGGAAATCCTGGAAGTTGCCGACCGCCAGAACAATAATGAAATTCGTCGCATCCCGAACGGTCGTATGCACGAAACAATTAACGTTAATCTGCGCGCCTGATCCTCACTCAATCGCGTTTCCAGCGTCGTGCAGATTATGTATCCCTGAGCTTTCAGATTGTCGTCCGGTGACAGCGGGTTGAAAGCTCAGGGAAAACCTGTACGGAGCTTAACGCGCAATGAAATTACCGATTTACCTCGATTACTCCGCCACCACTCCGGCCGACCCCCGCGTTGCCGAGAAGATGATGCAGCACCTTACCCTTGATGGAACCTTCGGTAATCCGGCCTCTCGTTCCCACCGTTTTGGCTGGCAGTCAGAAGAAGCCGTCGATATCGCCCGCAACCAGGTTGCCGAACTGATCGGTGCCGATCCTCGTGAAATCGTGTTTACCTCCGGTGCAACCGAAGCCAATAACCTGGCAATTAAAGGTGCCGCTGAGGCGAATCAGGAAAAAGGCCGTCATATTGTTACCTGTACAACGGAACATAAGGCCGTACTGGATACCTGTGCTCAGCTTGAGCGCGGAGGCTACAGCGTCAGCTGGCTCAATCCGCAGGCTGACGGCGTTATCGATCTTGCTCAGCTTGAAGCCGCGCTGCGTGATGACACGGTACTGGTGTCAATCATGCACGTTAATAACGAAACCGGTGTGATTCAGGATATTGCCGCCATCGGCGAACTGTGCCGCTCCCGTGGCATCCTTTTCCATGTTGATGCTACTCAAAGCGTGGGAAAATTGCCGATCGATCTCACTACGCTGAGCGTCGACTTAATGTCCGTATCCGGCCATAAGATTTACGGCCCAAAAGGCATTGGCGCGCTATATGTTCGCCGCAAGCCTAAGGTACGAATTGAGGCTCAAATTCACGGCGGTGGCCACGAACGCGGTATGCGTTCCGGCACGCTGCCGGTGCATCAGATTGTAGGCATGGGTGAAGCCTATCGTATTGCCAAAGAAGAGATGGCCGAAGAAATGGCGCGCCTTGCTTCACTGCGTGCACGCTTCTGGACGGGAATCAGCGCAATTGAACAGGTTCATCTCAACGGTTCGTTTGAACACGGCGCGCAAAATATTCTCAACGTCAGCTTCGGCTACGTTGATGGCGAATCGCTCATTATGATGCTGAAGGATCTGGCCGTTTCATCCGGCTCCGCCTGCACCTCAGCCAGCCTGGAGCCTTCCTATGTGCTGCGTGCAATGGGCGTGAGCGACGATCTCGCCTACAGCTCGCTGCGTTTCTCGCTGGGTCGATTCACCACCGTTGAAGAGATTGACTATGCGATCGCGCTGATCGTGAAGTCAATTGCGAGGATGCGTGAGGTTTCCCCACAGTGGGCGGCGTTTAAAGCAGCAGGCGTTGCTGCTGCCAGCTAGACGTTAGCTTACAGATTCGCGTTATGCCAACGGGCCGGATTAACTCTTCGGCCCGTTTCACATTCAGCATAAAAGCACGGCATGAGAGCATGCGGTGAAAACATCTTTCCCGCATTTCTGTTAGTCTGGTGCGTCGATTTTGAATAGCATCTGTCCTGCGGCAAATCGCAGAGGCCGGGGATCTCCGGTCCACGACGTGAAAAAATGATAAGGAGCCATGCGATGACCACCTCTGTTATGAACATTACCCTGTCAACGGCTGCGGCCGATCCGCGCTGGGGCGAAAAAGCGACCCTAACCAGTAATGACAGTGGAATGACGATCCATCTCACCGGCAAAGATGCACAGACCACCATCCAGCGCGCCGCGAGAAAAATTGGCGGGCAGGGGATCCGTAATATCAGCCTGAGCGGCGACGGCTGGGATCTGGAAAACAGCTGGGCATTCTGGCAGGGCTACCGCGCGCCGAAAGGGTCGCGCCAGGTTGAATGGGCCGCACTGAATGAGGCTGACACCAAAGAACTGAACAGCCGCCTGAAGATCGTTGACTGGGTGCGTGACACCATCAATATGCCGGCGGAAGACCTGGGGCCAGAACAGCTGGCGACCCGCGCGGTCGATCTGCTGTGTGATGTCGCCTGCGACAGCGTCAGCTACCGCATCACCAAAGGCGAAGACCTGCGCCTGCAAAATTATGCCGGTCTGCACACCGTCGGGCGCGGTTCTTCCCGCAGCCCGGTGCTGCTGACGCTGGATTTTAATCCGTCGGGTAAAGAAGATGCACCGGTGTTTGCCTGCCTGGTCGGTAAAGGTATTACTTTCGATACCGGCGGCTACAGCCTGAAGCAGAGCGGTTTTATGGACTCCATGAAATCTGACATGGGCGGCGCGGCCACCCTGACCGGCGCGCTTGCGCTGGCGATTACCCGTGGCCTGGATAAGCGCGTGAAGCTGATCCTCTGCTGCGCGGATAACATGGTCAGCGGCAATGCCTTCAAGCTTGGCGACATCATCCACTACCGCAACGGCAAAACCGTTGAGGTAATGAATACCGACGCTGAAGGCCGTCTGGTTCTGGCCGATGGGCTGATTGACGCCAGTGCGCTGAAGCCAAAACTGATCGTCGATGCCGCCACCCTGACCGGTGCGGCGAAAACCGCACTGGGTAACGACTATCACGCGCTGTTCAGCTTTGACGATGCGCTGGCGCAGTCGCTGCTAAACTGTGCTGAAAAAGAGAGCGAGCCGTTCTGGCGCCTGCCGCTGGCGGAATTCCACCGCAGCCATCTGCCGTCAAACTTTGCCGACCTCAACAACATCGCCAGCCCGGCACACTCTGCCGGTGCCAGCACCGCCGCTGCATTCCTGTCGCACTTTGTCAGCGAATATAAGACCGGCTGGCTGCACATTGACTGCTCCGCCACCTACCGTAAAGGTGCGGTGGATCAGTGGTCTGCGGGTGCAACCGGTCTGGGCGTGCGCACTGTCGCTAACCTGCTGCTCAGCCA
Source organism: Erwinia sp. INIA01 (assembly GCF_025947915.1). Lineage (NCBI taxonomy): Bacteria > Pseudomonadati > Pseudomonadota > Gammaproteobacteria > Enterobacterales > Erwiniaceae > Erwinia > Erwinia sp. INIA01. The sequence goes on from NZ_JAPDNC010000006.1 coordinate 124,051, forward strand.
CGAATAATGGCGATCGGGCGATCTTCCTTTACGGATCGCCCGCTAAAACATAGCCCGTAAACGAAAAGAACCTGACGATGAACGAACTTAACCCGCGCCTTGAAGAGGTGCTGAAGCTGGCCGCCGGTAAACCGGCACACCGCCCCGAGTTTTTCTCCCTGCTGATGGATGCCAGCGTGGTGGTCCCGGGCGAAAGCGCCGAGGCCGGTTCTGCTATTGATGCCAGCACGCCGGTGGATTTGCAGCACTGGGAAAAAGACGACGGTACCAGCATTATCCCCTGCTTCACCTCGGTCAGCGCACTGGAGCAGGCGGTCAGCGGCGAGCAGGCTTATCTGGTGATGCCAGTGCGTACGCTGTTTGAAATGACGCTCGGTGAAACGCTGTTCCTGAATCCAAAACTGCCGGAGGGGAAAGAGTTTTCGCCGCGTGAAATTGCCGATTTACTGGGCGATCACGGCAGCGCGCTCAGCCAGCAGACCGTGCTGGAAGGCGGGACACCATTACTGCTGTCGGAAATTGCCGAGCCGCCTGCGCAGATGATTGACTCGCTGACACAGCTGTTTGCCAAATACAAATCGGTGCGCCGCGCTTATGTAGCTCACATTAAAGAGAGTGCCGACCAGCCAGCAAACCTGCTGATTGGTATCGAAGCCGACGGCGACATTGACGCGATCATTCAGGCGGCGGGAAGCGTGGCAACCGATACCATGCTGGAAGATGAGCCGATCGATATTTGCCATGTTGTGGAAGGCGATAAGGGCATCAGCCACTTCTTTATCGCCCATATCAAGCCTTTCTACGAACGCCGCTGGGGCAGCTTCCTGCGCGATTTCAAAGTGGTAAATCTTTAAGTTCCTGCATCAAAAAAGGCGACCAGTCGGGTCGCCTTTCTACTGAAGTACTAAAGGGGCTTACAGCGAATCGTTGACGATCGGTAGATCGTTGCGGCTGCCCCATTCTCCCCAGGAACCGTCATACAGCGTGACCTCTTTCGCGCCCAGGCTGGTCAGCGCCAGAATCACTACCACCGCCGTCACTCCGGAGCCGCAGCTGGCGATAACCGGCTGGGCCAAATCGACACCCTGCCGATCGAAGATTGCGCGCAGTTCGGCGGCGGGTTTCAACTGACCTTCGCTGACCAGGCTATTCCAAGGCACGTTCAGACTGCCGGGAATACGGCCACGATGCAGACCCGGACGGGGTTCGTCAACTTCACCGTGGAAGCGGTTTGCCGCGCGGGCATCAATAATCTGTGCGCCGCCTTCATGACTGACCAGCAGCACATCGGTCACGCGTTTAACCCGATCGCCGTCTGTGACTTTCGCGTCAAAATCACCTTCCGTCAGGCTGACTTCACCACTTTCCAGCGGCAAGTTCGCTTTCTGCCAGCCAGCCAGCCCACCGGCCAGAATTGACACCTGCTCCGCGCCAAAATAGTTCAGCATCCACCAGGCGCGCGGTGCGGAAAACAGATTGCCTTCATCGTAAACCACCAGATGTTTATCTGCACTGACGCCCAGTTCGCGCATGGCAACGGCAAAAGCCTCAGCACGCGGCAGCATATGAGGCAGGGCGGTGCTGTGGTCGGAAAGCGCTTCAATATTAAAGAACGGTGCACCGGGGAGATGGGCAGCCAGATATTCAGCGGTCACATCACGCGTTAATTCCTGGCCGGGCGGCAGCATGCGCGCATCCAGAACCTGAACATTTTCATCGGTAATATGCTCCGCCAGCCACTCGGCGGTCACAAACAGGGAACGGGTCGTCATAGCGTCCTCATCGTTGACAGTGTTTTGCTGAGTGTCAGCGATTTTACCCTCTATCACAAGGGTAAATCCCGGTACTGCGAGACAGCTGGCAAAATGCCTGCGTGGAGGAATAGAAATTGCACAGATTACCTATTACTATTTTAGAGAAATTGTAACACGGGTTGACGGTCATCCAGATGCAGCGGCCAGGCAAGGGAAACTGTCAGAATAAATGCATAATGGAATATAAGGTTGGTTCTGATGGATGTGCTCAGGCTGCTACTGCGTTTACCTTTTCTGTTGCTGAAGGGCCTTTGCTGGCTGATTTCTCGCCTGTTGCGCCTGCTGGGATATATTCTTCGCCCGCTGCTTGGCGAGATTAACTGGCAGGCACCACGCTGGGCGGCGGCATTCGGCCGCGGTTTTAACCGTCTGGAGCAGGGCGTTATTCGCCATCCTAAAGTCATCAGCCTGAGTCTTATCCTGCTATTGGGCCTGGCGGCGGCGGGTTGGTATGGCTGGAACCTTTGGCAAAACCGACCTAAGCCAATAGACGTTGCGCCGATCGCGGTACAGCAAACTCATGTCGAAGCCTCCAACCCGCAGGCGCTGGATTATCAGGCGGCAACCCTCCCTAAACAGCTTCTGACTCTCAGCTTTGATACCTCTGCCGCACCGATTGAACGCGTCGGCAAGTCGGTTGATAAAGGTATCAGCATTAAACCGGCGTTGGATGGTGAATGGAAATGGTCCGATGCGCAAACGCTTATTTTTACGCCGAAAGTCCCGCTGCCGCTGGGTGCCAGCTATCAGGTAGACCTCAATCCGAAGACGCTGCTTGCTCCGCAGATCCAGCTGGAACAAACCCGCTATGACTTCAGCGTACCCGCTTTCGATTATCAGCCGGGTGAGGCCGAATATTACCAGGACCCACAGAATCGCGGCCAGCACAGTGCCATTTTTAACCTGCGTTTTACCGCGCCAGCGGATGTCGCCAGCGTTGAAAAACAGCTTTCGTTGGGTGTTTCAAGCGCGAAGGGACAGGCTGAAAAGCCGCTAAAATTCACCGTCAACTGGGATGATAAAAAACTTAACGCCTGGGTACGCTCCGAACCGCTGGTGGCGATGGATCACGGTGGTGTGGTGCATCTGAAAATCGGTGAACCGCTAAAATCGTCGTTGCCGGGAAACAGTATTGAGCGCAAAGGTGAAAGCTGGGTTAGCGTGCCAAACCTTTACAGCCTGAGCGTCAGCGATGTCAGTGCGCAGGTAGTTGATAAACCGGGCAGCCCGAGTGAAAGGGCGCTGATCGTCGGTTTCAGCGATGCAGTGGCGGATAATGAGGTTGGCAAAGCGGTCAAAGCCTGGCTACTGCCGCAGCACGATCCGCGCTCTGAGGCAAAAAATGCGGATCAAAGTGAGTTCACCGAATGGAATCTCGACAATATCGATCGGACCGTTTTACAGAAATCACCGCAGCTTCCTTTAAGCCTCAATGATGCCGAAGACGATTATCAGCCTCAGTACAGCTTTAAATTTGATGCTCCGGCCCAGCGCTATCTGTTGGTGCAGGTTGATGCGCTGGTGACCTCCAGCGGCGGCTACAAAATGCCGCAAAAAGTCTGGCAGGTGGTGCAGGTGCCGGACTATCCGCAGATGCTGAGCTTTGCCGCCCAGGGGGCGCTGCTGCCGGTGAACGGCGATAAGCATATTAGTGTGGCGGCGCGCAATGTCCCGGGAATGAGGCTGGATATCAAGCGGGTGATCCCGAGTCAGCTGCAGCACATCGTCTCCTTTAAAAGCCGTGAATATGCCTCCGCTGATTTTAACCGGCTGAACGATGAGTATTTCACTGAACACTTCCGTTATCAGACCGCAATTGGCAATCAAAAGCCGCGGGAAGTCAGCTATCAGGGGATCGATCTTTCGCGCTACCTCTCTACCGACAGTGCGTCCCATCGCGGGGTGTTCCTTCTTTCCCTGTCTCCGTGGTCGCCAGAACAAAAAGATGCGCAGCCGGGGGAAGATGAATATCAGGAAGGGGATGAAGAACAGCAGAGTATCGGCGATTCGCGTTTCGTGGTGGTGACCGATCTCGGAATCATTGCCAAGCGCGCGCAGGATAAATCCCGTGACCTGTTCGTTCAGTCCATCAGCAGCGGTCAACCGGTCGCGGATGCCCTGGTGTCCGTGGTGGCTAAAAACGGTGAGAAGCTGCTGACCCGCAGGACGGGGGGCGATGGTCACGTCCGTTTCCCACCGCTGGAAGCTTATGCCAACGAGCGCCAGCCGGTGATGTTCCTGGTTGAAAAAGAAGGGGATGTGTCGTTCCTGCCCAGCGGGCGTGACAACGATCGCGGCCTCGACTTCTCGCGTTTTGATGTTTATGGCGAATCCACACCGGAAGACTCGCGAACCCTCAGCAGCTACCTGTTCTCCGATCGCGGCGTTTATCGCCCCGGTGATACCTTTAATATCGGCCTGATTACCCGCGCTGCCGACTGGTCAGTGCCGCTCAACGGCATTCCGGTGCGGGCAGAAATTCACGATCCTCGCGACAAGCTGATGCGCACTGTACCGCTGACCCTCAACGCCAGCGGTTTCAATGAACTGAGCTTTACCACTGACGAAAATGCACCAACCGGCGAATGGATGATCTACCTCTATCTGCCGGGCAAGGATGATGATTCCACCCGCCTTCTGGGCAGTACGGCGGTGAATATCAAAGAGTTCGAGCCGGATCAGCTCAAGGTTAAGCTGTCGCTGACGCCGGACAGGCATTCAGGCTGGGTCAAACCCGGCGAGCTGAAGGCCAGTATTGATGTGCAGAACCTGTTTGGTACGCCGGCGCAGGGGCGTCGTGTCGCTTCGAAGCTGACGTTGCGTCCGGTTTATCCGGCCTTCGATCGCTACCCCGACTATGCCTTCTATGAGGCGCGTCCGGCCGGTGAAGGATTCGAAACCGAGCTGCAGGACAGCAACACGGACGACAGCGGTTCAGCAAATATCGCGCTGGACCTCAGCGGCTGGGAAGATGCCACCTGGCAGCTGCAGCTGCTGTCGGAAGCCTTTGTTGCCGGCGGTGGGCGCTCCGTCGCTGCTACGGCACGCACGCTGGTTTCACCTTGGGACTATCTGGTGGGCTTCAAGCCGGACGGCGATCTCAGCTTTATTCGCCTCGGTACGCAGCGCAGCGTAAATCTGCTGGCGATCGACCCGTCGCTTGAGCCCATAGCGCTTGGCGACCTGAAGCTGGAACTGCTTGAGCAAAAATATCTGTCGGTCCTGACGCGGCAGGAGTCCGGCGTTTATAAATACCAGTCGAAACTGAAGGAAATTCCGGTCAGTGAGAACCGGTTTGAACTGGCGGCATCCGGTACGACCTTACCGCTGATGACCAACCAGCCGGGTGACTACGTGCTGGTGGTGAAAAACGCCAAAGGGGATGTGCTTAACCGTATCGCCTACAGCGTTACCGGCGACGCCAATATCAGTCGTTCGCTGGATCGTAATGCTGAGCTGAAGCTGAAGCTCGATCGCGGTGAGTATCAGCCGGGCGATGAAATTGAAGTGGCCATCAATGCGCCTTACACCGGCAGCGGTCTAATCACCATCGAGCGGGAAAAGGTGTATAGCTGGCAGTGGTTCCATACCACGACCACCAGTTCCGTGCAGAAGATTCGCATTCCGGCCGGGCTGGAGGGCAATGCATATATCAACGTGCAGTTTGTGCGCGATATTAACTCTGATGAAATCTTTATGAGCCCGCTCAGCTACGGTGTGATGCCGTTTAAAATCAGCAACCAGGCGCGGAAAAATGCGCTGGCGCTGAGCGTGCCGGACGTGATCAAGCCGGGAGATAACCTGCCTGTTACGGTGACCGCCGACGGCCCGCAGCAGGTTGCGGTATTTGCGGTTGATGAAGGAATTCTGCAGGTGGCGCGCTATCGACTGACCGACCCGCTGGATTACTTCTTCCGCAAGCGCGAACTGAACGTGGAAAGCTCGCAGATCCTCGACCTGATCCTGCCGGAGTTCAGCAAGCTGATGTCGCTGACTTCCGCACCGGGCGGTGACGGCGGTGAAAGCCTGGATCTGCACCTGAATCCGTTTAAACGCAAGCGCGATAAGCCGGTGGCGTTCTGGTCCGGCATTACCGAGGTGAACGGACAGGCGCAGTTTACCTGGCCGGTCCCGGACTACTTCAACGGCAAAATCCGCGTGATGGCGATTTCTGCCACCGCCGGAAAAATCGGTAAGGCACAGACCTCCACCACCGTGCGCGATGACTTTATCCTGACACCGAACGTTCCGGCGATGGTGGCACCGGGTGATGAGTTTGACGTCAGCGTCGGCGTCAGTAACAACCTTGAGGGACAGGGAAGTGAAGCGCTGCCCGTCAAGCTCAGCGTAACGCCACCGCCACAGCTGGAGGTGGTCGGTAGCGCAGAGCAATCCCTGCCGCTGGCGGCGAAGCATGAAGGCGTGGTGACCTTCCGCCTGCGGGCGAAAGCCGCGCTCGGCGATGCTCCGCTGGTGTTCCGCGCCGGTTACGGCGATAAAACCAGTCAGCGAACCTTGAGTACCTCGGTGCGCCCGGCGGTGCCTTATCGTACCCAATCGGTTATGGGGCGCATGAACGGCAGACAGCAGCAGGTGGATAACCTGCGCCAGATGTTTGATGCCTATGCACAGCGGCAGGCGGCAGTGTCTTATTCACCACTGGTACTGACTAGCGGGCTAGCCCGCTATCTGGCGGATTATCCTTATTACTGTTCTGAACAGATCGTCAGCCAGTCCATCCCGCTGCTGTTGCAGAGTGAGCACCCGGAACTCCGTGGCAGCCTGTCGAACGATAAAGTCCGGCAGCAGCTTAAAGGCATTCTCGACGTGTTGCGCTCGCGGCAGAACGGCGATGGGGCTTTCGGGCTTTGGACAGCATCGCCGCAGGCCGATCCGTTCGTGACGCCGTACGTCGTTCAGTACCTGCTGGAGGCCAGAGCAGCGGGCTATCCGCTGCCTGCCGATATGCTGGATGAGGCCAACGTGGCGCTGCGGACCCTTGCCAGCAGTGGCTATGAGGATCTGTATCATCTGCGCCTGCGCGCCTGGGCGATTTACCTGCTGACGCGGCAGGGCGAAATCACCACGAACGCGCTGGCTTCGGTGCAGGAAACGCTGCAAAAGCGCTTCCCTGACGGCTGGAAAACCGACCTCGCTTCGCTGTACCTGGCTTCTTCGTGGAAACTGCTGAAAGCGGATGATGAAGCAGAGCGACTGTTGCAGCCCAGCTGGCAGGCGCTGAGTAAGGCTTATGACAAGAGCTGGTGGACGCAGAACTATTACGATCCGCTGGTGACGGATGCCACGCGGCTGTACCTGATCGTTCGCCACTTCCCGGAGAAAGTGGACGCCATCCCACCGCAGGTGCTGGAGAATATGGTGCAGGCGCTGCGTGAAGAACGCTACACCACCTTCTCGTCGGCGATGAGTATCCTGGCACTGGAAAGCTATGCCGGGCAGGTGGCACAGCACAATGATGTGCAGGGCCTGAAGATTAATCAGATCGGCGGTGACAATAAGGTTCCGCAGCTCATTTCTTCAATTAAAGGCCAGTTCAGCCAGGGTGAGTTCAGTTCTGCTGCGCGCTCGATTCAGTTCGGCAATCCGAACAGCGCACCGGCATGGTATGTGGTGACGCAGGCCGGATATGACCTTGCTGCGCCGCAGAAAGCGATCTCACGCGGGCTGGAAATTACCCGCGACTATACCGATGCGGCTGGAAAACCGATTGATAAAGTGACGCTGGGCCAGACGATCTCGGTTCATCTGAAGGTGCGGGCGAATTCCCAGCAGGCACTGAGTAACCTTGCCGTCGTCGATCTGCTGCCGGGTGGGTTTGAAGTCGTACAGCAGACCCCGCCGCCGCCGGAAAACGCTGAGGAGGAGGGCGAGAGCGAAAACAGTGGCGGATGGAGCTCGCCGCTGGCGGCCGATGGCTCAACCTGGTCGGTGGACTACAGTGATATCCGCGAAGATCGGGTGATCGTTTATGGCAGCGCCACGCGTGAGGTACAGGAGTTTGTTTATCAGATTAAAGCCACCAATACCGGCAGCTTCGTGATCCCGCCAGCCTACGGCGAGGCGATGTACGATCGCGATATTCAGGCGATGTCCGCCGCGCAGGGGAAAATTCAGGTGGTGGCGGCTGAGCCGTCAGCCGCACCGTAACGCGGCTGATGAAGTTAACAAATCGGGCTGGTTTAAAGCGGCTGTTGCAAAATGCTGCCGCAGTAGTGGTATTGCTGGCTCTGTTTCTGCTGGGCTGGCGGCTGTGGCCGCACCCGCCGCTTTCGCAGGGGTTACCGCTGTCGACGGCCTGGTACGATCGTCATGGCCAGCTGCTGCGTTTACAGCTCGCCACTGACGATCGCTACCGTCAGTGGACGCCGCTGGCGGACATGTCGCCGCTGGCGATCGACGGTATTCTGCTGCATGAAGATCGCTGGTTTTACGCTAATCCCGGTTTTAATCCGGTCAGCCTGCTGCGTGGGTTCTGGCGCAGCTATATCACCGGTGGCAGCAAGCAGGGGGGATCGACAATCACCATGCAGCTGGCGCGCATGAAGTGGCAGCTGAATACACGAACTCCCGGAGGAAAGCTGGTGCAGCTGCTGCGCGCTGTGCAGCTTGAGCTGAGCTACTCCAAGCACGATATTCTGGAAGCCTATCTGAATTACGCCCCTTACGGTCGTAATATTGAAAGTTTGGGTGCCGCCAGTCTGATCTACTTTAATAAACCACCCGCAAAGCTGACGCTGGCCGAGGCATTAACGCTGGCCGTGCTGCCGCAGTCGCCCAGCCTGCGCATCGATCCGCGAAGCGGCGAACTCAGCCCGGCGCTAATGCAGGCGCGCAATCGTCTGTTTGCCCGCTGGCAGCAATTTTATCCCACCGATAACGGCCAGCAGGCGTTGTTTCGCCTGCCGATGACTCTGCGCCAGCCGCAGGCGCTGCCGTTTATCGCGCCACATTTTATTGAACAGCTACAGCCTGGAGAACGTGCGCTTCGGGTTGACACGACGCTGGATGCCACGCTGCAAACGCTGGTTGAGCGACAGGTTCGCGCCTATATCTTACGCAACCAGAATCGGGGAATTCATAACGCCGCGGTGATGCTGGTGGACAGCCGTGATATGGGCGTGCGGGCGCTGGTCGGTTCGGCGGATTATTTCAACCGGCAGATCCAGGGACAGGTTAACGGCACGACGGCAAAACGTTCCCCCGGTTCCACGCTGAAACCGTTTATTTACGCGCTGGGCATGGAGCAGGGCGTTCTGCATCCCATGACCGTGCTTAAAGATGTACCGTCTACTTTTGGCAGCTACGCACCGGAAAACTTTGACCGGCGTTTTCTGGGGCCGGTGACGGCAACCGATGCCCTGAACTTCAGCCGTAATATTCCCGCCGTGGCAATTGCGGCGCAGCTGCGTCAGCCGAGTTTCTATCAGTTTTTACGGCTGGCCGGTATCAGCAATATGGCGAGTGAAAAACACTATGGACTGTCGCTGGTGCTGGGCGGTGGCGAGGTGACGGCTCAGGAGCTGGCAAGGCTGTATGCCATGCTGGCAAACCGCGGTGAACTGCGTCCGCTGAGGATGCGTGAAAGCGATCCGCTTGATGCTGGTGCCCGGTTATTGAGTGAAGAAGCCAGCTTTATGACTCTTGATATTCTGCGGCAGCATCGTCGCCCCGGCGATACGCTGGCCCAGCGGCCTTCATCGCTGCCGGTATACTGGAAAACCGGGACTTCCTGGGGATTTCGCGATGCCTGGAGCGTAGGGATTTTCGGGCCTTACGTGCTGGTTGTCTGGCAAGGTAATTTCTCCGGTCAGGGGAACAATGCGTTTATTGGCGTGGAAGCCGCCGCGCCGCTGTTCTTCAATATTATCGACAGCATTGCTGCCAGCTATCCTCAGCTGCGGGAGCCCCGGCACCGCTTTCCCCCTCATCTCAAAAAAGTGGATATCTGCCTGCCCAGCGGTAACCTGCCGACTCAATGGTGCCAGCAACGCGGCAGCAGCTGGTTTATCCCGGGTAAATCCCCGATTACCGTCGATACCGTTTATCGTCCGCTGCGGATTGATAACCTGAGCGGTAAAGTGGCCTGCGCACCCTGGGATGAACACAGCAGCCACGTTGAGGTCTTCGAATTCTGGTCCTCCGACCTGGCAAACGTTTTTGCCAGCGCGGGTCTGCAAAACGGCCGCCGCCTCGCGGAGAGTGTCAGCCGGAGTCGCAGAGCGGTTCAGCGCCGCGTATTACCTCGCCGCTAAAAAACACCACCTACACGCTCCGTCAGTCACAGCGCGGGCGCGAAAATATCAGTTTCAGCGCAGTGACCGACGCCGACAGCCGCACGGTTTACTGGTTTGTTGATGATATCTACCTTGGCAGCAGCGCCAGCAAAACGCCGCTGGACTGGCAGCCAACACGCTCCGCCAGGTACAGAATTCGCGCGGTTGACGATCGTGGCCGTGCCGACAGTCGTACGGTGAGGGTAGAAATCATTAATTGATTTCATACGGTTTTGCCGCCGTCGGGTGGTTAATCAGCCACGGGCTGGGTAAAATGGCGTCAGGTGGCGAAAAAAGCCGCGACGCCGATCGTGTTTTTCAACATTTTCTTGAAACTCCGATAGGCATTTCCGCTTATGCACCCTTATAATCTGCGGCCATTTTCCCGGCCGGGACACTTTTCACGGCTAAACTCGACGTATAAAACAGGGGTCAACATGACTATTGAGCGTACCTTTTCCATCGTAAAACCTAACGCTGTGGCAAAAAACGTAATCGGTGCCATCTTCAACCGTTTTGAAAGCGCTGGCTTCAAAATCGTTGGCAGCAAAATGCTGCATCTGAGCAAAGAACAGGCCGAAGGTTTCTATGCTGAGCACCAGGGTAAGCCGTTCTTTGATGGTCTGGTAGAGTTCATGACTTCTGGTCCGGTTGTTGTTTCCGTACTGGAAGGCGAAAACGCCGTTCAGCGTCACCGCGATCTGATGGGCGCAACTAACCCGGCTAACGCTCTGGCGGGTACACTGCGCGCTGACTACGCTGACAGCTTCACCGAGAACGCAACCCACGGTTCTGACTCTGCTGAATCAGCAGCACGTGAAATCGCCTACTTCTTCGGCGAAGGCGAAATCTGCCCACGCACCCGCTAATAAGCGGATGCCAGACCGGCGTCAGGTGTGGTGAATAACCCTGCGGTTTACAATTTATTTTTGTCAGCCGCTTTAACCTTACGTTAGTCGCGAGTACAATTATGCGCCCCGGTAGAGCTTGCTCTCCGGGGCGCTTCTTATTCTATTCACCTGAATTCACCAAAACAGCGCCATAACGTGTAATAACGAGGCCAGAGAACATTATGTCAGATACTATTGTGACGCCGTCGTCCGCATCGCCTGTAACCGTCCAGCCTAAAAAAGACAAAATTAACCTGCTCGATCTGAATCGCCAGCAAATGCGCGAATTTTTCGCCAGCCTGGGGGAAAAACCGTTTCGCGCCGATCAGGTCATGAAGTGGATTTACCACTACTGCTGCGATGATTTCGACGAAATGACCGATATCAACAAGGTCTTTCGTAACAAGCTGAAAGAGGTGGCTGAAATCCGCGCGCCTGAAGTGGCTGAAGAACAGCGCTCTGCGGATGGCACCATCAAGTGGGCCATCCAGGTAGGCGGTCAGCAGGTTGAAACCGTTTATATCCCTGAAAAAGATCGCGCCACGCTGTGCGTTTCCTCACAGGTAGGTTGCGCACTGGAATGTAAATTCTGCTCTACCGCGCAGCAGGGCTTTAACCGCAACCTGCGCGTCTCGGAAATTATTGGCCAGGTCTGGCGTGCCGCTAAAATCATTGGCGCCGCGAAAGTGACCGGTTCGCGTCCTATCACCAACGTGGTGATGATGGGTATGGGTGAACCGCTGCTGAACCTGACCAACGTGGTTCCGGCAATGGAAATCATGCTGGATGATTTTGGTTTTGGCCTGTCTAAACGCCGCGTGACGCTGTCAACGTCGGGCGTGGTTCCCGCGCTGGATAAACTGGGCGATATGATCGATGTGGCGCTGGCTATTTCGCTTCACGCACCGAATGACACAATTCGTGACGAAATTGTTCCGATCAATAAAAAGTACAATATTGAAACGTTTTTGGGTGCCGTCAGCCGCTATATCGGTAAGTCCAACGCTAACCAGGGGCGCGTGACCATTGAGTATGTGATGCTTGATCACATCAATGACAGCACCGATAACGCCCATGAACTGGCCGCGCTGCTGAAAGACACACCGTGTAAAATTAACCTGATCCCATGGAACCCCTTCCCGGGTGCGCCGTATGGACGTAGTTCGAACAGCCGCATTGACCGCTTCTCTAAGGTGTTGATGGAATACGGCTTTACGACTATTGTGCGTAAGACGCGCGGTGATGATATCGATGCCGCCTGCGGTCAGCTGGCTGGTGATGTGATTGACCGAACCAAACGTACGCTGAAAAAGAAAATGGCCGGTGAAGCCATATCTGTGAAGGCGCTCTGAAACCCGGTCTTTTCCGATAAAGAAACGCTGCCGCTGGCTGTTTGCCCTGGGCTGATTGACGTACCCTGACGGTACATCACAGCCCAGGGAGAGGCGGAATGCGTATCAGGATGAGTATAGTGGCAGCGCTGCTGCTGGCAGGATGTCAGACGGCACAGCAAAATAAGGCGCTGGTTGAAACCCGGTTACAGCTGGGTCTGGCCTATCTGGCGCGCGGCGAGTTAGATGCCGCGCAGAGAAATCTGCAACGGGCGCTGGCGCTGGCTCCGAATGATTATCGTACTCAGCTGGCTGAAGCTCGCTATCAGCATCAGGCAGGCGATGATACGCTGGCCGCGAAGTACTATCATCGCGCCCTGACGCTGGCACCGCAAAACGGCTATGTGCTTAATAATTACGGTGCGTTTCTTTGCAGATTAGGGCAGTATGATGCGGCACAACGGCATTTCATTCAGGCTGCTGAAGATTCAGCAAATGGGACTCGTGCCGACAGCATTGAAAATTCAGGCTACTGTTATCTGAATGCCGGGCAACGAGAGAGCGCGCGTGATGCGCTGGCGGAAGCGGTAACAGCCGATCCCGCCAAGGGAATGCCCATGCTGGCAGAAGCCGAAAGGCGATTTGGAAAGGGGAAACGTGAGGATTCACGTGTCCTGTTAGAAATTTATCAACACAGCTTTCCTGTTTCAGCGGAAAGTTTGTGGCTAGAGATTCGCTTCGCCGTGCAGGAAGGCCGCACTGCTGATGTTAAACATTTTGGGGGCCAACTTGCGCGAATTTTTCCACAATCGATACAGTACCAGCACTTTCTAGCTAATGAATACTGAAGCCACTCAAGAAAAATCTAACGTAAATTCAACAGGCGAGCGCCTGCGTAGCGCCCGTGAAAAAATGGGCCTGACTCAGCAGAACATTGCTGAGCGCCTCTGCCTGAAACTTTCCACCGTTCGCGACCTTGAAGAAGATAAGACGCCGGCTGATTTGGCATCGACCTTCTTACGCGGCTATATCCGTTCTTATGCCCGCCTCGTGCATATCCCGGAAGAGGACCTGTTGCCGATGATGGCAAAACAGGCCCCGATCCGGGCGGCGAAAGTTGAACCCATGCAGAGTTTTGCACTGGGTAAACGTCGCAAAAAACGGGACGGCTGGTTAATGATCTTCACCTGGCTGGTGGTGTTTGTGGTTGTCGGCCTGACCGGCGCCTGGTGGTGGCAGAATCATAAAGCCGCACAGGACGATCTGGTCACTTTGTCCGATCAGAACAGTTCCGTCACCGATGACAACAGCCAGTCGATTCAGCTGGAAGGCACCTCTCCGGACGCCTCAGCTCAGCCACAGTCCCCTGAAGAGGGGGCTTCGGCTCAGACTACCCCCGTTGAACCGGTAGACAATAACGGAACTGCGGCTGCCCCTGCTGCGACCGCCCCCGTTGCTTCTGCCCCGGCTGCCTCTGCTCAAACCAGTCAGAATCAGCCTGCCGTTGTTTCACCAAGCCAGGCTTCGGTTGATAACACCACCGGCAGTCCGTTGCCAACCGGTAGCGCTGGCGTTAGCCAGCCAGCCGTTGACCCAAATGCGCTGGTGATGAACTTCACCAAAGATTGCTGGCTGGAAGTGACCGATGCCGCAGGGAAAAAACTGTTCAGCGGGATTCAGCGCAGCGGTGGTAAACTTAGCCTTGCTGGTACCGCACCTTATCGCTTGAAAATTGGTGCGCCAGCTGCAGTACAGATCCAGTATCAGGGCAATCCTGTCGATCTGAGTCGTTTTATCCGTACTAACCAGGTTGCTCGTCTGACAGTAGGTGCGCCATAACGCATCTTCTCTGGGCGCGAGCGATTGTGGAGAAAGAATATGCATAATGAAGCACCCATTACCCGTCGCAAATCAAAGCGCATTTACGTCGGCAAGGTGCCCGTGGGCGACGGAGCACCTATCGCCGTCCAGTCTATGACCAATACCAAGACCACCGACGTTGCTGCGACAGTTGCTCAAATTAAAGCACTGGAGCGCGTCGGTGTTGATATCGTTCGTGTATCCGTACCTACGATGGATGCTGCCGAAGCGTTCCGCCTGATCAAACAGCAGGTGAACGTTCCTCTGGTCGCCGATATTCATTTTGACTACCGTATTGCTTTAAAGGTCGCTGAATATGGCGTGGATTGCCTGCGCATTAACCCGGGCAATATCGGTAACGAAGAGCGTATCCGCCAGGTCGTTGACTGCGCACGACACTACAACATTCCGATTCGTATCGGTGTGAACGGTGGATCTCTGGAAAAGGATCTGCAGGAAAAGTACGGCGAGCCAACGCCGCAGGCGCTGCTGGAATCGGCAATGCGTCACGTGGATCATCTCGATCGTCTTAACTTCGATCAGTTTAAAGTCAGCGTTAAAGCTTCAGACGTTTTCCTGGCTGTTGAATCTTATCGTCTGCTGGCTAAGCAGATCGACCAGCCTCTGCATCTCGGTATTACCGAGGCGGGTGGCGCTCGTGCCGGTGCGGTTAAGTCTGCTATCGGCCTCGGTTTACTTCTGTCTGAAGGCATTGGCGATACGCTGCGTATTTCGCTGGCGGCCGATCCGGTTGAAGAAGTTAAAGTCGGTTTCGATATTTTGAAATCCCTGCGCATTCGTTCACGCGGTATCAACTTTATCGCCTGCCCGACTTGTTCCCGTCAGGAGTTTGACGTGATCGGTACGGTGAATGCGCTGGAAGAGCGGCTGGAAGATATCATCACGCCGATGGATATCTCGATTATCGGCTGCGTGGTTAACGGCCCAGGTGAGGCAACGGTCTCCACCATGGGTGTGACCGGCGGCAATAAGAAAAGCGGCTTTTATGAAGACGGTGTTCGCCAGCGAGACCGTCTTGATAACAATAATATGATCGACCAGCTGGAAGCGCGTATCCGTGCCAAGGCGACAATCCTTGATGAATCACGTCGCATTGATGTTCATCAGGTCGAGAAATAAATTTATCGCGTCTGGCCGCGGCTGATATCGCGAATTGATTCGCGAGTCGGCATGCTGCCAGACACAAAAAATGGAAAAAACAGTGGCGAAGAATATCCAGGCCATCCGTGGCATGAATGATTACCTGCCTGCCGATACCGTGGTGTGGCAGCGCATTGAACAGATCCTGAAGCAGGTGCTGGGCAGCTATGGCTTCAGCGAAATACGTCTGCCGATTGTAGAGCAAACCCCGTTATTCAAACGCGCTATTGGTGAAGTCACCGACGTGGTTGAAAAAGAGATGTATACCTTCGACGACCGCAACGGTGAAAGCCTGACCCTGCGTCCGGAAGGCACCGCAGGCTGCGTGCGTGCCGGTATCGAACACGGTTTGCTGTACAACCAGGAACAGCGTCTGTGGTATATCGGACCGATGTTCCGCTACGAGCGTCCTCAGAAGGGCCGTTATCGCCAGTTCCATCAGATTGGTGCCGAAGTCTTTGGCCTGCATGGCCCGGATGTTGATGCCGAGCTGATCCTGATGACCGCGCGCTGGTGGAAAGCGCTGGGCATTGCAGACCACGTTAAGCTGGAGCTGAACTCGATCGGCTCGCTGGAAGCGCGTGCTAACTATCGTGATGCCCTGGTGGCGTTCCTTGAGCAGCATGTTGATGTGCTTGATGAAGACTGCAAACGCCGTATGTACACTAACCCACTGCGTGTGCTGGATAGTAAAAACCCGGATGTGCAGGCGCTGTTAAACGACGCGCCAACGCTGGGTGACTATCTGGACGACGATTCCCGCGAGCATTTCAGCGGCCTGTGTGCGCTGCTCGATGCTGCCGGCATCGCTTATACTGTCAACCAGCGTCTGGTGCGCGGTCTTGACTACTATAATCGTACCGTTTTCGAATGGGTGACCAACAGCCTGGGTTCACAGGGTACAGTGTGTGCCGGTGGGCGCTATGATGGCCTGGTTGAGCAACTGGGCGGGCGTGCTACGCCAGCGGTTGGTTTTGCCATGGGAATGGAGCGCCTTGTTCTGCTGGTGCAGGCAGTTAATCCAGATTTTGAACCGACACGAATTGTTGATGTCTATGTTATCGCCTCGGGTCAGGGCGTGCAGTCAGCTGCGATGCTGCTGGCGGAACAGGTGCGAGATGCGCTGCCTGAGCTGAAGCTAATGACCAACTTTGGCGGCGGCAACTTTAAGAAGCAGCTTACCCGAGCCGACAAGTGGAAAGCCCGCATTGCTCTGGTTCTTGGTGAAGATGAAGTCGCTAACGGTCAGGTAACGGTTAAAGATTTACGCAACGGCGAACAACAAACTCTGGCGCAGCGTGATGCTGCAACCCTGCTGGCTTCAATGCTACAGAACTGAGCCTGAGCAAAGCACGATTTAAAGGAGTAGGACTGCGTGGAAGTGTATAGCAACGAAAACGAACAGGTAGACGCGCTGAAGAATTTCTTTGCCCAGAACGGTAAAGCTCTGGTAGTTGGCGTGGTACTGGGCGTAGGTGCTCTGGTCGGCTGGCGTTACTGGAACAATCACCAGGATGGCGCATCGCGTGAAGTATCTGCCGCCTATCAGCAGGTATCTTCTGCGCTGGACGCCAGCAAGCCCGCAACGCTTGAAGCGGCCGCGAAGTTTGCCAGCGACAACAACAATACCTACGGTGCTCTGGCCTCTCTCGATCTGGCAAAGCGTTATATCGATAACAATCAGCTGGATAAAGCAGCGGCTCAGCTGCAGAGCGGCCTGCAGGATGCAAAAGACGCCAACCTTCAGGCTGTGTTGAATCTGCGCCTGGCGCGCATTCAGCTACAGCAGAAGCAGCCTGATGTGGCGCTGAAAACGCTGGAAAGCATCAAAGGTGAAGGCTGGACGGCCATTGTGGCGGATATCCGCGGCGAAGCGCTGTTAAGCAAAGGCGATACCCAGGGCGCACGCGAAGCGTGGAGCAAGGGTGTGGCTTCTGACGCGTCTTCGACGCTGAAAGAAATGCTGCAAATGAAAATGAATAATCTGCCGGGTTAATCACATTTAGGACCACCGCTGGCGGCGTTTTGCGCGGCCGTGCATTGGGTTATAAGTGAATAAGGCTCCAATATTTGGCCTGAACAGGGCACAAGAGGGACTTCATGGAATTGCGTAAGATACTTCTGCCGGGACTGATTTCAGTCACTTTACTCAGCGGATGTTCATGGTTTAGCGGCGAAGAAGACGTGGTTAAAATGTCACCACTGCCGACCGTACAAAACCAGTTCACTCCAGAAAAAGTCTGGAGCACCTCGGTCGGTGATGGCGTGGGTGATTTTTACTCTAACCTGCACCCGGCCTGGGCTGACAGCACCGTTTATGCCGCCGATCGCCACGGTATTGTTAAAGCACTGAATGCTGGTGATGGTAAAGAGCAGTGGAAAGTTGACCTGTCAGAGAAGACCGGTTTCTTCTCCAGCAATATTCCTGCACTGCTTTCCGGTGGTTTGGCCGTTGATGGTGCCCACGTTTACGTTGGTAGCGAACGCGGCCAGGTCTACGCATTAAATACTAACGATGGCAGCGTTGCCTGGCAGACCAAAGCCGCCGGGGAAGTCTTATCCCGTCCGGTGATCAGTGACGGTCTGGTGCTGGTTCACACCAGCAACGGTATGCTGCAGGGGCTGGATCAGTCCAGCGGTGTGGTGAAGTGGTCAGTTAATCTCGACGTACCGGCTCTGAGCCTGCGCGGTGAGTCTGCGCCAGCTACCGCATTTGGTGCTGCGATTGTGGGTGGTGATAACGGCCGCGTTAGCGCTGTTATCATGAACCAGGGCCAGATTATCTGGCAGCAGCGTATTTCGCAGCCGAGCGGCGCGACCGAAATCGATCGCCTGTCCGATGTGGATACCACTCCGGTAATCGTTAACGGTGTGGTTTATGCTCTGGCCTACAACGGCAACCTGACCGCGCTGGATCTGCGTTCTGGTCAGATCCTGTGGAAACGCGAAATCGGCTCCGTTCACGACATGATCGTCGACGGTGGTCGTATTTACCTGGTGGATCAGGACGATCGCGTTATCGCGCTGAGCACTGACGGCGGCGTATCTATCTGGCGTCAGAGCGATCTGCTGCACCGCAACCTGACCTCACCGGTTCTGTATAACGGATACCTGGTCGTGGGCGATAGCGAAGGTTATCTGCACTGGCTCAACACCGACGACGGTCGTTTTGTTGCCCAGCAGAAAGTGGACAGCTCCGGCTTCCAGACCGAACCGGTGGTAGCGAGCGATAAACTGCTGATTCAGACTAAAGATGGTGAGGTTTACGCGTTTACACGCTAATTTCCCTCTGTTTTACGTTACATAGCGGCTCCTGATGATTCAGGGGCCGTTTCGTTTTTCTCCTGGCGTGTTATCCTTACGCCATTGTCCTGAGCCCTGCGGCGGAAAAAATCTGTCTGACGCAGAGAATAGTATTCGCAGCCAGGCGTAATTTTCAGTTATGAGGCTTCAATATGGTACCTGTGGTCGCGCTGGTCGGGCGTCCCAATGTGGGAAAATCCACCCTTTTTAACCGTTTAACGCGCACGCGAGATGCGCTGGTGGCGGATTTCCCCGGACTTACCCGGGATCGCAAATATGGTCGTGCCGAAATTGAAGGCCGCGAATTTATTTGCATCGATACCGGTGGTATTGATGGTACCGAAGAGGGCGTAGAAACACGTATGGCGGAACAGTCGCTGCTGGCGATTGAAGAAGCCGACGTTGTGCTGTTTATGGTTGATGCCCGTGCCGGGTTAATGCCTGCGGATACGGCTATTGCTAACCACCTGCGTTCGCGTGAAAAACCGACGTTCCTCGTCGCCAACAAAACCGATGGCCTGGATGCGGATGCCGCAGTGCTGGACTTCTGGTCGCTGGGCCTGGGTGAAATCCATCCGATCGCGGCTTCGCACGGGCGCGGTGTTACCAGCCTGCTGGAGATGGTGCTCCTGCCGTGGATGGACGAAGTCGATCCGCGTGAAGTGACCGAAGAAGAAGAGAATGCTGCCTACTGGGCAGAGCTGGAGCGCAAAGAAGCGAAAGCGCGCGGCGAAGTGATTGAAGACGAAAAAGAAGAGGAAGATGACTTTAACCCGCTGGATCTGCCGATCAAGCTGGCGATTGTCGGTCGTCCTAACGTCGGTAAGTCAACGCTGACTAACCGCATTCTCGGTGAAGACCGCGTCGTGGTTTACGATATGCCGGGTACTACCCGCGACAGTATCTATATCCCGATGGAGCGTGATGGTCGTGATTACGTCCTGATTGATACCGCCGGCGTGCGTAAACGTGGGAAAGTGACCGATACGGTCGAGAAATTCTCAGTAATCAAAACCCTGCAGGCTATTGAAGATGCCAACGTGGTGATGTTGGTGATCGATGCCCATCTTGGGATCTCCGATCAGGATCTGTCACTGCTGGGCTTTATCCTCAACAGCGGACGTTCGCTGGTGATCGTGGTGAACAAGTGGGATGGCCTGAGCCAGGAAGTCCGTGACGAAGTGAAAGAGACGCTGGACTTCCGTCTGGGCTTTATCGACTTCGCTCGCGTGCACTTTATTTCTGCGCTGCACGGCAGCGGAGTAGGCAACCTGTTTGAATCAGTGACCGAAGCCTATGACTGCTCAACCCGTCGCGTAAACACCTCAATGCTGACGCGCATTATGAATATGGCCGCTGACGATCACCAGCCGCCGATGGTGCGCGGCCGTCGCGTTAAGCTGAAGTATGCCCACGCCGGTGGCTATAACCCACCTATCGTGGTCATTCACGGCAACCAGGTGAAGGATCTGCCGGATTCGTATAAGCGCTATCTGATGAACTACTTCCGTCGTTCACTGGAAGTGATGGGCACGCCGATCCGTATTCAGTTCAAAGAGGGTGAGAACCCGTTTGAAGGGAAACGCAACCTGCTTACGCCAAATCAGCTTCGCAAGCGTAAACGCCTGCTCAGCCATTTGAAGAAGAACAAGCGTTAATGAAAAGGGGGCCATCGGCCCCCTTTTTTTTCAGTCCACCGCGGCTTTAGCTGGCCTGTGGGACAGTTTTTTCCAGATATCATCTGGTCGCATGGTTTCCTGTAAGTTAGCCTTAAGGTCCCAAAGCCCCGTTCGGTTGTCACCGTTCAACGTAACAATATAGCGGCAACCTGTTTTCAGGGCATTCGAGTGCTGGCGTTTGATTTTGGCTCCCGTGAAGTCACTCAAAACTTTAAATTCCGGAAGATGGCGTCGCAGCTGGTCTGCCAGAAGCAGCGCGTCGATGTTCTGCCCAGGTTCCTCAAAGGTGACCACAATATCGGGATGATTGCTGACATTATCCGTAACGCCTACGGTTTCCAGCAGCAGTAGCAGGCGCTCAACGCCAATAGCGAAGCCGGAAGCGGGCAAAGTTTTGTGGCTGAACAACTCAACCAGTCCGTCATACCGTCCACCACCGCAGATCGTCCCCTGTGAACCCAGCTCATCGGTGATCCATTCAAATACCGTGCGCGTGTAGTAGTCCAGCCCTCGAACAAGGCGGGGATTGATCGTATAGCGGATACCTGCGCTATCCAACAGCCTGCACAGTTCATCAAAGTGCTGATGTGATTCACTGCCAAGATAGTCAAGGAGCTTTGGTGCCCCTTCAATCATGCTTTGCATATCCGGGTTTTTACTATCGAGGATTCTTAACGGATTACTCTGCAAACGCAGCAGACTGTCTTCATCCAGCAGGTCGCGGTGCTGCTCAAAGTAGCTGACCAACTGATGGCGATGCTCATGCCGTTCTGATAGTGTGCCGAGAGAATTAATCTCCAACCGTACATAACGTTCTACTTTAAGCGCTTTAAAGATATCGTTAGCCATATAGATCAGTTCAGCATCAATATCGGCACCGGGCATGCCAAAGGTTTCTACACCAAACTGAGTAAACTGGCGCAGCCTGCCTTTTTGTGGCCGCTCATAGCGAAACATCGGACCCAGATACCACAAACGTTGCGTGCTGTTGTAACACATATTGTTTTCAATGATGGTTCTCACACAGCCACTGGTGCCCTCCGGCCGAAGGGTGATGTGTTCGCCGCTTTTGTCGAGGAAGTTATACATCTCCTTTGACACAATATCGGTAGACTCACCGATTGCCCGCTCAAAAAGCGAAACGGGTTCCAGTATTGGCAGCCGAATTTCCTGATAGCCATAGCGCCAGGTGATGCTTCTCACCTTACTCTCCAGCCATTGCCAGACCGGCGCTTCTTCGGGAAGAATGGTCCGCATTCCTCTGATTGCCTGAATTTTGCTCATTTCCTTTCCTTACATGGCAGCCGATTTTTAAGCAGCGTTGGCCTGACGGTCGGCAATAACATCATCAATCAGCCGATCGATTTGGCTGGAGTCCAGATGATGTGCGGTGACGATCAGGTGAGCGATGTCGCCAGAGGTTGCCAGGCAGTGTTTTTTCCAGACGTCTTCGGAAGGGCAGGGGAAGACCACGGTGATAGAGTTTCTGTTGCGCCACGCATTGATTCCCGCTTTCTGGAAGCGTTCAACGGCGTACTCGGCCAGATTCAGACAGCGTTCAATGCGGCGTACCCAGCTTTCATGGCTATGGCTACGGACGGCTTCCCACATCATCAGCGGAGTGTGCCCGTTGCGTGACCCCGAGATGGTTTTATCGTGGGCAGAGATGTAGTCGATCTCAACAGATATACGGTCAACATTTTTCTTCTTGGCGACGACAATCCCGCAGGGGATCGGTGAACCGATCATTTTGTGGCCAGAAACGCCGATGGAATCAATGCCGTCAGCAAAAGAATAGGCCTGTGGGTCGTCAACAAAAGGCAGGATCATGCCGCTCAGCGCGGCGTCTGCGTGCAGGTAATAATCCTCACGCCTGAAGCCCGCTTCCTTGAGCCGCTGCTGGATCAGTGCGATATCATCAATTGCCCCGCGCACGGTCGTCCCGACATTGGCAAAAATAATCGGATGTTTTTCATTGTCGCGGGCAATTTTATTCATCAGGTCGTCGTAATCAACTTCGCCATTCGGCAGCGATTCCACAACGCTGGATTTGATTCTCAGCAACTTGACGATTTTCGCTACGGAGTAGTGAGTATCCTTCGAGTAATACAATGTACCCTCCGGGAAGATCTCCCTTCCGAGATAACAGCCGAACATATTGCTTTCGGTTCCACCATTAGTGATATATCCCCAGCTTTCTGCAAAAGGAATTTTGAACAGAGTGGCGAAGTACTCCATTACCTCTTTTTCAAACTCGAAGGAGTTCAACAGATAATTACAATATTCACCCCAGCCACCACAGTTGTTGATTGAAAATCGCATGAATCGTTCCAGGTTCGTATAATTAAAGTCTGCGGACTCTGGGTAACCCAGATTGAAATATTGGTTCTTAACGCAGTGTGACCAAAATGCATCCAGTTTGTTTTGGTTTTCAATTGACAGAGTCATAGTATTAATTCCTTTTTGGTTGAGAGAGGTTAAAAATCAGGATTTTTTATCGAGATAAAGAATGTCATCGCCTTTTTTATTACGACCTGCGGCAACAAAGCAGAATAAAGGGATGGTGAACATCATCATGACTATTCCCCAAAACATTGAATCAGTCCCCGAGCCAAGCAATGCGAATATGCTATAAATCATCCCAATAACCACCATTACGCTGTAAAACATAAATGAGGGCCCACGATTTATTTTTTTCGACATCATGATGATTGGCAGAGAGATTAACGCGTACATGTAAGGCAAAAGGGAGGCAAAAACGGACATTAATATGACCACTTCAAACTGTTTTGCCAGGTTGGGTGAGGCGGTCATCATTAAGACGGCACTCATCAATACGCCGGTAAAAATCAGGCTTTTCATCGGAACATCATTTTTATTCACATCGGCAAAAAACTGTGGGAACAATCCCTGCTGGGCGCCGGCACGTGGGCCTTCCGATTGCAGAATCAGCCAGCCTGAAATAGAACCAAAGCAGGCGATTATGCTCAGCGCAGAGGCGATATTGCCTGCGGTATTACCGAACATATAGCGGGCCGCATCGGCAAAAGGTGCGGAGGAGTTCACCAGCTCTGCGTGAGGAACCAGGCCCATAATCACCGTACAGCTACCGACGTAGCAGACTGAGGCGATCAGCAACCCCATGACCGTTGCTTTGGGTACTGTTCGTTCGGGGCAATCAACCTGTCCGGTAGAAACCACCGCAGATTCCACGCCCAGGAATCCCCACAGCGCAATGGATGCGGCAGAGATAATCGCCGAGCTGTCACTTTTACCCGTACCGTTGTAGACCTGACTAAACATCGACGGGTCGAACCAGAACCAGCCGACAATGCCGATGCCCAACACCACAACCAGCATACAGCTGGCCGTAAACGACTGGGCGCGGCCGGCTACGCGTGCGCCCAGGCTGCCGAGTGCAATAAATGCCCAGAGGATTACAATAGCCGTCACGCAGCCAACCGTGGGGTCTTTGAGCTGCGGGAAGAAGTAGCTGAGATAGCCAATACCGGCAACCAACAGGGCAACGTTGCCGATCCAGGCACTAATCCAGTAGCAAACGGTGGTTTGAAATCCGACGAAGGGGCCAAAGGCATCGCTAGCGTAAGCGACTATTCCACCGTTGCGCGGCGTTAACAGGCTGGTTTTTGCGAAGATCAGCGCGATAGCAATGACCCCGATAATAGTGAAAAACCACCCCCACAGGGATATGTAGCCAATACCGGCGAGGTTAGTGGGTAGCATAAATACCCCTGAGCCCATCATGTTTGATGCTGTGACAAGCGTCAGGGCCACGACGCCCATTTTATGAGCGGATTTTGCGCTGATTTTATCCATTTTAAATATCCTGTAACGTGGTGCTGTTAATAATAAGGAGGCAGCTTGAATTTCATGTGATACATGGAGTTTAAAAACGGATGCGGGGCTAATTATGATTTAGATCATTTATTCTCGGTCTTTATGTTTTTTCCGTGAATCCGTGTGGAGTTTTTTTCTAAAAACATTATAAATCCGTTCTGTCCCCTTTTTTATTTATACCTGGTTGTTGGTTGGGGATTTTAAAACGACAACTTGCTGCAAGGATGTGTTTTTGTACGCTTGACAAAGATTGGGGGTGTGATGGATTATTCCTGCGTGAAAGGGGCGGGTCTATTATTCTATCAATGGGCGCGTTTTAATTAAAAATCCTAAATTTTATGGGAGCTACCCATGTCCAGAACGTCGAGGGTTTATGTTCAGGGGCTGCCACAACTCATTCAGCTAAATGGGCATAATAATGACATTGTGTTTCATGATGACGAGGATTATTTGACCTTTCTTAACTGTTTAAGACGGGCTGATGAGTTATTCGACTTCGCTTTACATGCATGGACTCTGTTACCACATCAGATGATGATGTTATTAACGCCGCAGACAAAAGAGGATCTTAGTCGGCTGGTTCAGCATATTGGCAGAAGCTATGTCCCCTGGTTTAATCAAAAATATCATCGTAGCGGTAGCCTGTGGGAAGGAAGATATAATAGTTCGCTGATTGAACCAGAAGCCTACCTGCTTATTGCACAAAAATTTGTTGATACCCGTCTTGGAGAACTGCACGCCGCCAGGGGCGAAAGGCTTACCTGGAGCAGCTACCGGAATAATATTGGCGAGCAGCAGCAAATGATTACACCGCATGAACAGTATCTGCGCCTCGGTCATACTCCTCAGGAGCGCGCCATCCAGTATGCGCGTTTTATTCAGTCCCCACTTGGCCCTTCGATTGAAAAACGGCTACAGGATTGCCTGAACCAGAATCGACTGCTGGGTACCCCACAGTATTGTCAGCAGTTAGAAAGGCAACTTCACAGACCAGTTCAGCCCAGACAAGCCGGGAGACCACGCAAATATTTTCATAATCAGGTTACCGACTGGGCATGGCTGGAGAATCAGGCCGCCTGTCTGCTGTCACGTTATTGCTACCAGGAAGTTCGGCTGCCTCTCCTTGAAAGCGAAGGAAATGAAACGGCTTTTACATCGCAAAATCAGAAGTTTCCCCTCGCGGGTAATCACAGCGCCCTGCTGCGTGGAGAGGGGACGATGGGATGCCTGAAAATGATTAACCAGCATCCGCATCTGCAGTCCATGAGCAAACTGTGGTACGAGGGGGTAATGTTTCGTAGTTCGGCAAATTCTGGTGAGCATATCCAACAATATCAGCAGATTGGTGTTGAAGCCTTTGGTTATGCGGGGGTGGATATCGAACTGGAGCAGTTGGCTTTGCAATATGATTTTTTCAAATCGCTGGGGTTGCAGGAAAACGTGGAGTTAAAAATTAACAGCACGGGAACACAGAAGGAGCTTGCTGCCTTTCGCACAGCGCTACGTGCTTTTTATCAGCCTTTCATCGGCGTTTTCGAATCTGAATGGACTGAATGCCTCGCAATGCAGCCGGAAAGACTGCTGCGCTCAGACCATCCTCTGCTGGCCAGGCTTCGTTCCATCGCGCCGGAGATCGGCGATTTCCTTGGGGAGGAATCGCGGAAGCGTTTTGATTGTCTGCTGGAATCTTTGACTAAAATCCGCGTTCCCTTTGTGGTGGATCGGTGGCTTTATCCCTCAAATGCCTATTGCCATACCCATTTTGAATGGCACTGCGAGAAACTGCTGGAACACAGCCTGTTATGTCGCGGTGGTCGCTATGATGAATGTGCGACTAGCGTTCTTGAAACGCCGATTCAGGCCTGCGGCTTTGCGTTAATGCTGGACCCGATAATGCGTTTGCTGCGTCTGACGGATAAGCATCTGCTTAAGAAGCAGGTCACGGATGTGGTCATCATTCCGGGTTCTCCTGCCGCCAGCACCCAGGCATTAAACATCGGTCGGTCGCTCAGAAAAACATTTCCGCAGATGAGCATCGCCAATGATTTCTCCCATATGCGCGTCACCGCCTGTGTGCGAAATGCCAGACGGCAGGGCGGGCGGTTTATTATCGTGGTTTCCTCTGACGAAGCAGCAACCGAAGTCGCCATTTACGATCGCGACAGCGGGGAAGAGCAAAGGGTCAATCTCGCTAAGGCGATTAGCATACTGAGCCATAGTCTCAATGCTTCCCCTGGTTGCCGAAGCGGGACAAATGTACCATATGGATAATTTTTTAGTTGGATGTTAACTTTTTGTTTATCACAGAATGAACCTGGTGGTACAATTTTGGCGTTAGTTGCGGGAGCTTATGTCCGTCAGGCCACGTCTGACGGGTGTGTGAGCTTCAGCGGTTAACACCGGACGGGCTGGTCCCGCGTAATAATGTTAATAAAAATAAGACATCTATACTTATTGTAGCTCATCGTTATGAGCGGGATGGCAACCGCCGCACTCGGCGGTTTCTGCCAGCAATAATGACGTCTTATTCTCTCCAGGAGTGTTTTTGTATGCCTCATACAGATGCCGGGTCATCAAAATGGCTGGGCTTGTGGTGTTTCCTGCTAGGGTTAATTCTGCTGGCAGCAGGCCTGTATTTTGTCATTGGTGGTGTAAAACTGATTTCACTCGGCGGTAGCTGGTACTTCGCGATTGCCGGTATTTTTACCGCCATTTCAGCGATTCAGTTCTTCCGTCGTAAATCATCCGCAGTGCTGATTTTTGCTCTGGTGTTTATTGGTACCGTAATCTGGGCCATTCAGGATGCCGGTATTGATTTCTGGCCGCTGGTTTCCCGTGTGGTATTTTTCGCTGGCATGCTGCTGCTGGCGCTGATCACTTACCCGGCGCTGCGCAAGCGTGAGAGTAAACCTTCAGCCGCTAAGCTTTCCTACGGTCTGAGCGCTGTGACCGTGGTTGGCCTGCTGGTTACCGCATTCGAAATGTTCCAGCCGCATCCTCCGGTTGCATCAAACGGTCAGGAACTGCCGCTGGTGCCTGTGGATAAATCAACCGAGCAGAAAAACTGGGATAATTACGGTAACACTGCCGGAGGAAGCCGCTTTGTGGCGCTGGACCAGATCACGCGTGACAACGTGAAGGATCTGAAGCCCGTCTGGACCTTCCACACCGGTGATATTCCGGAAAGCCCAACCGGCAACGGTGCTGAAGATCAGCAAACTCCGCTGCAGGTAGGCGATCGTCTGTATCTCTGTACGCCGCATAACAACGTGATTGCCGTGGATGCGGATACCGGTAAAGAGGTCTGGAAAACCGAAATCAACGCGCAGTCCCAGGTGTGGAACCGCTGCCGTGGTCTGGCTTACTTCGATGCCACTAAACCGCTGCAGCAGCCAAGTGTGCCGGATTCAACGCCGGTGACCGCGGTGACTCTGGCTGCCGGTGATACCTGTCAGCGCCGTCTGTTGATGAACACCATCGACGCGCGCCTGGTCGCCATCAATGCCGACAATGGTGAAATGTGCCAGAACTTCGGCGACAAAGGTTTTGTTGACCTGAAAGCCGGTCTGGGTGAAGCAGGCGATCCAAAATATCAGCTGACTTCAGCGCCAACCCTGGCGGGTACTACCGTCGTTGTGGGTGGACGTGTAGCTGATAACGTGCAGACCGATATGCCTGGCGGCGTACTGCGCGGCTTTGACGTGATCACCGGTGAAATGCGCTGGGCGTTTGACCCGGGCAATCCGGACCCAACGGCCAAGCTGGAACCAGGTAAAACCTTCGTTCGCAGTACGCCGAACTCCTGGGCTCCGATGTCCTACGATCCGGCAATGAACACCGTGTTCCTGCCAATGGGTAGTTCGTCCGTTGACCTGTGGGGTGCAAACCGTAACGCGCTGGACCATAAATATGGTGCCTCTATCCTGGCGCTGGATGCGACTACCGGTAAAGAAAAATGGGTGTATCAGACCGTTCATAACGATCTATGGGACTTCGATATCCCAATGCAGCCAAGCCTGATCGACTTCCCACAGAAAGACGGCAGCAGCAAGCCAGCGGTGGTATTTGGTACCAAAGCAGGCCAGATCTTCGTGCTGGATCGCCTGACCGGTCAACCGCTGACCGAAGTGAAAGAAGTGCCGGTTAAGCCTGGTAACATTCCAAACGAGCAGTACACGCCGACTCAGCCTAAGTCTGTTGGTATGCCGCAGATCGGTGCGGATACCATGACCGAGTCTGATATGTGGGGCGCTACGCCGTTCGATCAGCTGGCCTGCCGTATCGGCTTTAAATCTATGCGCTACGATGGTCTGTTCACCGTTCCGGGTACCGACCTGTCCCTCAGCTTCCCGGGTTCACTGGGCGGTATGAACTGGGGCAGTCTGTCGACCGATCCGAACAACCATTACATCTTCGCTAACGATATGCGTCTGGGCCTGTGGGTACAGATGATCCCGGCGAAAACCACCTCTGGTCCTGCCAGCAACGGCGGCGAAGCGGTGAATACCGGTATGGGCGCAGTTCCGCTGAAAGGCACCCCGTATGCGGTGAACAAAAACCGCTTTATGTCACCGCTGGGCATCCCTTGCCAGAAGCCACCGTTCGGTACGCTGTCTGCTATCGACCTGAAAACGCAGAAAATTGTGTGGCAGGTGCCGGTTGGTACGGTGCAGGATACCGGTCCATTTGGTATCAAAATGAAAGCGCAGATGCCGGTGGGCATGCCAACACTTGGCGGTACGCTGGCCACTCAGGGCGGCCTGGTGTTCATCGCCGGTACTCAGGACTACTACCTGCGTGCTTTCGATACTTCAACCGGTAAAGAAGTGTGGAAAGCCCGTCTGCCAGTTGGCAGCCAGGGTGGCCCAATGAGCTACAAGTCGCCGAAAACAGGTAAGCAGTACATCCTGATTTCTGCGGGCGGTGCGCGTCAGTCTCCGGATCGCGGTGACTATGTGATTGCCTACGCGCTGGATAAATAAGTCGAGCGACTTACTGGACTGAGCGTTCTGTAATGCAGCGCTCCCTTCTGTAAAAGCGTCATGCTGGCCGGAGGGGAATCCTAAAAAACCGCCGTCTCTTTGAGATGGCGGTTTTTTTATGTATTGAATATCCGGTAGTAATCCTGCTCTGCGGTCGACATAGCGTAACAAGCTGAAAGCCGGTATATCGTGAGTAACACGTTGCTGTGAAACAGCGGGCTGGGGTTCAGCCTCTGCTGCTGCTCCTGGGCGGTCCTCGCGCCGCGTTGCGGTGCCTTCGGTTACAGCTGCTGGCCTGTCGGACCGGCGGAGACGGTATATCCCTATACCGACCCCGCCTGATGCCAGCGTCCTGCTGGCATCTCCTGGCCATCAGCTTCCACCTCAGCGCTGCGGATGCCCTTATGCAGCAGCAGAGGCCGTCCCCTCTGTACAATTTCGTCGCTTTTTATTTTCAGACAACGCGAAAGCTTGAAAGCAGGCTGGCAGTGCCCCCGGTCGGGCAATCCACAGCGCTGAACGCAGAGAGGAAGCCAGGATTTGGCCGCATGGACGCGGCCAAAAGTCACAGCCGGGCCAGGACGGCCCGTCTGTGGCGGTCCGACAGGCTGACGCATGGAGTGAGGGAACCGCGAAGCGGCGCGAGGACCGCCCGACCGGGGGCACTGCCAGCC
Source organism: Erwinia sp. INIA01 (assembly GCF_025947915.1). Classification (NCBI taxonomy): domain Bacteria; kingdom Pseudomonadati; phylum Pseudomonadota; class Gammaproteobacteria; order Enterobacterales; family Erwiniaceae; genus Erwinia; species Erwinia sp. INIA01. Next base: position 153,897 of record NZ_JAPDNC010000006.1, read on the forward strand.
AGCGTAACCGCTCCGGGCTGCAAACATCGCAGCGTAAATGCGCGTCTGTGACGGTCCGACAGGCTGAAAAACGAAGTGAGGGGACCGCAAAGCAGCGCGAGGACCGCCCGACCGGGGCACTGCCAGCCAGCGCTCTCTAATCAGGAAGCAGAACGCCTACGGGGTTTCTTAACCGGTGCTATCGGCGTAACCGCAGTCACTTCGCTCTCCACCCAACCATCATCCAGCCGCGTCTTCAACGTATCGCCAGGATGCAACTGCTGCGTTTTCTTCACTACCTGACCATCCGCCGCAGTGGTGACGCTAAAGCCGCGTGCCAGCGTAGCCAGCGGGCTGACGCCCTCAAGCTGAGCGGCCAGATTGCTGAAGCGCTGCTTATTACCGTTAAGCTGCTGCTGCATCGACTGCTGTAGGCGATACTGCCACTGCTGTAGCTGCTGACGAAGACGCTCCACGCGCATTTCCGGGCGAATAGCACCCAGGCGCTGCTCCGCACGCTCCTGCTGGCGAACGGCCTGACGCACCTGCAACTGCACGGCATCATCCAGACGGCGGCGTAGCTTAATCAGCGCGGTCTGCTGCCGCGCCAGCTGGAGCTGTGGATGCTGCTGCTGAAGGCGGTGATGCAGGCGGGTAAAGCTGCGCTGCTGCTGCGCGAGATAGTAATCCATTGCCATCTCCAGCCGCTGCTGCAGGGACTGAAGCTGGCGCAACAACTCAATTTGATTACGGCTGACCAGTTCGGCAGCCGCAGAAGGCGTTGGCGCGCGCAGGTCAGCGACAAAATCGGCGATGGTTACATCGGTTTCATGGCCGACGGCGCTGACAATAGGAATACGGCTGGCAAAAATCGCCCGCGCCACGCGCTCGTCGTTAAAGCTCCACAGATCTTCCAGCGAACCGCCGCCGCGACCGACGATCAGCACATCACACTCGCCCCGCGCATTCGCCAGCTCAATCGCACGAACAATACCGGCAGGCGCTTCAGCACCCTGAACCTGAGTCGGATAGATCACCACCGGCAGGGAAGGGTCGCGGCGATGCAGCACGCGCAGCACGTCGTGCAGAGCGGCACCGCTGGCGGAGGTAATCACCCCAACCTGGCGAGCCGGATCGGGCAGAGGCTGCTTGTGAATCTGTTCGAACAGGCCTTCCGCCATCAGGCGCTGTTTAAGCTGCTCAAACTGCTGCTGCAACAGCCCGTCACCGGCAGGCATCATGCTCTCTGCAATCAGCTGATAGTCGCCGCGCGGTTCATACAGCGTGATGGTGGCGCGCACCAGCACCTGCTGACCATTCTGTGGCCGAAAATCAACGCGGCGGTTGCTGTTGCGAAACATGGCGCAGCGCACCTGGGCGCCGTCGTCCTTCAGCGTGAAGTACCAGTGACCGGAAGAGGGCTGGGAAAAATTGGAGATCTCAGCGCTCAGCCACACCTGGCCCATCTCCATCTCCAGCAGCTTACGCACTGTGGTATTAAGACGGCTGACGGTAAAAATATTAGCGGTTGGCGGTAGCGACATGTGATGAAGATCAAATTTTAAATCAGGAGGTTAATCAACCGATACTACATGGCTGAACGAAGGTTTCAAGAGTTTTTATTAAAAAGTACTGGAGGCAATCGATTACGGCCTGTATAATGCCGCGGCAATATTTTACAAGTTCTCATTCACCCTGAGGTTGAGATATTGCCATGCTAAGAATCGCTAAAGAAGCCCTGACATTCGACGACGTTCTGCTCGTTCCTGCTCACTCTACTGTATTACCAAACACTGCCGACCTCAGCACCCAGCTTACCAAAACTATTCGCCTGAATATTCCAATGCTGTCCGCTGCCATGGATACCGTGACCGAAGCCGGTCTGGCCATTGCGCTGGCGCAGGAAGGTGGCCTGGGCTTTATCCACAAAAATATGTCCATTGAGCGCCAGGCGGATGAAGTTCGCAAGGTGAAAAAACACGAAAGCGGCGTCGTGACTGAACCGCAGACCGTGCTGCCAACCACCGCGCTGAGCGAAGTGAAAGCCCTGACCGAGCGCAACGGTTTTGCCGGCTACCCTGTTGTGAACGGCGAAAACGAACTGGTGGGTATCATCACCGGTCGTGACGTTCGTTTCGTTACCGATCTGACCCTGCCGGTTTCTGCCGTAATGACGCCGAAAGATCGTCTGGTAACGGTGAAAGAGGGCGAAGCCCGCGACATCGTTCTGCAGAAAATGCACGAAAAACGCGTTGAGAAAGCGCTGGTCGTGGATGACAGCTTCCACCTGCTGGGCATGATCACCGTAAAAGACTTCCAGAAAGCCGAGCGTAAACCTAACGCCTGTAAAGACGAACACGGTCGCCTGCGCGTTGGTGCCGCCGTTGGTGCCGGTGCCGGTAACGAAGAGCGCGTTGATGCGCTGGTAGCGGCCGGTGTAGACGTGCTGCTGATTGACTCCTCACACGGCCACTCCGAAGGCGTTCTGCAGCGTATTCGCGACACCCGTGCTAAATACCCTGACCTGCAGATCGTTGGCGGCAATGTTGCGACCGGAGCGGGTGCGCTGGCGCTGGTTGAAGCGGGCGTGAGCGCGGTGAAAGTCGGTATCGGTCCTGGTTCTATCTGTACGACCCGTATCGTGACCGGCGTAGGTGTACCGCAGATCACTGCCGTATCCGACGCGGTCGCTGCGCTGGAAGGTACCGGTATTCCGGTTATCGCCGACGGCGGTATCCGTTTCTCTGGTGATATCGCTAAAGCTATCGCTGCCGGCGCTTCTGCGGTGATGGTGGGTTCCATGCTGGCGGGGACCGATGAAGCACCTGGCGAAATCGAACTTTACCAGGGCCGTTCATTCAAGTCCTACCGCGGTATGGGTTCCCTGGGCGCGATGTCCAAAGGATCTTCTGACCGTTACTTCCAGACCGACAACGCCGCTGACAAACTGGTGCCGGAAGGAATCGAAGGCCGCGTGGCCTACAAAGGTTTCCTGAAAGCGATTGTGCATCAGCAAATGGGCGGTCTGCGCTCCTGTATGGGCCTGACCGGCTGTGGTACTATCGACGACCTGCGTACCAAAGCGGAATTTGTTCGCATCAGCGGTGCCGGGATTCAGGAAAGCCACGTTCACGACGTGACCATTACCAAAGAGTCCCCGAACTACCGCATGGGTTCCTGATAAACCCTGTGCTGTGCGCCCGGCTTAGCCGGGCGTTTTACTACTTCCCGTATTTGAATTACATCGCCCTGGAATAGCCAATGACGACGGAAAACATTCATAAACACCGCATTCTGATCCTCGATTTCGGTTCACAGTATACTCAGCTGGTTGCGCGCCGCGTGCGTGAGCTGGGCGTGTACTGCGAACTGTGGGCGTGGGACGTAACCGAAGAGCAGATCCGCGGTTTCAAACCGAGCGGCATCATCCTCTCCGGCGGTCCGGAAAGCACCACCGAACACGGCAGCCCGCGTGCGCCTGAGTACGTGTTTAACGCCGGTGTGCCGGTGCTGGGCGTATGCTACGGCATGCAGACCATGGCAATGCAGCTGGGCGGCGCGGTTGAAGGTTCTAACGAGCGTGAGTTTGGCTATGCGCAGGTAGAAGTGAAAACCCAGAGCGCGCTGACCCGCGATATCGAAGACGCCCTGAGCGCCGCCGGTAAGCCGCTGCTGGACGTCTGGATGAGCCACGGCGACAAAGTCACCGCGATTCCGTCCGACTTTGTGACCGTTGCCAGCACAGATACCTGTCCGTTTGCCATTATGGCCAACGAAGAGAAGCGCTTCTACGGCGTGCAGTTTCACCCGGAAGTGACCCATACCCGTCAGGGCCAGCGCCTGCTGGAGCGCTTCGTGCGCGACATCTGCGAGTGCGAAGCACTGTGGACCCCGGCGAAGATTATCGAAGATGCCGTTGAGCGCCTGCGCGAACAGGTTGGCGAAGATAAAGTGATCCTCGGCCTGTCCGGCGGCGTTGACTCATCCGTGACCGCGATGCTGCTGCACCGCGCCATCGGCGATCGCCTGACCTGCGTCTTCGTCGATAACGGCCTGCTGCGCCTGAACGAAGCCCAGCAGGTAATGGAGATGTTTGGCGACCACTTTGGCCTGAACATCATCCACGTTGAAGGCGAAAAGCGCTTCCTTGATGCGCTGGCGGGTGAAAACGATCCGGAAGCCAAACGTAAGATCATCGGCCGCGTGTTTGTTGAAGTGTTCGACGAAGAAGCGCTGAAGCTGGAAGACGTGAAGTGGCTGGCACAGGGCACCATCTATCCGGACGTGATTGAGTCTGCGGCATCTGCCACCGGCAAAGCGCACGTCATCAAATCTCACCACAACGTGGGCGGCCTGCCGAAAGAGATGAAGATGGGCCTGGTTGAACCGCTGCGCGAGCTGTTCAAAGACGAAGTGCGCAAAATCGGCCTGGAGCTGGGCCTGCCGCACGCGATGCTGTTCCGTCATCCGTTCCCGGGCCCGGGTCTGGGTGTGCGCGTGCTGGGCGAAGTGAAGAAAGAGTACTGTGACCTGTTGCGCCGTGCGGATGCCATCTTCATTGAAGAGCTGCACAAAGCCGACCTGTATAACAAAGTCAGCCAGGCGTTTACCGTCTTCCTGCCTGTTCGTTCCGTCGGCGTGATGGGCGATGGCCGTAAATACGACTGGGTTGTTTCCCTGCGTGCGGTAGAAACCATCGACTTTATGACCGCACACTGGGCGCATCTGCCGTATGACTTCCTCGGCCGCGTTTCCAACCGCATCATTAACGAAGTGAACGGCATCTCCCGCGTGGTTTACGATATCTCCGGTAAACCACCGGCCACGATTGAGTGGGAATGATTTAACGCCAGTTCCTGGCTAATCACTTCTGTTCAATACCGCAAAAAGCCTCTGTTCTTACAGAGGCTTTTTCTTTTTAAGGGCGACTCGGTGTTAAGTGGATTCCCACAGCACGGGTGATTTCCGTCAGCGTTTTGATAGTTGGATTACCATCAGCTCAAATCCACATCCTTCCAGCCAAAGCACCACGTGATGATAAAACCGCTCACGTAGGCGACAAGAAGCCCCGCCGCATAAATCGCCATACCCGTGTAGATCCCCTCGTTAGAGGTCATCAGCGGCAGTGTCACCAACCCGGACGGGCCGAACACGGTGTTCATGCCAATCGGTAGCCCAAGCCATGCCACCAGGCCGATAAAGAAGCCGCCGCAGGCACCGCCCAGGCAGGCGGTGACAAACGGTTTTACCCGAGGCAGCGTCACGGCATAAATCAGCGGTTCGCCAATGCCCAGCAGGCCGGGAATAATCGCGCCTTTCACCTGATTACGCGTGGCTGAGTGCCTGGCTGAACGGAAGTAAAGCGCCAGCGCGGCACCGACCTGTCCGCCCCCGGCCATCGCCAGTATCGGGAACAGGGAGTTGAAGCCCTGGGCATCCATCAGCGCGAAATAAACCGGGATAAAGCCCTGGTGCACGCCGAAAACGACTGCAATCAGGAACAAACCGGCCAGAATCGCGCAGCCAAACGGGTTGCCGTTCAGGTGCAGGAACAGCCAGGACATGCCTTTAAACAGCTCGCCGCCAATCGGCATGATTAAGGTAAAGGTGATTGCGCCGGTAATAACCAGCGTCAGCAGGGAGGTAAGGATCATATCGAGATTGTCGGGGATAACGCGGCGGAGCTGCCGTTCAATCCACGCGCCGAGAATTGAGGCAATCAGCACGCCAATAATATTTCCTCGCGGATCGATGCTCATGCCAAAAAAGTTATCGATCCCGGAGAAGTAGCCCACCGTCGCAGCGGGATTGTAGCTCAGTACGAATAGCGAGGCGATAATAGCGCCGTTGACACCGGTTCCGCCGAAGGCCTTTTGCGCGTTATAGCCAATCAGTATCGGCAGGAAGGTAAACAGCCCCTTGCCGAAAATTTTCATGTAACCGACGATCTGCACCAGCGTCACATTCTTCTCAGCCGCATTTGCCAGCAGGCTTTGCTCGAGCAGCGTTGCAAAACCCAGCAGCATCCCGGCGGCAATAAAGCCAGGTATCAGCGGTGTAAAGATCGTAGCGAACTTCGCCAGGAACTGATGCACGGCGCTGGTTTGGCTGGCTTTAATCTTCTGCTTGTTATCGCGAGCCACTGCGTCAATAGCCGGGCTTTCAGCATCAGCCACCGCGCCGCTGGCCAGCAGCGTATTCATCATTTCAGCGGCGGTCTGAGCTTTACCCGGCCCGAGAACGATTTGCAGCTGATCTTCAGTATTAATCACGCCAAGAACACCCGGCAGTACTTTCAATTTGTCGCGATCGACAAGCTGGTCATTGCTTAACGTCAGTCGCAGCCGGGTCATGCAGTTTCCGCAGGCCACGACGTTGTTTTTCCCGCCGACCTGTTGCAGGATCTCAGCAATCAACCGTTCCGTTATCTTTGCCATAAATCGTTCTCCGTATTGACCTGCGTGATGCGTATGGGGCAGGGGTTCCAAAAAGGGGAATTTCTCGTCTCCCTGATACGCGACCTGAGCCTCTTTCCGCTGAAAACCCAAAGATAGCGTTGCTTTAGTATTACAGTTTTCTGCCCACTCTTCTTGAGGTTCCCCTTTAGCAGGCAGCGTATACAGCGGATTTAATGGCAAAATGTGACCTTCAGCGCTGTAGCGCTGCGTTAGCAGTAGGCATACCGCAGGGAAAGGTAACGAATATGAAGAAAATCAGAATATCTACGCGTTTGCGGGTTAAAGCCGAAAATCTGATGTGTCGGGTGTGTTCGTGGCAGGATCTTGTATATATTCAGCACCGTTGCGACATTCAACGAAATAACTGATTTAACGACACAGTGAAATTTATCCCTGAGATTAGGGTGGGGTTAATAGGTTTTATTACCCTTAGATAAATCTTTTTTTCATCGCGATGGTGATTAAATCATCAAAATCATCCGGTTAAAAAATATGCGGTTATCTTATGTCGATAACCTTAGCTATATTATGTCTATAAAGTAACCCCGAAATGTTTGCGCATATACAGCAAGTATTAAGTGGGTGCTGGATTTTACAGCATGTATGTTGCCTGCCACTGCTGATGATTGCTAAAAATGACATTTTAATATTCAGGGTTAATTCAATCTCTCGATTTTTTTTTGATTATTTTTTTATTTTTTTTAAATGAATAATTAATCATTAAATTTACACTGATTTACGTTTATTTATGCACTTTTTATTCACAAAAGTGAATGATTTTGGTCGTTTTATACGTTTTTCAGTGTGTTGGTGGTTATCATAACGTGCATAAAAGGGTGTTTTTATGTGTCAAGTTTGTTAATGTGCGCACCGATAGATGCTTTGTTACCCCCTGAGATGCCGTGCTGCAACATGCAACCGGACAAGAGATAATTAGGAATGTGCACTCACATACGCGATCCCGGAAATTAACGTTTCCGCTAAAGAGATTCTGTTAACGTTTTAGATGCCGTCCATGACGTGATATGGATAACGGCCAAGTTCGTACGGCTTGATGCTGACGGAAACTCAATTTTAATTATCCGTAAAGCGATTGGTGATTATATTAATAATCGCCAGGGATGCCTTTGCATTTTTTAGGGGGCAGGAATCGCTGCCTGTTAATCAACATTAAAGCTTCACCAGATATCAATTCTTAAAATTAACACCGAATGTCGTGGGGGAACCGCCTGCGTACTGTTCGCTACAGATGAATTTCTCGGGTAACGGCATCGGGAAAGCTGCTTATCTGTTATTAAAAGGAAAATCTAAAATGAATATCACAAGAAGAAAATTTTTGATTGGTGGTGCAGCCGTGGTTGCTGCCGGTGGTGCCGGGATATTGACTCCGATGCTAACTCGCGAAGGTCGCCTGATCCCGGGTAAACCGCGAGTTGGCTTTGTTAACGGTCTGAACGGGCCGTTGCCAAAGCAGTCCGATGTAGTCGTTGTGGGGGGCGGGATTCAGGGGATTATGACCGCAATCAACCTGGCCGAGCGCGGCCTGTCGGTTGTGGTTGTTGAAAAAGGGAATATTGCCGGTGAACAGTCGAGCCGTTTTTATGGACAGGTGATGACCTATAAAATGCCGGATGCCACTTTCATGCTGCACCATATGGCGAAGCAGCGCTGGCGCGAGATGAATGCCAAAGTGGGTGCCGATACCAGTTATCGCACGCAGGGCAGGGTTGAAGTTCCACTGGATGATGAAGATTTAGCACACGTCAGACAGTGGATTGATACCAAACATAAAGAAGTGGGTTCAGATATCCCATTCAAAACCCGAATCATTGAAGGTGATGAACTGAACCAGCGCTTAAAAGGCGCTACGTCCAGCTGGAAAATCGCCGGATTTGAAGAAGACTCAGGCAGTCTCGATCCTGAAATCGCCGCCTTCGTGATGGCTGAATACGCGATGAAGATCGGTGTAAAAATTTACACCAACTGTGCCGCCAGGGGGATTGAAACCCAGGCCGGTGCCATTTCCGATGTGGTGACTGAACAGGGTGCAATCAGAACGTCGCAGGTTGTGGTTGCTGGTGGGGCCTGGTCCCGACTGTTTATGCAGAATCTGAATGTAAATGTGCCGACGCTGCCAGCCTATCAGTCACAGCAGCTGATCAGTGCTGCGCCGGGTGCACCTGGCGGTAACGTTGCATTGCCGGGGAATATTTACTTCCGTGAACAGGCCGACGGCAGCTATGCAACCTCGCCGCGTGTGATTGTTGCTCCTGTTGTGCAGGAATCATTCATGTACGGCTACAAGTATCTGCCGCTGATGTCCCAGCCTGACTTCCCGGTGCATATTTCACTCAACGAGCAGCTAATCAATACCTTTATGCAGCCAAAACACTGGGCGCTGAATGAAGTGTCGCCGTTCGAGAAATATCGCGATATGACCGCGGCTCCAGACGTTCCTGAGCTGGAAAGTTCACTGGAGAAACTGAAAGCGGAGTTCCCGGCGTTCAAAGATTCAAAACTTATCGATCGCTGGAGTGGCGCGATGTCGATTGCGCCGGATGAGGACCCAATCATTTCCGTGGTGAAAGAGTATCCGGGCATGGTGATCAACACTGCTACCGGTTGGGGAATGACGGAAAGCCCGGTTTCAGCCGAGATCACCGCCGATCTGCTGCTTGGTAAGACGCCGGTGCTGAATCCTGAGCCATTCAGCCTCTATCGTTTCTAACGGGGTAACTGCGGATAAAACCGGGCCACTCGCCAGTAAGGCACTCTTGCACACTCTGACTGACCGGGCGTTGCGCCAGTCAGCCAGAGTGTGCAGGTTCTGTCTGAGAGGTATCCGGGTTTAAAAGCACTGCCGCACCAGTAAAAAATCCCGCGAAAGTCGCGGGATACGGCGCAGGAACGGCCGTATATCAGCCTTTAATCGTGCAGCCTTAGCCCTTTAATCACTTTATCCACGATCTTTTTCGGCCCACGTACGCCCAGCCCGACCAGATTTAAATTGTCTGCGTCCTCAGCCATAAAGACATCGCGGTTAGCTTCATCGTGTCCGGTTGAAAACATCGCATGCACGTAGGGGATCAGCGTTAACTCTCGCTCCAGCCCTTTGCGATGTGCCGTCTGCAATCCATTGATATCCGCTGCAAAAATCAGCATAGGCTGGCCGGACATATTGCCGTACTGGCGACCTTTGGCATCAACGTAAGGCGCGCCCATAATTTCGGGGGCCGTGGCGGCAACCCCCGTTGCCAGGAATGCCACAACATTTAAACGCTGCCAGGTGGGCAAATCATCACGCACGATAAAGGCGATTTTTGTATCAAACATCGGTAGCCATTCTCCGGTCATCTGTATGAGATGACATCATCAGAGATGACGGGCCTGTCGATCTAGAACGTTTGTGCAATGGCGTTGGTAACCCGCCGGTGAAAGGCGATAAGCGCGCTGGAACCAGCGCCCCATATGGCTTTGGTCGGAAAAACCGACGTCTGAGGCAACCCGTGCGGGTTCAATGCCCTGAGCGAGCAGTACCCGCGCGGTGCGCAGCCGAAGCCGGACCAGGTAAGCGTGTGGTGACTGGCCGAAGGCCTTCTTAAACTGACGGCTCAGGCGAAAGCGATCAAGGCCAGCGTGCTGAGAAAGCTCATCCAGCCCGATATCCAGGTGCATACGGTCGTGCAGATAATCGCGTAATTGATACATTTGCATCAAAGAATCATCAAGGCTGACGGCCGGCCTGTTGCCGATATGGCGGGACAGCAGATACAGCAGGTGATCTAGCGTCTGATCGCGTGCCAGCCGACCTTCCTGATGATGAACGGCAAAAAATGCCTGCTGAATGGCTGTGATTAATTGTGAATCATCGGTCAGAGTATGGCGAAACGCGGCTTCAATTACCGAAACATCACCCAGCCCGCGACGCTGCATCATCTCTGTGACCCAGCTTTGCGGTAGGTAAAGCATCACGTAGGTAAAGCCGTCGACGTCCGGCGCGTGGCCGTCGTGAACGGCACCTGGCTCAATCAGGATCGCGCGCCCCGGCTGGCTGGTATGCAGTGTGCGATGGCAGTTAAATCGCTGAAGACCCTGCATTGTTACCCCGACCAGCACTTCGTCATGATCGTGCGGATCGTAGGCGTGGCCACGAAAATGCGCGTTAATGCTTTCTATACCGGTCTCTTCATCACGATGGAAGTTGACCCAGTCTTTGCCAGCACCCGTATTGCCCGGCGTATTCATCAGGAATATCCTCGAACTATGCCCGCAGTATGAAATCAGAAAAGCGCGGATTATGCCTTATCGTGCCACCGAACGGGGGAATCGTCCACCTACTGTCAAGCTATGTAATAAGCGCGGGCCTGCAATAGACGACCTGTGGCTTTTATGTCAATTTAGCGACAGATGCTGCAAATCTGTTCCGCATCAATCTGCAAACGTTCAGTACCACCTCCTGCTTATTTCCGATTCTGGGCCATGTGTTCGCACGTCTGAAAACAGGCCTGAATGGCAGGGAATGTGAAATTTTGTGCGCGGTATTCACCCTGAACTATGAACTGATAAAGGAGCCGGCCATGCTGCCATTGAAAGCGCTGAGCCTGATTATTCTCTGTATTATGCTGCTATCGCTGGGGATCAGCCTGGCACAGGCAACCCATCACGCGGAGTCAGCCGGTCAGGGCTGGTGGTCAGCCCGGCGTGATTCCTCCGGGATGGCGCCCGATCCGGCCCGGTTGGCAAATCTGGCGATTGTGCAGGTGTATGTTGCACCCACCTATGGCTGGAAAGGCAAGGTGGCCGTGCATCCCTGGATTATTTTTAAGCGTGCGGGTGAAACTCATTTTAGCCGCTATGAAGTGATTGGCTGGGGCAACGGCGACAAAGTGCGGCTGAATGCTAACCCACCGGATGGATACTGGTACGGCGCGAAGCCTCGTCTGCTGGTGGAGCATCGAGGGGCTGCGGCAGAGGCAATGATCCCGAAAATTCAGGCGGCGATTGCTTCTTATCCGTGGCCGCAGACTTATCACGCCTGGCCCGGGCCTAACAGTAACACCTTCCTTGCTCATATCGGGCGGGAAGTGCCAGATTTACAGCTTGATATGCCGGCAAACGCAGTGGGAAAAGATTTTCGCTCCCTGCTTAATCCGATAGGGTTGCCGCCTTCCGGACGAGGGTTGCAGGTGTCTTTGCTTGGCCTTGCCGGGGTTACGCTGGGAGCCGAAGAGGGGATTGAAATCAATATTCTTGGACTGAATCTGGGACTGGAGTTTGCCCCGCTGCGCCCGCGTCTGCCTTTTATCGGTGGGATGGGGGGCGAGAATCTGCAAAGCGATCGTCTGCAAAACTAGCCGTCCTGTTCTCACCGTTAATCTCCCGTTTGCTGTGGCTGGTTACAATTTGCGAGCTGGCCCGCAACATCATTCTCATCAGTGTAAATTCACCGTTCTTTTTACGGCAGTCCTCCAGCAGTTGCTTGTTCACACTGGTTATTTCGATTCAGTCCTGGCAGAGTAGGGGAAAGAATAACCAGGTTGTCACTTGACAAGTTTAATGCCCGGATGCACTATGGAGGAACAGATGGATCGACATTGCCATGCCATAAAAGAAATTGAAGCCGTACTTCGGTATGCCGAAGAGCAGGGCTGGCGTGTGGTAAGCAAAGGAGGACATGCATGGGGAAAAATGTACTGTCCGTGGAACAGCGTTGCCTGTCGATGTGGGGAATTTTGCATTTCCTGCATATGGAGTACGCCGAGGAATGCCGTTAATCATGCCCGACAGCTCCGGCGAGTCGTTGAGCACTGCACTTTTCGTCAGCAGTATGAGGCACAATCAGGAAGAGGAACGCCATGGAATACACATTTACATTGAAGTATCAGCTATCAGAGATAGTAAGCGACACGGATGAGCTGGTTGAAAAACTGGCACAGGCAGGCTGTGATGATGCGCTGATTGGGTTGGGGATACCGGGGCGTATCGCACTGGAATTTATCCGTGAGTCAGATTCTGCACAGCAGGCCATTTACAGCGCAATGCAGCAAATTTCTGCCGTGTTAGCCGATGCGGTGCTGTTTGAAGTCTCACCGGATTATGTCGGATTGACCGATGTGGCCGATCTTATCGGCGTCTCCCGGCAGAACATGCGCAAGCTGATGCTGGCACATCATCTGACTTTTCCCGCCCCGGTCCATGAAGGCTCAACGGCTTTCTGGCATCTTGCTGATGTGTTGTCCTGGCTGGAAGGGCGAGGCAGCTATCGTTTACCTGCGGGAGTACAGGAAGCCGCTCTGGTGGCGTTAAGTATCAATTTGCTCAACCAGAAGCGGCGTTATCGGCAGGAGTAGGTCAGCGGAGCCGGTCAACACCGGCCCTGGTGACATCATGCAGTGGCGTCTTTCTCTGCAAGATATTCTCTGACCATTTCGTCAAATGAGGCATTGGCTTCAAAGCCGAGACGGCGGGCGTAGTCGGCATGGAAATCACCGGGCCAGGAGTTAACGATATTAATAATCGCCTGGTCTGGCTGATAGCTGATACGGGCAACAACGTCATCACCGGCAATTTTGCGCAGTGACCCAATCATTGTTTCTACAGTTACCGACAGGCCGCACAGATTGATGACGCGCCCCTGGTCCAGTTTCTCGCTATCAAGCTCATGGCCGCGGATGAGTGCTGCAACGGCTTTGTCCGGTGACATCAGCCACAGGCGGGTATCGGTGCTGACCGGGCAGTTTGCCGCTTCGCCGTTTAGCGGCTCACGGATAATACCGCTGGCAAAGCTGGATGCGGCTGCGTTCGGTTTACCCGGGCGAACGACGATGGTTGGCATACGCAGACTACGGCCATCCAGGAAGCCGCGGCGGCTGTAGTCTGACAGCAGCAGGTCGTTCATTGCTTTCTGCGTGCCGTAGGAGCTTTGCGGCATCCACACCTGCTCATCCGGTACTTTATCCGGCAGTTTGCCGCCGAACACCGCCACCGAACTGGTGGTGACTAAGCGAATTCGCTGCGGTAATGCGCGCAGGCGCTCCATGATCTGGCGTGCAGCGTCGACGTTGATTTTCATACCGAGGTCGAAGTCCTGTTCTGCCTGGCCGGAAACAATGGCTGCCAGATGGAACACGCTGTCGGTTTGCTCACTAATCAAATTAGCCAGTTCAGCCGGGTTACTGATATCGCCGCAGACAACTTGCAGGCGCGGATCGTCAATACCTGCCAGTGGCGCGATATCGAACGCGGTAATTTTTGTGATGTTCTGCATCAGGCCCTGGCGGTTAAGCAGTGAACCTTTAGCCAGCAGCGCTTTAACCAGTTTTTTTCCCAGGAATCCGGCGGCTCCGGTGATGACGATATTCATAGTTTGCCTCGTTAGAATTAGCGGTTAACAACACGGCCGGGGATCAGGAAGATCGCTGCAGCGCCAACAAAAAGCGTGCAGGAAATGATCAACATACCGGCCAGGGTCGAATGAGTCAGATCGCTCAGGAAGCCCATCAGGTAAGGGGCGACAAAACCTGCCAGGTTACCGAAGGAGTTAATCAGGGCGATACCTACGGCGGCCATGGTGCCGCCGAGGAAGGCAGTGGGCAGGCTCCAGAACAGCGGCAGCGTGCTCAACCCACCGGCCGCACCCAGAGTCAGGCCAAACATCGCAATCCACAGGTTGTCGGCATAGAGGGCTGAAATAACCATGCCGACACCGCTCATGATGGCAATGACGGCCAGGTGCCAGCGGCGTTCACGGTGTTTATCTGCACTGCGCGAGGCGACAATCATGGTGACAATGGCTGCGGCGTAGGGAATAGCCGTCAGCATGCCAACCGTAAAGACATCTTCAACCCCGGCGTTGCGAACCAGCGTTGGCAACCAGAAGCTGACGGTGTAGAAACCGGCGATCAGGCAGAAGTAGATCAGGGTCAATAGCCACAGTTTGCCGTTGCGCAGAACTGCGCCAAGGCTTGCCTGCTCATGTGGTGAATCCTCTACGGCATCCTCCTGTACGCGGGCATTCATTATTGCTTTCTCTTCGGCGCTGAGCCATTTGGCGTCGTTGATGCGATCGGGCAGCATTTTTAATACCAGCAGGCCAATCAGCAGTGATGGCGTCCCCTGCAGGATAAACAGCCACTTCCAGCCGGCAAGCCCATGCATATTATGGAAATGATCCATAATCCAGCCTGAGATTGGGCCACCCAGCAGACCAGAGAGTGGGACGGCAGCGGCGAACAGTGCAAACATCTTTCCGCGACGGTAGGACGGGAACCAGAATGAGAGATACAGGATCACGCCTGGATAGAAGCCTGATTCAGTCAGGCCAAGCATAAAGCGCACGGCATAAAACTGGAATGGCGTAGTGACCAGAGCGGTCAGCGGGGCAATAACCGCCCAGCATGCCAGTAGTGCAGCCAGTAAACGGCGTGCGCCAAAGCGCTGAAGAACAATATTGCTGGGTACCTGGAAAAAGAAGAAGCCGATAAAAAAGATACCTGCACCTAATCCATATACCGTTTCTGAAAATGCCAGATCGCTCGACATTTGCAGCTTGGCAATACCGACATTAATACGATCGAGATAGGCGAAGATGTAGCTGATCATCAGTATTGGGAGGATACGCCAAACCGCTCGCTTCCATGCATTTTCCTCCCGATCGCTGATATGGCTGCTGAGCGGCGGTGCCGATGTTTGCATATTCATAATTCATCCTTCGTGTAGGGAAGAGTCAGAGGAAAATCCGTTCTTCGGGTAGTGAAACGACGATCCTGCAGCTCCGGTTCAGTATTCGTCCGGTGATGGGAACGTTAATAATGGTGAAGCTTTGTTATTTTTTGTTAGATTAGCGGTGAAGATGAATTTGATCTGCGTGATAAGTCACATTACAGACCATTAATTATCATTTTATAACAGTTTTAAGATGAGAAGCGGCGATTCCCCGGATGATATCCGGGGGAAGGATTAGTGGAGAAGGAAGAGAGTGGCCAGTCCGAGGAAGATAAAGAAGCCGCCAGTATCGGTTAGTGCGGTAATCATGACGCTGGAACCCACTGCGGGGTCGCGTTTGAGTTTGGTCATCAGCAGCGGTATCAGCACACCCATTAGCGCTGCGAGCAACAGGTTCAGCACCATCGCCAGCATCATCACACCACCCAGCGCAGCATTACCGTACATGGCCCAGGTTACGCCGCCCATAATTCCCCCCCAGAACACACCGTTTATCAGCGCGACGCCGAGTTCACGTGCAATCAGGAAAGAGAAGTTACCCGGTTCAACCTGATGCAGCGCCAGAGCGCGAACAATCATGGTAATTGTCTGGTTGCCGGTGTTACCGCCAATTCCGGCCACGATTGGCATCAGTGTTGCCAGCGCAACCAGTTGTGAGATGGTGTCCTCAAACAGGCCAATTACCCGCGAGGCGATAAATGCAGTACAGAGATTGATCGCCAGCCAGGTCCAGCGAGTACGAACCGCTTTTCTGACCGGTGCAAAAACATCTTCATCCGGGTTCACACCGCCCATTTTACGGATATTGCTGTCGTTCTCGTCATTGACCAGATCAATCACATCTTCAACGGTAACACGGCCGATAAGTTTGCCTTTGGCATCAATAACGGCAGCGGAAATCAGGTCATAGCGTTCGAATGAGCCCGCCGCATCTTCGGCTTTATCGTCGATAAGAAAGGTAGTCGGACTGTCGTTCATCACCTGCAGGACTTTTTTATCCGGCGTATTCAGCAGAATTTCCGTCAGCGGCAGTTCGCCCTGCAGGGTGTTATTTTTGTCGGTAACAAAAATCTTATCGGTGCCAGCAGGAATAATTTTTCTGCGCCGCAAAAAACGCTGTACGGTGGCAAGGGTGACATCGGAACGCACCGTCACCAGATTAAAGTCCATGATGCGGCCGACCCGGTCGCGGTCAAAATGTATCACGTCCAGCACGCGGGAGCGTAGATTTGGCGCCAGAGAGGTCAGCAGGCGTCCGGTTAAATCACGAGAGAGATATCGTGCCAGATAAGCCTGTTCGTCGATATCAAGCGGTTCGATGGCGCGCAGCAGATCGCGGTCGCTCATCTCTTCAATCAAACTTTCCCAGACGCTTTCGGAAACTTCTACCAGCACCTGACCGCGACGGTCATTACCAATCAGGCTCCACAGCGCCAGACGTTCTTCTCCCGGCAGAGCTTCCAGCAGGTCGGCAATATCAGCGGCATGGAGCAGGGGGAGGGTTTGCTTGATTTCGTCAATCTGTTCGCGGTGGGCTTCGGCTTCGGCCGCTGACTCTTGCAGCGGGTGCCCTAACAGCGTATCAACCAGATCTTTATCGTTAAGCAGCAGGTTCAGAAGGCGGCCACGAATTTCAGCCAGTTGTTGAACATGAGAGAGGGCTGACATACAACGTCCTTTAATCTGGCGATGAACAGGCAATGTGAGGTTATAGCTTAGTCGATTAAAGCCACCGAAGAAGCGGCAGACGCAAACGACGGCCCGCTATGCAGTCCACTCGGATACGCTAGTTATCTTTAACAGCGCTGACGGACGTAACAGGAGCGGCTTTTTTTTGTTTATGATGTTCAATCGCACCGGGCACCACGTAAATCAGCCTGCCTAACAAAATGATAAAGCTGACGAACAGAATGATACGGGTTATGGTTCCGGTTTTTTGACGTTTTCGAAATGACATAGCGCTATTCACGCACTTTAATCCAGTAAGACCCTGACGGGCGATGATTAATTTAGACACAGCAGGGCTGTCAGGTCAATGGCTGCAGGCGCTGTGTTTCAATCAGTTGGCAAGATTTTTGTATATTGAAAAATGAGCTCAACGGCAGAATCAACTACGGTCGAGGGGAATTATAGTAAGATTGACAGTAATCAACCTGTGGTCATGTTTTCAACATATAATAGCATCAGGACATTATTACTTATTATCATCCTGTCTTATTGTTATCGAAACTTTTAAAACCTGCGCAGCACGTTAAAAAGCACATTACAAAAATGAAGAAATCCGTTTTTCTGAAAAAGTTTTCTGCCCGATTTTGGGGCCTGCCTTTGCTGTTGTCGCTGGTTACGCTGCCGCTGGCATCCGCTCTTTCAGTGCGGCTATGGCTCCCGGAAGGTTATGTTTACCTAATCTATCTTCCTCTGGCGTTGATGATTGCGCTACTGATGGTGTTTAACTGGGCTGCGCTGCCAGGCATCACGATTGCACTCTGCTGGCACTATTTCCATCGCTATACGCCCATTCAGGCGGTCACCATCATTTCAGTTTTTCTGATCACGCTGTCGATGTGCTGGGGAGGATACAGCCTGCAGTCGAATCGCCGCTGGCGGGCGGGTATTGGTGAGCTGCGTACCGTAGCCGTCAGGCTGTTCTGGCTTGCCTTTGCTATGCCAACGCTGTTTATCGTGCTGATGCAAATTGTGACGCCGATGAATATTCTGCCTCTGAGTAATTCGATTTTCTCCAGCGATCCGTTCTCGATACATACCCTGCTTAACTATCAGTCCGCCATGCTGGCCCTGCTGGCGAGCGCGCAGCTGTTTTATTTTGCGCTGCGGATAGTCCGTAATCCCCGTTTCTTTTACACGCTGCGGCGGCGCTGCCGTAATCAGTTTGCGTCCGGCGTAACGTTCAGGGAGTGGATGCTGTGGCTGAGTCTGGTGCTGTTTCTGCTGCTGATGCTCACTCAGTTTCACACTACGCAGGAAAACCTGTTAACGACCGACTACGGTATTCCTCTGCTGCTGCCGTTGATGCTCTGGGCCGCGACGCGTTTTGGCTATCTGTTTACTTCGTTGAGCTGGGGTATTCTGCTTATCGTGCTCTATCAGCTGCGTGACCGCTACCTCAGCCCGACAACTGAGGGATATCATCTGGCGGTTATATCGGCGAATCTGCTGGTTTTCACACTGACAATTTTGCTGATGTCCGCCATCAGTACCCGACAGCGCCGGCTGCTGGATAAAGCGCGGCGCATGGCGATAACCGATCCCGTTATCGGGCTGCCCAATGTGCGTGCGTTGAGCCAGGTATTGACCAGTAATACCGGGGCAGTGCTCTGTTTTCTGCGGATACCCGACCTTGACCGCCTGAGTCGCACCTATGGTTTACAGTTGCGTATTCAATACAAGCGCAGCCTCGCCGCGCATCTTAAACCCTGGCTGCTGCCATCGGAAAACGTCTATCAGCTTCCCGGATTTGACCTTGCGCTGCGCCTGGAGCATTCCGCTAATCTGGCGCGTATCGAAAGCCTGGAAGCGCGACTGAAAGATTATCATCTTAGCTGGGATGGTCTGCCGATCCATCCTGACGTAGGTATCAGCTACTGTAGCGTGATGCCGCCGGTGAATTATCTCTATGAGCTGCTCGGAGAAATGAGTGCAATGGCGGAGATTGCCTTGCACAGCGGCCACGCGGAAAACCTGCAGCAAAAGGATAAGGTACCGGTACAGCGCCAGCTGACTGAAAAGCTGGCGATGCTGCAGGATATTCAGCTGGCGATGCAGAACGGTGGCTTCTATCTGATGACGCAGAAGATCCACGGCATGCGCGGCGATGATTATCATGAAATCCTGCTGCGGATGGTGAATTCGCAGGGGGAACATATCAAACCCGCCCAGTTTATCCCGGTTGTGCAGGAGTTTGGCCTGACGTGGGAGGTCGATCAGCTGGTGTTGGATCAGGTGCTGGCATTTATCGATCGCCATCGTGAACAGCTCCCGGGGATTCGTTTTGCAGTGAACCTGTTTGCCGCAACGCTGTGTCGGCCTCAGCTGGCGGCAGAAATCGCGGCCCGCCTGAAGGCCAGCAATATTGAACCCTGGCAGCTGATCATTGAAGTTGCCGAGTCGCCGATGCTGAGTGATTACAGCTGGGGAAATCGTACGATCTCTCAACTCCGCCAGCTGGGATGCCGGGTGGCAATCGATGATTTTGGTACGGGCTATGCCAGCTACTCACGTCTGAAGCAGGTGCAGGTGGATATGCTGAAAATCGACGGCAGCTTTGTACGCAATATGCTGCAAAGCAGCCTGGATTATCAGATTATTGAGTCAATCTGCGTGGTAGCACGCCTGAAGCGTATGCAGATTGTCGCCGAATATGTTGAGACACAAGAAGTCGCCATGGCGCTGCGCAAGCTGGGTGTGGATTATTTGCAGGGGTTTGTTATCGGCATACCGGAGCCGCTGGCCAATCTGGTCGCGGCTCCAGAATGAAGTGCGGTAATCAGTCTTTTACGCTCGCTTTCTGCGCCAGGATGGTGGCAAAACGCAGCGAAATACGATGGCCGTTTTCGTCGGTTTTATGCAGCTGACCCACGTTTTCGTTGTACTTGATGATGCGCCATTTACGGTAGTAATTGCTCAGCTCACCCGATTTAAAGGCGAATGGAAAACCGAGGGTGCAGGGATAATCAGGCGTGTCCATAGCGGCGACAATCAGGTTAAACCCGTTTCTTGCCGTGCTTGCCTGCATATCGGCAATCAGCTGCGGAATGGTTTCCGGCTGTAGAAACATCATCACCACCGTCGACAGTACCATGTCATAGGAACCGTTAAAGCGCAGGGCATTGAGGTCGTGCTCTGCGGTGTGAATACCGGTCAGATTTTCAGCGGCGATAATCTCATTCAGCCGCGCCAGGCTGGCAGGGTTTTTATCCCACGCCGTGACATCAAAGCCATGATTGTTCAGATAAAGGCTGTTACGGCCGTTGCCGCAGCCAACGTCCAGCGCGGTTCCGCCTGCAAGATAGGGTAGCGCGGCGACGATTTCTGAATGGGGGGCGGTGAGCTGGTACTTTTCCGTAAAGAAATTATCGGGTCTTATCATCTTATTGCTTCTTATATCTGTAAAAAAGGGTTCAGGCCAGCCTGAACCCCACATGAGCATTAACCAACTACGTTATTGCTCTTCCTGTATCGTCAGCTGCCAGCCGGTTACGTCGTTCCAGTAACTTTGCTCGCGCTCCAGATCCAGCTGAACCAGGTTGTTCTGGCTGAAATAATCGCGCGGAAACGTC
Organism: Erwinia sp. INIA01; assembly: GCF_025947915.1. Lineage (NCBI taxonomy): Bacteria > Pseudomonadati > Pseudomonadota > Gammaproteobacteria > Enterobacterales > Erwiniaceae > Erwinia > Erwinia sp. INIA01. The sequence goes on from NZ_JAPDNC010000006.1 coordinate 174,355, forward strand.
AGTGTCCAGTGACCGTCGTCGGTCTGCAATTGCAAGTCGCTCGGACGGGTGGTGGCCTGGCGCTGATTGTTCAGCAGCGTTCCCAGGCGCAGCAGGAATACCAGCGGCAGGAACTGCTTGCGTTTGAACAGCGTCAGTCGTGGCATTTCGTCCACTTTAACCGCTTTGCGGTGGAAGCGTACCAGCGTTGCCAGCAGCGATTGTTGATCCTGGTTAAACCCGGGCATATTGGTATTTTGCAATATGTACGCCGAGTGGCGATGCATACCGCTGTGGTTAATGGTCAGCCCCACTTCATGCAGCATCGCGGCCCACTTCAGTAGTGCAGCCAGCTGTGGATTTTCCAGCTTGGGATTCTGCTCGCGCCACTGCTCGAACAGCTGTTCCGTGGTTTCCAGCACCCGGCGGGCCTGATCGCTGTCGATAGCATAGTGATTCGCCAGACTCTGCGCTGTGCGGCTGCGAATATCCTGATGACGGAAGCGGCCTTCCATCTCATACAGTACGCCTTCACGCAGCGCGCCGTCGGAAAGACGCAATTCACGGATCGCCAGCGCATCAAACACGCCGCAGAGGATCGCCAGCCCGGGAACAAAGACTCCTTTACGCTCTTCAGACAGCCCCGGCAGGCTCAGGGCATCGAAAGATTTGTGCTTGATGACCTCGTCATACAGCTTTTCCAGCCGCTCAGGAGTGATCAGCTTGTCTTTCTCGCCCATCGCGACCAGTACTTCGCAGGCGGCTTTGATGGTGCCTGAAGCGCCCAGTGCATACTGCCAGCCCATCAGGCGATACTGCCAGGCCAGGGTTTCCAGCTTCTGCGCCGCCGCCAGCCGTGCGCGACGGAAGGCCTCTTTACTGATATTTCCACCCGGAAAGTAGAGATTAGCGAAGCTGACGCAGCCCATGCGGCGGCTCTCAACCAGTTTTGGCTCAAAGTCTTCGCCGATCACCATTTCGGTCGATCCGCCGCCGATGTCGATCACCAGCTTGCGGCCTTTTTCCGGCTGGGTGTGCTCCACGCCCATAAAGATCAGGCGCGCTTCTTCATGGCCCGAAATCACTTCAATCGGGTAGGGGATCACTTCCGCAGCGCGCTGCAGGAAATCTTCGGCATTCACCGCCTGACGGAGAGTATGCGTTCCAACAATGGTTACGTTGCTTGGGCTGAACCCCTGCAAACGTTCTGCAAACAGCGCCAGGCAGCTCAGGCCACGCTGGATCGCCTCTTCACTCAGTACATTATTACTGTCCAGGCCATCGGCCAAATGGACCCGCTGTTTCAGGCGACCCAGAACCTGCATGGCACCGTCCACTACGCGGGCAATCACCATGTGAAAACTGTTAGAACCGAGGTCTATAGCGGCAAGTTCCTGCGGTTTAGGCGTACTTTTATGGGATATTGGCATAGTTGTGTGTCAGTCAGGTTGCTCAAGAGATTTAATATAATCGTAAATAGCCAGCTGCGCGCGAACCTTGCGGCGGTTGCCGCGTGGAACATAGCGATTGCTCAGTTCTTTATCGACATAACGGGCCTTCAACGTATCACTTAACAGAATGGCAATAATATCCAGCACACGCTGTTTCAGAATAGGATCAAGAATGGAGACGGCCACTTCAATTCGGTAGTCAATATTTCGCGTCATCCAGTCAGCGGAGGAGAGGAAGACCTTTTTATCGCCGCCGTTATCAAAAATATAGACGCGATCGTGTTCCAGGTAGCGGTCAACAATACTGATCACGCGAATATTTTCGCTGATGCCCTCCAGATCGGGGATCAGGGAGCACATTCCGCGCACCAGCAGGTTCACCTTCACCCCAACGCTGGACGCCGTATACAGGCGATCGACCAGGCCTTTATCCACCAGGTTGTTAATCTTAAGGGTGATACCCGCCTGAATGCCGTTCTGCGCGTTGGCGATTTCCGCATCAATCAGCTGATAGAGCATTTTGCGCGAGTTCTGCGGTGACACCATCAGATGTTCAAAACTGACCGGGCGATACGGGTTTTCAATAAAGTTAAAGACACGGCGCACCTCATTGGTGATACGTGCATCAGCGGTCAGCAGCGAGTAGTCGGTATAAATACGGGCGGTTTTTTCGTTAAAGTTACCGGTGCCGATATGAGCGTAGCGAACGATTTCATCGTTTTCGCGGCGTGAAATCAGGAACAGCTTGGCGTGGATCTTCAGACCCGGCGCAGAGAAGATAACGTGTACGCCAGCTTCGGTCAGGCGCTTGGCCCAGTGGATGTTGGCCTCTTCGTCGAAGCGGGCCTGCAGTTCCACCACTACCGTGACTTTCTTACCGTTGTAAGCCGCATGGATCATCGCATCCATAATGCGTGAGTGCTTGGCTACGCGGTAGATGTTGATCTTGATGGCTAACACCGATGGGTCAAACGAGGCCTGGCGCAGCAGCTCCAGTACGTGCTCGAAAGTATGGTACGGGTAGTAGAGCAGCACATCGCGGTTGCGAATGGCATCAAAGCCGTTGCGGAAGCGGTCAAACCAGATGTGGCGCAGCTGCGGCAGCGGTTTATTGACCAGGTTTGCTTTGCCGACATTAGGGAAGCCGATAAAGTCCTTGAAGTTATGATAGCGGCCGCCGGGAACGATCGAATCATAGTTGGAGATGTTCAGCTTTTTACGCAGCAGTTCGACCATCGCATCGGGCATGTCGCGCTGGTAAACAAAGCGCACCGGTTCTGCGGTCAGGCGCTGCTTCAGGCTGGAAGACATCAGCTCCAGCAGGCTGGACTCCATCTCGTTGACCAGGTCATATTCCGCATCGCGGGTCATCTTCATCGAGTAAGCGTTCAGCGCATCGTAATCGAAGAAGCCACGGAAGATATCACCCAGGCAATAGCGCAGGATGTTATCAAGTAAAATCATTGGCTTACGGCGGCGAGGCGTTTCCGGCGGCAGATTGACGAAGCGCGGTACTTTATCGGACGGAATTTCCAGCAGGGCGTAGCGGATCTCTTCGCCGCGAATGATTTCCACCGCCAGGTAGGTGTAGTCATCCTTGAGGAACTCAATCAGATCGGTGTCTTCATTGATCAGGATGGGGGTGATGTGCTGGCGCAGATGGTGTTTGAAGTAGTGTCGCAGCCAGGTTTGCTGATTAGGGGAAAGCTGGCGTTCGTTAATCAGGAAGATCTGATTACGCGCCATTTCCAGCAGCAGGTCGTTATAGAGGCTGTCGAATTCCTGGTCGGCCTTCAGAACGCGTGCCTGAATTTTTTTCAGCAAATGCCTTGGCGTGCTGGGAGACCCCTGTTCCTCACCGATTAGAATGCGACGTTTTAAATCGGCAAAGCGAACTTTATAGAATTCTTCCAGGTTATTGGAATAGATACCCAGAAAACGCATGCGCTCAATCAGCGGGTTAGTTTTATCAGCAGCTTCCTGTAGCACTCGTTCATTAAAGGACAGCCAGCTTAATTCTTTTTCTATGTAAAGCTTTTCCTGACCCATTTTTACTCCGTTCGGCTGATTCAGGATGAAGATATCCATTGTTCTGCAACATTATGGCGAGAGTATGGCAACAATGTCCAACGGCAGATGTATGACGGTTTTGTGACAAAGACAGTGAGGAACCCTTACTGCGGCGGGCATATGTCATTGTATCGCACTGTCTAATTGTCTTATTAACCGCATACGGGCAACATAGCGGCTTTACAGCAAAATGGAAAACAGACCAGGCATGATCGATAACCCGATTCCCGTACACGATAACGCCCGCAGCCGACGATTTGCCGATCGTTTGACCCGGCGCGTGGTGACCGCGTGCGGGGTAGCCATCCTGTTAGTGATGTTATTGCTATTTTTCTGGCTTATTTGGGTGGTTATACCGTTATTTTCCGCTCCGGGATTTCAGAATTTCGGCGAGATAAAACTGGATTCTCACAGCCAGTCGGTAGCGCTGGGGACGGATAAGGTTCAGCGCTGGGGCTGGCGTATTGATCAAGACGGTCGCGGCCAGTTTATTTCTCTGGAAGCGCAAAACGCGACGCTGCCGCAGCCAACGTCGGATCAGCGCTCTCAGCCCCAGTCTGAGCCGACGCTGCAACTTCAGCCCCAGACGCTGCTGGCGGGGCCGGTTCGCGCCACTTCCAGCGCAGATAACCTGACGACGCTGCTGCTGGATAACAACGGCAATATGCTGCTTGTGCGCCCCGACTTCAGCCTGCCGCAGAAACCACAGTGGAGCTTCCCGCTGGGTGATATTCCTGTTGCCTCTGGTGATGCCGGAGCGGGGCAAATCAGCGTGGCCCAAAGTGCCGAGAATCGCTGGGTTGTTGCGCTGGCCGGGACCGATCGTATTACCCTGTGGCAACTCCAGCCGCAGCAGCCCGCACAAAACACAAATTTAACCGTCAGCAATGTGAATCAGCTGCTGCTCTCACCCGACGGTGGACTGCTGTTTACCCTTTCCGGCTCGCAGCTGCGCGTCTGGACGCTGGGGGAGGGGGCTCCCACGCTGCGTGATGCGGTGACGCTGCCGAGACCGGCAAAATCGCTGGCTTTGCTCAGCGGCGGGAGTTCTCTGCTGGTCGCGGATGATCGGGGGATTTCGCAGTGGTTTGACATCGCCAGTGCTGATGGCCCACATCTGCGGCGGATTCGTGACTTCGACGGTGCCCGCTGGCAGCCGCTGCTGTTCGGCGAAGCTCATCGACGTGTCTTTGCCACCCTCAGCCCACAGGGTGAGCTGAAGCTGTACGCCAGTAAACAGCAGGGCGCTATCCTGACCCGGCAGCTGTCGGCAGGTATCCAGCGCGCACAGTTTTCACCGGAAGGGGACGGACTGCTGGTGGAGCGAGAAGGCAACTGGCAGCACTATCGAATGCAGAACCCGTGGCCGGATATCAGCTGGCGCAGCCTGTGGCAAAAGGTCTGGTATGAAAACTATCCTGAACCGGACTATGTCTGGCAGTCGACTTCGGCAAATGACTATTACCAGGGAAAATATAGCCTGGTGCCAATGGTGGTGGGAACGCTGAAAGCGGCGGCGCTGGCGATGCTGTTTGCCACCCCGCTGGCGCTGGCGGCGGCGATGTACACGGCGTGGTTTATGTCACCCCGGCTGCGTCGTTGGGTGAAACCAGCCATCGAAATGATGGGTGCGCTGCCCAGCGTGGTGATTGGACTGATCGCCGGACTGTGGCTGGCCCCAAGGCTGGGTGACAAACTGTCAGGAGTGATGCTACTGCCGCTGATGCTGGCTGCTGTGCTGCTGCTGTGCAGCTGGGGGAGGCAGAAGCTGCCGCCGCGCTGGCGCAGGCGCTGGCTGACCGAAGGGCGCGAAGTGGTGGTTCTTCTGCCGCTGTTACTGCTGACCGGCCTTTTTTGCCTGTGGATTGTACCCATGGTGGAGCAGGCTATCTGGGGACAGGTGTGGGCCGATCGCCTCAGTTCGGGCTATCAGCAACGTAATCTGCTGGTGGCCGGCGTGGCGATGGGCTTTGCGCTGGTGCCGCTGATCTTTACGCTGGCGGAAGATGCAATCTTTAGCGTTCCTGCCTCGCAGGGGCAGGGATCGCTGGCGCTGGGCGCGACGCAGTGGCAAACCCTGACCCGGGTAGTGCTACCCGGGGCATCATCGGGTATTTTTGCCGCGCTGATGATCGGCTTTGGCCGGGCGCTGGGTGAAACGATGATTGTACTCATGGCTACCGGCAATACGCCGGTGACCGACGGCGGCCTGCTACAGGGGCTGCGTTCGCTGGCGGCAAATGTGGCCGTTGAAATGCCCGAAGCGGCGGCGGGCAGTGCGCATTACCGGATACTGTTCCTTTCTGCGCTGGTGCTGCTGGTGTTTACGCTGGTCGTGAATACGATTGCAGAAATAGTCAGACAAAGGCTGCGGCAGCGTTACAGTCAGCAGGAGGTACAGGGATGATGAATGCTGAACGTAACAACCATCGCTGGCGCTGGCTGACCGGCGGTGCCGTCGCCGTCAGCCTGCTGGTCTTTATGCTGCTGATAGCCCTGCTGGGCTGGCAGGGACTGCGCTATTTCTGGCCGCAGCCGGTGGAGCTGTTTACCATCAACACGCCTTCAGGACAGCAGCAGCTGCTGGGTGAAGTCGCCGGACAGCAGCAGGTCTCGCGGCAGCAGCTTGAAGCCAGTGGCCAGCCGCTGCCACCGGATCTTCCGGAGAGTGTCACCCGCTATCTGATTAAAACCGGCAATCGCGATTTCGCCGCACCGGATTTCCGTACCATTCTGTCAGCGGAGATCGTCAACCGCACCACTCCAGGCCCGGTAATTGTGTTACAGCGCCTCAGCGGTGGAAATGCCTACGGCTGGTTTGATGGACTGCAGGAGGGTGGACAGACGCTGATGGCACGCGATCTCAACCAGACGCTGCAACAGCGCCTGGTTCAGGCCCGCCAGCATATTGCCGAAGCGGAAAAACTCCGCCGGGTATCGATGGCACGAGTGAATACCCAGCTGGAAGCGTTGGAAAAGCAGCGCAGTAAGCAGGTCGCCCGCAGGAATTTTGATGCTCAGGCACAGTCGGTGTATGAGGCTGACCGAGCGGAGCTACAGCGGCAGTTTGCGCGCTTCGCATCTCGCCTTTCTGCCCTGCATGTTGAAAGCAACAACACGGTATTGCTACTGCGCGATGCTGCCGGTGTTACCCAGCGTATCCCGCTTGGGCAGATTATTTCCGCCTGGCAGCCGAATACAATGAGTACCTGGCAGAAATGGCAGCACTTCGGCGACCAGCTGTGGCATTTTGTCAGCGACAGCAGCGGTGACGGGCAGCGAGACGGCGGGGTATTTCCGGCGATCTTTGGCACCATACTGATGGTGCTGCTGATGTCCGTGGTGGTCATGCCGCTGGGGGTGATCGCGGCAATCTGGCTGCATGAGTATGCCGGTCGCAATATGCTCACCCGCCTGGTACGTATCGCGGTGGTTAATCTGGCTGGCGTGCCGTCAATCGTTTACGGCGTGTTTGGTCTGGGCTTCTTTGTCTGGCTGATGGGGGGCAGCATCGATCGATTATTCTTCGCCGGTACGCTGCCGAACCCGACCTTTGGTACGCCCGGCTTATTATGGGCCTCACTGACTCTGGCACTGCTGACGCTGCCGGTAGTGATCGTCGCCACCGAGGAAGGGCTGTCGCGTATTCCGCCCGCGCTGCGGCAGGGTTCGCTGGCGCTGGGGGCTACACAGGCCGAAACGCTGTGGCATGTCACGCTGCCGTTGGCGGTTCCGGCGATGCTGACCGGGCTGATCCTCGCCGTGGCGCGTGCCGCAGGCGAAACCGCGCCGTTAATGCTGGTCGGAGTGGTCAAAATGGTGCCTGAACTGCCGATTGATTCGCTGTTCCCCTATCTGCACCTTGACCGTAAGTTTATGCACCTTGGTTTTCAAATTTACGATCTGGCATTCCAGAGCCCCAACGCCGAGGCCGATCGCCCACTGGTGTTCGCCACGGCGCTGTTACTGGTATTGCTGATCCTGGGATTAAATCTGGTGGCGATGATCCTTCGCCATCGTCTGCGCGAGCGCTACCGTGCGCTGATGCACTAATACGGGATGGTTATGGCTGTCATATTTGAAGATGCGGAAACCGCGCTTGAGCTGGATAATCTGAGTTTGTGGTATGGGGCGAAACCGGCACTGAATAACATCAGTCTGCGGATACCGAAAAATCGCATTACCGCGCTGATCGGTCCGTCAGGCTGCGGTAAATCGACCCTGCTGCGCTGCTTTAACCGCATGAACGATCTGATCGACAACTGCCGGGTGGAAGGCGATATTCGTCTGCATCAGCAGTCGATCCTCGGCCCCGATCGCGATCTTTCCCAGCTGCGCCGCCGCGTTGGGATGGTGTTCCAGCGCCCCAACCCTTTCCCCAAGACCATCTATGACAATGTGGTTTACGGCCTGCGCCTGCAGGGCATTCGCGATCGACGGGTGCTGGATGAAACGGTAGAGCGTGCGCTACGCGCTGCGGCGCTGTGGAGCGAGGTGAAGGATAATCTGTGGCAAAATGCGCTGACGCTTTCCAGCGGGCAGCAGCAGCGGCTGGTGATTGCCCGCGCGATTGCTATTGAACCGGAGATCCTGCTGCTGGATGAGCCAACGTCTGCGCTGGACCCGATTTCAACGCTGGTAATTGAAGAGCTGATGAGCACCCTGAAGCAGCACTTTACGCTGGTGCTGGTGACGCACAATATGCAGCAGGCCGCCCGCGTTTCAGACTATACCGCGTTTATGCATCAGGGGAGCGTGGTGGAATTTGGACTGACCGACGATCTGTTCACAGCACCACGGCAGCGTAAGACTGAGGACTACATTACCGGTCGGTTTGGCTAAAAATAAGGGCGGAATATTTTCCGCCCTGTAGCAACTATTCGAACGCGTGCCCTTCGGCAGGCAGCAGCTGGCCATCCAGCCAGGCGCGATCCTCGCGCATTGCCAGCCGGCCTTCAATGAACCAGCTAACCACCAGCGGATAAATCGCGTGTTCCTGATGCTGAACGCGCGCGGTCACTTCCGCTTCGGTGTCTTCACTGAATACCGGAACCTTCGCCTGCAAAATCACCGGACCGCCGTCCAGCTCTTCCGTCACGAAATGAACCGAGGTACCGTGCTCATCATCGCCGTTCTCGATAGCCTGGCGATGGGTGTGCAGCCCCGGGTATTTCGGCAGCAGGGAAGGGTGGATATTCAGCATGCGTCCGGCATATCGCTGCACGAACGCCGGGCTGAGAATGCGCATATAGCCGGCCAGTACCACCAGGTCAGGGGCATAAGCATCGATTTCCAGCATCAGCTGGCGGTCGAACGCTTCGCGGTCAGCAAACTGTGAGGCGGCCAGCGCATGAGCCGGAACGCCTGCTTCACGCGCGCGCTCCAGGCCATAGGCATCGGCCTTGTTGCTGAATACGGCAGCCACGCTGCCGTTAATCCGCCCCTGCTGACAGGCGTCCAGAATTGCCTGTAAGTTGCTTCCATTCCCGGAAACCAGCACGACTATACGTTTCATGGATTGATGACCACACGCTCTTCAGAATCAGAAGCTTTAATGGTACCAATTTTCCAGGCTTTTTCACCCGCGTCATTCATCAGCTGTACCGCTTTATCCGCTTCTGCCGCGCTCAGGGCAATGACCATGCCCACGCCACAGTTAAAGGTGCGGTACATTTCATGACGGCTGACGTTCCCGGCCTGCTGCATCCAGCCGAACACCGCTGGCCATTCCCAGCTTGACTCTTCAAGCACGGCCTGGGTGTTATCCGGCAGTACGCGCGGGATATTTTCCCAGAAGCCGCCGCCGGTCAGGTGGGCAATGGCGTGCACGTCAACCTGTTCGATCAGGCTGAGGATATTTTTCACGTAGATGCGGGTTGGCGCCAGCAGGTGGTCGGAAAGGGATTTGCCTTCCAGCTGGGTGGTTTCCGGGTCGGTTTTGCTGACTTCCAGAATTTTACGCACCAGCGAGTAGCCGTTAGAATGCGGGCCGCTGGAACCCAGCGCGATCAGCACGTCACCGTCGGTCACTTTGCTGCCGTCGATAATCTCAGATTTCTCGACCACGCCGACGCAGAAGCCTGCCACGTCGTAATCTTCACCGTGATACATACCTGGCATTTCAGCGGTTTCACCGCCGACCAGCGCACAGCCAGACTGTGAACAGCCTTCTGCGATGCCGGTGATCACGCTGGCTGCGGTATCCACATCCAGTTTACCGGTTGCGTAGTAGTCGAGGAAAAACAGCGGCTCTGCGCCCTGTACCACCAGATCGTTAACGCACATGGCGACCAGATCGATACCGATCGTATCGTGGCGCTTCAGGTCCATCGCCAGACGCAGCTTGGTGCCAACGCCGTCAGTGCCGGAAACCAGAACAGGTTCACGGTATTTTTGCGGCAGCGCACAAAGGGCACCGAAACCGCCCAGTCCACCCATCACTTCAGGGCGGCGGGTTTTTTTCACTACGCCTTTGATACGGTCGACTAAAGCATTACCAGCATCGATATCTACGCCGGCGTCTTTATAGCTGAGAGAGGTTTTGTCGGTCACTGCGAAATCCCCACGCGTTTGCGGTTGGTGGTGTGGTGGTAAAAATAAAGCGCCGTAATTCTAACAGTGCAGGCAAACGTTTGCGAGTGCCATCTTATCCCGCATGACGGATAGGTGAATTTTAGCTAATCATGACATCTATCGCGGTGATTAACTAAACTATTGCACTAAGTCATATGGCGCTGCGGATAAATGGCGCTATAATCTCGCGATTTTTTTTTGCTGCTTAACACTCCGGGAGTACAACAATGAAGATCGTGGAAGTCAAACACCCGCTGGTCAAACATAAACTGGGTCTGATGCGTGAGAACGACGTAAGCACCAAGCGTTTTCGTGAACTCGCGTCAGAAGTGGGAAGCCTGCTGACCTATGAAGCGACTGCCGATCTGGAAACCGAGACGGTGACCATCGAGGGCTGGAATGGTCCTGTGCAGATCGAACAGATCAAAGGTAAGAAGATTACCGTTGTGCCAATCCTGCGTGCCGGTCTGGGCATGATGGAAGGCGTGCTGGAGCATGTACCCAGCGCGCGTATCAGTGTCGTCGGCGTGTATCGTGATGAAGAGACGCTGGAGCCGGTACCGTATTTCCAGAAGCTGGTTTCTAACATTGAAGAACGTATGGCGCTGGTCGTTGACCCGATGCTGGCCACCGGTGGCTCAATGATCGCCACTATCGATCTGCTGAAAAAAGCCGGCTGTACCAGCATTAAGGTTCTGGTACTGGTTGCAGCACCGGAAGGCATCGCCGCGCTGGAGAAAGCGCACCCGGATGTTGAACTCTATACCGCATCGGTGGACCAGGGGCTGAACGACAAGGGGTATATCATCCCTGGCCTCGGCGACGCTGGCGATAAGATCTTCGGTACTAAATAAATTATCAAGCCGACCGCAGAGTCGGCTTTTTTATGGCAAACATATCAAGGGGTAGTGAAACATGACGCGTCGCGCAATAGGCGTACACGAGCGGCCACCGCTGCTGCAAACCATTCCACTCAGCTTCCAGCACCTGTTCGCGATGTTCGGTGCCACGGTGCTGGTGCCGATTCTGTTCCACATCAACCCGGCCACGGTGCTGCTGTTTAACGGAATCGGTACGCTGCTGTACCTGTTTATCTGTAAAGGCAAAATTCCGGCCTACCTCGGTTCAAGCTTTGCCTTTATATCTCCGGTACTGCTGTTGCTGCCACTGGGATATGAAGTGGCGCTGGGCGGCTTTATTATGTGCGGCGTGCTGTTCTGCCTGGTGGCGCTAATCGTTAAGAAAGCCGGTACCGGCTGGCTGGATGTGATGTTCCCGCCAGCGGCGATGGGCGCGATTGTGGCGGTTATCGGTCTGGAGCTGGCGGGCGTGGCGGCAAATATGGCCGGCCTGCTGCCTGCCGACGGCACCTCTCCCGACAGCAAAACCATCATTATTTCGATGGTGACGCTGGGCGTGACGGTGTTCGGCTCCGTGCTGTTCCGCGGTTTTCTGGCCATTATCCCGATTCTGGTCGGGGTGCTGGTGGGCTACGCGTTATCCTTCTTTATGGGTATCGTTGACTGGACGCCGGTCCGTGAAGCGCACTGGTTTGCGCTGCCAACCTTCTACACTCCGCGTTTCGAGTGGTACGCCATCTTCACCATCCTGCCAGCGGCGCTGGTGGTCATTGCCGAGCACGTTGGGCATCTGGTGGTCACGGCGAATATCGTAAAGAAAGACCTGCTGAAAGATCCTGGCCTGCATCGTTCGATGTTTGCTAACGGCATCTCGACCGTCTTCTCCGGCTTCTTCGGCTCAACGCCGAACACCACCTACGGTGAGAATATCGGCGTGATGGCCATCACCCGCGTCTACAGTACCTGGGTGATCGGCGGCGCGGCAATCCTGGCGATCCTGCTCTCCTGCGTGGGTAAACTGGCGGCGGCAATTCAGGCCGTGCCGGTGCCGGTGATGGGCGGCGTGTCACTGCTGCTGTACGGGGTGATCGGTGCATCAGGTATCCGTGTGCTGATTGAATCGAAAGTCGACTACAACAAAGCGCAGAACCTGATCCTGACTTCGGTGATCCTGATCATCGGCGTCAGCGGCGCAAAAGTGCACATCGGTGCCGCCGAGCTGAAAGGCATGGCGCTGGCGACTATCGTTGGCGTGGGCCTGAGCCTGATCTTCAAAGTCATCAGCCTGATGCGTAAAGAAGAAGAGATTATTGACGTGGCGGATGAGCGTTCCGACGTTAAGTAACGCTGCCGCACAGACTCCGCAGCCCCTTTAACGGATGCCAGCTATCCGCTGCCGTTAAAGGGGCGCTTTTCGTATGACAATTGACAGCCGTTCACTCTGCTCCACAACGATCCCGTTCATCCCGGCATTTGGCGTAACGCCAGCCGCTTTCCGATCGCTGATGCTATTTTTCAACCGTGCCTGAAGGTAGATGTCGGTTTTATTACTGCGGTTGATCCCATCAATGGCTTTACGTTTCATGATCGCGAAGGAGTTGTGTTAGACTTTTCGTGATTTCTGCATGCGTAAACCCTGAGGTGATTCTGAACACGCCGGCACAGCTTTCACTGCCACTTTATCTGCCCGATGACGAGACCTTTGCCAGCTTTTGGCCAGGTGAAAATCCGTCCCTGCTGGCCGCGCTGCAGAGTGCACTTCATCAGGAACACGGTAGTTATTTCTATTTCTGGTCACGCGAGGGGGGAGGGCGAAGCCACCTCCTGCATGCAGCCTGCGCCGAGCTTTCGGCGGCCGGAGAAGCCGTCGGTTACGTTCCGCTGGATAAACGCACCTGGTTTGTCCCTGAAGTCCTCGACGGTATGGAGCAGCTGGCGCTGATCTGCATTGATAACATCGAATGCATTGCCGGAGATGAGCCGTGGGAAATGGCGATTTTTGACCTCTATAACCGTATTCTTGAAACCGGTAAAACCCGCCTGCTGATTACCGGAGATCGTCCCCCTCGCCAGCTCAACCTCAAATTGCCCGATCTGGCGTCACGCCTTGACTGGGGGCAAATTTACAAGCTTCAGCCTTTGTCCGACGAAGATAAGCTCCAGGCGCTACAGCTGCGTGCGCGGCTGCGGGGATTTGAACTGCCGGAAGACGTTTGTCGCTTCCTGCTGAAGCGGCTGGATCGCGAGATGCGAACGCTGTTTCTGACCCTCGATCAGCTCGATCGTGCTTCGATCAGCGCGCAGCGCAAGCTGACCATTCCGTTTGTCAAAGAAGCACTGGATCTCTGATTTTTTTGGCCGAAGCCTGGCTCGCTCGCCTCATTAATGTTCGTAATGAGGCGAGCGATTAAAGGATCTCCAGCCCCTGAATGCACGTAATGGGGCTGGCGATTACAGAATCTCCAGCACCTGCTCAGGCGGCCTGCCAATCCGGGCCTTGCCGTTAGCTACTACGATCGGACGCTCAATCAGCTTCGGCTGAGCGATCATTGCGGCAATCAGCTGATCCTCACCTAGCGCCGGGTTATCCAGCCCTGCGGATTTATACTCATCTTCTTTATGGCGCATCAGCTGACGTGCGCTGCTAAAACCCAGCTGCTTAACCAGCGCTTTCAGCGTTGCCGCATCCGGCGGGGTGTCCAGGTAGCGGATCACCTGCGGCTGGATGCCCCGACCCTCTAACAGTGCCAGCGTTTCGCGGCTCTTGGAACAGCGCGGGTTATGGTAAATCTGTACATCACTCATCTCATTTTCTCCGGCCTCTTCATTTCGGGCCCGTTTTATTATCTCTTTTGATACTGACGGAAGCGTTCCTGCAACTGTCTCAGCTGGTCGATGCGTGCATCGTACCGCGCCTGCTTCAGGCTACCGAGTGGCACTTGAGAACTGGCGCTGCTCAGGCTGCGGATCGCCTGGTCGAGCTGCCCGGCCAGCGCCAGACCTTCGGCCCGTGCGGCCTGTTCTTCATCCGACAGGCCCTGCGCTGCGGAAGCCTGGGCCAGCAAATCCCAACCGTTGGGATCGTCCTTATTGGCCCAGGTATAGCGATACAGCACTTTGCTGGCGTTAGCGGGCTGTTTCGCTTCCACATAGGCATTCGCCAGGTTGAGCTGAAGTACCGGATTGCTGCTGCTGGCTTTAATTGCCACCAGACGATTAATGGCCTGCTGCGGCTGGTTCAGACCGATATCGATATCGGTAATAATATCCAGATACCAGACGTTATCCGGCTGTTTCGCCAGCAGCGGGGCAATGATGTTTTTCGCCCTGGCATAGTTTTTGGCCTCCAGCATTTGTACCGCTTTACCGTACTGCGCGGCGGCCTGTTCGCGGCTGTTCCCCTTCGACAGGGAATCCAGCAAATCTTCGGTTAGCTGGTTCTGCCCGGTGGAGAACATCCCCAGCGCCCTGACTTTAGCCATATAGAAATCCTGAGACGACTGCACCACCACCGGTTTCATCTGATTAGCACGGTTGCGGGCATCGGACAGTCGGCTGTCGGGAAGGGGGTGAGTTAACAGGATTTCCGGCGGCTTGGAGGAAAAACGAGACTCGTCGGCCAGCTTTTGCAGGAATGCAGGCATCGCTTCCGGATCGAATCCCGCCCGCTGCAATACCTGAATACCAATACGGTCGGCTTCCTGCTCATTTTGCTGAGTAAAGCTGATAATCCCCTGCTGGGTGCCTGCAAGCGTTCCGCTCAGCGCCGCCATCCCCGCCTGTGGGCTGGCCATGGCCAGCAGAATCGAACCCAGCGCGCCCACCCAGGTCAGCGGCGCGTTTTTCTGCTGTTCTTCCATCGCTCGGGCGAGGTGGCGCTGGGTAACGTGCGAGATTTCGTGCGCCATCACCGAAGCCAGCTGGCTTTCGTTATCGCTGTAGCGGAACAGGGCGGAATGCAGCACAACGTTGCCGCCAAAGAAGGCAAAGGCGTTAATTTCATCGTTGCGGATCAGGTAGAAATGGAACGGTGTTTTCACCGACCAGGCGTGGGCAACCAGCCGCTGTCCGAGCTGATTGATGTACTGATTCATTAGCGGGTCGTTGATGATTGGCGCGCTGGCACGCAGCTGGCGAACATAAAAATCCCCCATCGCCAGTTCCTGATTGACCGACAGCGTACCACCCGCCGTCGTACCAATATCCGGGAGATTGTCAGACACATCGGCCTGGACTGGCGTAGCACCACCCGCCAACAGGGAGATAACCAGCGAAGTTAGCAGGCTTTTCTTCAATCGGTTGAACATAGGTAAACCCTAACAAGGACGTCCAATTTTTGACCGGCAGGATGCCGAAATGTTCTGCAAAGGGTGAAAACTCCGCACCCATCGACATCTTAACCAGTGGTTGGGGGGAATGAAATGGTAAAACCGAGTGAAGTAGGGGGCAAAGCTCGGAATGACTGGCGGGTCGGCATTTGAGAGGCGCCATCAATAATTAATTCGGACTGTGGACGTTAGAATATTCCCAAAACAGTTGGGAGGTGTACAATCGTAGAGTGCTTTACCAGGGCATATCTCGCACTTTTTAACAAACGCGCATAAAAACTACAAGGCGCTAAAAAAATGAAATTATTCACTATGGTGAATCCATGTTAAGGCAATTACGCCCTAAGACGGATTTGCGCACGCTGATCACGCTGCTGGCCGTGGCAAGTATTGTCATCACGCTGGCGAATTCTCTGTACGCCAGCTGGCGCGTGCAGCGTGATGTGCTGATCGGGAATACGCTGGAGTCTAACCGGGTTTATGCCACCAAGCTGGCGGCAACCTCGGAAGTTTTCTTCCAGCTGGCCCAGTCGCAGCTTTCCTATAGCGCGAAAATGCTGGAAGGAGGGCTGGATAATGAAACGCTGCTGCAAAAAGAAGTCGATCGTCTGCGTGAACAAACCAGCAGCTTTAACTCGGTGGTGATTGTTGATGCCAACGGCTGGGTGAAAGCCATCTCACCGGAGTCGCTGATGTTAAAAGGCATGAAGCTGACCTCTTCCGCTGCCAAACAGGCTCTGACCCAGCGCAAGCCGATGATTAGCGATCCGACGATCTCTGCCGCCAATAACCTGCTGGTGTTTATCTCCTGGCCGGTGTGGTCGAAAACCGGCGGTTATCTTGGCTACGTCGGCGGATCGATTTATCTGAAAAAGAAAAGCATTCTTAATGCCCTGCTGGGGGAACAGTTCTACCGTGATGGCTCCTCGCTTTATGTGGTGGATGCCGGGAATCAGGTGCTCTATCACCAGGATCGTAATCTGATTGGTAAAACTATCCCGCCGATTATTGATGACGAGCAGCGGAAAAAAGAGAGCAATGGTTCGCTTCAACTGGAAGGTGACGGCGGGCAGTCGATGCTGGCGGGCTACGCGATTGTTCCGGCTTCGGGCTGGATGATTGTGGCGATGAAACCGAAAGAAGCGACGCTGGCACCGCTGAACAGCCTGCTACTGCAGGTGCTGAAACACTCCGTGCCTTTTGCGCTGCTGACGCTGATTCTTGCTCTGATACTCGCACAGCGTATTGCACTACCGCTCTGGCAGCTGGCGCGTAAAGCCAGTCAGATGGACACCTCTGAGGCCTCGCGTGAAATTAGCGGCATCCGCTCCTGGTACTATGAAGCTTCGCAGATCAAACGGGCGATGCTGGCCGGTATCGGGCTGATGCAGGACAAGATTGGCAGGCTGAAAAGTGAAGTGCAGACCGATCCGCTGACCGGGCTGCTCAACCGACGCGGTCTGAATGCTGTGCTGGAGTATTTCCTGGCTACCCAGCAGCCTTTTGCCGTGCTGGCGCTGGATATCGACTACTTTAAACGGGTGAACGATACCTTCGGCCATGATGTGGGCGACGATGTGATTGAAAACGTCGCGCGTCAGCTGGAATTCGGCGCGCGGCAGACCGATGTTATCTGTCGCAACGGCGGTGAAGAGTTTCTGATGATCCTGCCTGCGACCGACAGCGAAACGGCACTGGCCATTGCTGAACGTGTGCGCCGGCGTATTGAAATTCAGGTACTGGACAGAGTTGGCAGTATTACTATTTCAATCGGCGTAGCTTTCTGGACGCCAGAGATGAAAACCATGGAACACACGTTTAAACAGGCCGATGAAGCGCTGTATCAGGCCAAAAACGCCGGTCGTAACCGGGTAATGACTCTGCAAAAAGCTGCCGTGCAGCCGGAAGCCGTTCATTCAGCTACGTTCTGATCTTGACTCCCGCCCCGCTCCGCAGCGAGGGCGGTGAGTTTCAGTTACACTCACCTCATCTTTCCAAGGCAAGGACTCCTTCATGCTGGAACTTTTACTGCAGTGGTATCGCCGTCGTTTTAGCGACCCGCAGGCCATTGCTCTGCTGGCGATCCTGCTGGCAACGTTCTGCATTCTGTTTTTCTTTAATGGCCTTCTGGCCCCGCTGCTGGTGGCAATTGTGCTGGCTTATTTACTGGAATGGCCAACGGTACGGCTTGAAAGACTGGGCTGTTCCCGCAGCTGGGCGACCACCCTGGTGCTGATTGTCTTTGCCGCGCTGTTGCTGATTTTACTGCTGGTAGTGGTGCCGGTCGCCTGGCAGCAGGGGATCAATTTGACCCACGAACTGCCCAGCATGCTGACCCGCCTCTACCAGTTTGCTACCCGCCTGCCGGAGCGGTTTCCTACGCTGATGGATGTCGGCATCGTGGATATCGTCGTGGAAAACCTGCGTACCCGGCTGAGCGGTCTGGGCGATCAGGTAGTGAAATATTCGCTGGCCTCGCTGGTCGGGCTGATGACGCTGGCTATCTATCTGGTGCTGGTACCGCTGATGGTCTTCTTCCTGTTGAAAGATAAAGAGCAGTTGCTGAATGCAGTTCGCCGGGTGCTTCCGCGCAATCGCGGTCTGGCCGGGCAGGTGTGGATTGAGATGAACCAGCAGGTTTCCAACTATATACGCGGAAAAGTGTTGGAAATGGTTGTTGTCGGCATTGCCAGCTGGATAGGATTTTTGGCGATCGGCATGAACTATGCGCTGCTGCTGGCGGTGCTGGTTGGCGTTTCGGTACTGATTCCGTATATCGGTGCCATGGTGGTAACTATTCCGGTCATTGGTGTCGGTCTGGGGCAGTGGGGACTGACCGGCGATTTCTGGACTATGATGATTATCTATCTGATTATCCAGGGATTGGACGGCAATATTCTGGTGCCGGTGCTATTTTCGGAAGCGGTCAATCTTCATCCGCTGGTGATTATTTTGTCAGTGGTGATTTTCGGCGGGCTGTGGGGTTTTTGGGGCGTGTTCTTCGCCATTCCGCTGGCGACGCTGATCAAAGCGGTGGTCCATGCCTGGCCGGACGAGCTGTATAAAGAGTAATGATAGAGCGGGCCGCGTTATGCTGGCCCGCCCGTTTAATCAGGTACAATCTGCCGCTGCGAATCAGGCCGCTTTCAGATAATCCATCACGATGTCGTGGTGATTGCTGGTTTTAAAGTCGTCAAACACCTTCTCAACCTTGCCGTCAACGCCAATCAGGAAGCTGATGCGATGAATGCCGTCATAGGTTTTACCCATAAAGGTTTTCTCGCCCCAGATACCAAACTGTTCGCATACCGCGTGGTCTTCATCTGACAGCAGGGTGAAATTAAGCATCTCTTTTTCAACAAAGCGGGAGAGCTTCTCCGGTTTATCCGTGCTAATACCCAAAACTTCAACACCGGCTTTTTTCAGCTCATCCATGCTGTCACGCAGCCCGCACGCCTGTACGGTACAGCCCGGCGTCATCGCTTTCGGGTAGAAATAAACCAGAACGCGCTGCCCCTGGAAGTCGGCCAAATTTACTTGCTCGCCATCCTGATCGGGCAAGCTAAATTTCGGTGCAATATCACCGGCTTTCAGTGGATTCATCACTACACTCCGTTTTTTATCATTTATGCTGTGGGCTAATTAGAACAGTTTCTTTCCGCAGTGGTGGACGGACCATTCAGGAACCGTGGTGCGAAACCGCCTTAATAGTGCCCTGAGCATGAAGTTCTGTACATAGGCGGTTAAACGCCTGCTCGATATGTGACGCATCCTGGCTGGCAGGACTGTGTGCCGTCATTTGAATATAAAGCAAAGGCGGCTGATTATCCTGGGCTGGCTGGGTTCTTGAGGCCAGCTCCGCAATATTCATCTGATGCGAATCAAACAGATCGGTAAAGCGCTCAATAATGTGCGGTGAATCGGCAACCTCTACCTGCACCCAAACTGTGGCTGGCATCGGCGGCCGCACGCTGGCGCCGGTGCGTTTCATCACAATCAACAGCTCCAACTCTGCGCCTTTCAGCGGCAGCGTGGATTCAATCAGCGTAATCGCATTCCAGCTACCGGAGAGCAGCATAATAAAGGTGAACTCTTCGCCGAGCATCGCCAGCCGACTGTCTTCAATGTTGCACCCGCAGCTGCTGACGTGGCGCGTAATGGTATTGACGATTCCGGGGCGGTCAACGCCAAGTGCGGTGATAACCAGGTGGTGCTCGGGTGACTGCGGCAAAATCATGCTTCCTGTCTAAATGCTAATAACCATAAGGTAAACATAAAAAAAACTGCTGACAAGGGCCTGAGCCGCCTTGTCCGCTTGCTTTTAATGCTCGGTCAAACGTACCATGAAGCACTTGTTTGTCGAGGGGATCGCCAATGTTTACGGGAAGTCTTGTAGCACTCGTTACGCCAATGGATGACAAAGGTAATGTCTGCCGTGCGAGTCTGAAAAAACTGATTGATTATCATGTTGCCAGCGGTACATCGGCAATTGTTTCTGTAGGGACCACCGGTGAGTCTGCCACCCTTAGCCATGATGAGCATGGTGATGTGGTGCTGTTGACGCTGGAGCTGGCCGATGGCCGTATCCCAATCATCGCCGGGACCGGCGCAAACGCCACTTCGGAAGGCGTCTCTCTGACTAAACGTTTTGAAAAATCCGGTGTTGTCGGCTGCCTGACCGTGACGCCGTATTACAACCGTCCTACGCAGGAAGGGCTGTATCAGCACTTCAAAACCATCGCGGAAAGTACCGAGCTGCCGCAGATGCTGTACAACGTGCCGTCGCGCACGGGAAGCGATCTGCTGCCGGAAACTGTTGGTCGCCTGGCGAAAATTAAAAATATTATCGGAATCAAAGAGGCTACCGGGAACTTATCACGGGTAAGTCAGATCCAAGAGCTGGTTGATGAAGATTTCGTGCTGGTTAGCGGCGATGACGCGACGGCACTGGACTTCATGCATCTGGGTGGACACGGGATTATTTCCGTAACGGCGAATATCGCCGCGCGCGAAATGGCAGAGCTTTGTGCTCTGGCGCAGCAGGGTAACTTTGCTGAAGCGCGCCGCCTTAACCAGCGCCTGATGCAGCTGCATCAGAAGCTGTTTGTTGAACCCAATCCTATTCCGGTCAAATGGGCCGCGAAAAAGTTAGGATTAATAGCAACCGACACGCTGCGTCTGCCAATGACGCCGCTGACCGATGCCGGTCGTCCGGTTGTAGAGCAGGCTCTTAAAAACGCCGGCCTGCTGTAAATCTAGGGAGAATTGATGGCTTACTCAGTACAAAAGTCCACGGTAGCGAAAGTGGTGGGACTGTCGTTAGTGATGCTGCTGGCAGCATGTTCTAACGATCAGCGTTACAAGCGTCAGGTTAGCGGTGACGAATCCTACCTGCAGGCAGCCGATCTCAGCGATCTGCACGCTCCTGCTGGCATGATCCTGCCGCTGCAAAACGGTGAATTTGATATCCCGAACGTCAGCGATAAAGGGCAGGTGGGTAAGCAACTTGATATTCGTCCACCGGCGCAAACGCTGGCGCTGATGAACGGTACCCGCACTCAGTTTGCCGGTAATACCGGTACGCTGCTGGTGGATTCACGCACCGGTTCAATCTGGCCGCAGGTCGTCAGTGCCGTTCAGTCCTACAACTATCCGATTGTTGACCGTCAGGACGGCAATCAGACGTTGACCACCGACTGGGTACAGTGGAACCGTGCTGATGAAGACAATCAGTATCGTGGCCGTTACCAGCTGAGCGTGCAGCAGCAGGGCTATCAGCAGGTGCTGAACGTGAAGCTGCTGGAGCTTGAGCAGGAAGGCAAAAGCGTTACCGCGCCAATCCAGCTTCAGCGCTACACCGCGCAGATGCTGAACGACATCAGCACCAAACTGGATAAGATTGAAACCACCCGTGAAGACGCCGCGGCAAACCGCAGCGTGACGCAGATCGATGTGCAGAGCGGTGCCGATGATACCGGCCTGCCGAATCTGATCGTACGTGCGCCGTTCAACGCCGTATGGCAGCGCCTGCCGGCAACGCTGAAGCGTGTGGGCATGGAAGTGACCGACAGCAACCGTTCGCAGGGTAGCCTGAACGTCACCTACAAAGCGCCGGGCAGCAGCACATGGGATGCGCTGGGAGCGAAAGATCCTGAGCTGACCAACGGTAACTACAAACTCCAGATCGGTGATTTGGATAACCGTAGTAGCCTGCAGTTCCTCGATCCGAAAGGACATCCGCTAACGCAGTCGCAAAACGACGCGCTGGTCGCCGTTTTCCAGGCGGCATTTAAGTAAATCCGAAGGCCGGGAATCTCTCCCGGCCTTTTTATTTACCGCTGCGTAAACGATTGCTTCGGTTTTTTACGCGCAGAACATATAATTCGCCCGGCAGAAAATTTTTAGCGGGTCGCCGAAGGCGGCCCGGACAGTAACCGTTCTCTACCCCGTCGATTTTTCAGGGGATACACGTTGGAGTTAAACAAGATGCAAAAGAAAGCTGAGTTGTATCGCGGCAAAGCGAAAACCGTTTACAGCACCGAAAACCCGGATCTGTTGGTACTCGAATTCCGTAACGATACGTCAGCGCTGGACGGTGAGCGTATCGAACAGTTTGATCGTAAAGGAATGATTAACAACAAGTTCAATTATTTCATTATGACCAAGCTGCAGGAAGCCGGAATCCCAACCCAGATGGAAGCCCTGCTGTCGGATAACGAAGCGCTGGTGAAAAAGCTGGATATGGTGCCGGTTGAATGCGTGGTGCGTAACCGTGCTGCCGGTTCACTGGTGAAGCGTCTGGGCGTTGAAGAGGGTCTGATCCTCAATCCGCCATTGTTTGACCTGTTCCTGAAGAACGATGCCAAACACGATCCGATGATCAACGAATCCTACTGCGAAACCTTCGGCTGGGTCAGCAAAGAAAACCTGGCGAAAATGCGCGACCTGACCTACAAAGCTAACGACGTGCTGAGCAAGCTGTTTGCCGACGCGGGCCTGATCCTCGTTGACTTCAAGCTGGAGTTTGGTCTGTTTAACGGTGAAGTGGTGCTGGGTGATGAATTCTCCCCGGACGGCGCGCGCCTGTGGGATAAAGACACCCTGAACAAGATGGACAAAGACCGCTATCGTCAGAGCCTGGGTGGCCTGATTGAAGCGTACGAAGAAGTGGCGACTCGTCTGGGCGTGAAGCTCGACTGATTCCTGCCAGGGGGCGCTTCAGCCCCTGAAAAAGCACGCTTTCTTTAAAGGCCAGGTTATCCTGGCCTTTTGTATGGTCCCTGCCTGAAGTTCACTTTTCTGGTTTTCCGCCTGCCGCACGACTAAAATCGACATATTCAATGTGTTGACCCTTTACAGATAAGAGGCCGCCTATGCGCTGGCAGGGACGTCGCGAGAGCGACAATGTGGAAGATCGCCGTAACCAGTCGGGTTCGGCAGGCGGCGGGGGCATTCGGCTGCCGCGCGGCAAGGCGGGCATTATCCTGCTGGTGGTGGTTGTCGGAGCGGGCTTCTTTGGCTACGACCTGACGCCGCTGATAACCGGTGACGGCAGCTCATTAACGCAGTCATCCAGCCAGCAGCGAGTGGGCGCTAACGATGATGAAGCCGCAAAGTTCAGCCGCACGATTTTTGCGCTGACCGAAGATACCTGGCAGCAGCTGTTTAAGCAGATGGGTGAAACCTGGCGCCCGCCTACGCTGGTGATGTATCGCGGACAGACGTCGACCTCCTGCGGGCGTGGGCAGTCGGCGATGGGGCCGTTTTACTGTCCTGCCGACAGCAAAGTGTATATCGACCTCTCCTTCTACGACGAGATGAAAACCAAACTGCACGCCGGTGGTGAATTCGCTCAGGGCTATGTCATTGCTCATGAAGTGGGTCATCACGTGCAGCATTTACTCGGCATCGACAGCAAAGTACGCCAGATGCAGCAGGGGGCCATTCAGAAAACCGTCAATCAACTGTCGGTAAAAATGGAACTGCAGGCGGACTGTTTCGCCGGCGTCTGGGGCCACTATATGCAGCAGCAAAATATACTGGAAACCGGTGACCTCGAATCGGCCCTGAATGCTGCTGAAGCGATTGGCGACGATCGTTTACAGCAGCAAAGTCAGGGGCGCGTAGTGCCGGACAGTTTCACTCACGGAACCTCTAAGCAGCGCTACAGCTGGTTTAAAAAGGGCTTCGACAGCGGCGATCCCGGCCAGTGCAACACCTTTGCAGGCTGATCGAAGATGACGGAAATGGAAGCCACCGCACAGCTGCTGCGGCAGGGCTGGCGTCGCTTACTGGTCATTAGCGGTGAAGGGCAGTGGGCGGAACAGCAGGCGACTCGCTGGATAAATCAACTCCCCGGCGACTGGCTGTGGGTGGGCGAAACGCCGCGTAGTGAACTGAACTGCCTGCCGGGCGCGATGCGCACACTGCTGGGGCGGGAATTTCAGCACGCGGTATTTGATGCTCGCTCAGGTTTTCATGCTGAAGCGCTGGCGGCGCTGGCCGGAACCCTGAAAGCGGGAAGCTGGCTGCTGCTGCTGGTTCCCGAGTGGCAGCGCTGGCCGCAGCAGGCGGATACTGACGCACAGCGCTGGAGTGAGAGTGATGCTCCCCTTGCCAGCACGCGCTTTGTACAGCGGCTACAGCAGCTCCTGCTGGCCGACGATCGCGTTGCCGTCTGGCGTCAGTATCAGCCATTGAACCTTCCGCCGCTGGTCAATACTCCCGCATGGCACAGCGACAGCCAGCAACAGCAGCAGATCATCAGCGCCTTATTGCAAAGCGAACCGGGCGTCTCGGTGCTGACGGCACCGCGCGGACGAGGCAAATCCGCGCTGGCGGGGATGCTGGCCGCTCGCTGGCCGGGGCGCTGTCTGGTCACTGCGCCTGCGAAGGTTTCGACGGCGGTGCTGGCCGGTTTTGCCGGAGATAATTATGCTTTTATCGCCCCGGATCGCCTGCTGGCCGAGGCAGGGCTGCATCATGCCGACTGGTTGCTGATCGATGAAGCCGCTGCGATCCCTGCACCGCTGCTACGGCAGTTGGTTTCGCTATACCCCCGCGTGCTGCTCTCCACCACCGTTCAGGGTTACGAAGGAACCGGGCGCGGTTTCCTGCTGAAGTTCTGCGCCTCGCTGCCGCAGGTGAAGCACTATCAGCTGGATATGCCGCTGCGCTGGGCGAAAAACGATCCACTGGAAGAACTCATTGGCGAAGCGCTGCTGTTTGACGACGCCGAGTCACCGGTGAGGCAGGAGGGTATCGTTTATCAGGCGCTGGAGCAGGACGACTGGACGCGTCAGCCCGATCGTATGGCCGCCGTCTATCAGCTGCTGACCAGCGCCCACTATCGTACCTCGCCGTTGGATTTGCGACGGATGATGGACGCGCCGGGCATGCATTTTACCGCCGCGCTTCAGGGCGAAACCGTGCAGGGTGCGCTTTGGGCTGTTGATGAAGGCGGGCTATCTGCCGAACTGGCCTGGGCGGTGTGGGCCGGATACCGCCGCCCGCGCGGCAATCTGGTGGCGCAGTCGCTGGCGGCGCATGCCGGACTGCCCGAAGCGGCACAGTTGCGATCGCGGCGCATCAGCCGTATTGCGGTAAGCGCGCCGCGGCGTGGACAGGGCTGTGGCCAGCGGCTGATTGCGATCTGCCGTGAGCAAACCGAGGGACTGGATTTCCTTTCGGTCAGCTTTGGTTTCACCACCGATCTGTGGCGATTCTGGCAGCGCTGCGGCTTCCAACTGGTGCGCTTTGGCACTCAGCGGGAAGCCAGCAGTGGCTGCTATGCGGCGATGGCGATCCTGCCGCTCAGCGATGCCGGCCGGGCATTATTGGCGCGTGCCGTACTCCGGCTTGAGCGCGAGGGTTACTGGTTAAGCCATCTGCTGGAAGATAACACGCTGCCGCTAAACCCGCAGCCGGGTGATGGTCAGCTGAATAAGGACGACTGGTGTGAGCTGGCGGGTTTCGCCTGGGCTCATCGGCCGTTTGAAGCCAGCCTTGCCGCGCTGGGGCGGCTGGCGCAGCTGATGCCGGAAAGCGCACCGCTGCTCTGTGCCGCGCTGCTACAGCGCCAATCTGCGACGGAAATATGCCGCCAGTATCGTCTTGCCGGGCGTAAGGCGCTGCTACTGGCGTGGCGTACTGAAGCTCAGCGGGCGCTGGCGATCATTGATGCTGAACGGGCGCTGATCTGGCAGCAGCGGGTTATCTTGTTGCAATAAATCCAACATCTCTGTCAAAAATCTGCCGTTTTCTCCGTCGGTAAGAGGCGTATGATCGCTTTACCGAATAAGGAGAGCACCATGAAATATGACCACGTTGTTGTACATAGCCCGTCGCTTCCGGCCACTCAGCTGTTTTTACTGTTTCACGCAGCCGGGGATACACCGGTGGCGATGGCACAGATCGGTACTGAGTTTGCCAAAGCCTTCCCGCGGGCGCAGGTGGTCAGTATTGGCGCGCCCGAGCCGGATAACCACTGGTATCCCGCGTCAGGCAGCGAAGATGAGCAGGCCCGCGTAGCCGCCGTGCTGCCCGGCTTTATCGACGCCGTGCGTCAACAGCAGCAGCAGAACGGCGTGCGTGCCGAGGCCACCGCACTGATTGGTTTCGCCCAGGGCAGCACGATGATCCTCGAGGCCGTTGCTCAGCGGCCGGATCTGGCCGGTCGGGTTGTGGCCTTCAGCGGTCGCTATGCGGCTTTACCGCAGAAAGCGAGTACGCGAACCACGATCCATCTGATCCACGGTGATAATGACGTTACCGTTCCGCTGACGCATGCGGTTGATGCGCAGGAGCGATTAACGGCAATTGGCGGTGACGTCACGCTGGATATCGTTGACGATTTAACGCATGCCGTAGACGACCGCGCGATGCAGATGGCGCTTGAGCGGCTGCAGTTTACCGTGCCGCGCCGCTACTTTGATGAAGCGCTTGGCGGCGGGCGGCCGGGTGATGATGATGTGATCGCGCTGATGTAATATTTTCAGTCAGGCCTGATGGCCTGGCTGGATTTATTTAGTTTCGCTTATCATGGCTTCACGAAGAATTTTGTTAATACGTGTCTGGTAACCGGGACCCTGGCTTTCAAGCCAGTGAATCACATCGGCATCAATGCGTACTGTTTTCTGCACTTTACGAGGGCGGTAAAATCTACCGCGTTCCGCTGTAGCCCACTCATTATCCGAGAGAACGGGAGCATCCTGGCAGTTAATATCCTCATCCTTGACCTGCAGTAATCGATCAATTTGATGCTGTTTGGTTACCATTGCTCGTACCTCTTAATCTCTTTTGACACAGCTTTGCGGGCGGAGATGATTCGAATGCGATTATCACGGTCGGTGCTGACAACCAACAGCAGCGTACAGCCTCTGACCCTTCCAAGATGCTGCCACCTTTCTTCTTCGTAGTTCTCCGTGTAATCCCTGACTGAAAGGATATCGCGGTCGTCAAAAACTTCGCAGGCCATTTCAAAACTGACGCTATGTTTATGCAAATTCTGTCTGGCTTTCTCGAGATCCCACTCATAGGGGTACCCATTGTGCATGTGTAAAATGGACATCCTTGCTCCATGTAACAACATTCCTGTAACTACATAATAGGTCGAATTATGAGCGCGTCAATAGCGGCTCTGGAAGCAATTCCAGAGCCGTTTCGTGAGTGATGCAGATAAATTAGTGAGTGAAAGGCAGGTTACTTCTTCTTCGGCCAGTCGTCTTCATCATCCCATTTGTGATTGAAGTCGCGATGTGGTGGCAGTTCTGGCTTATTTTCCAGGAACTTTTTATGGTCGATACGCTTCAAGTCCTTATAGACGTTCATCAGAATGCCAACCATCAGCAGGATCACCAGGATCCACCAGTACTCTTTAAAAAATTCCATATCCTCACCTCAGAACGCTTACGCGATCAGCTGCTCCATAATGCGCTGGTACATACGGCTCAACAGCTGGAGATCGGCGGCCTTCACGCACTCGTTGATTTTGTGAATGCTGGCGTTCACCGGTCCCAGCTCCACCACCTGAGCACCCATGCGGGCAATAAAGCGCCCGTCGGACGTACCGCCGGTTGTTTCAAGCTGTGGCCTGATTTCATTATAGTGCTCAACCGCGTTAACTACCGCATCAACCAGCTTGCCGCGTGAAGTGAGGAACGGCTGACCGGAAAGTTTCCACTCGATGCTGTAGCGCAGCTGGTGGCGATCGAGCAGTTCCTGTACTCGCTGTTTGATTAGCTCATCGGTCAGTTCGGTGCTGAAGCGGAAGTTGAACTGCACGAAAAAGTCACCTGGGATGACGTTGTTGCTGCCGGTTCCCGCCTGCACGTTGGCAATCTGCATACTGGTAGGAGGGAAGAACTCGTTGCCGCGATCCCACTCAGTGGCGACCAGCTCGTTCAACGCAGGCATCGCACGGTGCACCGGGTTATCGGCGAGGTGCGGATAGGCAACGTGGCCCTGCACGCCGTGGATGGTCAGGTTAGCGGTAATCGAGCCGCGACGGCCGTTTTTCACCACGTCACCCACGACTTCGGTGCTGGAAGGTTCGCCGACCAGGCAGTAGTCCAGGCGCTCGTTGCGCGCCATCAGCGCCTCAACCACCTTAACGGTGCCGTTGGCGGCGCTGGCTTCTTCGTCGGAGGTGATCAGGAAGGCCAGGCGACCTTTATGCTGTGGATGTGCGGCAACAAATCGCTCGGCGGCAACCACCATCGCCGCCAGCGAACCTTTCATATCCGCGGCACCACGGCCAAACAGCATGCCGTCGCGAATAGTGGGTTCGAACGGAGGATTGATCCAGCGGTTGGCATCGCCGGTTGGGACCACATCGGTGTGTCCGGCAAAGGCCAGCGTTTCGCCCTGACCGCGCCACGCCCAGAAATTCAGGGTATCGCCAAAGTTCATTGGCTCAACGGTAAAGCCCAGTGCCTCAAGGCGAGCAATGAGAATAGCCTGGCAACCGGCATCATCCGGGCTGAGGGAAGGGCGACGAATAAGCTGCTGCGTCAACTCAATGACCGGACAATACATAATTAACACTTCTCCTGAATAAACTGCTGATACGTGGCTTCACTGAAGCCCAGCAGCATAGAGCCGTCTGCGGCGCAGAGCAACGGGCGTTTAATGATTGCGGGCATTGCCAGCATCAGTTCCTGTGCGGCTGCTGCATTATTCACCGCTTCGCGCGTGGCTTCATCCAGTTTGCGCCAGGTAGTACCGCGCGTGTTCAGCAACGGCTCCCAGCCGAGAACCGCAATAAACTGGCCCAGCAGCGCCGCGTCCAGCCCGTCGGCACGGTAATCATGGAACCGATAGTCGGTATTGTTGGCTTCCAGATACTTGCGCGCTTTTTTAATGGTGTCGCAGTTTTTAATGCCGTACATGGTCAGCGTATTTTCAGAGGTCATAAAACTCTACCTGTCATCGGGAAACGTTCAAAAAGGTATTATTCCACAGAATCACGCTGTTGGGATGGCGGAATCGCTATATGTATCAAGGGTTGCCGTCCGAAAAATCCATCGGGCGGCCGTTGAGGCGCACTTACCCAATAAGATAAATACAGAGCGAAAGCGTAATCAGCGAACCGAGGGTGGACAGCAGAATCACGCGAGATACAACGGACGCTTCACGCCGGTAGTATTCCGCCAGCATAAATGGACCGGTGCCGGTCGGCAGAGCACTGAGCAGCAGGGCCGTTTTAGCCCACAGCGGCGGCAAGTGAAACACATAAAAGGCGAGGACCCAGGTCATGAGCGGGTGAACAATCAGCTTTATCCCGACCAGCTGCATGGAACCTCTGCCGGACCCTGTCTGCCTGTGGGCTAAAAACGCGCCGAGCGAAACCAGCGCGCATGGCGTGGTTGCCGCACCCAGCATGGTCAGAAACTGCAATAAAGCGGCAGGAAGTTCAGCCCCGGAAACGCCCCAGCACGCCCCCAGAATAGGCGAGACCACCAGCGGGTTTTTACACAGTGAAATCAGCACTTTTCGCGCCGCCTGATGCCAGCTGCTTTCCGTTTGCAGCGCAACTTCAATGCAGATAACCGACAGGGAAAATAGCAGGCAAACCACAATCAGCGTGGCAATCAGCGCGGGTTCAAGGCCCGCAGGTCCGGCGACCAGCAGGCAGAGCGGGATGCCGATATATCCGGTGTTGGCGTAGGAGGCACTCAGACCATCGAGACTGGCTTCGGCGAGGTTTTTCTTAGCCCGAAAGCGTATTAAGAGCGTAACGATAAATACCGACAGAGTGCTCAGACAGAAAACGGCAATAAACTGCGGATGCCAGATCTGGCTCAGGGTTGCCGTCGCCGTTGATTTAAACAGCAGGGCAGGCAGGCAAAGCCAGACCACAAAACGGTTAAGCTCGGAGGCCGCCGTGGCTCCCAGACGCAGGGTTTTACGGCAGACATAGCCAATCAGGATCAGGGCAAAAATAGGCAGCAGGACGTTGATGACAATCATTAACTCAGGTATCCCTGAAAATCAAAATACTCAAATCAAAAACTGCACCTTACTCCGTCGAATAACCAACGTTTGGGGTGCAGTCCATGTAGCGTGCTTTCCTAAGAATTAATTGCTCAGGTCGGAACCGTTAGAGGCAATGACCTTTTTATACCAGTAAAAGCTCTTCTTACGCGAGCGCGCCAGCGATCCATTTCCCATATCGTCCTGATCGACATAGATAAAGCCATAGCGCTTTGACATCTGTGAGGTGCTGGCGCTGACCATATCGATAGGCCCCCACCAGGTATAGCCAAACAGCTCAACGCCGTCAGCGATGGCTTCCTGCATCTGCTCAATATGCAGGCGCAGATAATCAATGCGGTAGTCATCATGGATTTCGCCATTCGGCTCGACCTTATCCACAGCTCCCAGGCCGTTTTCAGCCACAAACACCGGCTTTTTGTAGCGGTCATAAAGCTGATTCAGCGCCAGCCGCAGGCCTTTCGGATCGATCTGCCAGCCCCAGTCGCTTTCCGGCAAATGTGGATTGCGGATGCCACCGGTGATCAGATTGCCTTTGACCCCTTCCAGTCTTTCCGGGTGCGCGCTGATGGTACTGGACATGTAATAGCTGAACGAGACGAAATCGACGGGATACAGCTTGAGAATTTCCTCATCGCCGCGTTCAATCTGTAACGTTACGCCTTTAGCGGCCAGCATTCTTTCCGTCCACGCCGGATAAGCACCGCGCGCCTGCACGTCGCTAAAGAACAATGACACGCGCTGGGCTTCCTCGCAGGCCTGCAGATCGTCCGGATGGCAGGTATGCGGATAGAGGATCTGGTAGCTGATCATGCAGCCGACCTGTGAACCAGGGATGATTTCGTGGCAGGCTTTGGTGGCGAGCGCGCTGGCCACAAACTGGTGGTGTGCACCCTGATATTTGGCCTGCTCAAGGTCAGGGTGGTTCTCTTCAATCACGCCGACGCTGACGTACGGATGGTGTTTAACGCAGTTGATTTCGTTAAACGTCATCCAGTATTTCACTTTTTCCCGGTAGCGGGTGAAAACGGTGGTGGCAAACTTCAGGTAAAAATCAATCACCTGGCGGTTTGGCCAGCCGCCGTACTCCGTTACCAGCGTCAGCGGCATTTCATAATGAGAAAGCGAAACCACCGGCTCGATCCCGTGGGAGCGCAGCGTATCGAATACCCTATCGTAAAAGGCCAGACCTGCCTCTACCGGTTCGGCTTCATCCCCACGTGGGAAAAGGCGTGTCCAGGCAATCGACATGCGGAAACACTTGAATCCCATCTCGGCAAACAGCGCAATATCGTTCTCATAGTGGTGATAAAAGTCATTACCGCGACGCTTGGGATAATATTTTTTGCTGTCAGGATTTTGCGCTTCGGCAACCTGAGCATGGGTCATTCCGGCCCACTGATCGAGCCAGCGCTCTTTCGGTGAATTAATATCAAAAATGAAAACATCAGAGGCCGACAGGCCCTTACCGTCAACATCAAACGCGCCTTCAAGCTGATTGGCCGCGGTGGCGCCGCCCCATAGAAAGTTATCGGGGAAATTTTTAGAGAAAGTCATTATTTACTCCTTAAGCCGCAACGGAAAGTTTTAAGAATTCTTCCTGTGATTTAATATCGCCCTTCGCCATCAAGCTAATATCGCCATAGCGTTCGGTATTGGTGACAATAATAATCACGCTAGGATCGATGTCGTTTTTAATTAATGCATCTAAATCGAAACGAATAAGCGGATCGCCGACTTTAACGTCCTGACCGTCTTCAATCAGTCGGGTAAAGTGCAGGCCTTTAAGCTTGACGGTATCAATGCCGATATGAATCAGGATCTCTGCACCGGAATCACTTTCCAGCGTAATCGCGTGGTTGGTGGCGAAAACCGAACCGACTTTGCCGTTTACCGGGGAAATCAACACGCCTTCTGAGGGATAAATAGCGATGCCTTTACCGAAAACCTCATCCGCAAAGACCGGATCGCTGACCTCATTTAACGGCATCAGCCTGCCGTCTATCGGGGCGAAAAGACGCTCATCCTGGCTGATGATGACATTGCTTACTCCGGCCTTTAGCGTTTCTGCGTTGCCAGAAGGTGGCGATTTTTCCGGTGTTGTCTTAGCAGTGTCGCCGTCAGCTTTTTCTTCAAAACCAAGCAGTAGCGTGGCGGTAGTGGCAACGCTGAAGGCAACGGCAAGGCTCAGCAGCGCCCAGCCAAACGTTGGCCCGACCAGCGCCGGCAGGCCGGGTAAGCCGCTCAGTGCATAGGCATAGGCTTTCACGCCGAAGAACAACGCTACGCCACCGCCGCAGGCTCCGCCGATTAACGCAGCTGCAAAAGGACGTTTGAAACGAATATTAATGCCGTACATCGCCGGTTCCGTCACTCCCATCAGCGCACTGAATGAGGTCGAAATGGCCAGGCTTTTGGTTTTTTTATTGCGGCTGCGCAGGAACACGCCAAAGGCTGCACCCGCCTGGCCAAAGTTCGCCACGTACATAATAATCTTGAACGGATCGTAACCCAGCTTGCTGATGTTATTGATAATGATCGGTACCAGAACATAGTGCATACCGGTAATAATCATCAGCGAGAGCGTGCCGCCAACGATGATACCTGCCAGTGGCCCCATATTTTCGACCAGCCAGATAATGCCGCCGGATAAAGCGTTACCTACGGTAATACCGGCCGGGCCAATGAAAATCAGCATCACCGGTGCGACGATCAGCAAGCTGATGAGCGGCACGAACATGGTTTTTACCGCAGAAGGGATAATCTTATTAAAGAACCCTTCCACGTAGCTGAGCAGCCATATTGACAGAATAATCGGGATGACCGAGCCCGCGTAGGAGACGGCAGAAACCGGGATATCGAAGAAGGTTACGGGATCGCCCGACTTCAGCAGCGTGACCAGCGTGGGGTGAAACAGCGTTGCCGCCAGCGCTACCGAAAGGTAAGGGTTTGCGCCAAATTTTAACCCGGAACTGTAGGCGATAACGATCGGCATAAAGTAAAAAACGCCGTCGCTGATGGCCGAGAGGATCAGGTAGGTTTGGTTAGTATTCGCCACCCAGCCGAACGAAATAAACAGCGACAGCAGGCCTTTCATTATCCCGGCCCCGGCAATTGCCGGAATGATCGGGGAAAAAATTCCGGAGATAATTTCCAGCGCTGAAGAGACAGGATTACGGCGCTTTTTCTCTTTACCTTCGCCTTCCTTCGCGTCGTCGCTCTTTTTAAGATGCGGCAGTTCCGCCTGGATGGCGCTGCAGATCTGCGTGACTTTGTTACCAATGATTATCTGAAACTGATCGCCAGATAAATTGACACCCATGACGCAGTCTAAATTTTCCAACGCATTGCGGTCTACCTTACTGTTATCCTTAAGATAAAATCGCAGTCGGGTAATGCAGTGAAACAGTGAAACGATATTATTCTCGCCACCCAAATGTTCAATAATCTGTTTAGCGCTTTTTTGATAATCCACGGAAGGTTATCTCCAGATAAAGACCGTAGCGGTCAGTAAGACAATTGCCGGTTAAACCGGACACCTTTCTCCTTCTGGGGTTTGCCTGATTGAACAGTAACAAGCCTAAATGGAAGTTGTATGACGTTTTACAATATTATAAATATGTACCGTTAAATAGAGTTTTTCAGAATTGGTCATGACATGACCGTAATTCTTTTTGGTGAATTCGCCGATCGCGTTGACGCAGCTATAGGCTTTCTCATGTTTATTATTCGAAAACTCAAACAGGTCATCGTCGTCATTTTCAATAATAATGCCGCCGATAACACGTTGAGCAAAAAATTTCACGTGTGTAATAAAACGCTGCCAGGCGATCCCCTGCTCGTCGAAGGTAATGCCGAACCAGTATTTTACAATGCTCTGAATTTGATGGATAAGTTTGGTTATTTCAATAATCTGTCCATCGGGTGCCTGCATCCCTGAGTTAACAATATGCAATGCAATACTGCATGCCTCGGAGTCCGGCAGTAGCAGCCCGGTATAGGAAGCAATTATCGCTAATGCCTGATGGCCAACAAGATACTCCTTGCGGTAGAAGTGTTTAACTTCCCACTGTAAGGGAGAAACCAAATCCATGCCGTTTTTATTACGCTGGATAGCAAAGTTTAAATGATCGGCCAGCGAAACATAAATTATTTCGCTAAGCGGGTAGTTCAGTGAAGAACGGGCCAGATTAACGATATCATCCGTCAGCTGAATGATTTCAACGGGCACTTCATTCAGCAGCACTTTGAAGCGGTCATTCACCTTGTCATCATGTAGATGAAATGTTTTTTCGACATGGGCAACATTCACTTCATCACCCACGCTGGCGTTAAAACCCAGAGCTTTCCCCGTTAGGATAACTTCGACACCATTAGAATCCAGAGAGCTGACGACATTATTATTAAGTATTTGCTTTATACGCATCAGAAACTCCAAAAACAAAAACGGGCAAAAAAATATTTGAATCCAGAATAAATCTGGTTCCGCAATATTGTTTTGCCCGCCGAACGGTAACAAGCTTCATGCATTTAGCGAGACACTATAGCGCAACGCTGCGTCAGTCAATATAAGTAAAGTCTTAGTACAATCTTTGTCTTCAAAGTGTGATTTGGCGCAAGTTTCGTGCTCAGCACAAACCCCTGCCTGTACTTTTTATGAACAAGGATGCCGTCTGGAATGCATAAATTATCCACTAACAGCCAATATCTACCTGTAAAAGTGATAAAGGTCACACCTGAAGAATAATTTAATTGAAAAAGTAAAATGCTATGTTTAGGGTTCCGACTCGTTGGGCGTAACTGATATTAATCAGGCGCTACTTTCTCAGATTTAAAGTTTATTAATTAGTATCACAGGGCGTCACTTTCAAAAGGCGAAACCTGGCGGAGCGTAACGATTCGTTACCAGCTCCGTCAGGTTTTTTTTTGCTAAAAATTCCGTTCGGGGCGTTTGAGTTAAATTCCGATGCGGAAGTTTAAGACGAGTTTTCACCATAAGTTCTGGGGTTTTAAAATGAAAAAATACAAAATCAAACCGATTTGTATGCTGGTCGGTGTTGCGCTGTTTTCTGCTCACGCAACTTCATCTGAATTATCCATTGAGCAGCGATTAAAGATTCTGGAAAAAGAACTGTCTGATAATAAAAAAGAGCTACAGGCAACGCGGGAAGAATTTAATCAGTACAAAGCCAATGAAAATAACGCGAGAAAACAGGCGGTTCTGGTCGATATGCCGATGGCTAAATCCGCAACCACCGGCGTTAATCATCAATCTGCGAGTCACAGTACGCTCGCCACTACACCGGCGAAAGATAATGGCGAATTGAAGCTTGCCAGTGAGCAATATACGCTGAAAGATCTGAGCGACTATGTGAAAGATGATATTGGTTTTACCTACGCAGGGTATTTCCGTACCGGGTGGGGGACGTCATCGAATGGTTCACCAAAATCCTGGGCAATTGGTTCACTGGGGCGACTGGGTAATGAGTACACCGGATGGTTCGATCTGTTGCTGAAGCAGCGCGTGTATCGCGAGGGCAATAAAAGCGCCACGGCTATCGTGAAGTTTGACGGCAACGTCGGGCAGCAGTATGCCACCGAGTGGTTTGGCGACGACGCCAGCAATGAAAACCGGATGCAAATCCTGGATATGTATCTGACCACCAAAGGGTTCCTCTCCTTTGATGAGAGCGCTGATTTTTGGGTCGGTAAGCATTCACTGGCACCTTATGAAATTAAAATGCTGGACTGGAAAAGCCATCGTTCGGGTGCCGGTGCGGGGCTGGGGGTAGAAAACCTCAATGCCGGATGGGGAAAACTTGACCTGGCATTAACCCGCGAAGACTTTAATCTCTACACGCGCGACTATTCTGCCTCTCATCAGGTGAATACCAATCAGGTTGAGGGCAGATACAAGAACATTCCGCTGAGCGAAGGCGGCGATCTGAGCCTGACCGCGAAGTATATGATGGGCAATAAGGATGAGACGCAGAAATCGGGAGAAAGTGACGGCAGCTACTTCAAACTCAAAGATGCCTTCCTTGCCAGTGCTATTTATAACCAAAAATTTGGTAATGGCAGCTTCAATGAGTTTACTGCCCAGCTGGCCAGCAACTCGATTGCCAGTAACTTTTCACGGTACGCTTCATCCAACCCGTTTGGTGGTTTGAACAACTACTACTATGGCGATCATACTGATGGGCTCGCCTGGCGATTGATCTCTCAGGGTGAAATGTACCTTGGAGAAAAGATCATCCTGGCCAATGCGCTGGTCTACTCTTCCGGCAATGATATTTTCAGCTATGAGACGGGTGCCCATTCCGATTTCAACAGCATGCGTGCGGTCGTGCGGCCTTCCTGGATCTGGGATAAATACAATCAAACCGGCGTGGAGCTGGGCTATTTCACCCAGACGAATAAGAATGCCAGCGGCACCTCATTTGACGAATCAGGTTTAAAAACAACGCTGTATCATATGTTTAAAGTTGATACCAGTCTGCTGAACTCCCGGCCGGAGATCCGCTTCTACGGAACCTGGCTGCGCGTGCTGGATAATGAACTGGACCAGTTTACCTTCCCGGACCAGAAGAAAGATCAGTTCACCATCGGCGTTCAAACCGAGGTTGGCTGGTAACGATTAACAGAAGGGACGGCGAATGCTGAGCAAACCACCGGTACGGTTATCGGTGGTTTTCTTCCTCTGTTAATCAATTCCTTATCGCAGATCGGGGGCACGCAGAACTTTTGGTGCCCAGAAGGTAAACTCAGACATTCGTACCCTTCTGTTTTTTGTGGGATTCATCTATATTCGGAAGAATGCAAAGCAGGATAATAGCTGCGAGCAAAACATCTTCAGGGTGAAGGCCCATTTTCAGGAGGAGGGGAACCATGAACTATTTGAAAGAGTCCGCAGTGCATGCGGTAGAAGAAACCCAGTCCACGATTATTCTCACGCGGAAGAAAAAGACCCGCTGTGAGGAGTTTGCGCACGTCGTTGAAGCCGTGATGCGGGACTATCCTGATGCCAAAACGCATATCGACAGCGAAAGCGGTGGTTACGATAAGATCATCATTCTGAAGTAACCGAGCTGGTGGCCCCCAGAAGGGGCCAACGTTAGCCGTTGATCAAATTGTGCACTCCAACACAATTCCCGCAGAATTCTGCTATCAATGGTTTCCTCGATAGCAGTAAATGAGATCTCCGTCTATTCTTCTCGCCAAATTGCTTCTAAAATAGCCCCACAAAAAAGAGAGGCTATGATGATCGACTTGGAATTAGGGAACTGGAAAGACTTTATCGAAGCAATGTTACGCAAGTAATTCGCTCTGCTAGAGAGAAGCATGGTGGCAAACCAATCCGCTTTATCTTCAGTAACCCGTATTAAAAAAGGCAGCCATTCGGCTGCCTTTTGCTTATTTTAGCTTTTCTTTCAGCGGGAAGCGTCGCCGCACCAGCATGAAGAATAGCGGCACAAAGAAGATGGCCAGCACCGTGGCTGATATCATTCCGCCCATCACGCCCGTCCCTACCGCGTGCTGGCTGCTGGAGCCCGCACCGCTGCTCGTCGCCATAGGCAGCACGCCGAAGATAAACGCCAGCGAGGT
Organism: Erwinia sp. INIA01; assembly: GCF_025947915.1. Taxonomy (NCBI): domain Bacteria; kingdom Pseudomonadati; phylum Pseudomonadota; class Gammaproteobacteria; order Enterobacterales; family Erwiniaceae; genus Erwinia; species Erwinia sp. INIA01. The sequence continues at coordinate 211,714 of NZ_JAPDNC010000006.1, forward strand.
CATCAGGATCGGGCGCAGGCGTTGGCGGGAAGCCTCAAGCGTGGCTTCGATCAGATCGCTGCCGCGCGTGTTGAGCTCGTTGGCAAATTCAACAATCAGAATGGCGTTCTTCGCCGACAGCCCGATCACCGTTAGCAGCCCGACCTGGAAGTAAACGTCATTTTCCAGCCCGCGCAGCCAGGTCGCCACCAGCGCGCCAATCACTCCCAGCGGAACGACCAGCATGACCGAGAACGGGATAGACCAGCTTTCATACAGCGCGGCCAGGCAGAGGAACACCACTAGCAGCGAGAGAGCGTACAGTGCCGGTGCCTGTGCCCCGGTCATTCGCTCCTGCAGCGAGGCACCCGTCCACTGAAGGCCGATACCGGTTGGCAGCTGACTGACCAGGTTTTCCATGATATCCATCGCCGTACCGTTACTCACGCCAGCGGCGGATTCACCGACAATTTCTACCGCCGAGTAGCCGTTATAGCGTTCCAGACGCGGCGATCCGGTTTCCCAGCGCGAGCTGGCAAAGGCGCTGAACGGCACCATCTGCCCGCTGCTGTTTCTGACGTACCATTTATTAATGTCGTCCGGCAGCATGCGGTACTTCGCTGCGGCCTGAACGTAAACCTTTTTCACCCTGCCGCGATCGAGGAAGTCGTTAACGTAGGTGGAGCCCCAGCCGGTTTGCAGCGTGCTGTTAATATCGTCGAGCGATACGCCCAGCGCCTGTGCCTTGCGCTGGTCGATATCAATGCGCAACTGCGGGCTGTCATCCAGTCCGTTGTGGCGCACGCGAGTCAGCGACGGGTTATTTTTCGCTTTCTCCAGCAGTGTGTCGCGCGCGTTCATCAGCGCCTGATGCCCCAGTCCGGCATGATCCTGTAGCTCCATATCGAAACCGGCCGAGTTGCCCAACCCGGTAATCGCAGACGGGCTGCTGGCGATCACGCGTGCTTCGGTGATGTTTTCAAAGGCTTTGGTTGCGCGCTCGATGATCGCAAAAGAGGAGTTCTCACTGCCTGCACGCTCCTTCCAGTCCTTCAGGCGGACGAAAAGACGCGCGACGTTTTGCCCGTTGCCGCCGGGGCCGGCACCAACGGTGGCGAACACGGAAACTACGTTATTTTTCTCAGAGGTCAGATAGTAGTGTTCAACTTTCTGCACCACCTTCATGGTTTGCTGCAATGTGGAACCGGAAGGCAGCTGTACCTGGGTGGTGAAAATACCGCGATCCTCCAGCGGCAGGAATGAGGTGGGCAGGCGCAGGAACAGGAACGCCATAATCGCCATCAGCGCCAGATACAGCACCAGCCAGCGTCCACCTTTAGCCAGAATGCGGCCAACTCCGCGCTCGTAGCGTTCGGCATTGCGATTAAACATGCGGTTAAACCAGCCGAAGAAGCCACGACGGCCGTGATGATGGCCCTGCGCCAGTGGTTTAAGCAGTGTTGCGCACAGGGCAGGGGTGAGGATCATCGCCACCAGCACCGACAGCACCATCGCCGACACGATGGTGACAGAAAACTGGCGGTAGATCGCCCCGGTGGTGCCGCCAAAGAAAGCCATCGGAATAAACACCGCCGACAGCACCAGCGCAATGCCCACCAGCGCGCCCTGAATCTGGCCCATCGACTTACGCGTGGCTTCACGCGGCGACAGGCCTTCCTCACTCATTATTCGTTCAACGTTTTCCACCACCACAATCGCATCGTCCACCAGCAGGCCGATCGCCAGCACCATCGCAAACATGGTCAGGGTGTTGATGCTGTAGCCGAAGGCGTAGAGCACGCCAAAGGTGCCAAACAGCACCACCGGCACGGCAATGGTTGGGATCAGCGTGGCGCGGAAATTCTGCAGGAACAGGTACATCACCAGGAATACCAGCAGCACCGCTTCAAACAGGGTTTTCACCACGTCTTCAATAGATGCTTTAACAAACGGCGTGGTTTCAAACGCGATTTTGGCTTCCAGTCCATGCGGGAAGTAGCGCGACAGTTCGTCAAGGCGGGCGCGGACCAGCGTATCCGTTTGTAGTTCATTAGCGCCGGAAGCCAGCTTCACGCCCAGCCCGGATGCGGCCATGCCGTTATAGCGGCTGAGGTAGTCATACTTCTCGGCACCCAGCTCCACCTGGGCCACATCGCCCAGTGTCACCACCGAACCGTCGGTGTTAACGCGCAGGGTGATATCGCGGAACTGCTGCGGGGTTTGCAGCAGCGACTGGGAATTGACGGTGGCATTCAGCGCCTGTCGATCAACGGACGGCAGCCCGCCGAGCTGACCCACGGCAACCTGGCTGTTTTGTGATTCAATTGCGCTGACCACATCGCCGGTGGTCAGCGAATAGTTAATCAGTTTATTGGGGTCCAGCCAGATGCGCATCGCGTACTGGGAACCGTAGGCATCTACCTGGCCAACGCCGTCAATACGGCTCAAAGGGTCCTGAATATTACTGGCCACGTAGTCAGAGATATCCTGCTTGTCCATGCTGCCGTCGGTGGAGACAAAGGCCACCATCAGAATATTGGTATCCCCGGTTTTATTCACCGTTACGCCCTGGGACTGCACGTCCTGAGGCAGTTTTCGCAGCGCGGTTTGCAGCTGGTTTTGCACCTGCTGGCGCGCTTCATCAGGATTGGTGCCCGCTTCAAAGGTGAGGGTGATGGTGGCCTGGCCGGTATTGCTGCTCTGCGACGACATATACATCAGGTTGTCGATGCCGGTCATATTCTGCTCAATGACCTGAGTCACGGTATTTTCAAGCGTTTCAGCAGAGGCGCCGGGGTAGTTTGCGGTAATACGAACGTTAGGCGGGGCCAGGTCGGGGTACTGTTCTACCGGTAGCGACATAATCGCCAGGCCGCCGGTAAGGCAGAGAATAATCGCCAACACCCAGGCAAAAATGGGGCGGTCGATAAAAAAGTTCGCCATTGCAAGCTCCGCAGCTGATTATCGGAATAGAAAGAAAAAGAATTCACCAGCCAGATCCGTTTGGCGCTGAAATGAGGCGTCCGGTGCGGAGCGGATTTATCAACCGATTCAACAGGCTCCATCGATTCACCACTTTACCTGCCTGGCCGATCGAAATCGTGGAGAAATTGAGGAGAAAGTGTAAATTAGCGTGGAAAATTACAGGGGATTATTTACTTCCTGACGCATTGTGTCACTGATGAGACTCCAGCCAGAGCACGGTGGCGGCAACCCGCGAGCGTACGTTAAGTTTACGCAGCACGCTGCGGATATGTACTTTGACCGTTTGCTCGGAAATCGACAGGTTCTCAGAGACTTCTTTATTCGACAGGCCGCGCGCCACCTCTTTCAGCACGTCCAGCTCACGAACGGTGAGGATCGCGAAAGGATCGCCCTGCCAGGCACGGTTTTCCCGCCAAAGCTGCATGGTGTCGCTGAATGCCTGCCCGCCTTCGGCAACATTAATAATCTGCGCCAGCATCTGCTCCGGTTCGCCGTCTTTCAACAGGTAACCGTCAACGCCCGCATCGAGCAGGGTAAAGAAGTCGCTGCGGCTGTCGGAAACGGTCAGGATCACCACCCGGCAGGGGATCGATTCACTCCGCAGTATCTGCAATGTCTCCAGACCGGAAAGCCCCTTCATATTGAGGTCCAGCAGCACGAGATCCGGCTGTATCTGCCGCGCCAGCGTCAGCGCTTCCGTGCCGTTACTGGCTTCCGCAACCACCTGAAAACGGCTGTCCAGCTGCAAGAGCTGATGCAGACCGCGACGCATCAGCGGATGATCGTCAACGATTAATACGCGAATAACTGTGTCGTTCATACTTCACTCCCTGAATGTGCGGATGAGGGTATCGGGTCTGCTGCGGCAGGCAATACACTCTCTGTGGCCGGCATAAATTGCAGTGCAACGCAGGTGCCACCGGTTTCGCCGCGCATGATACTGAGCGTGCCGTTCAGCCTTGCTGCCCGCTCATGCATGATGGTCAGCCCGTAGTGATCCGGAGGTTCCTGCTGGCTGGCAATACCAACACCATCGTCCATAACGGTAATGTTCAGCTCGCCCTGGTCATCGCGACGGGTAACGACGGTTATATGTTGTGCGTGAGCGTGACGAATGGCGTTGAGCAGCGCTTCGCGAACGATTTGCAGCACGTGGATCTGCTGCTGGGCCTGTAGCTGCCCGTCAATATCGCACTGTAATACAATCGGCGCGTCGCTTTGCGGGCGCAAAGGCAGAATCACCTGCTCAAGCGCCCGGGAAAGGCTGGCGGGTTCAATCGTCAGGCGGAAGGTGGTCAGCAACTCACGCAGCTGTCGGTTGGCGGCGGTCAGTGCCTGTTCAAACTCGGCCACCACCGTTTGTGCCTGCGTGGCGTGCGGTTCAAGCGTTCGTTTCAGGCGCGCAATCTGAATACGTAAAAACGTCAGTGACTGGGCCAGTGAATCATGCAGTTCGCGAGCAATTGTCGCACGTTCCTCAAGCAGCAGCAGCGTTTGCACCTGCTGCTGCGCCTGCCACAGTTCCAGTGCGTGAACCAGCAGGGAAGCGACTCCCTGCATCAGTCGCGGTTCGCTGCTGTGTGCCTGCCAGCGTAGCAGGCCACACGGCTGCGGCTGGTGGCTGAGGTAGAGAGGAATGGAATGCCACGGCAGTTGCGAATCGCTGTGTCCGGCGTGCAGTACGCCAAAGTCAGGCACGGAAAACTCTATACAGTTGAGTCGCTCATGGCGCAGTACCAGCGCCAGCGTGAGTTGAAATGCTTCGCGGCCTTCCACACTGCGGCTGAGCCGCTGCGAGCAGGCATACAGCAGAGTGAGGCGTCGATTGGCCTGGGTCAGGCTTACCGTTTTTGCCCGCACCGTCTGTGACATCGCCGTCCATGACTTTTCCAGTTCACCGGACATGCGCGTGAAGGCGCGCGCCAGGACGCCAAGCTCATTGTCGAGCTCGGTACTCAGCGGCGGCAGGGTAAAATGGGTCTGTTCAACGGCTTCGCTGGCGCTGAGTAGCTGCCTGAGCGGCCCGACGATTTTTAGCCGAATATGGCGCAAGGTTACAATCACCAGCAGAGCAATGGCGGTGAATCCCAGCAGGCAGGTCAACGCCACGATGCGCATTTTCAGCTCAGCCCAGTGCTGCAACGCCAGTACAAAATGGTCAATCTGCACCACGGAATGAATAATTCGCGCAACATGTTCAGCGTTAACCTCCGCGCGGTTGGAATTCAACGAGGGCTGTAGCTGCTGCCAGGAGGAGAGCAGATCGTGGTAGCGCTGGCGAACGGCATCCGGCACATAAAACCGGTCAAGTGACTGTAATGCCGGGGCCAGCAGCGTTTGCTGATACTGATTGATATGTTCAGACTGCTGGGCGGAATGTGAGGTGATGTCCCACGCCAGCCTATAGCTTTGCATCCGCAGCGAACCGGCCAGATTAATGGCTTCCGCATCGCGCAGGCTGCCCGACAGCGTCAGCAGCGCCAGTCCACTGGAACAAATCGACAGCAATACAATAGCGAAAAGCGTACGCGCGATGCTGTGGGTGACGGAGCGTTTGACTGATGGCATGCATTTATCCTTAATTTACGTAGGGATATTGTAACCAAAGAACCGTTTTATCTGAAGCCACCCTGCACCGTGATTCATTTTCTGTTACATCCGGCTTGTTCATGCACATTCCCTGACACTAGCTGGCGTAACGCTACGCTGTGCTGACAATGCTTTAAAGCTTTTACCCACGGCTCACTCTGCTTTTCATTGTATTGGTAATAATTAGCTCCGTAACTAACCCGTACCGTTTGAGGAGCACCAAAATGAACAAAACTATACCCGCACTGATCGCGGCGACCTTATTAGCTGCGACCTCTTTCTCTACGCTGGCTGCAACGCCGGTTGACGGTAGCCAGGCCATGAATATGCAAAGTATCGGTAGCGTCTCCGTTTCCGGTGTCCGAGGTTCGCTGGATGATGCAACCCATCAGCTGGCGAAAAAAGCGGAAGAACAGGGTGCCAGCCACTATCGTATCGTTAGTGCTGACACCCCGGGCGACTCCAGCCTGTGGAGCGGTACCGCGGAGATTTATCGCTAACGTTTTTACCCTGTAATACCCCTATCCCTGTGTAGTCCCTGTGTAGTCCTTAGTGCCATCACTAGCCGGTCGCAAATTGTGACCGGTTTTTTTATGCGCCACTCGACAAAAATTACAAAACCTCACGATTTCGTCCGCGGATTTTTTGCGTCGACCTGACAGAACGGTTAGGATGCATCGCCGCAATTTCCCGCGTGTCTTTAAATATAACTACAGTGCATCGGGTAAGTACTCAAAGTTGCAGCAACCGACGCAATCGTTTGGTCGGAGCATAAAAATAACAGGATACCAGGACGGGTAACCGCATCACTTGTGGACAGGACAATAGGATAGAAAATGAAAGCTGATAAAGTATCTGGCGCAGAAAAACGCGCTGCCAAAAGACGTTGGTTAAATTCGCAGGATTCTGGCTATAACAAAGCGATGGACAATCGCCACGTGCAGATGATTGCTATCGGTGGCGCAATCGGTACGGGCCTGTTTCTCGGTGCCGGTGCGCGTTTGCAGGTTGCCGGTCCGGCGCTGGCCATCGTCTATTTAGTCTGTGGTATCTTCTCCTTCTTCATTTTACGCGCCCTGGGTGAGCTGGTATTACACCGCCCGTCAAGCGGCAGCTTCGTTTCTTACTCTCGTGAATTCCTCGGCGAAAAAGCCTCTTACGTTGCTGGCTGGATGTACTTCGTCAACTGGGCGATGACCGGTATCGTCGATATCACGGCTGTTGCACTCTATATGCACTACTGGGGCGCATTCGGTGATGTACCGCAGTGGGTCTTTGCCCTCGGCGCGCTGGCTATCGTCGGCACCATGAACATGATCGGCGTACGCTGGTTCGCGGAGATGGAGTTCTGGTTCGCGCTGATTAAAGTGCTGGCGATCGCCATCTTCCTGGTGGTGGGCGTGGTGTTCCTCGGCAGCGGCAAGCCTCTGGACGGCAACGCGACCGGCTTCCACCTGATCACCGACAACGGCGGGATGTTCCCTAACGGCCTGATGCCTGCGCTGGTACTGGTACAGGGCGTGGTCTTCGCCTTTGCCTCTATTGAGCTGGTGGGTACCGCCGCCGGAGAGTGCAAAGATCCGAAAACCATGCTGCCGAAAGCGATCAACAGCGTGATCTGGCGTATCGGCCTGTTCTACGTCGGTTCCGTCGTACTGCTGGTACTGCTGCTGCCGTGGAATGCCTATCAGGCAGGCCAGAGCCCGTTCGTGACCTTCTTCAGCAAACTGGGCGTGCCTTACGTTGGCAGTATCATGAATATCGTGGTTCTGACCGCCGCGCTGTCGAGCCTGAACTCGGGCCTCTATGCAACCGGTCGTATTCTGCGCTCCATGTCGATGGGCGGTTCTGCACCGCAGTTCCTGTCTAAAATGAGCCGTTCGCAGGTGCCGTATGCCGGTATCCTGGTGACCGTCTGCGTTTACATCGTTGGCGTGTATCTGAACTACATCGTTCCTGCCAGCGTGTTTGAGATCGTACTGAACGTAGCGGCACTGGGCATTATCTCTTCCTGGGCCTTTATCGTGGTGTGCCAGATGCGTCTGCGTAAAGCGATCAAAGAAGGGAAAGCGGATGACGTCAGCTTCAAACTGCCGGGCGCGCCGTTCACCTCCTGGCTGACGCTGCTGTTCCTGTTCAGCGTGCTGGTGCTGATGGCGTTTGACTACCCGAACGGTACCTACACCATCGCATCGATTCCGCTGATTGCTATCTGGCTGACCGCCGGTTGGTTCTTCGTGCGTAAGCGTGCTCAGTCTCTGTCTGAAGAGCAGCATGCCGCAGCGGAAAAACTGATGAAGTAAACCCGCTGTTTCCCGGTCGGCGCTGTTTTCAGCCCGGCCGGTGTTTCAGATAGTTTTCCCTCTATACCCGTTCTATGATGACAGGCTCCTGATACCTTCACGGAGCCTGTATGTCCGCCAAGATCGACATCATCAAAAATAAAATCCTGTCAGAAAACTGGTTTGTCCTGCGTAACTTCACCTACGATTTGACCGCGAAAGACGGTGCGGTGATCCGCCACAAGCGCGAAGTTTACGATCGCGGCAACGGTGCGACGATCCTGCTCTACAATCGTGAGAAAAACAGCGTGGTGCTGACTCGTCAGTTTCGCATTGCCACCTGGGTGAACGGCAATCCCGATGGCATGCTGATCGAAACCTGCGCCGGGCTGTTGGATAACGACTCCCCCGAGGACTGCATTCGCAAAGAAGCCATTGAAGAGACCGGCTACGCGGTTGGCGAAGTTGAAAAACTGTTCGAGCTGTTTATGTCGCCCGGCGGCGTGACCGAGGTGGTACATTTCTTTGCCGCGGAGTACAGCGAATCTCAGCGCGACAACGCCGGCGGCGGCGTTGAGGATGAAGACATCGACGTGATGGAAATCCCTTTCCCGGACGCCTGGGCAATGATCAAAGATGGCCGGATCAGAGACGGAAAAACCGTCACGCTGCTACAGCACGCGCTGATCGCGGGCTGGCTCCATCTTTAATGCTCACGCGCATCGCCTTTAACAGGCTGGCTCCACTTTTAAAGAACGCGCATTGCCTTCAATAGGTCACCGTTACGGTGACCACATCGCTGTAGGTTCCTGCCGGTGGGCTGGTCTGGGTCGGGTTAATCGTCGCCGTATAGTTGATGGTTTGCGAGGTACCGCTGCCGGTCTGGCTGAGATTATTGGTGCTGGTCCAGGCCGCTCCCCCGGCCTGATAAAGCTGGTACTGCAAATAGTTATTGCCCGTGGTGCTGACCATCTGCCGCCAGTCGCCGCTGGTGGGAGTGGCGCTGGTAAGATTGACGCTGTAGCTGGCATTCAGCGTGCAGCGGACGCTCAGCGCGCTGCTGACGGTTTTAAACTCGGAGGGCAGGGCGGCGGAAGCGAATTCCACATCCGGAGCGCTGTCGATATAGCAGTCATTGATTACCGTCACCGTCACGGTGATGGTTGAGGTAGCATCACCGGTGGTATAGGCGCACAGCCCCAGTACGCCAAGAAAACAGATGCTGTAATGCCAGTTAATCGTCAGCGTATCGGTATAGACGCCAGCGGGAATGTTGATCCCGGCGCTCGATCGCAGATACAGCGGCAGCGTGCTGTCTGGCGCATTAAACAACCCGAGCAGCCCCAGCAGCGAGCGCTCGGTCCACGTAATCGTGCTACCCATGTTGTAAGTCGTGCCGCAGGCGGCATCTTTACACAGCGAATAGGGGATCGAGGCACCGGTCGCGCTGTACAACTGCGGCGATGTGCCGACGGGATGCTGTGAACTGCTGATGGTGGCGGTCACCGTGTTCTCCGCCAGCAGGGACACCAGGCTGCCGCTGGTACAGGCGAAACCGCTGCCGGTCGTAATAGTTTGCGCGCTGCTGGCAAAAGTAAAGGCGCTGATGCCGCCAAAGGTCGAAGTACTCGATGAGGCGCTACAGGCCGCATAACTCAGGCCGCTGGTCAGCAATAGCAGGCCGGCTAACAGAAGTCGCAGGGTCGCGTGCATTTTCATGGCTGTTTTTCCGCTGAAGAATTGTCCGGGCAGACAAAAGTGGCGAACAGGGGCGATGTTTTACCCGATGCATTTATCTTAAAGTCGTGACGGCAGCTTCCCTGCGGCAGCTTCACGACAATTTCATTGCTGGCTGCCAGTCCGCTAAGCCAGACTTTTCCGCCGTAGCCGACCAGGGTGGTTTGCCCGCTGTGGGTTTCCATCACCGGTGTTCCTACCGGCAGCGGCTGCTGCTGCGCGTCGAGCAGCGTCAGGCTGGCTGAACGCACCGTGGTCACCGGGAATTTCACCAGCGTGCCGCTGCCTTCTCTTACCGCCACGCGGGATTCAATCTGCGGAAGCGAGGCATCCAGCGGCAGATCGAGCGGATCGATAGCCACTTTCGACGGATACCAGGCGCTGACCCAGGGGATAAGCAAGTGGCCGCGATCGTCGGTTTTACCGGTCAGCTGATTCTCAAAGGTGACCGGCACGTCGGGATAGCCGTCGGTACTGACCAGGATAAAAGCATCGTTAACTTTGTTGGTGGCAAACAGCGCGTTGTCCATCCAGATGACGGAACCACTGAGATCTGCCCACTGGCTGTTATTGTTCGATTCGCCGTAAACGCCGCCGCTTAGCGTGGCCTGGCTGAACTTCCAGCTGGCGTCGGCCTGATAGTAGTCGCTGTTGCCGTTGGCATAGGCGAGGTTCCAACCCAGTCCGCCGCTGACCGGCGCGCTGCGGTTAAAGTTAATGCGCTCACTGTAGTCGCCGCTGGTGCTGCGCTGTACGCCGGTGCTCAGGCTGGCACCCGATTCCAGCGGTACGATCACCTGCACCTGCGCATTATAACCCTGCTCGCCGAGGGTTTTGTTCAGTGCCAGGTAGAGGCTGCTGGAGCCCCACAGGCTGCGGCTCCATGACAGGTTTGCCAGCCGCGTACGACTGTTATCGCTGGCGCGAATATCGAAATAGCCCAGCCCGACGGTGCCGCCGCCCGCGCCCAGCGGCGCGAAGCTCAGCGTGGCCTGATCAGCCTGTCGGCTGAGCTGGGTGGCGGTTTTCCATGTACTGATATCCGTGTAGTTTTCACTGCGCTGCAGGTGCTGCATCGCAAGACCGAAATAAGAAGTGTAATAGGAGTAGCCAACCACGTACTGGTTGCCGCTGTCATCCGCCCGGCTCTGGCTGACCGCGCTACTCAACGTACCCCAGCGGCCCACCGCTACATCGCCGCCGATACCGCCAAGCTGAAGCCCCGGGCGGCCTTCCGCGTGCAGAGACAGAGTAAAACTGTTATTCAGGCCATAGCGCCAGATGCCGCTGGCTGCCGCATCGCCGTAGTCTGCGCTGCGGATGCCGTAGTTTTGCCGCAGTGCGCCCGCGGTTAAATCGAAATCGCTCAGCCCTTCGCGCAGCAGCTGGTTGGAGACATAAAACGGCACGCTGGTGGAAACCTGGCGGCCCAGCGCATCGGTGGTCACCACCGTGGCTTCCCCGGCACCGTTGATATAGGGCACGTTGGTGAGGGTAAATGGCCCGGCGTTGATACTGCTGCTGCTGGCCTTGTAGCCGTTAATAAACAGATCGACGCTGCCGGGCAGGGCGGCGTTGCCCGACCAGTTGATCAGCGGGTAGGTCACCAGATCGGGGCGCACGCTGAAGTTACGTGCTACACGAAGCCCGCCAAGCCGGGTTGAGTTGCTCCAGGTCAGCGAGTTATTGATCACATCACCCGCCTGCCAGGCAATCATATTGGCTTCATCGTTGTACTTCCACAGCGTGTCGTAGCGCAGATAGCCATCGGCGGCATCGTCGCTTTTCCCCGACCACCAGCTGCGCCAGGTACCCGTATTGGATAACGCCCCTGCGGTGCCGAACAGGCGCTGTTCCAGCCAGGTTGCGGTATAGCTCTGGCCATTTTCACTGTGCAGGCTGTAGCTGTCGTAGTTCAGCAGCAGGCCGGTAGAGCTTTGTGCAGGGGTAAAACCGAGCAGGTTATTACCCGATATATTCTGCAGCGGCAGCCAGTTATCCGGCACCGTCAGCACCAGCTGCTGCTGCGTACTGTTATAGCTGGTTTTCACCTCGGGCAGCTGAGTGACATCAATCAGCCCGGTCTGGCCGCCAATGCGAACGTGGTTCCGCGTCAGCGCTCCTGCCTCAACCAGATAGTGTTCGCCGCGCGCCTGTACCGGGACGATCTGGTCGTCCGGCTGGCCGTTCACCACCAGCGTCAGATAGAGCGTATAGCTGTCGGTATTGCTCATCGCCCTGGGTGCGGCGGGGATGGCATCATATTCAGCGGCATACAGGCCGCGGGCATCCGGCATCAGGATGATTGCTATCGCCACCGTCAGCCGGGTCAATTTCAGGGCGGCAGGGGTGCGTTTTCTCATACTTAGTTCGCGGCCTGAATGGCCACCGGAGTCGTATTATCCGCCAGCTGAGCGTAGAGGGTCTGCCCACCGGAAGGCTGGCGCTTAGCAGGCAGCGGGAACGACATCTTTTGCCCCGGCAGCACATAACCCAGGAAGCCCTCGGACAGCCGCAGTGAGGCCTGCTCCGGTTTATTGCTGCTGCCCCAGAATACGTTACTCAGTCGGGCATGAACCACGCCCTGATTACGCACGGTGAGCCAGGTTTTGCCCTCGCGCTGGCTGAACGTCCAGCTCAGCTGCGGGCGGGTGGCCGTGCTGGCATCGCGTTTGCGATCGGTGCGTTCCTGGGTCCACAGACCTTCACCGTCCAGGAACAGCGGCAGCAGATAGCGCATTTGCAGCTGAAGCCCGGCATGTTCCTGCATCTCTTTCGGCAGCGAGCCGGGCAGTTCATCAATCACGATACGGTAGGATTGTTCACGACCGGCCGGAACGGTCACGGTGCGCATCAGGCGAATAAGCTGGCGCTTTCCCGGCTCGACGGTAGCAAAAGGCGGACTGGCAATGACATCCTGCTGATCGGCGTAGCGATCGCGCTGATCCTGCTGCTGCCAGCCCAGTACACGAACCTGTAGGTTGACCGGGTAGCTGCCGCGATTCTCCAGCCACAGCGCAGACCCTTGCTGATCGGCTTCAATTACCTGGTAAACCGGCCATACCAGAACTGAGCTGGCGGCCAGAGCAAATTGTGGACACAGCGCGGTCAGCCAGAGCGCGCAAAATAACAACCCTGTTTTGAGTTTCATGTTTTTTTACCACGTTAGAGTCACGGTAACCGTATCGTTATAGGTGCCGGCGGCCGGAACGGTGCCGGAAGTCAAAAGTCGCGCATAAACCGGAAAGGTCTGGGTTGTTGCCGGGAACGAGGCAATGCTGTAAGCCAGTGCCCCGGTTCCCCATACGGTGCTGCGGCTGGCATCCCGATAGAGCTGGTATGCCAGCTTGTTGCTGCTTGTGCTGTTACTCAGATAGCGAGCGCTACTGGTGCCGCCGTTCAGGCCGTAGTCTAGGGCTATCGACATGGCGGTGCCCGGTGTACAGGTCACCACCACCGAACCGGCCCCGCTGCTGCTTACCACATCCACGTTGCTGCTGAGGTCGCCCACGGTGCCAAAATCGATAGTCCCTAACTGAGTCGTGCTGGCCGTGGTACTCCCCAGAATGCAGCCGTTGGTAATGGTGGCTGAAACGGTAAAGGTATCGGTAACGGTGCTGGCAGTGCTACAGGTTGTCACCAGTAGCAGGACGCTACAGAGGCGCACGTTGATTACCAGGCCAGAGTGGCGATCACGGTATCAACATAGGTTCCGGCCGCCGGAGAAGTATTGCTACCCTGGTCGGAAGGCAGAATACGACCGTAGATTGGGATGTTCTGCGCGGTGCCGTCAGCCGTCAGGCTAATGGTATCGCCAGCTTCAATCTCGGTAGTACGGGCGCTGTCGGAGTAGAGACGATAAGGAACCCGCGTGGTGCCGCTGTCGGATGACACGCTGCGCACGGTGCCGTTGCCGTACAAACCACCGTCCAGCGTCAGCGTTGGGCTCAGGCCAGCGCTGCAGGTGACCGTCACGGCGCCGCTGCCGTCAGCACCGGTCACGCTGCCGTCAATGGTATATTTCAAATCGGCATAGGTACCGAAATCCAGCGTACCCCATTTATTGGTGCCGGTAGAACCATCACCATTACCGACGGTACACGCCGAACCGATAATAACCTGAACGCCAATTTCACCGGTTAATGAACCGGTGGCCGCTGCGGATACCGGTTGCATAGCCGCGCTGCTTAATAAAGCCGCAGTTAACGCTGATAATAACAGTTTGTTCTTTTTCATAACTATCCTCATTATCGTAGTGATGCCCATTGGCTTGCTGTGTATAACAATTAAAAGGAGTGATGCTGAACAGATAAATACTTCATCAGCTGCGGCATATCAGCGATGTTAAGCTTTTTCATTAAATTCGTTTTATGCGTATGAATCGTTTTATAACTGACATTCATCTGCTTCGAGATAGTAATGACCGTATTATTTCGCGCCAGTAGCCAGGCGACATTCAATTCAGCCATAGTTAATGGCGTGCGATAAGCGTTCTCGCTATTAGTTTGCATGTCCAGTCTCGGGCTGACCACGCTTTGAATATGGTCCTGTTGATTTAATCCCGATATAATGGCTGTTATATTATCTCTCTTCGAGAAATAGCACTGAGCACCCATACCCGTCAGGTATTTAACTAAACCCGGTTCTTCCACGCTGGTAAAAATAATAAGCTTCACTTTTCTCCAGTGGTGGCGATTCTCACGGATAAACTCTATCCCGGTAATAATATCCATGCCGCTGTCATAAAGCTCAGTGAAAACAATATCTACGTCACCTATCTCCAATAACAGTTGTAAAGCTGAAAATGATTTCAGATTTGCCAACAATAAATAGTTTGAAGACTGACTAACAATTTCACGTAACCCCGCGGTGACGAATGCGTCGGGGTCCAGTATTGCTACTTTTTTATCATCATACCGCCGACAACTGGTTAAGCACTGGCGTGCTGACTTTGCATTTATTTATAAGAACAATTTAGTTATAAAAATTTTTCTTTAACAGTCTTCATTAGTAAAAATTACAAAACGGATGTTTATGAAGGCTTGATGGGTATTTTATGTGAGAAAATCCTGGGGAAAGATCATTATGCGGATTAAAAAACCAGGTCGTGGCTTGTGAAGGGTTTGCTAGCAACATAGTTAACGTTAATTTAGAGAAAACTTTACATTTGAGAACATAGGAATGTTCCTAGATATAGCGTTGTCGGCTTATGAAGAGCAAAAAAACAGCGTAATCCCGTTATCAATAGCGTTTGGCTAGTGGTAATTATTAAGCATATTCTGAATTAGATCCAGTTATTCATATAACTAAATAATTAGTTTCCGTTGCTAACTATTTTTATGAGTTCCAATTATTGATGTATTGGCGAGTGATTCTTAAGGAAGATTGCATGATGTCCAGCCTAGATGCCGTACTGGTAGTATAAAAAATAGACGAATGAGGGCGGCAGGAACGCGATCCCGCTCCAGATATTGGCGGATTTATATCGTTAGCAGGAAATAAGGGTGAGGCTGTTCACAAATTAATTCATTATTTAGCCACCCGGGTGGCGGTTTGCCATTTTTCTGCTCTCGCCTGCGTGATAGCGGAGTTTTCTGGCATGGTTGCAGGGCGTTAACGGGTTAATCGCCACGCTGCTACAGTCCGATAAATCTGATTGAGGTACGACTAAAGTCCTACCATCATATTCCTACACGCTGATTGTGCGAGGTTACGCGATCGTTGATATCCCACCTTACCAGGGACTCCATCAATGTTTTACTGTATGAAGTGGTTGTCGCTGGCTCCCCTGTTCTTCACAAGCCTGCTGTGCGCACAGCCTTTGCAGAAGACATTCGATAGCTGGCAAATTAGCTGTAACAACCTGAACAGCTGCGAAGCGCGCAGCCTGCCCGGTAATAACGGTCTGGCGATGACTATTGCGCGGCACGCCGGACAGGATGATAGCCCCTTACTGAAAATTGATTACGGCAATCGCTATAGCGGTGAGCTTCCCGGCGGCGCATTGCAGGATAATCTGCTGCTGGACGGTCAACGAATGAGGTTAGATCTCAAGCACTGGCAGACTACTCCCCACCATCTCATCACCAATCACAGCATCTCAATTAATGAATTCATTGCCCAGATTATGGATGCTGATTCAATCCAACTGGTCTACCGCGCCGATGCGTCTATTCGTCTGAAGGGATTAAAAGCTGCGCTGCTGCTGATGGATGAGGTTCAGGGGCGGGTGAACAGCGACAGTGCCTGGATTCGGCGCGGCGATCGTCCGGTATGGGATGTACCCGCAGCCCCCGCAATACCGCAGATTTATCAACCTGAGCGCCCGCCGCAGCCGTTAACGCCGGATGAAACCCGAGGGCTGATTGATTTTGGCAGCCTGCATATCAACAGCGATAACTGTTCACTGGACGTGCAGCGACGCGAAGTGTCGGTGTCCCCACTGACGGATGACAAGGCGCTGCTGCTGGTGGGCTGTGAGATGGGGGCTTATAACATTATCGATTTGGCTTTTGAGGTGACGCGCCAGCCTCCTTATATTCCACAACACATTGCGCTGACGCTGCCGTTTGTTCCTCCCGATAGCAACGAGCGGCAGCTGGAGCCAATTAATGCAGAATATGATGCGGTAAGCGGTGAGCTGCTGACGTTCAGTAAAACGCGTGGCCTGGGGGACTGTGGTGTAGCTACGCGCTGGCAGTTCAACGGGCGGGAGTTCGTTCTTGCAGAGTATGCGCAGGAAAGTACCTGCGATGCCTGGAACAGCAGCGATCGTTGGCCGACGCTGTGGGTGAGTCGGGTGGAGAATCAGCCCAGCGGTAGCGTTGAGCTTGAGCCATAAAATTTGCTGTGGGCGGTAGTGCTTCGGGTTCAGCTTCTGTGATTTATGCTGTAGTTGCTGTAGTTGCGGTGCCTCGGGTTCAGCCTCTGCGGCGGGCGGGCGGTCCTCGCGCCACGCTTTGCGTGGTGCCTTCGGTTTCGGCAGCGGGCCTGTCGGATCGGCGTGGAGCGGGCGTCCTGCCCGCGCCCCGCCTGAGCCCAGCATCCCTGCTGGTCTCTCCGGCCCCGTAGCCTGCACCTCAGCGCTGCGGATTGCCCGCCAGCCGCAGAGGCTGAACCCGTTCCAGTATCTGAGTCGCTTTAATAATCCATCATCGGTAAGTTAGTTGGGTACTTCATATATTTATCGTCGATTTTGATAAGCGCTGATGAGGGAATGTATTAGTGACCCACCCGCTTGTAAGTCTGTCTATCTGTACTCCGGCCATGATGCGTTCCGGGAATGTTGCCAATGAATCTACCTGGCCCTCTCCGGCCCCGCAGCCAGCACCTCAGCGCTGCGGATTGCCCGCCCGCCGAAGAGGCTGAACCCGTTCTAATATCGACGTTGCTTTTAATAGTTATCGTCCGGTAATTGAATTGACCGATTCAACTACATCACCAGGCGATCGCTATGTAGAAAGTAACCGATAAAAAATGGCTTATTGCCGCGATCGGGCAGACTATGCGGAAAAGGTGGAAAGCAAAGGGAGTGTGGCCGACGGTCCATCCGTAGCGCCGATCGCAGCGAGTAAGCCAAGGTTGTCTTTTCATTCAGACAAAACTGAAGTCAGAAAGCGGGCGGGCTGTGCCCCCGTTCGAGCAATCCACAGCGCTGAACGCAGATAGGAAGCCAGGATTCGCTCACAGGGACGTGAGCGAAAGGCCCAGCCGCGCAGGACGCGCGTCTGGGCCGGTCCGATAAGGCTGACGATCGGAGTGAGGGTACCGCGCAAGCGGCGCGAGGACCCGCTCGAACAGGGGCACAACCCGCCTGCGCTAACCCCAGACTTTGCAAACGACCAGACATATATGCCGCTCTGGGCCGGTCTGATAAGGTTGATGATCGGAGTGAGGGTACCGCGCAAGCGGCGCGAGGACCCGCTCGAACGGAGGCACAACCCGCCTGCGCTAACCCCAGACTTTGCAAACGACCAGGCATATATGCCACTCTAAGCCGGTCCGATAAGGCTGACGATCGGAGTGAAGGTACCGCGCAAGCGGCGCGAAGACCCGCTCGAACGGGGGCACAACCCGCCTGCGCTTACTCCATACTATGCAAACGACCAGGCACGCAATGCCACTCCTCGCAACCTCACATCAATGCGGTTTCAACAGCGCCTCAGCATGGCTGACAATATTCTCCACCGTGAAACCGAACTCGGCAAACAGCTTCTCAGCCGGGGCGGACTCGCCAAAACTGGTCATCCCAACAATCGCCCCGTTCAGGCCGACATACTTAAACCAGTAATCGGCAATCCCGGCTTCAACCGCCACGCGAGCGGTCACATTGGACGGCAGCACCGACTCGCGATAGGCCGCATCCTGCGCATCGAACAAATCGGTGGAGGGCAGAGAAACCACCCGCACCTTATGCCCGCTGGCGGTCAGCTTCTCAGCCGCGCCCAGCGTGATTTCCACCTCGGAACCCGTAGCAATCAGAATCACTTCCGGCGTACCGTCACTGTCTTTCAGGATGTAACCGCCACGTGAAATATTCTCCAGCTGAGCCTTGCTGCGCGCAGGCTGGGCCAGATTCTGCCTGGACAGGATCAGCGCGGTCGGGCCATTATGGCGCTCAACGGCGTGTTTCCATGCCACCGCAGTTTCAACCTGATCGCAGGGGCGCCAGACGCTCATGTTTGGCGTTACGCGCAGGCTGGCCAGCTGTTCAACCGGCTGGTGGGTTGGGCCATCTTCACCCAGCCCGATGGAATCATGGGTATATACCAGAACCTGCCGTGCCTTCATTAAGGCCGCCATACGCACCGCATTACGGGCGTATTCAACAAACATCAGGAAGGTGGCGGTGTAGGGAATAAAACCGCCGTGATGAGCGATACCGTTGGCAATCGCCGTCATGCCGAATTCACGTACGCCGTAGTGAATATAGTTACCTGCGCTGTCATCCTTAATCGATTTCGAACCCGACCAGATCGTCAGATTACTCGGCGCAAGGTCGGCAGAGCCGCCTAAGAATTCTTTCAACAGCGGACCATAGGCTTCCAGTGCATTTTGTGAGGCCTTACGGCTGGCAATTTTCTGCGGATTATCCTGCAGTTGCTGAATATATTTCTGCGTTTCGGCTTCCCAGTTTTCCGGCATACCGCCGCTCATACGGCGACTGTATTCCGCGGCCAGTTCCGGATACGCGGCTTTATAGGCATTGAACCGGGTATTCCAGGCTTTTTCACGCTCGGCACCGGCCTGTTTCGCATCCCACTGCGCATAAATATCTTTCGGGATCTCGAAAGGGGGATAATTCCAGCCCAGCTCTTTCCGCGTTAAAGCCACTTCTTCTTCACCCAGGGCCGCGCCGTGGGATTCTTCCTTACCGGCTTTATTTGGCGAGCCGAAGCCGATAATCGTTTTACAGATAATCAGTGACGGTTTGTCAGTCACGCTTTGTGCTTCTTTAATCGCGGCGGAGATCGCTTCAGGATTATGTCCGTCAATATCGCGGATCACGTGCCAGTGATAGGCTTCGAAGCGCTTCGCCGTATCATCGGTGAACCAGCCGTCCGTTTCACCATCAATGGAAATGCCGTTGTGGTCGTAAAAACCAATCAGCTTGCCCAGCCCCAGCGTACCGGCCAGGGAACTGACTTCATGAGAGATGCCTTCCATCAGGCAGCCATCGCCCATAAACACATAGGTAAAGTGGTCAACGATCTGATGATCCGGGCGGTTAAACTGCGCCGCCAGCGTCCGCTCGGCGATAGCAAACCCGACGGCATTGGCCAGCCCCTGGCCCAGCGGTCCGGTGGTGGTTTCCACACCTGGAGTGTAGCCGATTTCCGGGTGCCCCGGTGTTTTTGAATGCAGCTGGCGGAAGTTTTTCAACTCTTCCATCGGCAGGTCATAACCGGTGAGATGCAGCAGGCTGTATAGCAGCATGGAGGCGTGGCCGTTGGAGAGAATAAAACGGTCGCGATCGGCCCAGGCGGGATTGGCCGGGTTGTGATGCAGGAAGTCGCGCCACAGTACTTCTGCAATATCCGCCATGCCCATCGGTGCGCCGGGGTGGCCGGATTTTGCTTTTTGTACGGCGTCCATGCTCAGGGCGCGGATGGCATTTGCCAGTTCTCTACGTGAAGACATATTTGCTCCCGAAATGCAGAGGGCGGATCGGTTATCCGCCCTGATGATGGAAAGGATTGGCTGAGGAATTACAGTTTGGCGGCCAGCACGTCTTCCAGCTTTTGCTGGTCAACGGCGAACTGGCGGATACCTTCAGCCAGTTTCTCTACCGCCATGGGGTCCTGATTGTGCTGCCAGCGGAACTCCGCTTCGGAAAGCGGTGCAGGCTGGTGGAAGGCTTCGGTTGACGGTGTGAGCTTGCGTTCAACCGGCGCGGTGCTGGCCTGGAGTTCTTCCAGCAGATTAGGGGAAATGGTCAGGCGATCGCAGCCCGCCAGCGCCAGAATCTGCTCGGTCTTACGGAAGCTGGCTCCCATAATCACCGTGTGATAGCGGTGCTGCTTATAATATTCGTAGATGCTGCGAACGGATTTAACGCCCGGATCTTCATCAACCACATAGGGATCAAGCGGCTTACGGCTGTTGTACCAGTCATAAATACGGCCCACGAACGGGGAGATCAGGAATACGCCGGCTTCGGCACAGGCACGCGCCTGGGCAAACGAAAACAGCAGTGTCAGGTTGCACTGAATGCCGTTTTTTTCCAGCTCTTCAGCCGCTTTAATCCCTTCCCAGGTGGAGGCCAGCTTGATCAGAATCCGCGAGCGGTCAATGCCGTGATCCTCATACATTCTTACCAGCTTTTCAGCCTTAGTTACGCACATGCCGCGATCGAACGACAGGCGCGCATCCACCTCGGTGGAGACGCGGCCCGGCACGCTCTTCAGAATTTCCAGGCCGAGATTCACGGCGACTTTATCGCTGGCGTTGATAATCTGGGTTTCTTTGCTGCCGCCCTGTTTTTTGGCGTAATCGATGGCGTCGGTGATCAGATGTTTGTAGGAATCCAGCCCGGCGGCTTTAAGAATAAGAGACGGATTGGTAGTCGCATCTTCCGGGTGATAGTTGCGGATCGATTCAATGTCGCCGCTGTCTGCCACTACCGTGGTGTACTGTTTCAGTGCGTCTAGCTGATTCATCTGTCTAAGCTCCTTGTAAGCAATCTTGTACCCGACAGCCGGTAACAGATGCGCCCAGTGCGTTTCTGAACCGCGGGGGTACTGCGGTTGTTGCGAAATAATCTCAGGCGGATCACAGTGCATCAGGCAGGATTGAACTGGAATGCGCTTTTTCTGATTGTTGCAATGGGCCTGCCCAATGGTTTGCCGCAGGCCGCGTATACCGGGGCCTGCAGGCAATTCACCTGTCATTTACGAACTTTTGAGCTGTTCGTAGTAGCCTATTTTTTCAACTTTTGGCGCTGAGCGTCCGCCTTCAAATTCCGCATTGAGCCATGCTGCAAGAATCGATTTTGCCAGTTCGGCCCCGATGACCCGGGCACCTAAGGTAATGATCTGCGCGTCGTTACTTTTACGAGCGCGTTCTGCGGAGTACGTATCGTGGCACTGCGCGGCACGAATACCCGGTACTTTATTTGCTGTGATACTCATCCCAATGCCTGTACCACACACGAGAATGCCACGCTGGTGACGGCCATTTTTGATGGCTTGTGCCACCGTCCAGGCGATATCCGGATAGGCACATCCGCCATCGTGCTGCGCATCAGCGCTGTAATCAGCGGTGTAATCAGCGGTGGTAAAGCCGGACTGGTGAAGATAATCAATTAAGGCATTTTTCAACTCAATGGCGGCATCATCAGCGCCAATTGCAATAGAAAGCATAGCAGATCTCCAAAAGAAGGTGACGAAAGTGGCCGGCGATCCGGCGGATCGTGCCCACCGCTTTGCTTACCCTATGCGCAAAATTACAAATGTTCAATACATGAGCATATGATTGATGTGTTTTAAGCGATATAAAAAATTAAAAGAGGGATTGATCACACTAATTTAGATTTTCGAGGGTGTTAAACGGCTAAAAACTACGTTGCACGACGCTCGTCACAGTTTTCATCTTCGGTTGTTGGCTTCCTGGCACGCTATGCGTACTGTTCATTTAATCAATTCATGTTCAAATGATCAATAAACGGAGACGGATTATGTGCCAGACATGTACAGAACAGAACCGACGCGTGGCGGATATCCCGCAGCGAATGAAAGCGGTTGTAGCCTACGCACCGGGGGATTATCGGCTTGAGGAAGTGGATGTGCCCACCATCGGGCCGAAGGAAATCCTGGTAAAAGTTGAAGCCTGCGGTATCTGTGCAGGCGACGTTAAGGCCTATGAAGGTGCACCGAGCTTCTGGGGTGATGAAAAGCAGCCAGCCTATATCAAAGCGCCGATGATCCCGGGCCATGAGTTTATTGCTCACGTTGTGGCGCTGGGTGATGAAGTCACTGAATTTAACCTCGGCGATCGGGTGATCTCCGAGCAGATCGTACCGTGCTGGGAATGCCGCTTCTGCAATCGCGGCCAGTACTGGATGTGTGAAAAACACGATCTTTACGGCTTTCAGAACAACGTCAACGGCGGCATGGCGCAGTACATGAAGTTTACCAAAGAGGCCATTAACTACGAGGTGCCGGCGGATCTGCCGATTGAAAAAGCCATCCTGATCGAGCCATACGCCTGTTCGCTTCATGCCGTGCAGCGCGCCAACATCAAGCTGGGTGATGTAGTGGTGCTGGCCGGGGCAGGCACGCTGGGGCTGGGGATGATCGGCGCGATTAAAAAATCCGGTGCGGAAAAACTGGTGGTTCTGGACCTCTCCGATCGTCGCCTTGAGCTGGCGAAAACCTTCGGCGCCGATCTGGTGATTAACCCCGCGCGGGAGGACGCGATAAAAATCGTCAAAGAGATGACCGAGGGCTACGGCTGCGATATTTACATCGAGGCAACCGGTGCCGCGAAGTCGGTAGAACAGGGGCTGACGATGATCCGCAAGCTCGGCACTTTCGTGGAGTTTTCGGTGTTTAAAGATCCGGTCAGCGTCGACTGGAGCATTATCAGCGACCGTAAAGAACTGGATCTCCTCGGTTCACACCTTGGGCCTTACTGTTACCCGCTGGTCATCAGCGGCATCGCAGATGGATCGCTGCCGACCGAAGGTGTGGTCACCCATACGCTACCGCTGGAACGTTTCGCTGAAGGGTTCGACCTGATGAAGCGCGGCGTTGATTCAATCAAAGTGGTACTCAATCCAAATCTCTGATCCAGGCCTGGCGGGTGCGGCAGTCCTGGTCCACGCCGGGCGCACCTCCTGAAGGCAACACCGGGAGGATACAATGTTACAACGAATGATTGCACGTACGGGGCTGTCGCCAAAGCTGATGCTGGGCTACGCGGGCGTACTGATTTTTATGATGGGCGAAGGGCTGGAGCAGGGATGGCTTTCGCCTTACCTGATTGAAAAAGGGCTGAGCGTGCAGCAGTCTGCGCTGCTGTTCAGCGTTTACGGTTTTGCCGCCGCGATTGCCGCCTGGTTTTCCGGCGTGCTGGCTGAAATCTATACCGCAAAGCGTGTGATGCTGGTGGGGCTGGTGCTGTTTATGATCGGTTCGGTACTGTTTCTGACCATCGGTCTGCCGAGCAATCACCTGATGACCATGATCCCTACCTATGCGCTTCGCGGTCTGGGTTACCCGCTGTTTGCCTACGGCTTCCTGGTCTGGGTGGCCTACGAGGCTCCGCGCGAAAGACTGGGCTCAGCCGTAGGCATCTTCTGGTTCGTCTACAGCGGTGGGCTGAGCGTGCTCGGCGTGCTGTACTCCAGTATCGCGCTGCCGATTCTGGGTGAAATCCATACCCTGTGGAGTGCTCTGATCTTTGTGATGCTGGGCGCAACGATCGCACTGTTCCTCAATCGTGGGAAAGATGAGTCGGAAGCGCAGCGAGAAAAGCCGACGCTGGCCTATGTGCTGAAGGGCATCACCATTGCCTTTGAAAATCCAAAAATCGGCCTGGGTGGCATTGTCCGCACCATTAATACCTCGGCGGCCTACGGCTTCGTGGTGTTTATGCCAACCTACATGATGGATTTCGGCTTTACCCGCACCGACTGGCTGCATATGTACGCCGCGCTTTGGGGCGTCAATATCATCTTCAACCTGCTGTTTGGCATCATCAGCGACGGCCTCGGCTGGCGCAACGTGGTGATGTGGTTCGGCTGCATCGGCTGCGCTATTACCACCGTACTGTTCTTCTATATGCCGCAGTGGCTGGGAGCGAACTATCTGGCCACCATCGTCATCGCCGGACTGTTCGGGGCCTGCCTGGCCGCGTTCGTCCCTCTCTCCGCCCTGATGCCGTCGCTGGCACCGGAAAATAAAGGTGCTGCGATGTCGATTCTTAATCTGGGTGCCGGGTTAAGCACCTTTGTTGGCCCGGCGGTCGTCGGCTTGTTTATCGGTCCGTTTGGTGCCGCCGGGGTGATCTGGATTTATACCGGCCTCTATCTGCTGGCGGCGGTGCTGATGAAATTTGTCACTCTGCCAGCGGGGGATGCGTCTGCGGACAGCGGCAACACCCGATTAATCAAACAGAAAGGAGCACTCTGATGAGCACAGAACTGACGGGCAAAGTTGCCCTTATCACCGGCGGCGCAGCGGGAATCGGCCACGCTATCGCCGAGTGTTTTTTACATCATGGTGCCCGCGTCGCACTTTTCGATCGCGATCCAACGGTCGCCGACGTGGCCAAAGCGCTGGACCCACAGCGGGCAATTGGCCTGGCGGTTGATGTCACCAGCCGCACAGCGGTTTATCAGGCCGTTGAACGGACCGTGGCGCATTTTGGCAGGCTGGATATTGCGGTGAACTGTGCGGGCGTGGCACTGCTGGCCCCCGCTGAGACGTTGAGCGAGGAAGCGTGGGACCGCACGCTGGATATCAATCTGAAGGGGACCTTCCTGGTTTCACAGGCGGCAGGCCAGCATTTCCTGCGGCAGAAAAGCGGCAACATTATCAATATGGCCTCGCAGGCCAGCGTGGTGGCGCTGCCCCAGCATCTGGCCTACTGCGCCAGTAAAGCGGCGGTGGTTGGGCTGACTCAGGTGCTGGCGCTTGAGTGGGGGCCGCACAACATTAACGTCAATGCCATTTCGCCAACGGTGGTGTTGACCGAACTGGGGGCAAAAGCCTGGGCCGGTGAAGCCGGGGAGGCGCATAAAAAACAGATCCCGCTGCGTCGGTTTGCGGAGCCAGCGCACATTGCTGCTACGGCGCTGTTCCTTGCTAGCCCGGGTGCGGCAATGATGAACGGGGCCAACGTGGTGGTCGATGGCGGCTTTACCATTTGCTGAAGTCAGAATTTTGCTAACAGGAGTGACAGATGAATCGCATTATTAACGATCCTGATTATGTTGTAGAGGACGCTATCCAGGGATACCTGAAAGCCCATCCGGCCATTTATCAGGCCACCGACAACCCTCGGGTACTTAAGCGCCCACAGGCTCCGATTACAGGCAAAGTCGGCGTGGTGACCGGCGGCGGCTCCGGCCATGAGCCGGCATTCCTTGGCTACATGGGGAAAAACATGCTGGACGCGGTGGCGATTGGCGAGGTGTTTTCTTCGCCGACGGCGGGCGCTTTCCTCGACGCGTTTAAAGCGGCGGACGGCGGCGCGGGCGTGGCCTGTCTGTACGGCAACTACGCGGGCGATAACATGAACGTTAAGATGGCGATTAAAAAAGCCACCACCGCCGGTATTACTGTCAAAACCGTGGTGGCGAACGACGATGTGGCATCCGCCCCGGTTAGCGAAATCGAAAGGCGTCGTGGCGTGGCGGGCGAAATACTGATGTGGAAAGTGGGCGCGGCAGCGGCGGCGCAGGGATACGATCTGGACGGTGTGATCGCCGTGGCGCAGAAGGCCATTGACCGCTGTCGCTCGATTGGCGCGGGCCTCAGCTCCTGCACGATCCCGGCAGTGGGTAAACCCAACTTTCATATCGAGCCCGGCACGATGGAGATCGGTATCGGCCACCACGGCGAGCCGGGTATTGAAGTGATCCCGACTCAGAGCGCGAAAGAGATGGCTGCCACTATGCTGAACTTCGTGCTTGCCGAGCAGGTTGCTTCGCCGCCGCCGGAAGTGGTGGTACTGGTCTCTGGCCTGGGCGCAACCCCGGTGATGGAGCTGTATATCTACTATGCAGAAGTGGAAAAGTTGCTGACTGAAAAAGGCATTCGCGTTCACCGCGCGCTGGTCGGCAACTACTTTACCTCGCTGGAAATGATGGGCGTCACGCTAACGGTGATGACGCTTGATGATGAACTGAAAAAGCTGGTGGACCTGCCGACTCAGGCACCTGGCCTGATGCAGGGAGAATAAGATGATGACGCAACTTTCAACGCAGCACGGCAGCCAGCTGGTCAGCGAACTGGTCACGGTGATTAAAAGCAATCGTGACTATCTGAGTGAAATTGACGGCGCTATCGGCGATGGCGATCACGGCATCAATATGGCGAAAGGTTTTACCCTTTGTGGCGAACAGCTGAATGAACGACAGTCGCTGGCGGAGGCCTTTGATACCCTGTCCGACGCGTTGATGGAGGGGATTGGCGGATCGATGGGGCCGCTGTACGGCAGCTTCTTTATGGGGATGGCCGATAACATTCGCAGCAAATCCGCCCTGACGGCCAACGATTTTGCCGCTATGCTGCGGGCGGGGCTGACCGAGCTGCAGGATATCAGCGAGGCGGGCGTAGGCGATAAGTGCCTGATGGACACGTTGATCCCGGCGGTTGAGACAGCCGAGCAGCGGGCGGATGAGGGCTATACTGTGATGCTGCAGGCGATTCGCAACGCTGCCCGTCAGGGGCGCGATTCGACAAAAGATCTGGTGGCGAAGATTGGCCGCGCCAGCCGTCTGGGTGAGCGTTCGCGCGGGGTGCTGGATGCCGGTGCGGTATCCTGCTGCCTGCTGCTGGAACAGATGGCGGCCAGCGCACAGCAGCAGCTGTTGGCGGAGACGGCCTGAGCGCTCCGGCAAGAAAAATCCGACCTGCTCGTTCGGTAAAATGGTATAAATTAGCAGCCCGTCAGGCGCATAAGGAGCGGCCGTATGCCGCTCCTTATGTGATAATTGACATCGATCGCGGCAGGAAGACTCCTGCCCAAACAGCACGACTCAGACAGAGAGACGACTGCCCGGATGGAAAAAAACACGCTATCTCAGGATACCGAACTGCTGACGGAAATTGCCGTCGCTTACTATCAGGACGAGATTACCCAGGAAGAGATTGCGCGAAAGTTTGGTATCTCCCGCATCAAGGTCGGGCGTCTGTTAAAGCGTGCAAAAGAAGAAGGCATTGTGGAGATCAACGTGCGCTACCATCCGGTGTTCAGTACCCGGCTGGAGCAGCAGCTACTGGAGCGTTTTTCGCTGCAGCGCGCGCTGATAGCACTCGATCATCACGATGACGAAGAGCAGCGGCGGCAGGTTGCTGCGCTGGTCGCGATGCACCTTTCGCAAACCTTAAAAGACAACGCGGTGGTGGCGGTAGGGCAGGGGCGCAACGTCGCCGCCGTTGCCGATCATCCCGGCAGCGTACCGACCCGCAACTGCCACTTCATCAGCGGTATTGGTGGGACTCATCGCCCCGGTGATGCGATAAACGCCGACCATATCAGCCGCCGTCTGGCGAAAAAATTCGGCGGCATTAGCGAAACGCTGTACGCCCCGGCCTATGTGGAAAACCGCGCGCTTAAAGATGCCTTTATGCAAAACGGAACTATCAAAGAGACGCTGGACCGCGCCCGCAAGGCGGATGTGGCGCTGGTGGGTATCGGCGATATGAACGAAAACAGCTATATGGTGAAGCTTGGCTGGTTTACGCCTCATGAGATTATCGACGCCAGCCTGAATCAGGGAGTGATCGGTGATGTGGCCGGGTACGACTTTTTCAACGCGCAGGGTCAGCATGTCGATACGGTGATGAACGATCGGGTGATTGGCCTGAGCATCGACGAGCTGCGCAAAATCCCCTGCGTGATTGCGATTGCCTCGGAAAATACCAAAGCCATGGCGATCCTCGGCGCGCTGCGAACCGGTGCCATCGATATTATCGCCACCACGGCGCAGAATATCCGTACCTTACTAAATATGACCAAATAACCTGCTGCCCCGGCGGACTGAACCAGACGGTCCGCTGTCATACCTCTCCTTTAACGCACGAACTGCCTGTTTTTCCGATTGCTCCGTGTCAACGATGTGGGCTGCCTCAAGTTTTTCCCTGCGTTGCCACTTCTATACTGGGACGTTTGTACCTACAGAAAAAGGAACGCGTTAATGGACGACCAGTTAAAGCAGAGTGCGCTCGATTTTCATCAGTTCCCCGTCCCGGGAAAAATTCAGGTTTCCCCGACGAAACCGCTGGCAACGCAGCGCGACCTGGCTCTGGCCTATTCGCCCGGCGTGGCGGCTCCGTGCCTGGAAATCGCCGAGGACCCGCAGGCGGCGGATAAGTACACCGCCCGCGCTAACCTGGTCGCGGTCATTTCCAACGGTACAGCGGTGCTGGGGCTGGGCAATATTGGCGCGCTGGCCAGTAAGCCGGTGATGGAAGGGAAGGGCGTGTTGTTTAAAAAGTTCGCCGGTATTGATGTTTTTGATATCGAAGTCGATGAGCTGGACCCGGATAAACTCATTGACGTGGTGGCGGCGCTGGAGCCGACCTTTGGCGGGATCAATCTGGAAGATATTAAAGCGCCGGAGTGTTTCTACATCGAGCAGAAGCTGCGCGAGCGGATGAAAATTCCGGTGTTCCATGACGATCAGCACGGTACTGCTATCATCTGTACCGCTGCGGTGCTGAACGGCCTGCGGGTGGTGAAAAAGACCATTTCAGACGTGCGGCTGGTGGTTTCCGGCGCTGGCGCATCGGCAATCGCCTGTATGAACCTGCTGGTGGCGCTGGGTATGCAGAAACACAATATCGTGGTCTGTGACTCAAAAGGCGTTATCTACCAGGGGCGCGAGGCCAATATGGCCGAAACCAAAGCGGCCTATGCGGTGGTGGATAGCGGCAAGCGTACGCTGGACGATGTGATCGCCGATGCCGATATTTTCCTCGGCTGCTCCGGTCCGAAAGTGATGACGCCGGAAATGGTGAAAAAAATGGCGCGCGATCCGCTGATCCTCGCGCTGGCTAACCCGGAGCCGGAAATCCTGCCGCCGCTGGCGAAGGAAGTGCGCCCGGATGCGATTATCTGTACCGGCCGTTCGGATTATCCTAACCAGGTGAACAACGTTCTATGCTTCCCGTTTATCTTCCGCGGCGCGCTGGATGTCGGTGCCACGGCAATTAATGAAGAGATGAAGCTGGCGGCAGTTCACGCCATTGCCGATCTGGCGCTGGCGGAGCAAAGCGAAGTCGTGGCCTCGGCCTATGGCGATCAGGAACTGTCTTTTGGTCCTGAATATCTGATCCCGAAACCGTTCGATCCACGGCTGATTGTGCAGATCGCACCGGCGGTGGCTAAAGCGGCGATGGACTCCGGCGTGGCGCGCAGGCCGATCGCCGACTTCGACGCCTACCGCGAAAAACTCACCGAGTTTGTTTATAAAACCAATCTGTTTATGAAGCCGGTGTTCTCGCAGGCGCGGAAAGATCCGAAACGCGTGGTGCTGGCCGAAGGCGAAGAGGCGCGGGTACTGCACGCCACTCAGGAGCTGGTCACCCTGGGGCTGGCGAAACCGATTCTGATTGGTCGCCCGAGCGTGATTGAAATGCGTCTGCAAAAGCTGGGGCTGAAAATCGAGCTGGGTAAAGATTTTGAAGTGGTCAACAATGAGTCCGACCCGCGCTTTAAAGAATACTGGAACGAGTATTACCAGATTATGAAGCGTCGCGGCGTTTCTCCGCAGCAGGCACAGCGTGCCGTTATCGGTAATCCGACGTTAATCGGTGCCATTATGGTACATCGCGGTGAAGCGGATGCGCTGATCTGCGGCACCATCGGCGACTATAAAGAGCACTATGCGGTGGTGGAAAAACTGTTTGGCTTCCGTGGAGACGTCAAGGTTGCCGGGGCGATGAACGCGCTGGAGCTGCCGAGCGGGAATACCTTTATTGCCGACACTTACGTCAATGAAGACCCAACGCCGGAGCAGCTTGCCGAGCTGACGCTGATGGCGGCTGAAACCGTGCGCCGCTTCGGGATTGAGCCGAAGGTGGCGCTGCTGTCCCACTCCAGCTTTGGCACTTCCAACGCGCCGGCGGCCTGCAAAATGCGTGAAACGCTTGAACTGGTGAAGGCGCGTGCGCCGGATCTGGAGATCGATGGTGAAATGCATGGTGATGCCGCACTGGTGGAGAGTATCCGCCACGATCTGATGCCGGACAGCCCGCTGAAAGGCGCGGCAAACATCCTGATTATGCCTAACGTCGAAGCGGCGCGAATCAGCTACAACCTGCTGCGTGTGTCCTGTTCGGACGGCGTGACGGTGGGGCCGGTACTGATGGGCATCGCTAAACCGGTACACGTGCTGACGCCGATCTCTTCGGTGCGGCGCATTGTGAACATGGTGGCACTGGCGGTGGTGGAAGCCCAGACGGCACCGCTGTAAGCGGTTAATCAACACTTCCGGACGTACGGTACGGACGGGGGCCGACAGAATCGGCGGTATTTTTGTCGGCCCCCGTTATTGCCGCTATTCAATCATTTCGTAACGTTAAAGCCAGTCTTTCACCGGCAGGAAGTCGCGATACAGTGCGGCCTCCGGGCTGTCATCGGCGGGCTGATAGTCATATTCCCAGCGCACCAGCGGCGGCATCGACATCAGAATGGATTCCGTACGCCCGCCGGTTTGCAGGCCGAACAGCGTTCCGCGATCCCACACCAGATTAAATTCCACATAGCGGCCACGGCGATAGAGCTGGAACTGGCGCTCGCGCTCGCCCCACGGCAGCGCTTTACGGCGTGCAACAATCGGCAGGTAGGCGTCCAGGAAGCCGTTGCCCACGGCCTGCATAAAGCGGAAGCTGTGGTCGAAGTCCGGTGTGTTCAGATCGTCAAAGAACAGGCCACCGATGCCGCGCTGCTCGTCACGGTGCTTCAGATAGAAGTAATCGTCGCACCATTTCTTGTAGCGGGGATAGACGTCTTCACCAAACGGCAGGCACAGATCGAAGGCGGTCT
Source organism: Erwinia sp. INIA01 (assembly GCF_025947915.1). NCBI lineage: Bacteria > Pseudomonadati > Pseudomonadota > Gammaproteobacteria > Enterobacterales > Erwiniaceae > Erwinia > Erwinia sp. INIA01. Next base: position 242,505 of record NZ_JAPDNC010000006.1, read on the forward strand.
GATGCCAGTGCAGCGCATCCTCTTTGAAACCGTAGAACGGGGTCAGATCGAAGCCGCCGCCAAACCACCAGACCGGGTCCGCGCCAGGTTTTTCCGCAATAAAAAAGCGCACGTTGGCGTGGCTGGTTGGCACGTACGGATTTTCCGGGTGGATCACCAGCGATACGCCCAGCGCTTCGAAACTGCGCCCCGCCAGCTCAGGGCGATGAGCGGTAGCCGAAGCGGGCATCGCATCGCCGTGAACGTGTGAGAAGTTAACCCCGGCCTGCTCAAAAACGCTGCCGTTGCGCAGAACGCGGCTGCGCCCGCCGCCGCCGCCGGGGCGCTCCCAGCTGTCTTCGGTGAAGCTGGCGCTTCCGTCCGCCAGGGACAGCTGCTGGCAGATGTTATCCTGCAGTTCCAGCAGGAACCGTTTGACCACGGCGATATCAGGTACGTTCATGAGTTAACCTTCTTAACGAAAAGACCGACGGAGTATACCTCAGCCCATCCGTCTGCCCGCATCATACTCATTAAAAAAGCTGACAATACCATTGGCGATCGCACCGGCGATCTTCTGACGGAACGCGGTGGTCCCCAGCAGCTTTTCCTCCTGCGGGTTGGTGATAAACGAGGTTTCAACCAGCACGGAAGGAATAGAAGGGGATTTCAGCACGGCAAACGCCGCCTGCTCGGTGTGCTGACTGTGCAGGTGGTGCATCGGGCGGATCTGATTCAACACGTGCTTACCCAGAGTCAGGCTGTTTTTAATGGTGTCGGTCTGTACCAGATCGAACAGCACCTGCTGCAAATAACGATCTTTGGTCGCCACCTCCACGCCGCCGACGTTATCAGCGGCGTTCTCTTTTTCCGACAGATACTTCGCCATGGTGCTGCTGGCTCCGCGATTGGAGAGGGCAAACACCGAGGCACCATTAGCTACCGGGCTGGTAAAACCGTCGGCGTGAACCGACATAAACAGATCCGCGCCGTGCTGGTGGGCGATCTCCACCCGCTCGCCGAGGGGGATAAAGTGGTCGGTTTCTCGCGTCAGGCGTACATCAATATGCGGATGTTCGCTCAGCAGATGGCGAATGTGGTTAGCGATTTCCAGCACGATATGTTTCTCTTCCGATCCTTCCTGTCCCACCGCACCGGAATCAATACCGCCATGGCCCGGATCGATCATTACGATTTTTTTGCCGGTGGCAGGTCGTGGAGGATGAGGCGAAACCGCCGTGTCCTGCATGCGGGGAGTGACTCTAAGAGTGACATCTTCCTCTTTTGCCAGCACTGATTTGCGTGCCATCAGCATCAGTGCCAGGCTGGAAAGGATGAACTGCCGACGTGAGCTGAGCGGCCGGAGCTGAAGAATCTTTTTCATAAGATAATCCTGAAGCAAAAAGTGCTTATTGTTATATCGTAACAGTGACCGGGCGGCGAGAAAGGAGCTATTTCATCTTTTTACTTTTTATTTCAGTATGCTAATGACGTTTTTATTCTTTTTTTCTCCGTACGCAATCGTCAGACTTGCACCAGCAGAAGAATGCGTGATAATCAGCAGATTATGCTTAACCTTAGGTCTATTCCCATGGAAATCCGCGTATTTCGGCAGGAAGATTTTGAAGAAGTGATTACCCTCTGGGAGCGTTGCGATTTGTTACGTCCCTGGAACGATCCGGAAATGGATATCGAACGTAAACAGAACCACGACCCGGATTTGTTTCTGGTGGCGGTGGTCGGCGGTGAAATCGTTGGTTCAATTATGGGCGGCTACGATGGACATCGCGGTTCAGCCTACTATCTTGGCGTTCATCCTGATTACCAGGGGCGCGGCTTTGCCAACGCGCTGATTAACCGACTTGAGAAGAAGCTGATTGCGCGCGGCTGCCCGAAGATCCACGTCATGGTGCGGGAAGAAAATGACGCGGTGCAGGGTTTTTACGAAAAACTGGACTACGAAACCGTCGACAGCGTGCTGCTGGGGAAACGACTTATTGAAGATCGTGAGTACTGATTAACCCCGTCTTATTGTCGCCGGGCAGTATGTGCCCGGCGGCTACCGTTACGTCACCATCTTGAAGACTATGCTCAAATACACTCCCGATGACTACGATGCTCGCGGCCAGCTGCGTCTGCCGCTGAGCTTCTGGGCGATTCTATTATTACAGGCGCGCACATGGGTGCTGTTCGTGATGGCCGGAGCGTCGCGCCAGCAGGGAGCCGCGCTGCTGGAGCTGTTCTACCCTGATACCCACACCTTTTGGCTTGGCCTTGCGCTGGGTGGCCCGGCGGCGGTGGGCCTGCTGCTGACCGGCTACCGCCAGCGGCTGCCGCGTCTCTGGCAGGCATGGCGCTGGGTACTGATGGCGACGCTGGCAGTGATGCTTGTAATGCAGGGCGTGTCGCTGTGGCAGCAGGATGAGCAAACCTCGCCGCTGGTGCTGTTTGTCTCCCTGCTCGATCTGCTGGGCCTGCTTGCCCTGTGGCGCCAGCGTCGGCTGGCCGACTGTTTTGATCCAGAGCAAAATCAGTAGCGTCATCCATCCTGCGGGTTAAACTTTTTGGCGATCCGCGACTCAAAGCAGTTCGGACGTTTTGCTACTGATACCAGGAGTTGTAATGAATAATTTTCGCCCGGCGCTACTGATCGCCACTGTGTTACTGGCTGGCTGTGCCGGCTCCGGCAGTCAAACGGGCAGCGCCAGCCAGTCCACCTGGTGGAACCCCGTTTCCTGGTCATGGTCCGGGCTGAATCCCGTGAACTGGTTTGGTTCCTCTCTTCAGATCGCCGAGCAGGGGGTGGGTGGTGTTAACGGCAGCACGCCGCTGCAGCAGAAAGCCATTGAAGACGGTCTGAAGGGGCAATATACGCTGAGAAACGGTATGCGCATGGTCGATGGCAGCGTGGTTTCTTTCTGGCAGGCGCTGGATGACAACAAAAAGGTAGAGATGGAGCTGAGTGGCCGCACCACCGTCAAACGTATTGAGGTCATGGATAAAGATGTGGCAACCGACAGCGGTGTGAAAATTGGCACTCGCTTCAGCGACCTGTACAGCAAAGCCTTTGAGTCCTGTAAAAAGGGCACAGGCGCGGATCGCGATGGCGTGGAATGCCGTGCGCCAAACAGCCAGCATATCAGCTATGTGTTCAGCGGCGACTGGCGCGGGCCGGAAGGGCTGATGCCGTCGGATGACACGCTGAAAAACTGGACGGTCAGCAAAATTATCTGGCACAGCCAGAACGCCGACTAAAACCACAATTATCTTGCGCTTAAGCAGGCTCCTGGCGCAGGCTTCAGGTATCATACTGGCGTAAAAACCGACCAGATATAACCTGAGAGCCAGGAGTTTACAGTATGTCCGATTTTCAGAGCGGGATTTTGTTAGAACACCGCCGTTTTGCTATCTACATTGAAGCGATGTGCCAGGGTGATATTGCCGCGATCCGCAGCGGCAGCCATCTTTTCCTCCAGCAGCTGTCACTGCTGCAACAGCGTTATCCCGACGCCGGTCTTGGCGCGGTCATTGCCTTCGGCAGCGGCCTGTGGAACGACCTCAATCCGACCAACAGCACCGCTGAGCTGAAGGATTTTCAGCCGCTGGGTAAAGGCATTGCGCCCGCTACCCAGCGCGACATGCTGATTCATATTCAGTCGCTGCGCCACGATGTGAATTTCAGCCTGGCGCAGGCCGCGCTGGCCGCCTTTGGCGATGCGATCCGTATTGAAGAGGAAACTCACGGCTTTCGCTGGGTGGAAGAGCGGGACCTCAGCGGCTTCGTTGACGGCACGGAAAACCCGCAGGGCGAGCAGCGTGAAGCGGTGGCGATTATTGCCAGCGGCGAAAATGCAGGCGGCAGCTACGTCCTCAGCCAGCGCTGGCAGCACAATCTGAAAATGTTTAACCGCCTGGCGGTGGAAAAACAGGAGCAGATTATTGGCCGCACCAAAGAGAGTAATGAAGAGCTGGAGGGCGATGCCCGGCCTGCGACCTCACACGTGGCGCGCGTGGATCTGAAAGAAGAGGGCAAAGGGCTGAAAATTTTGCGCCAGAGCCTGCCTTACGGCACCGCCAGCGGCGTTCACGGCCTGTTCTTCCTTGCCTACTGCGCGACGCTGTATAACATTGAACAGCAGCTGCTGAGCATGTTCGGCGAAGCGGACGGCAAGTATGATGCGATGCTGCGCTTCACTAAACCCTTGACCGGCAGCTACTTCTACGCGCCTTCACTGTCGCAGCTGGCCGCGCTGTAACCCGTATTGCCTCCGGCGTCGTTGCTTTATGCTGCGCCGGATAAAGATTGTTGTCATGTGGCTTGCAGCTGCCCGCTCGTATCGGCTACAGCGTTTTATCAGATGCCGGGGAGATTCCTGCCCCGGTGTTTTGGAGCAGGGGCTTATACCATTCACCGCAGTGCTCGCCTGTATCATTTTTCAGCATAGTATTCCCACCCACTGCATAATCAATTCCACACCCTTATAGCGTTTTCTGCTTGCAAATCACCAAACGGTATATAAAACCGTTACAGCTTTTACCCGGGTTATAAATAAACTGAAGGCACTTCAGGCGTAAGCCTTTCCATCTCTCTTCAGGGTGCTACATGACGTTACCGACGGTGAAAAAATTAGTCAGCGCGACCGCTTTCTCGTTACTGCTTGCCGGTGCCGCACAGGCCACGGAGCTGTTAAACAGTTCTTATGATGTCTCTCGCGAGTTGTTTACCGCCCTGAATACACCGTTTGAAAAACAGTGGGATGAACAGCATCCGGGCGACAAGCTGACCATCAAGCAGTCCCATGCCGGTTCTTCCCGCCAGGCGCTGGCTATTCTGCAAGGCCTGAAAGCCGATGTGGTGACCTACAACCAGGTGACCGATGTGCAGGTGCTGCACGATAAAGGCAAGCTGATCCCGGCCGACTGGCAGCAGCGCCTGCCGAACAGCAGCTCACCGTTTTACTCCACCATGGCGTTCCTGGTACGTAAGGGAAACCCTAAAAATATCCACGACTGGAACGATCTGGTCCGTGACGACGTTAAGCTGATTTTCCCTAACCCGAAAACCTCGGGGAATGCGCGCTACACCTATCTGGCGGCATGGGGTGCGGCTGACCGCGCCGATGGCAAAGACAAAGCCAAAACCGAAAAATTTATGACGCAGTTCCTGAAAAACGTTCAGGTGTTTGATACCGGCGGACGCGGCGCGACGACCAGCTTCGTCGATCGCGGTCTGGGCGACGTACTGATTAGCTTCGAATCGGAAGTGAATACCATCCGTAATCAGTACGAAAAAGACGGTTACGAAGTCATTGTGCCGAAGACCAACATTCTGGCTGAATTCCCGGTGGCGTGGATCGATAAAAATACCGAAAGCAACAAAACCACCGATGCGGCAAAAGCCTATCTGAACTATCTCTACACGCCAGCGGCGCAGCAGATCATTACCCAGTTCTACTACCGGGTGAATAATCCGCAGCTGATGGCCGAGCATAAAGACCGCTTCCCGCAGACCGATCTGTTCCGCGTGTCCGATGCGTTCGGCAGCTGGGAAGAGGTGATGAAAGTCCACTTTGCCAACGGCGGCGAACTGGACAAGCTGTTAGCGGCAGGACGGTAACCGGATGTTTGCAACCAGTAAGCGCGTGCTGCCCGGCTTTGGCATCAGCCTCGGCAGCAGCCTGTTTTTCACCTGTTTAATTCTGCTGTTGCCGATCAGCGCGCTGCTGATGCAGCTGTCGCAGATGACGCTGGCACAGTATTGGGAAGTGATCACCAACCCGCAGGTGGTGGCAGCTTATGAAGTGACGCTGCTGGCCGCCGGTGTGGCGTCGATTTTTAATGCCGTCTTCGGCATGCTGATGGCGTGGATCCTGACGCGCTACCGTTTTCCAGGGCGCTCAATCCTTGATGGCCTGATGGATTTACCGTTTGCGCTGCCGACGGCGGTAGCGGGCCTGACGCTGGCCGGTCTGTTCTCGGTGAACGGCTGGTACGGTGAGTGGCTGGGGCAGTTTGGTATTAAAGTCTCCTACACCTGGCTGGGCATCGCGGTGGCGATGGCCTTTACCAGCATCCCGTTTGTGGTGCGTACGGTGCAGCCGGTGCTGGAGGAGTTAGGCCCGGAATACGAGGAAGCGGCCGAAACGCTGGGTGCTACTCCGTGGCAGAGCTTCCGCCGCGTGGTGCTGCCGGAAGTGGCTCCGGCCCTGCTGGCAGGAACCGCGCTGTCGTTTACCCGCAGCCTCGGCGAGTTTGGCGCGGTGATTTTTATCGCCGGTAACATCGCGTGGAAAACCGAAGTCACCTCGCTGATGATTTTCGTGCGCCTGCAGGAATTTGATTATCCGGCGGCCAGCGCCATTGCCTCGGTGATCCTTGCCGCGTCGCTGCTGCTGCTGTTTGCAATTAACACCTTACAAAGCCGCTTTGGCCGTCGTCTGGGAGGCCACTAATGGCGGATGTAAGCGAATTTAAAGGCGTGGGCCGCGCACGTTTTCAGTGGGGTAAGTGGATTCTGATTGGGCTGGGTATGCTGATCTCCCTGCTGCTGCTGGTGGTGCCGCTGATTGCCATCTTTACCGAAGCGCTGTCCAGCGGGCTGATGGCGACGTTCAGCAATCTGCAGGATGGCGACATGCTGCACTCCATCTGGCTGACGGTGCTGATTGCGCTGATCGTCGTGCCGGTGAACCTGGTGTTCGGAACGCTGCTGGCCTGGCTGGTCACGCGTTTTAACTTCCCGGGCCGCCAGCTGCTGCTGACGCTGTTTGATATTCCGTTTGCCGTTTCGCCGGTGGTTGCCGGTCTGATGTATCTGCTGTTCTGGGGCGTAAATGGTCCGGTGGGCGGCTGGCTGGATGCGCACAGCATCCAGCTGATGTTCTCCTGGCAGGGGATGGCGATGGTGACCATCTTTGTTACCTGTCCGTTCGTGGTTCGCGAGCTGGTGCCGGTGATGCTGAGCCAGGGCAGCCATGAAGATGAAGCAGCAGTGCTGCTGGGTGCGTCCGGCTGGAAAATGTTCTGGCGCGTGACGCTGCCAAATATCCGCTGGGCGCTGCTGTACGGCGTGGTGCTGACCAACGCCCGCGCGATCGGTGAATTTGGTGCCGTGTCGGTCGTCTCGGGCTCTGTGCGCGGCGAAACCTACACGCTGCCGCTACAGGTTGAATTACTGCATCAGGATTACAACACCGTGGGGGCATTTACCGCCGCCGGATTGCTGACCCTGATGGCGATAGTCACACTGTTTCTGAAAGGTGCGCTGCAGTGGCGCTTAGAAAGCCAGCAGCACCGCCTGCAACAGGAGGGGAATAATGAGCATTGAAATTGGTAACATCAATAAATCCTTCGGTAAGACGAAAGTCCTGAACGATATTTCCCTGGATATCCCTTCCGGGCAGATGGTTGCGCTGTTAGGGCCTTCCGGCTCGGGAAAAACCACCCTGCTGCGGATTATCGCCGGGCTGGAGAATCAGAACAGCGGTCGCCTGAGCTTCCACGGTAAAGACGTCAGCCGCGTTCACGCGCGCGATCGTCAGGTTGGCTTTGTATTCCAGCACTATGCCCTGTTCCGCCATATGACGGTGTTCGACAACATCGCCTTCGGCCTGACCGTGCTGCCACGCCGCGAACGTCCGTCAGCGGCAGAAATTAAGCAAAAAGTGACCCGTCTGCTGGAGATGGTGCAGCTTTCCCATCTGGCAGGGCGTTTCCCGGCCCAGCTTTCCGGCGGTCAGAAACAGCGCGTGGCGCTGGCACGCGCGCTGGCGGTAGAGCCGCAAATTCTGCTGCTGGATGAGCCGTTCGGTGCGCTGGATGCCCAGGTGCGTAAAGAATTGCGCCGCTGGCTGCGTCAGCTGCATGAAGAGCTGAAGTTCACCAGCGTCTTTGTGACCCACGACCAGGAAGAGGCGATGGAAGTTGCCGATCGCGTGGTGGTGATGAGCCAGGGCAATATCGAACAGGTCGGCACCCCGGACGAAGTGTGGCGCGATCCGGCCACCCGCTTTGTGCTGGAGTTCCTTGGTGAAGTGAATCGCTTTGACGGCGAAGTTCACGGTTCGCAGTTCCACGTTGGCGCGCATCAGTGGCCGTTGGGCTATGCGTCGGCGCACCAGGGTAAAGTCGAACTGTTCCTGCGCCCGTGGGAAATCGACGTCAGCCGCCAGAGCAGCCTGCAAACCCCGCTGCCGGTGCAGATTCTGGAAGTCAGCCCGCGCGGCCATTACTGGCAGCTGGTGGTTCAGCCCGCAGGCTGGAGCAGCGAGCCGGTGACCGTGGTGCTGGAAGGCGAGCAGTCAACGCCGATCCGTGGCGAACGTCTGTTCGTAGGCCTGCAGCAGGCGCGCCTGTATAATGGCGATACGCCGCTGAGACCCGTTGCCTTTGCGCAAAGCGCCTGATATTTTTCTAAGCTGACTCTTTTTAGCAACAGGGGCTGGATTTTTCCGGCCCTTGTCATTTCATGCCTGGAACCGGACTTTGACCACTCTCGAACATACCATTGGTAATACTCCGCTGATCAAACTTCAGCGCCTTGGCCCGGATAACGGCAGCGAAATCTGGCTGAAACTGGAAGGGAATAATCCCGCAGGATCGGTGAAGGATCGGGCAGCGCTGTCGATGATCCAGCAGGCCGAACTGCGCGGTGAAATCCAGCCCGGCGACGTATTGATTGAAGCGACCAGCGGCAATACCGGCATTGCGCTGGCGATGATTGCAGCGATGAAAGGTTACGTTCTCAAGCTGCTGATGCCCGATAACATGAGCATCGAGCGGCAGGCAGCGATGCGCGCCTATGGCGCAGAGCTGATTCTGGTCAGCCGCGAACAGGGTATGGAAGGCGCACGCGATCTGGCCAGTGACATGGCGGCACGCGGCGAGGGCAAGGTGCTCGATCAGTTTAATAATGCCGATAACCCGCTGGGCCACTACCGCACCACCGGCCCGGAAATCTGGCAGCAGACCGCTGGCCGGGTCACGCATTTTGTCTCCAGCATGGGTACCACCGGAACCATTACCGGCGTCAGTCGTTTCCTGAAAGAGCAGAGCGATACGGTGCAAATTATTGGCCTGCAGCCTTCCGAAGGCAGCAGTATTCCAGGTATCCGCCGCTGGCCGGAAGCCTATCTGCCCGGTATTTTCCGCCTGGAACTGGTCGATGAAGTGATGGATATGTCGCAGCAGGAAGCGGAAGAGACCATGCGCCAGCTGGCGCAGCGTGAAGGCGTCTTCTGCGGCGTCAGCTCCGGCGGTGCGGTCGCCGGTGCGCTGCGTATTGCTCAGGCGAACCCCGGCAGCGTGGTGGTGGCAATCATCTGCGATCGCGGCGACCGTTATCTCTCCACCGGCGTGTACTGATTCCGCTGCTTTTTTTGTCATCGCGTGGAATCTTTTGCCATCCCAGGGTTCAAAACCCGCCGTACGTTCGCTGTCGGATTTGCCATACTGTAAGGATTAGGTAAAACCGGCTGCGGATTATTTTCTGACAGGCGAAAATAGCGGCTGTATCACTAAGAGATCCCCAATGAAAATTTTACTCGTTGATGACGACCTTGAGCTGGGCACCATGCTCAGCCAGTATCTTATTGCCGAAGGTTTTGATGCCTCGCTGGTGCTGACCGGTAAAGCGGGCGTAACCGGCGCGCTGTCCGGCGAATACAGTGCGATGATCCTCGATATTATGCTGCCGGATATGAGCGGGATTGACGTGCTGCGCCAGGTGCGACAGAACAGCCGCCTGCCGGTGATTATGCTGACGGCGAAAGGGGACAACATCGATCGCGTGATCGGCCTGGAAATGGGTGCCGATGACTATATGCCAAAACCCTGCTACCCGCGCGAGTTGGTTGCACGCCTGCGTGCCGTGCTGCGTCGCGTTGAGGAACAGCCTGCGGCAGTGGAAAACAAAGATGTGATTAGCTGGGGTGAGCTGACGCTGAACCCGGCAACGCGTATCAGCGAATGGCAGAATAAACCGTTCGATCTCACCGCCTCTGAATTCAATCTGCTTGATTTGCTGCTGCGCGCCCCCGATCGCGTGGTGTCAAAAGATGAACTGTCTGAGAAAGGTCTGGGCCGCCCGCGTGAAGCCTACGATCGCAGCGTGGATGTTCATATCAGCAACATTCGCCAGAAGCTGGCTGCACTGACTAACGATACGATTAATATCGAAACGGTTCGCAGCATCGGCTACCGCATCCGATGACCTCCCGGTTTCGCGGCTTCCTGTTCTGGAAGATCCTGCTGGGCTTCTGGCTGACCTACATTGCGATTACCCAGTTGATGTGGCTGGGCTTCAGTCTGTACGGCAATCACCGCGAACCGCCGGAAAACCTGGCCGCCCGGCGCATCGTTAATCTGCAAATGACCTCGGCGGTGTCGGTGCTGCAAAACGGCGGGCCTGAGGCGCTGCGGGATATGATGATCGACTGGCCCGATAGCGACCGGCGCTTTTTCTCGGTCCAGCAGGTTGATTCTCTGCCGCCGGGTGCGCCTGAGGATGAACTCAGCCGTGAGATGGCCTCCCGCGAGTTTCCGCAGCAGGTGGTGGAATGGGTGACCGGTGCCGACGGTAACTATTATCAGCTGCGCTACGACGTGGCCGGTCTGCGCCGCGACAGCCAGATGAACCGTCATCCGCGCAGCATTCTCAATATGCCCGAACCGTTGTTTATCGTCGGCTGCTTCTGCGGCCTGCTGTTCAGCCTGTTCCTGGCCTGGAACCTGACGCGCCCGATGCGCCAGCTGCGTGAAGGGTTTGCGAGGGTTTCGACCGGCGACTTGTCGGTGCGGCTGTTCCCTAAAATGCGCCGCCGCCACGATGAGCTGTCGGCGGTGGCCAGCGACTTTGATGCGATGGTAGAACGTCTGTCGGTGCTGGTCAGCGCCCGTGAAGAGCTGCTGCATGATGTTTCCCACGAGCTGCGATCGCCGCTGGCAAGGCTACAGCTGGCGACCGGACTGGCGCGACAGACCCCCGCCTCGGTTGAAAGCTCGCTGGATCGGATTGATGAAGAGGCCCGTCGACTGGATAAAATGATCGGCGAGCTGCTGTCTCTCTCCCGCGCCGAGCAGCAAAAAATTCCCGATGAGCAGTATTTCGATCTGCTTGGCCTGCTGGAAGCGGTAACCAATGATGCACGTTATGAAGCGCAGGTCCCAGGTGTGGAAATCCTGCTGAATGCGGACACGCAGCAGGATTACACGGTCAAAGGGGATGCGAACCTGATCCGCTCCGCCATTGAAAACGTGGTGCGTAATGCGCTGCGCTTTTCCATTCAGGGCCAGCAGGTGACCATTACCCTGCGGCAGGAAGGAGCCTGGCTGACGATTATCGTTCGCGATCAGGGGCCGGGCGTTGAGGCCGATAAGCTTTCCAGTATTTTCGACCCGTTTGTGCGCGTCAGTTCGCCGCTTTCCGGTAAAGGGTATGGCCTCGGTCTGTCGATAGTACGTAAGGTAGTGCTGGCGCATCAGGGCGAAGTGAAAGCCATCAATGCTCGTGAAGGTGGCCTGGAGCTGACGCTTCGCCTGCCGCACTGGGTAGTGTAAACCCTGCGCCTGTTTCACGACGGTAACGAATGATATTTCAGATTTGAGGTTAAGGCATGAGCAGTTTGGCTAGCGGCAGGCAGCAGGAAGTTCAGCGCATCGTTGACGCATTATCGATTGCGATTGCACAGCACCGGCTCAGGCCCGGCACGCGGCTGATTGAGGCACAGATCGTGGAGGTGCTCTCTGCCAACCGTAACCACGTTCAGGCGGCGCTACAGCGGCTGGCCCTGCAGCATATCGTCACTATCTCGCCGAATCGTGGCGCAAAGGTGTCACAGCCCTGCGCCAGAGAAGCGCGTGAGGTATTTATTGCCAGACGAGCGGTGGAAGATGCTATTGTCGCCGGAATTAGTGCGGAAAAGCTGGCGCGATCGAGTGCAGAAGTTGAGGCTCATCAGCAGGCGGAGCAGTTGGCGCTGGCCAGCGGGGATCGCCGTAACATTATTCGCGAGCTGAGCGCATTTCATCTGCTGCTGGCAAAAATTAACGAAAACCAGGTGCTGAGTGAGATTCTGGCGAACCTGATGGTGCGCAGTTCACTGATCGTCGCGCTATATCAGCGCAATGACACGCCGGCTTCTCAATGTGATGAACACTGCGCCGTGCTGGACGCGCTGAGGGGGGGGCAGAACGATGTTGCCCGTTCGATAATGCGCGACCATCTGGATCATCTGGAACAGCAGCTGGATTTAATGGACTCACCTGCCGAGTCCCTGACGCTGCGCGATGCGTTGACCGGCAGCCAGCCATAAAAAAAGCCCCCTGATTGCTCAGGGGGCTTTCTGGTTTATCTGCTCTTACTTCTTGATGCGGATAACCGGAGTCTCACCGACGGTCACGCTGCCGGTCAGTTTAGTCAGCTCTTTGATCTCATCCATGTTTGAGATGACCACTGGCGTCAGCGTTGATTTCGCTTTCTCTTCCAGTAAAGGCAGATCGAATTCGATGACCACGTCACCTTTCTTCACTTTCTGACCTTCTTCAGCGATGCGCTTAAAGCCTTCGCCTTTCAGTTCTACCGTATCAATACCAAAGTGAACAAACAGCTCAATACCGCTGTCGGACTCGATGGAAAACGCATGATTGGTTTCGAAAATTTTACCGATGGTGCCATCAACGGGAGCAACCATTTTATTGCCAGAGGGTTTGATAGCGATACCGTCGCCAACAATTTTCTCTGCAAACACTACGTCCGGTACGTCTTCGATATTGACGATTTCACCAGACAGGGGGGCTACGATTTCAATCGCACCAGATGCAGAATCTGACTTATCGCCAAAAAGTTTTGAAAACAAACCCATGTTCTTCTCCTAAGCAGTAATATTGGGCCAGCCGTCTCCGGGCCTTAGCAGAGTGTCTTTTCTTCAATGAACTTGTTGACCAGGTTCATCAACTCGTCCGCTGTTGGTTGTGCCAGAGCCTGCTCTGCTAGCGCCTTCGCGTCTTCAAAATTCGTATTACGAATAATTTTTTTGATGCGTGGAATAGAAATAGAGCTCATGCTGAATTCATCCAGCCCCATTCCCAATAGCAGTAGTGTAGCACGTTCATCGCCTGCCAGCTCACCGCACATACCGGTCCACTTCCCTTCGGCGTGAGAAGCATCAATAACCTGCTTGATCAGCGTCAGAACGGACGGAGACATCGGATTGTAGAGATGGGAGATCAGATCGTTACCACGATCAACAGCCAGAGTATACTGCGTCAGGTCGTTTGTCCCAATACTAAAGAAATCAACTTCTTTTGCCAGATGGTGCGCAATCACCGCCGACGCCGGGGTTTCCACCATGATACCCACTTCAATGCTTTCGTCGAAGGCTTTGCCTTCTTCACGCAGCTGGGCTTTCAGGGTTTCCAGTTCGGCCTTCAGGAAGCGCACTTCCTCAACGGAAATCACCATCGGGAACATGATGCGCAGTTTGCCAAACGCGGAAGCACGCAGGATGGCACGCAGCTGCGCATGCAGAATTTCGGTACGGTCCATGGCAATACGGATCGCGCGCCAGCCGAGGAACGGGTTGTCCTCTTTCGGCAGGTTCATATACGGCAGATCTTTGTCACCGCCGATATCCATAGTACGAACAATCACCGCCTGCGCGCCTACGGCTTCGGCTACGGCTTTGTACGCATGGAACTGCTCATCTTCAGACGGCAGCGACTCACGGTCCATAAACAGGAATTCGGTACGGTACAGGCCCACGCCTTCAGCACCGTTGCGCTCTGCACCGGCCACGTCACGCACGGTTCCGATGTTGGCGCAGACTTCAACCTGATGACCATCAAGGGTGATTGCCGGCAGGTCTTTCAGCTTAGCCAGTTCGTTCTTTTCAGAAGTGTACTGATGGGCAACCGCCTTCAGTTCATCAATCACGTCGGCCGTAGGATTAACGTAAACTTTGTTGTTTACGCCGTCCAGAATCACGTAGTCATCGTTTTGAATCTGGCTGGTCACATCACCGGTACCGACGATGGCAGGCAGCTCCAGAGAACGCGCCATGATAGAGGTGTGTGAGGTACGGCCACCGATGTCGGTAATAAAGCCCAGCACCTTGTTCAGGTTCAGCTGTGCCGTTTCAGACGGGGTCAGATCCTTGGCAATCAGCAGCACTTCTTCGTTGATCGCGCTTAAATCGACAATATGCAGACCCAGGATATTCTGCAGCAGGCGTTTACCGATGTCGCGAACGTCAGCAGCACGTTCTTTCAGGTATTCATCGTCAAGCTCTTCCAGGGCTTTAGCCTGGCCTTCAATGACGGAAAAGGCAGCAGCATCCGCAGTCGCGTGCTCGTCTTTAATCAGGGCGATGATTTCCTGCTCAAGTTCTTCATCTTCCAGCAACATAATGTGGCCTTCGAAGATCGCTTCTTTCTCTTCACCGAAGGTTTCCCCGGCTTTGATTTTGATCGCTTCCAGCTGCACGGCAGCTTTTTTACGACCATCAAGAAAACGCTGAACTTCCTGATCGCACTGATCGGCAGAAATCTTTTTCCGGTTGATGACAATTTCATCTTCTTTCAACAGAAGAGCTTTGCCGAAAGCGATACCCGGTGATGCTAAAATGCCTGAAATCATAACCCTACCTTTCCTGTCTCTGATAATCATCGAAGGCGATGAACCGCTGATGACTGCATCGGTTAATTCACTCAGCGAGCCTGGCGTTTTCTGCGGCCTGTCTTGTCAGCTTTTGGATATTTTATGAAAGCAATAACGCGGACATGCTGTCCGCGATCAAGATACCTACAGTATATCCGTTTAGTTTTATCCTGCCGCTGTGTGACAGGAAAGCGCTACGGTTACTTTCAGCCAAAGCTTTACGCTGGATGATGGAAAAACGACCGTGATTACTCGAGCTCGGCCATCAGTTTAACCAGATGCTCAACCGCTTTCTGCTCGTCTTCGCCTTCAGCAGACAGGGTAACAACGGTACCCTGAGTCAGGCCCAGAGTCTGCAGCTTGAACAGGCTCTTAGCGCTGGCTGATTTGCCGTTAGAGGTTACGGTGATTTCAGAAGAGAATGCTTTCGCTTCTTTAACGAACTGAGCAGCAGGGCGGGTGTGAAGGCCGTTTGGTGCAGTGATGGTAACTTCTTGCTGGAACATTATATTTCCCCAACTTAATTTGGTTTGGTGTTGTAGGCCTAAAGTTCAGGCGAAAGCCGGAACCTTAGCCGGTATGAGTCGCGCTGGCTTGGTACAAAGACTCGCCAAAAAATGCGCTGATAAGGTGGAAGCCAGACGGAGAGAAAATCCGCGATTAAACTCTCGCTTTTCCACACTTCATTATGCCGCTATTTGCCGCAGTGCGCCAAATCAGTAAAACGATTCAGCACGATCCAGGTCACGCGGCGATTAATTTTACGGATCAAAATAATTGGCAGCTTAAATACCAGACACTGGAGGGTAAAAGCAATCTGCAGGATGGTAAAAGTTTGACGGACTCCACAAAAAAGCACCCAAATGGGTGCTTTTTTGAGCAAATCTGCGGATCGGCGATTACTGCTGCAGCTCTTTTTCAGTGAACAGATCGGCGAACAGTGCGGTAGAGAGATAGCGCTCGCCGGAGGACGGCAGAATCACCACAATGTTCTTGTTCGCGAAGGCTTCATCTTCCTGCAATTTCAGCGCTGCGGCGACCGCTGCGCCGGAAGAGATACCGGCCAGAATGCCTTCGTCTTCCATCAGGCGACGGGCGGTAGAAATCGCTTCTTCATTGGAGATTGCGACAACGCGGTCAACCAGGTTCAGGTCAAGGTTACCCGGAATGAAACCGGCACCGATGCCCTGAATCTTGTGCGGGCCTGGCTTGATTTCGTCACCGGCCAGCGCCTGGGCGATCACCGGAGAGTCGGTTGGCTCAACCGCGACGGTGATCAGCTCTTTTTTGCCTTTGGTGTTTTTGATGTAGCGGCTGACGCCGGTCAGCGTACCGCCGGTACCCACGCCTGCGATAAACACATCGACTTCACCATCGGTGTCTTCCCAGATTTCCGGGCCGGTGGTTTTCTCGTGGATTTCCGGGTTGGCCGGGTTGCTGAACTGCTGCAGCAGCACGAACTTATCCGGGTTGCTGGCCACAATCTCTTCGGCTTTAGCAATCGCGCCTTTCATACCTTTGGCGCCTTCGGTCAGCACCAGGTTTGCACCCAGCGCTTTCAGCAGTTTGCGGCGTTCCACGCTCATGGTTTCCGGCATGGTCAGCGTCAGTTTGTAACCGCGAGCTGCGGCCACATAGGCCAGAGCAATACCGGTATTGCCGCTGGTTGGTTCAACCAGTTCAATGCCGGGTTTAAGAATCCCGCGTTTTTCTGCGTCCCAAATCATATTGGCACCGATACGGCATTTGACGCTGAAGCTTGGGTTGCGTGACTCAACTTTCGCCAGAATGCGTCCATTACCGATGCGGTTCAGTCGAACCAGCGGCGTATGACCGATTGTTAACGAGTTGTCTTCATAGATCTTACTCATAGCCTGTCCTTAACTGTATGAAATATTGGGAACGGTTTAGAGCATACCGTGTTCAATTTATCAAGGAAGTGAAGAAATCGTATATATATATGTTCTGTCGAAATAAGCCCTGTCGAAACGGCATATAGATAAATCTAAGGCTGCGCAGGGCGCATGGCTACCCTGTCGCAGCGAAAGATTCGGACGGCCTTTGCTTAGCGGCTCAGCCCAAGCGTAGCGCGGTAGCGGTCTACCCACATGGCGGTGGCACCGCATACGGCCACCGGCATGATCGCCAGATTGAGGATGGGGATCAGGGTGAACAAACTGACCAGCGCGCCGAATTGTAAATTATCGGTCTTATTCTGACGCAATGCTGCACGCATCTGAGTAAAACTGACTTTGTGGTTATCGAAAGGGTAGTCGCAGTACTGAATAGAGAGCATCCATGCGCTGAACAGGAACCACAGCACCGGGGCCACCGTCTGACCAAATCCGGGAATAAAGTAGAGCAACAGCAGTACGATGGCGCGCGGTAAATAGTAGGCCAGTTTCTGCCACTCGCGTTTCATGATGCGTGGAAAATCTTTCAACAGAGCCGCCCAGCCGCTATCGGGCAACGGCTGACCGGTGAGCCTGGCTTCCAGCTGCTCGGCCAGCAGGCCACAAAACGGTGCCGCAATCCAGTTCGCGATAGTGGAGAAAAAATAGCTAAAGACTAGAATAATGGAGAGAACGACCAGCGGCCAGAGCAGGTAGCTAAGCCATTGCAACCAGCCGGGTACCATAGCCATCAGTTCGGGTATCCACTGGCCAAGACGGCCAAACAGCCAGATAAAGGCGCCGCCCATCAGAAGGATATTGACCAGCAGCGGCAGGATGACGAAGCGGCGAATGCCGGGCAGGCGGATCAGCTGCCAGCCCTGGGCAAAATAATGGACCCCGTTATGACCATTGTTGGAATTATTTAGTACCATGTAATGCTTTATCTCCTATTCACATGCTGGTTTCGGCTATCATAACCCAGCTGTTTGCGCTTTCCAGGGCAAGATTGCGCGAAATTACAGCAAAAAAGCGTCCTCGACTCGGGATATTTGTCAGAAAATACTGCACAGACTTGCACTTGTGTACTTGGGCAAATACAGTTAGAGGATAAAGTTTGCCGCGGTGGCAAGGTATTGGAACAACAGAGAATACAATGATGCAGGATTTGCGTCTGATATTAATCGTTGTTGGCGCGGTCGCAATTATAGCGCTTTTACTGCACGGCCTGTGGACCAGCCGTAAAGAGCGCTCATCAGTTTTTCGCGACCGTCCGCACAAGCGTTTAAAGCAGGACAGAGAAGAAGCTTTCGAGGATGACGAAGAAGGTATGGATGACGTGCGTGCCACGCGCAGCCCTCCTGAACCGTCGGACCCTTCCCTGGGTGGATTCAATGCCGGGGATGAACCGCCGCGTCAGCCTAAACCTCGCCCGGAGCCGGTTCGTCACCAGCCCCCGGTTATTGAGGAACAGCCTGAACAGGATCCGCTGTTCGGTGGCGAAGTACGCCATAGTGCACAGTCTGAGCCTTATCATGATGAGGTTCTGCCGCGCCGCGCCGAGCCCGTGCTGAACGCAGAACCCGTTGCCCGCGCTGAAGAGCCGGTGGTAAAACCGGTCTCTGTCCCTGTTGCCGAGCCGCAGCGGGTTGAACCTGCACAGCCAGCGGTACAGCAGGCACCTGCCCATACCGAGGCTCCGCGTGCACCAGCACCGAAGGAAACTGTTCTGGTCCTGCACGTTTCTGCTCACGCCGGTGGCAGTATCAGCGGTGAAGCGCTGTTGCAGGGTGTGCTTCAGGCAGGCTTCCAGTTTGGCGAAATGAATATTTTCCATCGTCACCTGAACCCGGCGGGCAGCGGCCCGGTGTTGTTCAGCCTGGCGAACATGGTGAAGCCGGGTTCATTTAATCCGGATAACATGTCGGACTTTTCCACCCCGGGCGTCTCTATCTTTATGATGGTGCCGTCCTACGGTGATGCGAATCAGAACTTCAAGCTGATGCTGCAATCCGCGCAGCGCATCGCTGATGATGTGGGTGGCGTGGTACTGGACGATGAACGTCGTATGATGACGCCGCAGAAGCTGGAATCGTACAAAGGGCGCATCCGCGAAGTCGTCGAAGCCAACAGTCACTAAACGTTTTTCTAATCCCGCTTAACTAACCCCCGATTTCGGGGGTTTTTTATCTCTGATGGTGCCGCATATGCAATCCGTACAAGACAAACTTACCCATCTGAAAGCTCTGCTTCACCACCATGAATACCAGTATCACGTGCTGGATGCACCGGAAATTCCGGATGCGGAATACGATCGTCTGATGCATGAACTGCGCGATCTGGAAGCGACCCACCCGGAGCTGATTACTCCCGATTCGCCAACCCAACGAGTGGGGGCCGCACCGCTGGCGGCGTTTGAGCAGGTCCGCCATGAAGTCCCGATGCTGTCCCTGGATAATGCCTTCGATGAAGAGAGCTATCTGGCCTTCAACAAGCGCGTGCAGGATCGCCTGAAAAGCAGCGATGACATCCTCTTTTGTTGCGAACTGAAGCTGGACGGTCTGGCGGTCAGCCTGCTGTATGAAGACGGTCTGCTGGTTCGCGCGGCGACCCGTGGTGATGGCACCACCGGTGAGAATATCACTTCCAACGTGCGTACTATCCACGCCATTCCTCTGCGCCTGAAGGGCGACAATATTCCGGCCAGAGTAGAAGTGCGTGGCGAAGTCTTTATGCCGCAGGCCGGTTTCGAAAAAATGAACGACGGAGCGCGTCGTTCCGGCGGCAAAGTGTTTGCCAACCCGCGAAATGCGGCGGCAGGCTCGCTGCGCCAGCTGGACCCGCGCATCACCGCCAAACGCCCGCTGACCTTTTTCTGCTACGGCCTGGGTCTGCTGGAAGGCGGTGACATGCCGCGTAGTCACATTGAGCGCCTCAAACAGTTTAAAGCCTGGGGATTACCGGTCAGCGATCGCGTCCGCCTGTGCCACAGCGCCGACGAGGTGCTGGCCTTCTATCGTCAGGTTGAGGCCGATCGCCCGCAGCTGGGGTTTGATATCGATGGTGTGGTGATCAAGGTGGATTCCCTGGATCTGCAAGAGCAGCTCGGTTTCGTTGCCCGTGCGCCGCGCTGGGCGGTAGCGTTTAAGTTCCCCGCGCAGGAGCAGATCACCACCGTACGTGATGTTGAGTTCCAGGTAGGACGCACCGGTGCGATCACCCCGGTTGCACGTCTGGAGCCGGTACTGGTTGCCGGCGTGATGGTGAGTAATGCCACGCTGCACAACGCTGATGAAATCGATCGTCTGGGGTTAAAGATTGGCGATCGCGTGGTGATCCGCCGTGCCGGTGACGTTATCCCGCAGGTCGTTAGCGTGGTCGAATCCGCCGAAGACGCGCGAGAAATTATATTTCCGACCCACTGCCCGGTTTGCGGCTCGGACGTTGAACGCGTAGAGGATGAAGTCGTGGCCCGCTGTACCGGTGGCCTGATCTGCGGTGCACAGCGTAAAGGCGCGCTGAAGCATTTTGTTTCCCGCCGGGCGATGGACATTGACGGCATGGGCGAGAAGATTATCGATCAGCTGGTGGACAAAGAGTACGTACTGAATGCGGCCGATCTGTTCGATCTGACCGCCGGGAAACTGACCGGTCTGGATCGCATGGGGCCTAAATCGGCGCAGAACGTAGTCGATGCGCTGGCGAAAGCGAAGCAAACTACCTTTGCCCGCTTCCTCTATTCGCTGGGGATCAGCGAAGTGGGAGAGGCGACCGCCGCTAACCTTGCCGCGCATTTCGGTACGCTGGAGGCGCTGATGGCGGCCGATATCGAGGCGCTAATTGCCGTACCGGACGTCGGTAAAGTGGTGGCCAGCCACGTGCGTAATTTTATGGATGAAGAAAGCAACCGCGAGGTTATCCGCCTGCTGGTTGAGAAAGCCGGCATTCACTGGCCGGAAGTGGTGGTGGTGAAGGCCGAAGAAATCGACAGCCCGTTTGCCGGTAAAACCGTGGTGCTGACCGGTTCATTAAGCGTGCTGTCGCGCGATGAGGCTAAAGATCGCTTAACGGCGCTGGGCGCGAAGGTGAGCGGCAGCGTGTCGAAGAAAACCGATCTGGTGATTGCCGGTGAGGCCGCAGGTTCTAAGCTGGCGAAGGCAACGGAGCTGGGCATTCCGGTGATCGACGAAGCGGAAATGATTCGTTTACTCGGTGAGTAATATGGAAAAGGAACAGCTGGTTGAGATTGCCAACATGGTGATGCCGTTTGGCAAGTACAAAGGGCGGGTGTTGATCGATCTGCCCGAGGAGTATTTGCTGTGGTTTGCCCGCAAGGATGAGTTTCCACAGGGCAAGCTCGGCGATCTGATGCAGATTACGCTGGCGATCAAGATTGAGGGGCTGGAAGGGCTGGTTAAGCCGCTGAAGCGGGGATAATGGTTGGTGGGGAATGCCCGTTGCCTGCGTGCCCGGAGAGTTCGCTGGCTGGCTGTTCCCCCGTTCGGTCTGGTCCTCGCGCCGCTTTGCGGTGCTCTCACTTCGTGCGTCAGCCGGGCGGAGCGCCACAGACGGGCGATGCCTGTTGCCTGCTGATTCGGAGAATGCGCTGGCTGGCTGTTCCCCCGTTCGGTCTGGTCCTCGCGCCGCTTTGCGGTGCCCTCACTTCGTGCGTCAGCCGGACGGAGCGCCACAGACGGGCGATGCCTATTGCCTGCGAGCTCGGAGAATGCGCTGGCTGGCTGTTCCCCCGTTCGGTCTGGTCCTCGCGCCGCTATGCGGTGCCTTCACTGCGTGCGTCAGCCGGACGGAGCGCCATAGACGGGCCGTCCTGGCCCGGCTTTGGCTTTCCCCCGCGTCCATGCGGGTGAATCCTGGCTTCCTCTCTGCGCTCAGCGCTGCGGATGACTCGATCGGGGGAACGGCCAGCCTGCTGCCGAAAAATTGTGTCGTCTGATAAACACCCTGATTTGCCTGTGCGGTTCTATGTGGCGGTGGTTTCAATCTCGAGCCCATTGAAAGTAATCCTGATGCTCAGAGCTAAGAACATCGGCGGTTGGCTGAATTCCATTTTGCGGCTAAAAACTGATAATCCGTACCAGAAATTACCTGCCTGTTGAGCAACTTTCAGCTTACCTGCCTTTAAGAAACAGCGAGCAAAATGTATCAAGGGGAACAGCCTCTGCGGATGACGGGCAATCCGCAGCGCTGAGGTGCAGGCAGCGGGGCCGGAGATGGCAGCAGGGATGCTGACATCAGGCGTGGCGTGGGCAGGACGCCCGCTCCAGGCCGGTCCGAAAGACCCGATGCCGAAACCGAAGGCACCGCAAAGCGGCGCGAGGACCGCCCGGCAGCCGCAGAGGCTGTTCACCAGCACCTGTGCGCCAGCCATTCAGCAAAAAAGTCAGTATCATTGACTGGTGCCGAAACCGAAGGCACCGCAAAGCGGCGCGAGGACCGCCCGGCAGCCGCAGAGGCTGTTCACCAGCACCCGTGCGCCAGCCATTCAGCAAAAAAGTCAGTATCATCGACTGGTGCCGAAACCGAAGGCACCGCAAAGCGGCGTGAGGACCGCCCGGCAGCCGCAGAGGCTGTTCCCCAGCCCACCATGCGCCAGCCATCCAGAAAAAATTAAACCTCAGTAACTTAAAATTGCAGCCAAAAAAATAGCCGCTCCAAAATGAAGCGGCTATTTCAGCATTCCGACAGGTCACAGGCTAAACGCCCTGCAACCAGATTACTTCTGTGACTCCACCAGCGGCTTACCCGCTGCTGCCGACTGCGCCGCCAGCTTCTCACCCGACTTTTTATAACGCTGGGCCAGCATCGAACACACCATCAACTGCACCTGATGGAAAATCATCAACGGTAGCACGATAATCCCCACCGCCGACGACGGGAACAGAATATTCGCCATCGGAACCCCGTTCGCCAGACTCTTCTTCGAGCCGCAGAACAGAATGGTAATTTCATCCGCCCGATTGAAGCCAAACAGACGCGCCGCAGCAAGGTTGATAGCCAGAATCAGGAACAGCAGAACCAGGCTGCCGACCACAATCCACAGCAGAGTACTAACGCCAACGCGCGTCCAGATACCGTTCACTACCGCTTCACTGAAGGCAGAGTAAACCACCAGCAGAATCGATGCCTGATCGGTCTGGCCGATAAGCTTACGGTTTCTTTCCACCCACTCACCAATCCAGCGGCGGGAAATATGCCCGACAATAAACGGCACCAGCAGTTGCAGCATAATCTTGCCGATCTGCTCAAAATTACCGGTGGCTGCATCGCTATTCACATTCATCAGCAGGCCAACCAGCAGAGGCGAAACAAATACCCCCAGCAAACTGGATGCCGATGCGCTACAAACCGCCGCCGCAACGTTACCACCCGCCAGTGAAGTCAGAGCTATCGACGACTGTACGGTAGCAGGCAGAATGCACAGATACATAAAGCCGGTGTAGATCTCGGTACTGAGCGGCAGCGGATGCCACCAGACCAGCAGCATACCGAGCGCCGGGAAGATAACGAAGGTGCTGAACATCACCCACAGATGCAGCCGCCAGTGGCCGCCGCCGGCAATAATCTTCTCTTTCGAGAGCTTGGCACCGTGCATAAAGAACAGCAGGGCTATTGCGGCAGTGGTCAGCCATTCAAAAAAATCAACGAAGTGGCCGCGTGCAGGAAGGAAAGAAGCCAGCAGAACGGTGGCGATCAGTTTCAGCATCAGAGGATCGAGACGAAATTTACCCATTGTTAAAGCCTTGTTATACAAACATGCGGCTATTGTGCGATGGGTAGGTTTAGAAATAAAATTGATTTATTAAATGAATATATGAGAAGAATCGATGAATTACACGTTGCGTCAGCTTCGGGTGTTTGTGGCCGTTGCCGCACAGGGCAGCTTCAGCCAGGCAGGGCAGGCGATAGGCCTGAGTCAGTCAGCGGTCAGCCACAGTATTAAAGAGCTGGAAGGGGAGATGGGGATTCGTCTGCTTGACCGCACAACGCGTGAGGTCGTGCTGACGGAGGCCGGGGAGCAGCTCGCCAGCAGGCTGGAACATCTGCTGGAGGAGTTAAACAACACCCTGCTGGATGTACGCAGCTACGGCCAGCAGCGCAGCGGTACGGTGCGCGTTGCCGCCAGCCAGACCATTTCAGCACATCTGATGCCCCAGTGCCTTGCTGCCGGGCAGCTGAACTATCCCGAAATCCGGGTGATGCTGCGCGATCGCCCGCAGCAGTGGGTGCTGCAAAGCATTCGTAATGCCGAAGTCGACTTCGGCATCGTTATTGGCCCGCTGCATTCGGACGATCTGCAGTGTGAAGCCATTCTCGATGAACCCTTCCTGCTGCTGTGCCGGATGGACGACCCGCTGGCGCAGCAGCAAACCATTCACTGGCATATGCTCAACCAGCGCACGCTGGTGCTACAGGATTACGCCTCCGGAAGCCGGGTACTGATTGATGAAGCGCTGCGCCAGCAGCAGGTACAGGCTGATATCGCGCAGGAAATTGGTCATCCGGCCACACTCTACCCAATGGTGGAGGCGGGGATTGGCATCAGCATTCTGCCTGCGCTGGCACTGCCGCTGCCGCAGGGGAGGCCGCTGATGGTCAGAAGGTTAGTGCCGGAAATCAACCGCACTATTATGCTGGTGCGGCGTAAGAATCGTTCGCTGACCCCCGCCGCCGAGGCCATCTGGCAGGAGGTTCGCCAGCAGGCCTCGCTGTTGATGGAGCAGCGCAACTTGACGCCGCCGTACTAAGCGGACAGGGGGCAATGTTGACGCCGGGATGGCAAAAGCCTGACGATAACGCCTCCGTTGGCAAAGATAAGTTATTGCCTCACGGACGGTGGAAACTTGAAGATAAAAATCATTTAAACCTGATTTATGAGAAAACGACTCGCCGCTGCGGTTTACAATTCTCTATCCCTCTCTTTTATGAATAGATTCAATGCAGAGCAATCGTAATTTGCCTTTTGTTGCCGCCTTTGCCGGGATGATTTCCGTGCAGTCCGGGGCGGCCTTCGCCAAGACCCTTTTCCCCTTAGTGGGAAGCGACGGGGTGGCAGCATTACGGCTGGGAATTTCAGCCATTGTGCTGCTGGCTGTCTTTCGTCCCTGGAATATCAAAAAAGGCGATATTTCATGGCCTTCAATGCTGCTTTATGGCGTGATTCTGGCGCTGATGAACCTGCTGATTTACCGCGCCTTTGCTTATATTCCAGTGAGTATTGCGATTTCTATTGAAGTGATGGGGCCGCTGCTGGCCGCGCTGCTCACTTCGCGGCAAAAGTCCGATCTGATCTGGATTGCACTCTCAGCTCTGGCGATGGTGCTGCTGGCCGCCGGGGATGTAAAAGGGGAAATCGATCTGCGTGGCGTCGGGTTCTCGCTGGCGGCGGCGATGTTTTGGGGGCTTTATGTGATTATCGGCCGGCGGGTTTCCGGCGGCGGCGGGCGTTCGGTGGCGATTGGCATGACGATTGCGGCGTGCATCGCGGTGCCGCCGGGAACCGTTCAGGCCGGGATGGCGCTGTTCTCGCCCGAAGTCCTGCTGGTGGGCTTTAGTGTGGCGGTGCTGTCGAGCATGTTGCCGTTCCTGCTGGATATGTACGCCATGCGCTGGCTGCCTTCACGGGTGTTTGGCGTGCTGCTGAGCGGCTCTCCGGCGGTCAGCGCTATTGCCGGGTGGCTGGTTTTGCACGAAACCCTGACCCTGATTCAGTGCCTTGGTATTGCCTGCGTGATGGCCGCCTGCGCCGGGTGCGCGCTGTTTTCCCGGCAGAAAACGGCATCGTGACCGTTATGGCCTGTCGTCCAGATCGAATAATGGAATTTTCAGGCCAGTTTTCACCGGGTCGAGTACGATCAGCGTGCGGTAGGTCAGAATATCCATGTTATCGGCAAAATGTTGCCTGACCAGCTGTTCGAAGTGCTGTAAATCGCGGGAAATCATAATGATGATAAAGGAGACGCCGCCGTTAACGAAGTAGCACTGCTGGATCTCCTCCACATTGCGAAAATAGCGTTTCGCCCGATCCATCACCAGGCTGCGATCTTCAACCAGCCGCGATTCAATCACCGCGGTGATCGGATTCCCCACCGTTGCCGTATCGATCACCGCAACATGACTTTTAATCACGCCTTTCTCTTCCAGTCGGCTGATGCGCCGTTGAATTGAGGGTGTGGAAAGCCCCACCTGTTCTGCTATGGCCGAATGCGGCAGGCGATTATTGCTTTGCAGGATGTCGAGGATCGCGAGGTCGAAACGGTCCAGGTCGTTTTTGGTGATTTTTTTTCTCATTTCTTCTGTGAGTTAGGTGCTTAATGGCCAGTTTGGCGAGTGTTTTAATCATTGGGTTCGGGAACTTTAACACAGTGGGTGAGGGGAGGTATCTAAGCCGCGATGGGCTAAGTTGAGTTTTCTGGCTATGAAGTCAGATATGGGTAATTTGAGGTGCTGAATGCTGAATGCTGAATGCTGGGTGCTTTTTTGGGCTATGGAGGTTGCGCTGGCTGGCTGTGCCCCCGAGAGGGCGGTCCTCGCGCCGCGTTGCGGTCCCATCACTTCGCTCGTCAGCCTGTCGGACCGCCAAAGACGGGCCGTCCATGGCCCGGCTTTGTCTTTCGCCCGCGTCCTGCAGGCGAATCCTGGCTTCCTCTCTCCGTTCAGCGCTGCGGATTGCCCTTTCGGGGGCACAGCCAGCCTGCTGTATTGCTTTCGTAGCCCATGACAGATGCAAAAAATAACGATCGCGACGTTCAAGGGGAATCTGCCTGGTTATGTCTGTTCCTGAATTAAACGTTCTGACAGCAGACGCATAGGCGATTCAAATCCTGGCTTCCTCTCTTCGCTCAGCGCTGCGGATTATCCGGTCGGTGGACCGGCCAGCCTGCTGTGTTGCCTGCGGAAATATACAAACTGCGAAAAAAACAGCCAGCACGATACTCTGGGGAGTTTAAAGTCAGCCGTTCAGCAGATCTGGATTTTGTTTGAAAGCCGCGTTCGCGTTACGTAAAGGGGGAACGTCGCTGCTGCGAGTGGAGGGCAATCCGCAGCGCTGAGGTGATAGCCGTGGGACAGGAGATGGCAGCAGGGACGATGCCATCAGGCGTGGCGCGGGCAGGACGCCCGCTCCAGGCCGGTCCGGGAGGCACGCGGCTGTT
Organism: Erwinia sp. INIA01; assembly: GCF_025947915.1. Taxonomy (NCBI): domain Bacteria; kingdom Pseudomonadati; phylum Pseudomonadota; class Gammaproteobacteria; order Enterobacterales; family Erwiniaceae; genus Erwinia; species Erwinia sp. INIA01. The sequence goes on from NZ_JAPDNC010000006.1 coordinate 269,201, forward strand.
GCCGAAGGTATCACGCAAAGCGTGACGCGAGGACCGCCCGCAACCGCAGCAGCGACGTGGACCTGGGCGCTCACCCAGCCAGAATCACAAATCACAAATAGCAAAAAGGCGCCTTTAGGGCGCCTTCTTAACACTGGTGGGTCGTGCAGGATTCGAACCTGCGACCAATTGATTAAAAGTCAACTGCTCTACCAACTGAGCTAACGACCCGATATGGTGGGTGATGACGGGCTCGAACCGCCGACCCCCTCCGTGTAAAGGAGATGCTCTACCAACTGAGCTAATCACCCATATCGTTACTGCTTTGATAAGTTGAGATTGGTGGGCGATGACGGGCTCGAACCGCCGACCCCCTCCGTGTAAAGGAGATGCTCTACCAACTGAGCTAATCGCCCAATCTCACTACTTATCTACACTGCGAGCCTACCGAAGTAGATGGTGGGTGATGACGGGCTCGAACCGCCGACCCCCTCCGTGTAAAGGAGATGCTCTACCAACTGAGCTAATCACCCCCGCTGTGTGGAGTCGCATTATAGGGATCCGCGAAAATGAGTCAACGCTTTTTATGAGTAAAATGTGAGTTCGCCTTAAAAATAGTCAGGATGTTCTGATTTCAGGCAAAAACAGAGGCTTGCCGAAGAAAATCACCGCGATGACCGGGGCAGAAGTGGGGATTGGCGTTGAGGATTCGTCTGCGAGTGATAGAATATCTGCCACGAAAATCAGACTGGCATAATTTGCCCTGACTCTGGCCAAAGCATCCGCGTAATAAGGCATTCATTAATGAAAATCAAAACCCGCTTCGCTCCCAGCCCAACTGGCTATCTGCACGTTGGCGGCGCTCGTACTGCACTTTACTCCTGGCTGTTTGCCCGTAATCACGGCGGTGAGTTTGTGCTGCGCATCGAAGATACCGATCTGGAGCGGTCAACCCAGCAGGCGATCGATGCCATTATGGATGGTATGAACTGGCTGAATCTCGACTGGGATGAGGGCCCGTACTATCAGACCAAGCGTTTCGATCGCTATAACGATGTTATCGATCAAATGCTGGAAGCCGGCACCGCGTACAAATGTTACTGCTCTAAAGAGCGTCTGGAAGCGCTGCGTGAGCAGCAGATGGCGAACGGCGAGAAGCCGCGTTATGACGGCCGCTGCCGCGATAGCCATGAGCATCACGCTGACGATGAGCCTTGCGTAGTCCGCTTCCGCAACCCGCAGGAAGGTTCGGTTATTTTTGACGACCAGATCCGCGGCCCGATTGAGTTCAGCAATCAGGAACTGGACGATCTGATTATTCGCCGCACCGACGGTTCGCCGACCTACAATTTCTGCGTGGTTATCGATGACTGGGATATGGGCATTACCCACGTAATTCGTGGTGAAGACCATATCAACAACACCCCGCGTCAGATCAACATTCTGAAAGCGATCGGTGCTCAGGTGCCGGTTTACGCCCACGTTTCGATGATCCTCGGCGACGATGGCAAAAAGCTGTCCAAACGCCACGGCGCGGTCGGCGTAATGCAGTATCGCGATGACGGCTACCTGCCGGAGGCGCTGCTGAACTATCTGGTACGTCTGGGCTGGTCACATGGTGACCAGGAGATTTTCTCCGTCGATGAGATGAAAAAGCTGTTCGATCTGGATGCGGTCAGCAAATCTGCCAGCGCCTTCAACACCGAGAAGCTGCAGTGGCTGAACCATCACTACATCAACACTCTGGCACCGGAATATGTGGCGACTCACCTGCAGTGGCACATTGAGCAGGAAAACATTGATACCCGCACGGGGCCGCAGCTGTCTCAGCTGGTGACCCTGTTGGGCGAGCGTTGCAAAACGCTGAAGGAGATGGCGGCATCCTGCCGTTACTTCTACGAAGACTTCGATGATTTCGATGCCGATGCGGCGAAGAAACACCTGCGCCCGGTGGCGCGTCAGCCGCTGGAAGTGGTACGCGATAAGCTGGCAGCCGTTGCTGACTGGACGGCAGAAAACGTTCATCACGCCATTCAGGCGACCGCGGACGAGCTGGAAGTCGGTATGGGTAAAGTGGGTATGCCGCTGCGCGTTGCGGTAACCGGTGCCGGGCAGTCGCCGGGTCTGGACGTTACCGTACAGGCTATTGGGAAATCACGCAGCATTGCGCGTATTGAGAAAGCGCTGGCGTTCATCGCCACCCGCGAAGGCTGATTTCAGTCTGTACCTGATTTTATCCAGATAACTTAGCCCTTCAAACAATGCCGGCCACTCAGATGGTCGGCATTTTTTTCAGCTCCCGCAAAGCGTTGCTCAAAATCCTCCGCCAGCTGTTCCAGCGTTACGCTTCCCAGACGTTCAAGCAGGAGCGCCTGAGCGGCATCAAACGCCTCGCTAAGCGCCGCGTTAACGGCCTGTTCAACCAGGCATTCCGCATGATCGGTGGATAATCCAATGGCAAAGATCGTTGACGATCCCAAAGCCTGGTGAATATCCAGCAGGGTGATCTCCGCCAGCGGCTTAGCCAGCATCCATCCCCCACGATGACCTTTTTCTGAGCGTACAAATCCTTGTTCCCGCAGCAGGGCCATGGTCCGCCGTACGACTACCGGGTTGGTATTCAGCATTTGCGCGATGGTATCGGAAGTGGTGGCCGTTTCATGGCGTGCAATATGGATGAGTACGTGAAGCATGCGTGACAGACGTGTGTCGTTTCTCATAACGGTACGATCCTGAGCAAAGTTGTACGAATTATTACATGAAACAATAAAAGTTACGAGATGATTGACAGTGCGATATCACGTAACTTATGTTGTGACGATATTGATTCGGATGAGTCAACCAGACAGGAGATACCTTATGACTTTTGAAGCGATCGTTATTGGCGGCAGCTATGCTGGCCTTTCTGCGGGTCTGCAGCTGGCACGTGCGCGCCGTAAGATCCTGATGATTGATGCCGGCCTGCGCCGTAATCGATTTGCCGGACATTCCCATGGATTTCTAGGGCAGGATGGCCGCGAGCCGGGCCAGATTGCCGATGAAGCGCGCAGGCAGCTAATGGCCTATCCCAGCGTTGAATGGCTTGCGCAGTCAGCGATCGGGGTGAAAAAAGAGGCGGGTGGTTTTATTGTCAGCACCCAGGACGGGCGAAGTTTTCATGGTCTGCGGCTGATTCTGGCGACTGGCGTGGTGGATGAACTTCCCGGCATTCCGGGGCTGCAGGAACGCTGGGGAAAACAGGTTTTTCACTGTCCCTACTGCCATGGCTATGAGCTGAACGGTGGTCCAATCGGTGTGCTGGCGGCTTCTCCCGGCGCTATTCATCATGCCATGATGTTGCCCGACTGGGGACCAACGACCTTCTTTTTAAATCAGGTATTCGAACCTGATTCAGAGCAGCTTGCCGGGCTTGCAGCACGCGGTGTCTTACTGGAGCGTGAGGCCGTGATCGCGATGGGGGGCGATACGCAAATTAACATAACGCTCGCCGACGGGCGGGTGTGTAAACTGGCGGGGGTCTTTACCCAGCCGCGAACCCGCATGGCCAGTCCGATAGCTGCTGCATTAGGATGCGAATTTGAGGAGGGGCCGACGGGGCCGTTTATCAAGGTTGATGCCATGCGTGAAACCAGCGTTTCCGGCGTGTTTGCCTGCGGTGATGCAACGGTAGCGGCAGGAACAGTCGCTATTGCCGTCGGGGAGGGCGCACGCACGGGTAGTGCCGTTCATCATTCGCTGATTTATCGGGAAGTGCGTTAGCCAGGAAGATGTTGAAAAGTTCCACCGCCACTCAGCCAGGCTAAATCAGGTAAAGCGTGGCTCAGGTGGTATTTCTATTCAGGTTATCGCTAATCACTCCATTAAAAAGGGCCCATGAAAATCATGAGCCCTTTAATTACTCCAGTTACTGCGTTAATTAACCGAATGACATGAAGCGGTTTGGTCGCAGAACGGGTTGGTTAAACGTTACGAATTCCTAACCTTTGCAGTATCCCCTGAATCCCTTCACGCAGCAGTAATGCCGTCAACTTTTCCTGTTCATCGGTGCTCAGCTGTTGCAGCGATGAAACCAGTAAAGCAGAAAGAGAACTCTGGTTAACGCGATAATGCGCCGTGGGTTCAGTTGCGTGACGCGTTGATTTAAGGAATGATTTTACCTGTTCATCGATAAAAATCATCCTGGCTTTCCCACCCTGAACTCCGGGTTTTGGGGCGGTTGTCCAACCCTCTTTCTTAACCCATTTATTGATGGTTTGTCTGCTGAAACCTGTTTGCTGTGCCAGTTCTTCCGGCGTTAACCAATCCTTTTTCACTATCTATCCCTTTTAGCCGAACAAAGTAATTGAACATATTACAACAATTCATCACTTGAACAACTAATACAAATTACTAACCTTTAGTCAAATGAAAGGAAAAATACGTGGAACAATAGGAAATTTCCCCCGCAGCGGGCGCGCGGGGGAGGATAAATTAGCGGGAAACAGCCACTTCTTCGGTGCGAGGACGGTAGGCGATGTAATATGCCAGTCCTACAAATACCGCGCCGCCAACGGTATTACCGAGGAATACGGCAACAAAGTTTGGCAGATATTCGGCCCAGCTCAGGTAACCGGCAAAAATTGCGGCAGGAACGATAAACATATTTGCTACGACGTGCTGGAAGCCGATGGCCACAAAGGCCATAACCGGGAACCACATGCCGAAGATTTTACCGACCACATCTTTACTGGCAAAAGCCAGCCAGGTTGCCAGGCAAACCAGCCAGTTGCAGCCAATACCTGAAATAAACGCGTGCATAAAGTCTGCATTAACTTTCGCGCTGGCAATCGCTACGGTTTTCTTCAGGTAATCACCTTCGGTCATGCCAATCATATGGCCAAACAGCCAGGCAATTGCCACGCTGCCGATAAAATTACCGATAGTGACCCAGAACCAGTTACGCAGCAGGCTTAGTGCGCTAATTTTGCGTGCAAACCAGGCAACAGGTAATAGCATCATATTTCCGGTCAGCAGCTCACCGCCGGCCAGAATGGTCATAATAATGCCTACAGGGAAAACAGCAGCGCCAAGCAGCACGCCGAAGGAACCCCAGTCGGCAGGTAGCTGGTTAATAACGTGGATATAGAGCAGGAAGCCGAAGGCGATAAAGGCACCGGCCATGAAACCCAGAATTAATAACGAAGAGACGGATGAACGACTTTTAACCACGCCAGCCTGAACGGCAAGAGCAGCGATTTCTTTTGGTGTGTGCAAAGACATGGGGGCTCTGATTTTTAGTAATGATAAACTGCCGGATTCCGTCGCGTGCTGAAACGCGCGCATCCAGCGCAGAGAAGGCCCGGCATCCAAATTCGGGCGCAAGTTTTGCACGCTCAGTTAACAAAAACAAGCAACTTTACTTATAAAAATTACCAATAATTAACAGCGAAAGCTAAGTGGCTGAACCAGGGGAATTCTTAGGGGATTCCTGACGGAACTCCAATCTTGGTGATAATAACCTGTCGTAATGAGTCTGGCGCAGTGAGGGGGTTAAAACAGGAAATTAACGCTTTTATCATCGCTTTGGCGTCTTTTTCAGCGATCGATCTCAGATTGTTAATTTGCCGTTGACACCAACCGTGCTGTTTCATATTATCCCCGCCGTCAACACGACACGGTTTTTCGGACTGGGGGTATAGCTCAGCTGGGAGAGCGCTTGCATGGCATGCAAGAGGTCAGCGGTTCGATCCCGCTTATCTCCACCAAATCTTACCAGAAGATTCAGGTGGCACCGAAAAACAGAGTTTAGCAGTGGGGGTATAGCTCAGCTGGGAGAGCGCTTGCATGGCATGCAAGAGGTCAGCGGTTCGATCCCGCTTATCTCCACCA
>NZ_JAPDNC010000006.1:275147-313858 GCF_025947915.1 Erwinia sp. INIA01
AATTCTCAAACAGGTCGTTGTTAAAAAATAAATCTGCTTCGGCGGATTTTTTTTCGTTCATTTTTTACGACCACGCGGTTTCTCGCATAAAAAAACGGGGTAACCCGTTTCAGGTCCCCCGCTTAATCACTCACTATTTTAGCGCTGTAGTGAGAAACACAATCGCTTTACCCTCGGCTAATCTGCGTTGCCATATCCTTCAGCGCAGCACAGCGCAGCACAGCACAGCACAGCGAGCCTCCCCTGAGAACCTTATCTCAATACCTGGAAGCCATGAGTACCATCACGATCCAGCTGCGCGATCAGCCCACGCTCCCAGTCAAGATAGGCCTGTAAAGTCGCCGGGGAGATATCTTTGCCTTCATAAGGTCGCGGGTAGCGATCGACGCGTGGTAGCAGCAGCCGGGTTTCTCCGCTTTCCACCGGCAGACCGGCGGCTTTCCATGCGGTGTTACCCCCCTTCAGCGCCAGAACCGGTTTGCCGGTCAGCTGTTCCAGCTTCGGAATCGAATAGCGCGCCAGCAGGCTGCTGCCGCAGGTTACAACATAGCGTGCTGAATCCGGCAGCACGGCGGCTCCTTCGGTGGTCAGTACCGAACGCTGGAGCCACGCTGCCCCTGGAATATGCGCATTGGCGTAGTTGGTGCTGGTGGTGAAATCCAGTACCTGAATATCGCCGCCGGCAAGCAGGGCCGACAGCTCTGCGGGTTCAACTTCCGGCAGCGCAGGCTGCGGTGGAACCCGTGGTGACCAGCCGCCGGTGGCGCTGAAGTCCGCCTTGCTCAAACCATCGAGCACAAACGTCTGCCAGCCCAGCTGTGCCAGCCAGGACGCGCTGATATTGGCGCGTACGCCATCGCTATCGATCAGCACAATCCATGCACCGCGAACGCTGGCGTAATGATCGGTTTCCTGAAGCAGCTGCCCGCCGGGAACGTGACGTGAATCGGGTAAATGTCCCTGCTGATATTCCGCCTCATCGCGCACGTCAAACAGATAAAGCGTGTGTCGATCCTGCTGGCGCCAGACGTTCACATCGTCCAGCGTGGCGCGCTGTACCCCGGTTTTGTCTGCCAGGCTACGCGCGTGGCGTGCCGCATGCAGACGCGCCGTGTCACAGGCCTCGCCGTAACGATGCGTCTGATTCGCTTCCAGCTTCAGTCCTGCCCGCGTCCAGCCGAGGATGCCGTCACGCAGAGCGTAAACCGGGTTAGGCAGCCCGCTGTCAATCAACGACTGTGCGCCAATAATGCTGCGTGTGCGATCGGCGCTGATGACGACAATAGTGGTTTCCGGCGATGGAGCCAGATCCCGGCTACGCAGTACCAGCTCACCGCCGGGGACGCTAATGCTGCCGGGGATGCTTTGCGTCTGGTACTCGTCAAAACGTCGGGCATCCAGCAGCACCACGCTGCTACCTGCCCGCTGCAGGGCGTTGACCTCATCGGCGGTCAGCGACGGTGTTTTAGCCCGTTTCTCAACCAGTTCGCCAAACGCTTTGCTGGGGACATTGACGTCGCTGAACAGCTCTCCGCCCGCTTCGGTCCAGCCGGACAGTCCTCCTGCCAGCAGCGCAACGTCAAGATAGCCAATCTCGCGCAGTCTGGCGGCAGCTTCCTGTGCCAGTCCTTCACCGTTATCGTAAACGGTCACCGGTGTGGTCAGGCGGGGAACGCGGTTCAGGATCTCCAGGTCCAGCTTGGAAATAGAGATATTCACCGCAAACAGCGGATGTCCGCTGGCAAACTGGACTTCTTCCCGCACATCAACCAGCGCCACTTCCTGATGGTTTTGCAGAGCCAGTCGCAGTTGATGGTAGTCGCGGGTTAACAGAGTATTTTCAGCCATAAGAGGGTTCCAGACAGTCAGTGAAAGAGGCCGCTACTGTCGGAAATGAACGCTCTGCCGTTGAACGACTGGCCTTCATCAACAACAATCCGCAGTAAACGTCGAAGGGTGGCAATTCAGAGGGCCACACTAAGCCGGATTAAAAGGCGAGTGAAATCAATAATTGTTCGTTGTTAACCAGCAAATCAGCAATGTTGTGGCGCAGCGCGTGGCGATCGGGGGCGCGAAATGTCATCCGGTCGGTTGAGATGAGGTGATAACAGACGGCAAACGCCACAAGCGGATAGGATCATGACGGGCGGCAGGGGAAAGCGGACAGGGTAAGGATGATGTGACGGTGGAAAAGCAGTGACAGCATCAGACGGCGGTTTAACCAAATGAAAATCGGGGCCATCAGGCCCCGATCCGTGTTACAGCACCAGTCCGGCGATAGAAGCCGACAGCACGCTGACCAGCGTTGAGCCGTATAGCAGCTTCAGGCCGAAGCGGGAGACGACGTTACCCTGTTCTTCATTCAGGCCTTTAATCGCACCGGCAACAATACCGATCGAAGAGAAGTTAGCGAAGGAGACCAGGAACACTGACAGGATACCTTCCGCGCGCGGTGACAGCTGGGAGGCAATCTTCTGCAGATCCATCATTGCAACAAACTCGTTAGACACCAGTTTAGTTGCCATGATGCTGCCAACCTGCAGCGCTTCACCGGCAGGAACGCCCATCACCCAGGCAAACGGGAAGAACACGTAGCCGAGAATACCCTGGAAGCTGATACCGAAAATGGTATCAAACAGGGCATTAATACCGGAGATCAGCGCGATAAAGCCAATCAGCATTGCGGCTACGATAACCGCAACTTTGAAACCGGCAAGAATGTATTCACCCAGCATTTCAAAGAAACTCTGACCTTTGTGCGTATTATTCAGCTTCAGGTCTTCTTCGTTCTCAACGCGGTAAGGGTTGATTAACGACAGCACAATAAAGGTACTGAACATATTCAGGATCAGCGCAGCGACAACGTATTTAGGCTGCAGCATGGTCATGTAAGCACCCACAATCGACATAGAAACGGTCGACATCGCGGTTGCTGACATGGTGTACATACGGCGTTCGGACATTTTTCCGAGAATATCTTTATAGGCGATAAAGTTTTCTGACTGTCCCAAAATCAGCGAACTTACCGCGTTAAAGGATTCCAGTTTACCCATGCCGTTGATCTTCGACAGCACCGTACCGATTGCACGGATGATGATTGGCAGGATGCGGAAATGCTGCAGAATACCGATCAGCGCAGAGATAAAGACGATTGGGCACAGAACGTTAAGCCAGAAGAAGGCCAGGCCTTTGTCGCTCATATTACCGAAGACAAAGTTAGTACCTTCCGCTGCGTACTTCAGCAGTTTTTCGAACAGATCCGAGAAGCCTTTAACGAAGCCAAGACCGACTTCAGAGTTCAGGAAGAACCAGGCCAACAGAACTTCGATCACCAAAAGCTGGATAACGAAGCGGACGCGGATATTTTTTCGGTCGCGGCTGACCAGTAAGGCCAACAGCGCAACCACCGCCAGTGCCAGTGCAAAGTGCAGAATGCGGGACATGTTTGCTCCAATAATTTGAGGGCAGTTATATTTCGTTGCACATTCTATGTAACAAGGTTTGGAAAAACGAGACTTAATCCACAATATAACAATTATCTATTACAGCTTTTTGCAGAAAAGCATGAGCCGTCACAGGTTTTTCTCTTCACTCGCCGAAATTTCCCCTGCCTGGATCGTTTACTTCATACTACTTAGCGTAATCGCGGTGAAAAGGCGATGAAAAAAACACCCTGTATCTGGTAAGTGAATTCCGAATGCCCTACAGTGAAAGAGGTTGCTCAAATTTTAGCTTTGACGTACTGTAACTCAAAGTATAGCCAGTGCTATATTTCATAGCGATGGCTATCACAGCGATAACTACAATCATTACAAACGCGTTTAATAATCATTATCATATACGCCAGAGTAGCGTATCAGCCGCAGATCAGGGGTCACCACTATGCTGGAAAGTCGCACTGCGCAGCAGAGCGTCCGCAGTAACCGGAAAATTAAGTTTGCCTTGATGGGGCCTGCCTTCATCGCGGCGATCGGCTATATCGATCCCGGCAACTTCGCCACCAATATTCAGGCAGGTGCCTCCTACGGCTACAAATTGCTGTGGGTGGTGGTCTGGGCCAACATTATGGCGATGGTGATTCAGCTGATGTCGGCCAAGCTGGGCATCGCCACCGGCAAAAACCTGTGTGAGCATATTCGCGATCGTTTCCCCCGCCCGGCGGTCTGGTTCTACTGGGTGCAGGCAGAAATCATCGCGATGGCCACCGATCTTGCTGAGTTTATCGGTGCGGCGATCGGCTTTAAGCTGGTATTTGGCGTTAGCCTGCTGCAGGGTGCCATGCTCACCGGGGTGGCCACCTTCCTGATTCTGATGCTGCAAAACCGAGGTCAAAAGCCGCTTGAACTGGTGATTGGCGGCCTGCTGCTGTTTGTCGCCGCCGCCTACGTGATCGAGCTGTTTTTCTCCCAGCCGAAAGTGGTGGATTTACTTCAGGGCATGGCGGTGCCATCGCTGCCAACCGCTGACGCGGTACTGCTGGCCGCCGGGGTGCTGGGCGCGACCATTATGCCGCACGTGATCTACCTTCACTCTTCGCTGACCCAAAAGAGTGATGGCGGCACGCGCAGCGAGCGCTACAGTTCCACCAAGCTGGATGTGGCCGTGGCGATGACCATCGCCGGATTTGTTAACCTGGCGATGATGGCTACTGCCGCTGCCGCGTTTCACTTCAGCGGCCACAGCGGTATTGCCGATCTGGATGAGGCCTATCTCACCCTCGATCCTCTGCTGGGTAAAGCAGCGGCTGTGGTGTTTGGTCTGAGCCTGCTGGCTGCCGGTCTGTCATCAACGGTCGTCGGCACCATGGCCGGGCAGGTAGTGATGCAGGGCTTTATCCACTTCCATATCCCGCTGCTGGTACGTCGCGTTATTACCATGGTGCCGTCATTTATCGTCATCATTGCGGGCTGGGACCCGACCCGTATTCTGGTGATGAGCCAGGTGGTGCTGAGCTTTGGTATTGCGCTGGCGCTGGTGCCGCTGCTGGCGTTTACCGGCAACCGCGAACTGATGGGCGATATGGTGAACTCGCGTGTGATGCAGAACATTGGCCGGCTGATCGTGGTGATTGTGGTGGTGCTTAACGGCTATCTGCTGGTGTCGATGGCGACCGGCCTGTAGTGTCTTTGCGGTGTTAAAAAGGGCAATCCTTTGTGGATTGCCCTTTTTTTAGCTTCTTTTCAGGACATTAGTGATGATGACGGCGATCGCGATCGTATTCCCGCCATTCGCGGCGGCGTTCATGTTCCCGCCAGCGCCGCTCTTTCTCCCACAGATGATGGCGGCGCATCTCTTCATGGCGTCGCCACTGCTCGTGTCGCCACCAGCGCCCTTCATCGTAGCGATAGTTATTGCGCCACCAGCGGTCATCACGCCAGCGCCCGCCGTCCCAGTAGCGGCCCCGATCGTCACGGTCGCCCAAATGCAAGGTAATACCCGGAGCCAGAGTAATTCTTGCGCTGTCTGCCTGTGCTGTGTGCAGAGCCAGCGGTGATAAACATGCCACTAAAGCGGCAATCAACAATAAGCGTTTCATATTATCTCCTTATCAGCGGCCCGACTTCTCCACCGTATCAGCAGAATAGGGGCGGGTTTAGTGCGTGACGACTGGCGGAGTCTGAAATGCGGTAGAAGATGCGGATTTGGGAATTATCTGGGGCAAGAGTAGAAAACCGAACGGTCACGTGTCTGCTCTGCAGGCTTGATGGGGTAGAAAATGGCTGGTTGGAAGATGACTGAGTCAGCACAGTAAAATTGGCGACATGCCGTACTGTCTGAAAACCCGCGCTTCAGGTCGTGTTTTAACCTGAAGCGGCGGGAAACGGGCGGCAGTTCCTGATCGTAACCTGAAACGATATTTTGCTGGCGATCGCGGTGGGATAAGTTAAACCTGCGCAGCCAGCCAGCCAGCCAGCCAGCCAGCCAGCCAGCCAGCCAGCCAGCCAGCTAATCAGCCAAGAATCGCATCGATCTTTGCCAGCTCTTCTGTGCTAAAACTGCGGTTATCCAGCATTCCCAGCGCATCGTCTATCTGGCTGGTTTTACTGGCACCGATCAGCACCGATGTCACGCGGTCGCCGCGCAGCACCCAGGCCAGCGCCATCTGTGACAGTTTCTGCCCGCGCTGCTGCGCCAGCGAATTCAGCCGGCGAACCTTCTCCATCTTTTCGGCGGTCAGCTGATCTTCGCTCAGGAAGCGGCTACCGCTGGCGGCACGTGAATCCTCAGGAATACCGTTCAGATAGCGATCGGTCAGCATGCCTCCGGCCAGCGGTGAGAAGGCAATGCTGCCAACGCCCTGCTCGGACAGCACGTCCAGCAGGCCCGCTTCCGGCGCGCGTTCGAACATGGAATATTTCGGTTGATGGATAAGGCAGGGGGTACCCAAATCTTTCAGTATGGCGATGGCTTCGGCCGCCAGTGCCGCCGGATAGTTAGACAGCCCGACGTACAGCGCTTTCCCCTGACGTACCAGATGGTCGAGGGCGGTCATTGTCTCTTCCAGCGGGGTTTCCGGGTCCGGGCGGTGGTGGTAGAAGATATCGACGTATTCGAGATCCATACGCTTCAGGCTCTGGTCGAGGCTGGAAATCAGATACTTACGTGACCCCCAGTCGCCGTAGGGGCCGGGCCACATGGTGTATCCAGCCTTACTGGAAATAATCAGCTCATCGCGCCACGGACGAAAATCTTCCCGCAGGATACGGCCAAAATGCTCTTCGGCCGATCCCGGCGGTGGGCCGTAGTTGTTGGCCAGGTCGAAATGGGTGATACCGTTATCAAAGGCGTGGCGCAGCAGGTCACGACTGACGTCAACCCGGGTACTGTCGCCAAAATTATGCCATAGCCCCAGCGAAATCGCCGGAAGCTTCAGGCCGCTACGGCCGCAACGGTGGTAGGTCATATTTTGATAACGCTGTTCATCTGCCTGATAAAACATAAAAAAATCCCGTCAGTTAAGAAGAAATATGGCGACACAGCACATCAGTGTATACGGTTACACTCACAAAAATAGCGCCACGGATCGCAACTCAGGGAGAATTATTAGCGTAACGTTCTGTTGCCATTTCCCGCGCAGTCTTTCTGCTAACGAAGTGAAAATTATCGCTAATACTCAGCTTATGCCCCGCAGAGGAGTGTGAGCAATGAACAGTTATACCGTGGGTGATTATCTGCTGGAACGTTTGAATGAGACGGGCATTGACCATCTGTTTGGCGTGCCGGGCGACTACAATCTGCAATTTCTCGACAGCGTGATCGCCCATCCGCGACTGGCATGGGTTGGCTGCGCCAATGAGCTTAACGCCGCCTATGCTGCCGATGGCTATGCCCGCTGCCGGGGTGCCGCCGCACTGCTGACCACCTTCGGTGTTGGTGAGCTTAGCGCTATTAACGGTGTGGCCGGCAGCTATGCGGAGTATCTGCCGGTGGTGCATATTGTCGGTGCGCCGTCGCAGACCTCGCAGCACAACGCTGAATTACTGCATCACACGCTGGGCGACGGCGATTTCCGGCATTTTTTGCGCATGCATCAGGAAATCTCGGTGGCCAGCAGCGTGCTGACCGCCGATAACGCCGCGGCGGAAATCGATCGACTGCTGCGCTGCGCACTGACCGAGCATCGACCGGTGTACCTGCTGCTGGCCACCAACGTTGCGGCCAGCCCGATTTCACCGCCATCATCGCCTTTAGATCTGCGCATCAGCCGTCACGAACGGCAGCTGGCGGCGTTTGCCGACGCGGCAGAACAGTTGCTGGCCGAAGCCCGCAGCGTGGCGATGCTGGTGGACTTCCTTGCCAATCGGACAGGGCAGCAGGAGAGGCTGGCAAGCTGGCTACGGGAGGTGCCGATGCCCTTTGCCACTCTGCTGATGGGCAAAAGCGTGGTGCCCGAAAGCCTGTATGGCTTTGCCGGAACCTATGCCGGGGCATCCAGTGCGCAGAGCACCCGCGAGGTGATTGAGCAGAGCGAGGTGATTATCACCATTGGTGTCAAATTTACCGATACCGTCACGGCCGGGTTTACCCAGCAGATTGACAGCGGTAAAACCATCGATGTTGGCCTGAACGAATGTCGGGTACGGGAGCACTGTTTCCACGATATACCGATGGCGGCAGCGCTGGAGGTGCTGCATCGGCTGGCAAGGCGGCACGGCAGCGGCTGGCGGCAGCATATTGTCGCCCCTCCCGTGATGGAGGAAGATCGTTCGGTATCGCTAACCCAGGGCAGTTTCTGGCAGGCCATGCAGGCGTTCTTACGCCCCGGCGATATCGTTCTTGCCGATCAGGGAACCGCCGCGTTTGGCATTGCCGCGCTGCGGCTGCCGGAAAATACCCGCCTGATGGTGCAAACGCTGTGGGGATCGATTGGCTACACGCTGCCTGCCGCCTTTGGTGCTGCTACGGCAGAGCCTGGCCGCCGGGTAATCCTGATTATCGGCGACGGCTCCGCGCAGTTGACGGTGCAGGAGCTGGGCACCATGCTGCGCGATGGCCAGCATCCGATTATCTTTCTGCTTAATAACGATGGCTATACGGTGGAGCGGGCGATCCACGGTGCCGAACAGCGCTATAACGATATCGCCCGATGGAACTGGACGCATCTGACCGAGGCGCTGAGTCTGGACAACCCGGCGGAAAGCTGGCGGGTGACCCAAACGGTGCAGCTGGAAGACGTCATGCAGCTGGCTGCCGATAGTTCACGTTTATCGCTGGTGGAAGTGGTGCTGCCGCGAGCCGATATTCCGCCGATGCTGGCGGCGGTTACCCGCTCTTTGCACGAGCGCAACAACCGGTAACGGCGGCGATTGCAGCCGTTCTACTCGGTGAATAAACTGAAATTTTCCGAAAGGGCGGATTTTAGCCCGAAACGCTCACCTTTCTTCCCGGTGAGCGTTGTTGTTTTCGCAGTGGAAATTTATAGTGTGTCTACTTGATTAAGCGGAGCAAAACCATAATGACCCAGTATGCTTTGGTAGGTGATGTCGGCGGCACAAATGCGCGCCTGGCACTCTGTCATCTTGAAAGCGGTGCCATCTCACAGGCCAAAACGTTCTCCACCTCTGACTATGACAGTCTGGAAGCGGTAATCCGCACCTGGCGCGATGAACAGCAGCAGGAAATTCACGATGCCTGTATTGCTATCGCCTGTCCGATCACCGGTGACCGGGTTGAAATGACCAACCACGACTGGGCATTCTCCACCAGCGAGATGAAAGCCAGCCTCGGCCTGAAGCATCTGGAAATTATTAATGACTTTACCGCCGTGTCGATGGCGGTGCCGATGCTGCAGGAAGAGCATCTGCTGCAGTTCGGCGGCAAAGCGCCGGTGAAAGACAAACCGATTGCCATTTACGGTGCAGGAACCGGGCTGGGCGTTTCACACCTGGTGCACGTGGACAAGCGCTGGATCAGCCTGCCGGGCGAAGGCGGCCACGTGGATTTCGCGGCCAATAGCGAAGAAGAAGACCAGATCCTTGAAGTGCTGCGTGCCGAACTGGGCCACGTTTCCGCCGAGCGTATTCTCTCCGGCGGCGGTCTGGTGAATCTTTATCGCGCTATCGTGAAGTCAGACGGCCGCGTGCCGGAAGCGCTGAAGCCGAGCGACGTCACCGAGCGGGCGCTGGCCGACAGCTGCACCGATTGCCGCCGCGCGCTGTCGATGTTCTGCGTGATTATGGGTCGCTTTGGCGGCAACCTGGCGCTGAACCTCGGCACCTTTGGCGGTGTGTTTATCGCCGGCGGTATCGTGCCGCGCTTCCTCGATTTCTTTAAGGCTTCCGGCTTCCGCGCCGCCTTTGAAGATAAAGGCCGCTTTAAAGATTACGTTAGTGATATTCCGGTGTATCTGATCACCCACGATCAGCCAGGCCTGCTGGGTGCCGGTGCGCATCTGCGTCAGACGCTGGGCCAGGTACTGTAAACCACGGCTTCCACGCTGGCTGATGCGCAACTACAGGCGCATCAGCTGGCGAAACTCCTTCACCTTGCTGCGGCTTACCGGCACCTGAAACTCCAAATCGCGCAGTTTCAGAATGTAGGTATTGTTGAACCAGGGTTCAATCTCGCGGATTTTGCTGAGGTTGACGCAGTACGAACGATGACAGCGGAAGAAGTACTCCTCAGGCAGGCGGCTGCAAAACTCCGTCATGTTCATCGACATCACATACTCTTCCCGCCGGGTATATACAAACGTCAGCTTTTCGTGCGCTTCGGCATAATAAATATCGTTGATATCGGTCACGATAATGCGCTCGTCTTTCACCAGGTTGATACTGTGGGAAGCGGGGCGCGGAGTGGCGGTGTTTTGTACCGTGTCCTGACGAACGTGGTTTTCCAGTTTGCGCAGCAGGGTGATTATGCGCATCTCGTGGTACGGCTTAAGAATGTAGTCGAATGCTTCCAGTTCAAAAGCATCCACCGCGTGCTCTTTATAGGCGGTAATAAACACTATCAGCGGCTTATTGGCGAACTTACTGATGTTTTGCGCCAGCAGCATGCCGTCCAGCGAAGGAATATTGATATCCAGAAATATCACGTCCACCTGATGGCTTTGCAGATATTTCAGAACGTCCAGCCCGTCATCGAAGGTCGCTTCAATCACAATCTGGCTGTGCTGACGGATCAGCCAGCTCAGCTCCTGCTGGGCCAGAAATTCATCTTCAACAATAATCGCTTTCACAACGTTTTCCCGGTTTACAAAAATTATACCGACAGCGAAATACGCTCATTTTCCGGCAGGGATGCCCCATTTTTACTGATATAGAAGGAAATCTCCGTGCCCGGATTCAGCCGGTGGATATGCAGCCCCTCACCATACAGTAGCCTGACCCGATGATGAACGTTCAGCAGGCCGATTTTATTGCCCGGCATCTCATTATTCTCCACCCGGGCAATAACCTCTTCGGCGATACCGTTGCCGGTATCACGCACCGCAATCCGCACGCGATCGCCGTGATCCTGGATACTCAGCGTCACCACGCCTTTGCCCCGGCAGGGATGAATACCGTGAACAATCGCATTCTCGATCAGCGGCTGGATTAGCAGGCTGGGCAGCGAACAGCTGACATCTTCCTGAATATCGTAGATCACGGTTAGCTTATCGCCGAACCGTGCCTGCTCAATGGCGATGTAGTCCTTCACCTGATAAAGCTCTTTCTTGATATCAATGATTTCATCATCGTTCAGTTCAAGGTTGTAGCGCAGATAGCGGGAGAGGTTGGTAATCAACTGCCGCGCGGTGTCCGGATTGAGCCGAATAGAGGAAGAGATAGCATTCAGCGCATTAAACAGGAAGTGGGGGTTAATCTTGCTTTGCAGCGCCCGCAGCTCGGCCTTATTGGCCATTTCCCGCAGCTGTTCGGCGCGCGACACTTCCAGCTGGGTGGAGATGATCTGCGACAGGCCGATAGCCATCTCCTTAAGGGAAGAGGTAATGCGGTGTGCATGGCAGTAGTAAATTTTCAGGGTGCCGGTGACTTCCCCTTTTTCCCACAGCGGGATGACAATCATCGAATGGATTTCCGGCGTGCGATGAGCTTCATCATTGTTCTTAATGATGATTTTTCCCTCGGAAATCGCTGCCGAGGTGGTCGGGCTGATACCGTCATCGCCGTTGCGGTAGTTCTCTTCGCCAAAACCGACGTAGGCCATGATCTGATGCTTGTCGGTGATCGCCACGGCATCCGCTTTGATATCGCTGCGAATGATTTCACACACCTGTCGCAGGGAATGGCTGTTGATCTGACGGAACAGCGGCAGGGTTTTATTGGCAATATCCAGCGCCAGCTTGGCCTGCCGCGCCGCGCTGGCTTCCTTCTCGCCCTCAACGCTCTGCACCAGCAGCACGATCAGGCCGATACTGCTGGCCCCGAGGATCATCGGGATGGCGATCTCAGCAACGATATCAATCCCTAATGACGTCGGGGAAGCCCACAGCACAATCAGCAGCATGGTCAGCGATTCGCAGAGCATGCCGCCAACGATCCCGGCGCTCCAGCGTTTCTCTTTCACCACTTTCAGGTTAATCCAGCCGGAGGCGATCCCAGCCACGATGCTGGTAATCAGGCAGGGGACCGAGGTCACGCCGTGAATATCGATCAGAAAACGGTGTACCCCGGCAATCACGCCGGTAGCAATGCCTACCCAGGGGCCAAACAGGATACCGCCGGACATAATGGCAATCGTGCGCACGTTAACCAGCGAACCTTCAACGTTAATGCCGGTCCAGGTGCTGAACAGGGCAAACAGCGAGAAGATCGCCGTGACGGCGAACAGTTCCTGGCGCGAGTGCTCATCCTTTTGCAGCAGCTGGCGAAAATGGCGGGTGCGGGTCATAAAAAACAGACTGATAAGCATCAGCGCTGCGCGATCAAATACGGCGAGCAACATTTCAAACATAGAGTGCACGGGCGTCTCGGCTGACGGGGAGCAATGTCACTATGATAAGAAAAGGCGGGCGGATGCGCTATGGCTGTGGCAGGGTTCAGCGATATTGATGTGTTAATAGGGGAAAAGTTGAGTAACAAAAAGAGGATGTTGATATTCTCGACGACTTTGGGTTGGATTGACGATTTTTCACCGTTAATTGAGGAAAGTCCGTACTTTAAAAGGGGGTTATCGTCAAATTTCGTTCCGTATCGGCGGCTGGGAAGTAACGAATCCATTAATAGAGGAAAAACCGAGTGCTAAAAAGAGGATGTTGATTTTCAGCTTTGCGATATTAAAAATGCGTAGAAAACCATTCTCTGCAACATCCTCTGGCAAAGCTCATCGTAATCTTTTTTCCGCGATATGAATAACCCTGCTGACGATACTGAGATCCGCCAGCCAAATATAGATTTTGCGACGGTATCCTGTCGTTATCCGCACACTTTTTTGCTAACTTCACGTTATCAGTAAGTGAAAAGCGGCACTAAAAAAACAGCCGAAGAGTGGATTTTCCCTTTTTTTGAGATATCTATGCAACTGACCACCGAGCGACTCATTCTCACCCGGCTGCAGCCGGAAGACTGGCAGCTGTTTTTACAGGTGCACAGCGATGAAGCCAGCATGCGCTTTATCAGCGCCGTGCCGCAGCTGGCGGACATCCGTCAGCGCTTTCAGGACCGTCTGGCCCCCTGGCAGATCACCAGTTTCCATATGCTGTGCCTGGTGGTGCGGCGCAAAGAGGATGGTGAAGCGGTGGGGCTGATTGGCACCAATGCAGAATGGGCACCGTACCGACAGGCGGAAGTCGGCTATTCGCTGCTCAGCAGCTATTTTGGCCTCGGCTATGGCAGCGAGGCGCTGGCCGCGCTAAGCGAGTATTTGTTTCGCGAATGCGAGTTCCACAAGCTGAAGGCGCAGGTGGTGGAGGGCAACTGGGCGTCACGCCGGGTGCTGGAAAAAAACGGCTTCGAGCTGGAGGGCACGCTGCGGGATAATTATCTGCTGCGCGGGCAGTGGGTGAATGACTGGCTGTTTGGGCGCGTAAATCCGCTGGGATAAAAAATTTTATCCGGCCTATCGACAGCCGTCGGAATATTACGCTATGTTCGTTGCACGGCCACCGCAGTGGCCGGCGTCGCTCGGACGGTCCGGGCGCTAACGTAAGCGAGCAAAAATACTATGGCTGATATCAGTTCAACCCGTCGTTTCTCCCGTATCGAACGCCTCCCACCCTACGTGTTCAACATCACTGCTGAACTGAAGATGGCCGCACGCCGTCGTGGGGAAGATATTATCGATTTCAGCATGGGCAACCCTGATGGCCCGACGCCGCCGCACATTGTGGAAAAACTCTGCACCGTTGCCCAGCGCGAAGACACCCACGGCTATTCCACCTCGCGCGGCATTCCGCGCCTGCGCCGGGCGATTTCCCGCTGGTATGCCGATCGCTACCAGGTGGAGATTGACCCGGAATCGGAAGCCATTGTCACCATCGGATCGAAAGAGGGGCTGGCGCACCTGATGCTGGCAACACTCGATCACGGCGACACCGTACTGGTGCCCAATCCCAGCTACCCGATCCATATTTACGGCGCGGTGATTGCCGGTGCGCAGGTGCGTTCCGTGCCGCTGGTGGCGGGCGTCGACTTCTTTAACGAACTCGAACGCGCCATTCGCGAAAGCTATCCCAAGCCGAAAATGATGATCCTCGGCTTCCCGTCCAACCCGACCGCACAGTGCGTGGAGCTGGACTTCTTCGAGCGGGTCATCGCTCTGGCGAAGCAGTACAACGTGCTGGTGGTCCACGATCTGGCCTATGCCGATATCGTCTATGACGGCTGGAAAGCGCCGTCGATTATGGAAGTCCCGGGCGCGCGTGACGTGGCGGTCGAGTTCTTCACCCTGTCAAAAAGCTACAATATGGCCGGCTGGCGTATCGGTTTTATGGTGGGGAATAAAGATCTGGTTGCGGCGCTTGCGCGTATCAAAAGCTATCACGACTACGGCACCTTTACGCCGTTGCAGGTCGCAGCCATTGCCGCGCTGGAAGGCGATCAGCAGTGCGTACGCGATATTGCCGAGCAGTACAAGCGCCGCCGTGATGTGCTGGTGAAAGGGCTGCACGAAGCGGGGTGGATGGTCGACAACCCTAAAGCTTCAATGTACGTCTGGGCCAAAATTCCCGAGCAGTACGCTCATCTGGGATCGCTGGAATTCGCCAAGCTGCTGCTACAGGAAGCTAAAGTCTGCGTTTCTCCGGGAATTGGTTTCGGTGACTACGGTGACACCCACGTACGCTTTGCGCTGATTGAGAACAGCGACCGCATTCGCCAGGCGGTAAGAGGGATTAAAACCATGTTCCGGGCAGATGGCATTTTGCCATCTGCCGCGAAAGGTAGCGCGGAAACGCTCTGACCGCGAGCGAGATAAATCAATAAGGGTCAGGCATGCCTGACCCTCTTTTCGGGAAGATCTACAGCATCAGATAAAAGGTGCCGACCCACAGTACCAGGATAAACGAAATTCCCATAAACGCGTATTTCACGAACAGCTCCTCTGCGCGGTTACGGCTGTGGCGATCCCGGACCAGCGTAACGCGAACAGAATCAACCTCAGGCGGACTTATTAATGCCGGACGCGCTAAGGCAGGGTCGCCGTGGGGAGCCCACGGCAGGATCGATCGCTAATTTACCCGCATTGCCTGGCAAAATAAAGGCGATTATGCTGAGAACTTTCTCACATTTAGCGCATTTTTAATTCAGGAATCACCGACATTCCCACCCGCAGACGAGCCAGATCCGGCTGATCCCTCTCCAGAACGATTTTTACCGGCAGGCGCTGGACCACTTTGGTGTAGTTGCCGGTAGCATTATCCGCAGTGATGGCCGCAAATGTTGAGCCGGTTGCCGGAGCAATACTGTCAACGTGGCCACGCAGAGTGACGCCGGGCAGGGCGTCAACGGTGATACTGACCGGCTGTCCGCTGCTGACGTGCGCCAGCTGCGTTTCCAGGAAATTCGCCAGCACGTAGCTTTGCTGTAGCGGCACGACCGCCAGCAGGCGCGTACCGGCTGAAACCCACGCCCCTTCACGCAGCGCGCGCTGGCCTACCGTACCGGAAATGGGTGCGGTAATGCGGGTATAGGAAAGGTTCAGCTCGGCCTGATCGACGCTGGCTTTCGACGCGGCAATATCGGCTTCTGCCTGGCGCACACTGGCCTGCAGCACCGGGACCTGCTTACGCGCGGCCAGCACCGCGGCCTGGCTCTGTTTCACCTGCGCGGCGGCGCTCAGCATAGTGGAGTTCGATTTCTGCTGCTCGTCGGCGGTTGCCGTGCCGCTTTTCAGCAGCTGACGGTAACGCTCTGCATTTTGTCCGGCGTAGTTAAGCGACGCCTGGCTGGCGCTGACCGCAGCTTCATTCTGCGCAATTGTTGCCTGCTGCTGATCGAGCTGTGCCTGAACGCTGCTCAGCTTGGCCTCGCTAATTTGCAGGTTAGCCTGGGCTGTTTCCAGCGCCACGCGATAATCACGATCGTCAATTGTTGCCAGCAGGTCACCGGCCTTCACCTGCTGGTTATCCGTTACGCTAACCTGACTGATATAGCCGGAAATTTTTGGCGCCACCAGCGTGTAGTCGGCGGTAACCACCGCGTCGTTGGTGCGATAGTCGTGGCTGCCGATTGCCGACCAGATAAAAAAGGCCATCCCCAGTAGTGCCAGCAGCAATAGCGCCAGCAGTGAGGTACGTTTTGCAGGTGTGAAACTCATGATGTTGTTCTCGTTGTTGGCGAAGCAGAATTAATGAGAGTTTGTGGCGGCCAGACGCGTTTCGGCAGCCAGGCGGTCAGCAGGACCAGCAGCAGGGCAAAGCCGATAATCAACAGATAGGTATCGCTGATGCTGAGGATTGTCGCCTGATGTTTTACCAGCGTGCTGAAGTGGCTGAGATTTTCCGTCGAGCTGGCTGAACCATCTGGCAACATCGGCTGCAGGCTGCTGGCCGCGTCGCTGCTGTTCGCCGTGATCAGCCAGGGGCGGTTACCGAGGTTATCGACCAGCACATGGGAGTGAAACTTCTCGCGATGGGTGAGGAAATTCTCCACCAGGCTGCCGGCCGCGACGCTGGAAAAACCGCGCACGGTATTGAACATCGCTGAGGCGAACGGCCCTTCCGGCGGCATCACCACGCTGGTGGCACTCATCAGTACCGGCAGGATCAGCATCGGCTGACCGAAGGCCTGCAGTGCCTGGATTAGCCAGAAATTCTGCCGCGCCCACTCATCGGTCAGCTGCGTGCCCAGCAGGCAGGAGGCGATCATCAGCCCGGCTCCGGCGGTTAACACCCAGCGGCAGTCCACCTGCCGCAGATTCAGTAGCGTAGCGACAAGCGGAGCAATGATCAGCTGCGGCAGACCGATAGTCAGCGCCAGTGGGGCAAACTGTGCGGTACGAAAGCCATCAATCTGCGCAAAATAGGCCGAAGGCAGCGCTGAGCCGGAGAGCGACACCATCAGTACCCCCGCCAGAACCTGCAGGCCGTGGGCGAGATTCTTACGCTGTAGCATCTGCAATTTAAACAGCGGCAGCGGGTGATACCACTCGTTAATAAAGAAGGTCACCAGCAGCGCGGCGGACGCCAGCAGCAGGCCGGCGATAAGCGGTGATTCAAACCACTCCAGGCGTTCCCCCTGAGTTAAGCCGAGGATCAGCAACGCCATACCGCTACAGCCGGTCAGCATCCCAAAGGCATCGATCTGCCGCAAACGTTCCAGGCGCAGCGGGTCCTGCGGTAGCCCCCAACCGATCAGCAGGGAGGCAATCAGACAGGGTGGGATCACCTGCCAGAAAGCAAACTGCCAGCCAACCGAATCGGTCCAGAAGGCCGCGAGGGAGGCGGCCATATTCGGACCGAAGGTCGCCGTCATCGCATAGGCCGCCAGGCCGTAAAGCTTGATAGTCGGCGGCAGGAAGCGCAGCGCCACGGTCATCAGCATCGGCGGCAGCGCGCCACCGAACAGGCCCTGAATGGCACGAAGGGTGATAAACAGCGCGGGATCGGTCACTAGCGGCTGGATCACCGCCAGGCTGGCAAAGCCTGTTGCCACCACCAGGGTAAAACGCCGCAGGGAAAAGGTCACTGCCAGCCACGGGGCGATCATCATCGCGGCGACTTCAGCGGCCTGGTAGGAAGAGGTGATCCAGCTGCCGGTATCATAGTCGATACCGATCGCCGCACGGATATCCGCCAGCGCCAGATCGGTTACGCGATCGTTAAGGCCTGAACTGAGCGTGGCAATCAGCACCCCGATCAGCCCGAGAGCCAGGCGCAGGGTAAAAGGATGCGGCGGCGGCATCGCCACCGGCGGGCTGTTCATAGCAGGTGCTCCGGGAGGATTATTATTATCGATGCAGTGTATTGCATCGTGATACATTGACGCAGATATTACATCTTGATGCAGTGTATTGCAATGCGATGCAGTGTGCCGGACAGGGTAAAAAAGTGCTACAGTAAGCCCGACATCAAGGAAAGAGAATCGTTATGTCTGAACCCTCAATACCGCACGACGAAGAACGGACCGGTGGCATTCAGGTCATCACCCGGGCGGCAAAAATTCTGGATGCGCTTGGCGCAAAACCTAACGGTATGAGCCTCGGCGAAATTGCGCTGGCGGTGGATTTGCCGCGTTCAACTGTACAGCGCATTGTTGCTGCGCTGGACTCGGTCAAGCTGGTACGCAGTCACGGTGCCGGTGGGGTTCGTCTTGGCCCGGCGCTTCTGCGGCTGATCGCCAATGTACATACCGATGTGGTGACGATTGCTCAGCCCTGGCTTCAGGCGCTGTGCCAGGCAACGGGCGAAACGGTGTCGCTGGGCAGAGCAAGCGGGCTGCAGCTGGCCATCGTGCATTATGTGGTGGCCGATCGCGAACTGCGTGTGGTGCCGCGTATCGGTATGAACCTGCCGCTCTACAGCACCTCCGGCGGCCGTGCGCTGCTGGCGCTGGACAGCGATGAGGCCGCCCGGGAGCTGCTCGGCGAAGCCTACCAGGCAATCACCGATCTCACCGTGCGTGATTTCCCTGCGCTGCTGGCGCATTTAACGGAAATTCGCCATACCGGTCTGGCCTATGACCGTGGCGAAACGCTGGAAGGGGTGTCAACGATGGCGGTGGCTATCGATACTATTCTGGGGCGTTTCTCCATCAGTCTTCTGGTCCCCACTCCCCGTTTTGAAAGATTTGAAGATCATTACCGTCAGGAGATCCTGAAATGTAAGCTCGGGATGGTGGATGAAATTGGCAAAGTGGCATTGCGTGACTAACAGGAGAAAGCTATGAAAACGCTTTTGGTCGCCGTTGATAACTCTGGGATTGCTCGTAAGGTTGTGGCGCTGGCCACGGAACAGGCGCTGGCGCTGCGGGCCGAGGTGGTGGTGCTGTGCTGTATTGACGTCAGCTATGCGTCATCCGGGCCGTTTGAGATTGAAGCCGGGGAAGATCCCGGTGATTTTGGCATGGCGCTGGACGAACAAAACACCGCTGAAGCCGTGGTACGGCGCGCACTGTCGGAACTGCAAAAGTCCGGCGTGACGGCTCGTGGGCGGGTGATTGCCGGTGAATCGGCAGAAACCATCGTTGCCCAGGCTAATGCGCTGAACGCCGCGATGATTATTATGGGGCGGCGGCACCTTTCTTCATTTAACCGTCTGCTGAAAGGTTCGTGCAGCGCATCGGTGATAGAACGCGCCAGCTGTCCGGTTTTAGTCGACGTTCGGGCGGATTAAGCCCTTTTTATCTCAGGCCGGCATAACCGGCCTGACTGCATCAGGAAAACCGTTTTGATTTCTCAACCCGTATTGATTTCTTCAGCGATCGCGCTGGTCTGGCTGGTGGTGATTGCGCTACTGGTGAAGCGCGGCAGCCTGGGGAAAATTGCCGCTCTGCTGCTGCTGATCCTGCCATTGGCGGCGGGAAACTTTTATTACTTCCGCTGGATGGCACCGCAGCAGGCAGAGACGGCCCGACAGGATGCTGCCCAGCTAAAACTGGCGACGCTGCCGGTTTGGCGTACCGTCAAAGTGCAGCAGCCGGCCCTGTACAAGCAGGCCAGCGATGAGCTGCTGAACGGTCTGCATAGCGGTTTGACTGAGCAACAGGCTTTTGACCGACTGCGCCCGCTGGCGGCAGACCTGCTCAACCAGCGAATTAACGCTGCCGCCGACGATGATCTTATCGGCTATATGAAAGTGTCGCTTGAAGAGATGAAGCAGCTGCGCCAGCAGAGTACCGATCGCTGCTTCCGCTTCCTGTTCCCGCAGGTCAGGGGAGGCGTGGATATTGCCGAGTTGCTGCCGCAGCCGCTGGTTGAAAGTGAAATGCAGGCGATGGACCGGCTGTTAGTGAACAGCCGAGATGGCGATCGTGCGGTGGACTTGCCTCGCGGCCGCAAGCAGCTTCAGTCGGTAGTCAGAACGCTGTACGGAAAGTGGGGCAGTGACTTACAAACCCTTAACACTCCGGCAGAACCGGGCGTGGATGAAAGCAAACTCTGCGATATGACCATCGACCTTTATCAATCTGTGCTGGCACTTGCGGATAAAGATTCAGCCAACGTGTTGCGTATAATTATTAGTGGAACAGGTAATTAACCCTGAAAAAAAGCCCGCTCGCCGCGGGCACAAGTCATTAAGTAAAGCAATGATATAACAATAAAAAACCTGGTGTGGTTCAGACATTTGCGTTGTCTGGATGCATAGTCGCACTGAACGGCTGATAACGCCAGGCGTCTCCCCGAATTGATTCAATCGGTAAAACATTGCATTTTTCTGCTCTGTACCTTGTGAGGTATGCAGGTGCACCGCTGAGTAAAAAAATGCAAATGCGCCGTAGTCTGATAGTCCCCGGAGGCGAGGTTGTTATCATGCTGCCCGGAGGAAAAGAGCAATGATGAAAACAAAAATAACCGCCTTATTGGCACTGCTGCTGCTGGCCGGATGTACGTCCAGCAAGCCTGGCGCATTTGAAAAAGTGGACGAAGACCCGGCGGTGAATACCGTACAGTATCGCTTTAACCCGACTAAAGTGGACAAGGTGGCGCTGGCTGAAGATATCGAGCGTTACTGCACCGAAAGGGGATTTGATAAAGTAGAAGCGCTGTCTCCGCAGGAGAGCCACGTACCGGGATTAATGAAAGCCTGGTATCAGTGCAATTACAGTATTAAAAGCTAAAAAAATGGGCGGATAACTATCCGCCCAAATTTTATCAATAATAACTACTCTTCTTTATTGTTATCTTGCCGTGCGCAGGCTTTGCCCGCCGCCGGTGAGATAGCTCACCGGATAAGTTTACCAGCCTCGATGCGGGCCGCCGTGATGGTAGCCGCCATGATAGCCACCACCTCCGTGATATCCGCCTCCGCCATGATGAGGCGGTGCAACGATACAGCCGCTCAGCATGATGATCAGTGCCATTACAGAGGTTGCTTTCATTATATTTTTCATCATTTCACTCCTGCCATTTCGATACGTACAAATTTAACAAGGCAAAGTGGAGGAATAATGCGGGCAGTGTAGAGTTATTTAATTAGATATTTCAAATAATTTCAGTAGTGAAATTTATAATCTGTCAATTCTATTCTTAAATAAGAATAGTATTAAATATATTCCAATTTGATAAGAATCATCTTAAATCAATGTTTGACCAGATTCATCTCCGTGAAGCCGCCAGGTTTATTGTTGTGCTTCTGATACTGTAATAACGTAAATTCTATCCCTACATTTTTATCAAGGAGCGGTAATGAGCTATCAGGTAGAAAACGTACTGCGCGCGCAGACCGAGCTGGGCGAATGCCCGCTGTGGGACACGCAGCAGCAGGTGCTGTGGTTTGTCGATATTCTGGCTCCGGCGCTGCATCGTTTCGATCCATCCAGCGGTGAGCATCAGGTTTGGCCGGTTGCGGAAGATATTGGCTGCATCGGCCTGCGCGAAGAAGGTGGGTTGATTGCCGCACTGCGCAGCGGGGTGTGTTTCCTTGATGAACAGGGGAAAATCGTCCGGCGGATCGCCGAAAACCCCGGTGAAGCGGCGCGGAGCCGCTTTAACGATGGTCGCGTCGATCCGTTTGGCCGCTTCTGGTGCGGCAGCCTGTGGGAACCCCAGGATCGTAACGGCGGCAAACTGTGCCGCGTAGACGAGAATCTGCGGCTGACGGTTCAGGCGGAGGACGTCAAAATTTCTAACGGGCTGGCATTTTCACCCGATCGCCGCTGGATGTATCACACCGATACGCCGAACGGCCTGATGTATCGCTATCCGCTCGATGCCGCAGGTGAGCCGGGAAAAAGGCAGGTGGTCAGGCACTTTATCCAGCAGCAGGGCGGTTTACCGGACGGCGCTGCGGTGGACAGCGAAGGTTTCTACTGGTCGGCAATGTTCGACGGCCAGCGGGTGATTCGCCTTGACCCAACCAGCGGTGACATTGTTGATGAGATCCCGCTGCCGGTGCGCTGGCCCACGATGGTGGCGTTTGGCGGCAGCGATTTGAAAACGCTGTATATCACCAGCTCGCGTGAAAACCGGACCGCAGAGGAACTGGCGCAGTATCCGCAGTCCGGCGATCTGTTCGCGGTGCGGGTCAGCGTGGCCGGATTGCCCGAGCCGCGCTTTATCCATCAATAAAGAAAAACCGCCGTCGGTCAGGACGGCGGTTCTGCTTATCAATCCGCTATCAGGCGTGCTGCAGTTCTTTTTTCTGCTGTGCGCTGGCGTTTGGCATGCGGATCACCGCCGACATCAGCAGTGAGACTACCAGCAGCGCCATAATCAGGCTGAAGGTCACCATAAAACCGCCGAACAGGGAGGCAATCAGCGAGCCAAGCACGCTACCGATCCCGAAGCCGAGGTAAATCACGCCGTAGTTTTTGGTCAGGTTATTGAGGCCGAAGAAATCACTGACCAGCGATGGATAAACGGTAATGGTGCCACCGAAGCTGAAGGCTACACAGGCGACGGCAATAAAGAAGGTGGTTTCATTCATGCTGCTGAACAGCAGGATGCCCATACCGCAAAGGGAGACCACCTGCGCCAGGCTGATCACCCGAATACGCGCTACCTTATCAGACATAATGCCCAGCACCAGGCGACCGCTGAGGTTAGCGATAGCGATAATAGTGACTGCGCTGGCAGCGGTCTGCGCGCTGAGGTGAACCAGGCTCTCACCAATATCCTTCGCCACGCCAATCACATACAAACCGCTCATGCAGGCCGTCAGGAACATCAGCGCCAGCATCCAGTACTGCGGCATACGCATAGATTCTGCCAGCGTGAAATCGCGAGCTGGCTGAGCGCTGCTGCTACTGGCTGATGCTTTCTGCAGTGGGGCATCTTTCATCATCAGTGAACCCAGCACGATCATGCTCATCGCCAGTCCGCCCCAGATCATAAAGGTGGTTTCCAGGCTGTTCACGCTGAGCAGGTAACTACAGATAAATTTAAAGCCCAGGCTACCCAGTCCGTAAGCACCGATTGAGCAGGCAGAAATCAGGCCTTTACGCTCCGGGAACCACTTCACGCAGTTAGACAGGGTGATCAGATAACCCGCGCCATCCGCCAGGCCTACAAGCACGCCTGCGGTCAGGTACAGCATAAACAGGTTGTCAGCCTGCGAGGTCAGCATCAGACCCGCGGCCATCAGCAAACCGGCGGACAGCGTGACCTTACGCACGCCAAAACGTTCCTGCAGTTTCCCGGCAACGGAAGAAGCCAGGGCCAGGCCAAGACTCAGCAGACCGAAGGAGAATGCGACCTTACTGATCGGTGCATCCAGCTTGCTGGACAGCTGTCCGTTGAACAGGCTCCAGGTATAAACCGAACCGAGGGCAAACTGAGTAATAATGGTGCCAATCAGGGTTAGCCAGCGGGTGCGGTTAACGCTGCTGCTTAATGTTGGTGTGCTCATGAAATTCTCCCAATGGGAATGCTAAGAATCTTTAAATTGGGGAAATTTTAAGCCTGCCAGCGATACAGGCGGCGGAAAAAGGCATGAAGTGCCGCATTCAGGGAATGAAATGCACGGATAGCGACATGAATGGCATCTGGCAGCCGTTTTGATGGACTTGAACTAAAGTGAATATATTGATTTAAATCAATTTTTTTAAAATTTAGCAGCCGGGGCGTATGGTGTCAATGGGGCGACGGTGGTTGATAATAGTGGCCGAGAAGGCAGCGGTGATTCTTTTCCTGCTGCTCGTGCTGTTTGCCAGATGGAGGCGTAGCCTGACATTAAGTTCACCGGATCTACGGAGGGAGTCAAATACTCCTTTTGTGGTGTTATGTCGATATTTATTCATCTCTACTTTTAGCATAGTAAAAAATCCAATATCGATGTTCGTTTGGTATTTTTCTTATTTTTGCGTGTTAGCTCAAGTAATGGTTAACATTCTCAGTATTGAAAAGTGTATTTAAATGAACTTATCCTAAGAAACCTCTTATTAATTTCGGTGTTTATGAGGAGATAATGATATTGGTCAATTTTTCGTTGTTTTAGTGTTTTATTTTGTAATGCCCTGTTAAAACTTGCGATGTTTCTTTCTTTTAACGTGTGCCGAAGCGAAATTTGGTTGTTTTACGACTATTTTTTCGTGAAAACAGAAGGGTGTTTGTTTTTTAATAACAAGAGTTTTCTAATTTTTATGTTTATATTTTCGTATTTGATTAATTAAGTCTGAATGCTCTATTATCGCCCGCAAAGAAATTAAGACTGCAATTCTTTACATGGCGATATCAAAGAGGGATTTATGAGCGACAGCTTCCAGAAGGAAATACCAAAAGCACGTATTAATCTGAAACTCGATCTTCATACCGGCGGTGCCAGTAAGAAAATGGAATTACCGCTGAAATTACTGGTTGCCGGTGATTTCAGTAACGGGCAGGAAACCGCACCGCTATCAGAACGCAGTAAAACAGACATTAATAAGAATAATTTCAACAGCGTACTGGCGGAATATTCTCCGTCGGTGAATCTCACCGTTGAAAACACCCTGGCCGGAGACGGTAGCGAAGAACATATTCATCTCACCTTCCGTAATATGAAGGATTTCACCCCTGAACAGGTGGCCCGCCAGATACCTCAGCTCAAGGCCATGCTGGCCATGCGCAACCTTCTCCGCGATCTGAAAGCCAATCTGCTGGATAACCAGAACTTCCGCAAAGAGCTGGAAAAAATCCTGCTTGACCCGGCACTGAGCAATGAACTGCGTAGCGAACTGTCCGCGATGGTGCCGGAACAGGCATAAACGGTCGCAATGATTAACGGATTAACAAGAGAATATGCTGATGTCTGTACAAAATGAGAATGCCACTGCTGCGGAAAATGTCACCCTTGAACATCCGCAGGCGGGCGGCGTTTATGCTTCCCTGTTTGAAAAAATCAACCTCCATCCGGTTTCCTCTCTCAGCGCGCTGGATATCTGGCAGGATGCACAGGCGATGTCCGATGCAACCGCCGATGAGCGCCTGACCGCCGGCATGCAGGTATTTCTGGAACGCCTGCGCCAGGCAGGAACCAAAGTTGAGAAGCTGGATAAAGCGCTGATTGACCACCATATTGCCGAGCTGGATTTCCAGATTGGCCGCCAGCTGGACGCGGTACTTCACCATCCGCAGTTCCAGGCCGTTGAGTCGCTGTGGCAGGGCGCTAAATCGCTGGTGGATAAGACCGACTTCCGCCAGAACGTCCGAATTGAGCTGCTGGATCTGTCTAAAGAGGATCTGCGCCAGGACTTTGAAGATGCGCCGGAAGTGGTTCAGAGCGGCCTCTATCTGCAAACCTACGTGGCGGAATATGACACCCCAGGCGGCGAACCGATTGCCGCGCTGATTTCGGCCTGGGAGTTCGACGCTTCGGCGCAGGACGTGGCCCTGCTGCGCAATATCTCTAAAGTCTCCGCCGCCGCCCATATGCCGTTTATCGGCTCGGCCGGGCCGAAATTCTTCCTGAAGGAGTCGATGGAAGACGTGGCGGCCATCAAGGACATCGGCAACTACTTTGACCGCGCGGAATACATCAAGTGGAAATCCTTCCGCGACACCGATGACTCGCGCTATATCGGGCTGGTAATGCCGCGCGTGCTGGGCCGTCTGCCGTACGGACCAGACACCGTGCCGGTACGCAGCTTTAACTATGTGGAAGAGGTGAAAGGCCCGGATCACGATAAATACCTGTGGACCAATGCTTCGTTTGCCTTTGCGTCCAACATGGTGCGCAGCTTTATTGATAACGGCTGGTGCGTGCAGATCCGTGGCCCACAGGCCGGCGGTGCGGTGAAAGATCTGCCGATCCACCTGTACGACTTAGGGACAGGCAATCAGGTGAAAATACCGTCTGAGGTGATGATCCCGGAAACCCGCGAATTTGAGTTCGCCAACCTTGGCTTTATTCCGCTGTCTTATTACAAGAACCGCGACTACGCCTGCTTCTTCTCGGCCAACTCCACCCAGAAACCGGCGCTGTACGATACCGCCGACGCCACCGCCAACAGCCGGATCAACGCCCGCCTGCCGTATATCTTCCTGCTGTCGCGCATTGCTCACTATCTGAAACTGATCCAGCGCGAGAACATCGGTACGACTAAAGATCGTCGCCTGCTGGAGCTGGAACTGAACACCTGGATACGTGGCCTTGTCACCGAGATGACCGATCCTGGCGACGAGCTGCAGGCTTCCCACCCGCTGCGTGACGGCAAAGTGGTGGTGGAGGATATCGAAGATAACCCGGGCTTCTTCCGCGTGAAGCTGTATGCGGTGCCGCACTTCCAGGTGGAAGGGATGGACATCAATCTGTCGCTGGTCTCGCAGATGCCGAAAGCGAAAGCATAAGGGCGCTGAATGAGAACGGAACAACCGTTATGGGGCCGGGGCATTATGCTTTCGCCCCAGCATTTTCAACAGCAGGCTGCTTATGCGGCCTGGTCTGCGGAATTTATTGCGCGTCTCGGGTTGTGCCAGCCGTGGGGCGTGATCGAAGCCTCTTTCGAAGATGATGCGCTGAAACTGGGCCGCCTACAGGCCCGTCGCCTGTGCATTCGTTTCCAGGATGGAACACTAATTGACACCAGCAATGCCGATGCGCTTCCTCCGGTGCTGCCGCTGGAAGGAGAACAGGGTGAAACGGTCGTGCTGCTGGCACTGCCGCTGCTGCGAGCGAACGGCGGTAACTGCCTGAAACCCGAAGAAGCTGCCGAACGTCCGGTACGTTATCGCCAGCGCTGGCGTGATATTCGCAATCAGTTTGGCGATGACGATCGCCAGATTGCGGTGATGCAGCATGAGCTTTGTCTGCGTTTTGCCCATCAAAACAACAGCGACTACCTCACCTGTCCCGTTGCGCGTCTGCATCTGGACTCGCAGGGGCTATGGTCGCTGGATGACAGCTTTCTGCCGCCGATGCTTACCCTGCAAAGCAGCGGCTGGCTGATGCAGCAGCTTGATCAGCTCATGGTCCAGTTGCGTGCCCGCTTAACGAGGCTGATGGCGATGCGCCGGGAAAGTAACGCGCGCATGGCGGATTTCGCCGTCGCTGATGTGTCGCTCTTCTGGTTGCTCAATGCGCTAAACGGCGCTGAGCCGGTACTGGCGCAGTTTCTGCAGTATCCACAGAGTGCCCCGGAACGTCTGTATCCTGAACTAGCCCGGCTGGCCGGCAGCCTGCTGACCTTTTCGCTGGAGCATCAGAGCGGCGCGATCCCGCCATGGCAGCACGAACGGTTGAACGATGTGTTTCCTCCTCTGTTTGTACTGCTTAATGAGCTGCTGGAAGCCAGCCTGCCATCGCGCGTAGTGGCGATTGAGCTTAGCTACGATAAGCGCATGCGTCAGTGGCTGGCGCGTCTGCAGGACCCTCGCCTGCGCGACGGGGCGGATTACTACCTTTCCGTTCGCTCCTCCCAACCTGTTGCACAGCTGCTGGAGCAATTCCCGCGCCAGTGCAAGGTCGGCAGTCCGGATTATGTCACCAGCCTGGTCAACGCATCCCGCCAGGGGATACCTCTCAAGCCGCTCAGCCATGTTCCTGCCGCCATCCCACTTCGGCTGGAGAACCAGTATTTCTCGCTGGATCTCACCCACCCGGCAGCGCGGGAAATGCTGGAAAGCGGCAACTGTATGTTCTACACGCCGGGCACGCTGGGCGAGCCTGAACTTGAACTTTACGCGGTACTAAGAACATGAGTGACAGCAAACGCAGAGCGGCCTCATCCGTCGATATTGATGCGCTATTTCAGGATACCTGGTTACAGGTTATCAGCCTGCGCCACGGCCCACTGTTTCAGGAGGGAGAAGGCTACCTTCTCTGGCAGCGCTGTGTAGCGGAAATAGAACGTGTACAGCAGTCGCTTAACGACGGAGGGGTGGATGAAGCCGGCCGTCAGCATATTCTTACCGCGCACTGCGCCCTGCTGGATGAGGCGGTGAAAAGCCGTGGCGTGCAGGACGACGCCTGCATGCAGTGGTACGACATGCCGCTACAGGGGCATTTTCTTGGCACGATTGAGGCGGGGGACACGTTGTGTGACCGCATGCGCGCCGTGCTGAGTGAAATGCAACCCGATGCTGCCGTGTTGACCTGTTTTCACCGGGTCATGCTGTTGGGATTTATCGGTAGCTATCATTCGCTGAACGATCCTCAGCGTGAGCAGTTGGTCAAGATGCTGAACGATCGGGTTCCACCGTTTACCCCGCAGGATCAACCTGTGCTGGCGAATGCTTATGCGGCGAGCCGTATCGGCCCATGGTTTACATCCTGGCCGCTGCGTATTGGCGTGAGCGTCGCGATCCTTATTACGCTCTGGTGGGGGTTGGACCGATCCCTGGACAGGATGTTGGCGACCCTGCTGCCGGGAGTGATTCCATGACCTCTACGCAGCGCAGCGTGCTGGCGATATGGGGAGCACTGCTGAGCGCCGTTGTATGCCTGGGTTTTTTGCCGCTCCCACTGCGCGCAGCAACAGGGATAACGCTGATTTGCATTGGCGCGATCGCAGTCGTCTGGTTTCTGATGGCCCGTGGCAGGGGACATAAGGCGGCGATTCGCTTCGACAATTTGCCGGACGCCAGCTGGCGGCAGCCGGTGGTGCTGGTGTGTGGTGATATTTCACAAGTGTGGCCACAGGAGTCTCCGGTACTGGTGCTGTCGCAGGGCTGCTGGATCAACGTCGCGAATCACCAGGACATGGAACAGGTTGCCCGCCATCTGCTGTGGCTGCGCCCCGACTGGGGACGCCAGCTGTCGCTGATGGTGAACATCTCTCCGCAGCTGCAAACGGATACGGAAACGCTGACTGGCCGTTTACTGACCCTGCGCTGGCAGTTAAGCCAGCTGCGCCGAGAAACCGGCTGTGCGATCCCGCTGCTGCTTCATGCTCAGTTGGGTTGCAGCATGATGCACGAAAACCTGTGGCAGACCGCGATTGCAGATCACGCTATCCAGGTCTGGCGTGAAGGAGCGCCCCCGTTATCGGTAGCAACCTGGAACGCCAGCGAGGGGGCCCAGGCTGTGCAGTCGCAGGTGATCATCGGCAGCCTGTCCGCATGGTTTAGCCAGCATGTAGCCGCAGTGTTTACTGATGAAAATCCGGATATCCCTGCTGTGCTGCCTGTGGCGATCGTTTGGGGGGCTGGCCCTGCTCTTGCCGGTGCCTTACCGGAGTCTGCCTGGCTCAACTGGCTGCGTAAGCACAGCGCGATGCAGCATGTTGCTGGCTGGTCTCCCGTGCCAGACAACGCGGCCACGCCCCCGGTTCTGCCTGACTTTATCCTGCCCCTTTTACCCCGGGGGGCGGGATTGACACCCCGCCAGCGCCTGTGCCGCGCCGGACTGACGGCTTTTACCTTTGCGGCGATTGTGGCGCTGTGCAGCGGCGGCTGGAACAACCGCCAGCTGTTGCTGCGGATGAATTTCGATATCCAGCATTTCTATCGCATCGCCAGCGGCGACCACATTCGTAAAGCCGAGGCCCTTAAGATCCTACAGCAGGATGCCGCGCAGCTGGATGGCTGGGCCCGCAACGGAGAGCCGATGTCTCTGGGGCTCGGATTATATCGGGGTGAAAGCCTGCGTCTGCCAATTCTGACGGCGATTCGCTCCTATACACCGCCATCTCTACCGCAGACGCAGAAAACGCTGCCGAAGGCCCAACCGGAAGCCGCGCCGCAAATTATTCGCCTCGACAGTATGTCGCTGTTCGATTCCGGCAAGGCAGAGCTGAAGGCGGGATCGACGAAAATGCTGGTTAATTCCCTCGTGGGAATTAAGGCGAAGCCTGGATGGCTGATCGTGGTCAGTGGACACACGGATAACACCGGAAATTCCGGGCTTAATCAGGCGCTGTCGCTGAAGCGTGCGGAGGCGGTTCGCAACTGGATACGCGATACCGGCGACGTGCCGGAAAGCTGTTTTGCAGTACAGGGCTATGGCCAAAACAGCCCGATTGCAACCAATGACACGATGGAAGGGCGGGCGCTCAACCGCCGTGTCGAAATCAGTCTGGTACCGCAGGCCGATGCCTGCCAGATACCGGACAAAACCCCAGCGTCATCTCAGGATGATGACGTATCACAACACAATGGAGAGTAATTCCATGGCAATTCCTGTTTACCTTTGGCTAAAAGACGACGGCGGCGCGGACATCAAAGGGTCCGTTGACGTACAGGATCGTGAAGGCAGCATTGAGATCGTGGCCCAGGAACACAACCTGTACATCCCGACCGATAACAACACCGGTAAGCTGACCGGTACTCGTATCCACACCCCGTTCCTGTTCACCAAGGAAATCGATGCCTCCAGTCCGTATCTGTATAAGGCCGTCACCACCGGACAGACACTGAAATCTGCGGAGTTCCGCTGGTATCGCATCAACGATGCAGGCCAGGAAGTGGAGTATTTCAATACCAAACTGGAAAACGTCAAGCTGGTGAAAGTGAATCCGAAGATGCATGACATCAAGGACCCCGCCTACGAGAAGCACAACCATCTCGAACAGATCGAGCTGCGTTACGAAAAAATCACCTGGACCTACAAAGACGGCAACATCATTCATTCCGATTCCTGGAATGAACGCGCCACGGCGTAAGTCTCCGGCGGGCAGATTTCCTGTCCGCCTTTTTTGTTTTTGCCGAACGCCTGTGGTTACGGGCGTTCAGCAAAAATAACCCTATGGAAATTCGACCTGATGCGCTTTGAGTTCTTTGCATAAAGAAAAGCGATGGGCGGTAGCGTGCCTCAAGGTCCCTGACAGCGAGTTAACTAACATGGAAAACCCCGCAATTCTCCTGCGTCGTCTCAACCCTTACTGTGCCCGCGCGATGGAAGGTGCAGCGTCATTGTGCCAGACCCGCACTCACGCAGAAATTTTGCCGGAACACTGGCTGCTGAAGTTGTTGGAGCAGGGGGAGGGCGATCTGACGGTGCTGGCGCGCCGCTATGAGTGGGACATGGACGGGATGTGGCAGTCGCTGCTGGAGTGGCTGGATAGCCTGCCGCGTTCGGTGCGCGGACGCCCGCAGCTGTCAGAGAATCTCCAGTCGCTGATGCAGCAAGCCTGGCTGCGGGCGTCGCTGGCGGGGGAAGAAAGTATTCGCAGCATTCATCTGCTGATGGTGCTGATCGACAAACCGAAAACGGTGCGCTGCGACGGGCTTTGGCCGCTGCTGACCCTGGGTCAAATACAGCTGGAACGCCTGCGCCCGCTGCTGGACAGGCAGTCGGACGAGCGCCCGGAAGTCCAGCAGGAAGCTGAGCTGGCACGTATCCCGGCAACGGAAGAAACGATCGCCACTGCAGTTGACGGCACAGTGAACCATGAGAACGCGTTGTCTCCCGCACTGCAGAATGCGCTGGATAAATTCACCCTCGATGTAACCGCAAAAGCACGGGAGGGAAAAATCGACCCGGTATTTGGCCGCGATACTGAAATCCGCCAGATGGTGGATATCCTTTCCCGCCGCCGTAAAAACAATCCGATTCTGGTGGGCGAGCCGGGCGTAGGTAAAACGGCGCTGGTGGAGGGACTGGCGCTGCGGATTGCTGAAGGTAACGTACCGGAGAGTCTGAAGCCGGTCAGCCTGCGTACGCTCGATCTTGGACTGTTACAGGCCGGTGCGGGAGTAAAAGGTGAATTTGAGCAGCGGCTGAAAAACGTCATTACTGCGGTACAGCAGTCACTCACGCCGGTACTGCTGTTTATTGATGAAGCACACACGATAATCGGTGCCGGTAACCAGGCGGGCGGCGCGGACGCGGCTAACCTGCTGAAACCGGCGCTGGCGCGCGGCGAATTGCGCACTATCGCTGCAACTACGTGGAGCGAATACAAACAGTATTTTGAACGCGATGCGGCCCTGGAGCGCCGCTTCCAACGGGTTTTAGTGGACGAGCCGGATGATGAGACCGCCTGCCTGATGCTTCGCGGTCTGAAATCCCGCTACGCGGAGCATCACGGCGTTTATATCACCGACGATGCGGTACGCGCGGCCGTCACGCTTTCCCGCCGTTACCTTACCGGGCGACAGCTGCCGGATAAAGCGGTGGATCTGCTGGATACCGCGGCCGCCCGCGTGCGGATGAGCCTGGATACGCTGCCGGAAGCGATTGTGCATCTGCAAGCGCAGATAACCGCACTGGAGCTGGAGGAACTGGCGCTGCGGGAAGATATTGCCGCTGGCAGCCCCCCGCAAAGCGAACGGTTGCGCGACATTGCCCATCAGCGTGAGCGTCTCAGCGCAACCCTGCAACATTCGCAGGCGCGACTGGCGGATGAAAAAAGCCTGGTGCAGCAGCTGATTGCGCATCGTCAGCAGGCCGATTCGACGGATGCAGCAGGCTTACGGCAGCAGCTGGCTAGCTTGCAACAGGACGAGGCCCTTATTCAGCTGGATGTGGATAGCCGTACGGTAGCAGGCGTAATCGCTGACTGGACCGGCGTGCCGCTCTCTTCTCTGATGAAGGATGAACAGACAGAACTGCTCAATCTGGAAGCGGAGATGGCGCGGCACGTAATAGGCCAGGATGCGGCACTCAATGCGATAGCCCAACGACTGCGTGCGGCCAAAACCGGGCTGACCCCGGAAAACGGCCCGCAGGGGGTATTTCTGCTGGTGGGCCCGAGCGGCGTGGGCAAAACCGAGACCGCGCTGGTACTGGCCGATGTGCTCTATGGCGGTGAGAAATCGCTGATCACCATCAACCTTTCCGAATATCAGGAACCGCATACCGTTTCGCAGTTAAAAGGCTCACCGCCGGGGTACGTCGGTTACGGACAGGGGGGCATTCTGACCGAAGCGGTGCGTAAACGCCCCTATAGCATTGTGCTGCTGGATGAGGTTGAAAAAGCTCATCGCGACGTGATGAACCTGTTCTATCAGGTGTTCGACCGTGGATTTATGCGTGATGGCGAAGGGCGTGAAATCGACTTCCGCAATACGGTGATCCTGATGACTTCTAATCTGGGTAGCGATGCGCTGATGCAACTGTTGCAGGAACAGCCGGAAGCCACAGAAAGCGATTTGCATCAGCTGCTGCGCCCGGTGCTGCGCGACCACTTCCAGCCCGCGCTGCTGGCACGCTTCCAGACGGTAATTTACCGATCGCTGGCACAGGAACCGATGCGTGCCATCGTCCGAATTAAGCTCGAACAGGTTAGCAAGCGCTTGCATCGGCACTATGGGCTGAAAACACACATTGCCGACAGCCTTTACAACGCACTGACCGCCGCCTGCCTGCTGCCGGACACCGGGGCGCGCAACGTGGACAGCCTGTTAAACCAGCAGATCCTGCCAGTGCTGAGCCAGCAACTACTTGTGCATATGGCGGCGAAGCAGAAGCCACAAACGCTGACGCTCGGTTGGGATGAGGACGACGGGATCGTGATGGAGTTTGATGGCGAAACGGCAGAAGCACAAGGAGAACAGCCATGAGTGCAGCACCGCTTAGCGTGGCATTCAGCCACAGCCACCACCTGCTGGCGGTACGCGGCTGTGATGCGGATCTGGACGTCCTGGTCTTTGAAGGCCGGGAGGCGCTAAGCCAGCCGTTCAGTTACCGCATTGAGTTCACCAGTAGCCAGCATGCCATCAGCAGGGAAATGATGCTGCTCAAACCGGCGTCGCTGACGCTGCAGGCCCCGGTGGATCAGGGCCGGGGGATTAAAATCCAGCAGCCGGTGCGGGTGATCCAGGGTGTGGTGACGGGGTTTGACCGCCTCAGCACCTCAAAAGACGAGACGCGCTATGCCCTGACGCTGCAGCCCCGGCTGGCGCTGCTGGACCGCTCGCACCAGAACGCCATTTATCAGGACATGTCGGTGCCGCAGATTGTCGAAAAAATCCTGCGCGAGCGCCACGACATGCGCGGTCAGGATTTCCTGTTCTCGCTGGTGCAGGACTATCCGCGCCGCGAACAGGTGATGCAGTACGGCGAAGACGACCTGCACTTTATCCGCCGTCTGCTGGGGGAAGTGGGTATCTGGTTCCGCTTCACCACCGACACGCGGCTGAACATTGACGTGGTGGAGTTTTACGACAGCCGGCAGGGCTGTGAGCCGGGCCTGACCCTGCCCTCGGTCCCGCCGTCGGGCCAGCATTCCGTGGGCGTGGACTCGGTGTGGAACATGGAAAGCCATCACCGGGTGGTGCAGAAACAGGTCAGCACCCGGGATTACAACTACCGCCGGGCCACGGAAGACATGAATGCGCAGGTGGATGTCACGCGCGGCGACCCGACCACCTGGGGTGATGCCTACCATTATGCCGACAACTACCTGACGCCGGGCAGTGCGCACGACCGCAACCCGGCCCCGGAGACCGGCGCATTTTATGCCCGCATCCGCCATGAACGCTACCTGAACGGGCAGACGCAGATCCGTGCCACCAGCAGCAGCCCGACGCTCTCTCCGGGGCAGGTGCTGAAGGTGACCGGGGGTGATGAAGTGGCGGCGGTGTTTGCTGACGGCGTGGTTATCACGGCGATACACAGTCACGCGCGCCGTGACGCCGACTTTACCGTGCATGTTGACGGCATCCCGGACGGTACCGACTTCAGCTTTCGCCCGGCACCCGGCTCCCGCCCGGTGATGGCCGGTACGCTGCCGGCCCGGGTGACCAGCACCACGCCGAACGACACCTACGGCCATATTGATAAAGACGGCCGCTACCGGGTGAACATGCTGTTTGACCGTGACGGCTGGGAAAGCGGGTTCGAAAGCCTGTGGGTACGCCAGTCGCGGCCGTACGCGGGGGACACGTACGGCCTGCATCTGCCGCTGCTGGCGGGGACGGAAGTGGCGATAGGCTTTGAGGACGGCAACCCGGACCGGCCGTACATTGCCGGGGTGCTGCACGACTCGGCGCACGGCGACCACGTCACCATCCGTAACTACAGGCGTAACGTGCTGCGCACGCCGTCAAACAACAAAATCCGGCTGGATGATAACCGCGGGCAGGAACACATCAAGGTCTCGACGGAGTACGGCGGCAAAAGCCAGCTGAACCTGGGTCACCTGGTGGACAGCGAGCGGCAGAAGCGGGGCGAAGGTTTTGAGCTGCGGACGGACAGCTGGGGCGCGATACGGGCGCAGAAGGGGATATTTATCTCGGCGGATGGCCAGGCGAAGGCGCAGGGTGAGGTGCTGGAGATGCAGGCGGCTGTCAGCAACCTGGGCGATGCCCGGGAGCAGATGACGTCCATCTCAGAGGATGCGCAGAAAGCGACGGCGAACCCCGCTGATTTGCAGGCGCAGGTCAGACTGCTGGAGCAGCAATTAACG
This sequence comes from Erwinia sp. INIA01, assembly GCF_025947915.1. NCBI lineage: Bacteria > Pseudomonadati > Pseudomonadota > Gammaproteobacteria > Enterobacterales > Erwiniaceae > Erwinia > Erwinia sp. INIA01. The sequence continues at coordinate 310,394 of NZ_JAPDNC010000006.1, forward strand.
GAGCTCAGGAAATCAGTGCTGCTGATGAGCGCGCCGGACGGTGTGGCGCTGACCAGCGGGCAGCATCTGCAGGTCTCAGCCAGTCAGAACCTGACAGCCACAGCCGGAAAGAATGCGGACGTCAGCGTGGTGAAGAATTTGTTTGTGGGTGTGGGTAATGCGTTGAGCGTGTTTGTACGTAAACTCGGTATTAAGCTCATTGCGAATCAGGGGCCGGTAAAAATTCAGGCGCAAAATGACCTGATGGGTCTTATCGCTCGCGGCGAACTCAGTCTCACCAGTACTGAAGATGAAATCCATATTACTGCGAAGAAAAAAGTGACGATAAATGGTGGTGGAAGTTATATCACCCTTGATGTGAATGGCATTGAATCCGCCACTCAGGGGGAATACCGGACCAAAGCCGGGCACTACGGGCGAAAAGATAAGGCCAGTGAGCCAAAAGACTTTCCGAACGTCGCCCCTGAAACCACAGAACCGACCAACACCTTTAACTTTTCCTGACAGGGAGTCACACCATGATTATCAGTCCCCCGTTTCTGAGAGATAAAGATGCCACTCAATCTGACGCAGACTGGGTTGAAGCAATGATGCCTGTTAATTCCCGTCGGGGATATCCTCTCAATACATCAGAGTCATGGCATGGTGGCATCCATATAGCGCATACGGATGCAGGCGCAACACCAGAGAAAGTGAGAGCAATTGCTGACGGGACAGTGGTATCGTTCCGCAAGCCCGCTCCGCCAGAGAAAAGAGACCAGTTTCCACTGAAGTATGCTCCTGTCAGGGGAACAGATGATGGCTATGTCCTGTTGAAGCATGAGACAGAAATTGGTTCCGGGGAGGACGGTAAGGTTGTTTTTTACTCTCTGTATATGCATCTGAAGTTTCTGGAAGCAGAGATAAAAGCTGACGCCAAAATCTACCGTAAAGACTCACTTGGCTCCTCCGGAATGACTGACGGGCAGAATGAATTTCACTTTCAGATTTTCTGTGACGATGACAACATCAAAAAACTGACGGGCAGAAAAACGAAGGAGCTGGATATTGCGAAAGACGGTCGCACCGATGCAGTTTACGGCGATATCCATTTTTATCTGCCAGCAGGAACAAAGTTTTATGACAAGGCACCGGCGAATAACAGCACTTCCATCACCGGGCTTTCTGAGCTCTATACCAGCAATGCGCCTCTGTATGTCAGCATGACTCTGGCACAAGGCAGCTGTACGATGGTGACCCGGCAAAAAAATACGCAAACTGACGGGATGTATGAACTGCTGGGCGAGCCGCTGGTTAACGCCGATGGTGAGGATTACGAATACAATCTTTATAAAACCGCTATGAAGAATTATAAGGAGAGCCCCAGCGCCGGGTTTGAACTGCTTCGTTTTGGCCGGGTGATTAATACGGACCATGAAACGCTGGTGCCAGCAGATGCGCCATTATGGATGACGATAAATTTTCCGGGCGGAAAAGGTGTAGTGAACCTTGCTGCGGTAGGTGTTAAAAAATTTAGTGATGCAGACTTTCCCCACTGGACAGGATGGCTGCTGGTTGATGATGACAAAGATACCCACAGCCAGTGTAATTCGGCGATCATCAGAAAGTTGCAGGAAGCGGGCAGTTACGAGGCTCAAAGCAACAGGCTAATCTGCTGCTTACCATTCGAGTGGGAAAAAAGCACCATAGATGCCAGGTATAAATGGCTGATGACCGGTCTGCCCTGGGAGCAGTGTAAGCCGGAAAAAACGGCCATATGGACGGTACCGGGGACACAGGAAACGAAGGACCGTGTACTCATGAGTGAAGAGGATTACGGCAGGTTTAAGCAACACGCTGAGGCGTTGTGCTTTGATTCCGGAGTTCTTGGTAGCGGAAGACTGTGGCATATAGAACCGAAGGCATTTATCCAACAATTTCGGAAATGCGGGTGGTTGAGTAAGCGAGAGTTAAAACAATTGATTCCATTGAATGGTCTAAGTGGGCAGAATTGGAGCAGTATTTCATACAATGATGCGGAAAGTAGTACTGCTGACAGGATATATACCTCTCTAAATAAAACGATGCAGAAATATTTAATAAATACACCTCTGCGGATTGCTTGTTTCCTGGGGAATGCAATACAAGAAACAGCTTGGCTAAGCACAACTCATGAATTTTATAAGTATACAGAGAGAGACCGGCATACAAGGCAAGTAACTAGACAATATAATATCTGGTATTATCCATGGCATGGGCGAGGTTTATTGCAGCTAACTAATCCTGAAAATTATTTCAATTATTTTAGTTTTAGGGGGTTGGTTTATTCTGCAAGTATCAAGAATAGGATATTCGGCTGAATATGAAAGACTTTACCGTAATAGTTCGCTCCGTTATACAGATAACCACCTTGGAGACGAATCAAATACTGATCTTCCAAATAACGTTATTGAATGGCGAAACAATGTAGATGAATCTGACTATGAGCCCACCGATAGCGCTGGTTTTTATTGGTGTTCAAGCAAAATGGCAAAGTATTCGGATTCTGAACACGAATTGGAAAGGTGCACTATAAGAACAAACGCGGGAGTAAAGGTTTATTATCGTAGCCAAGCGTTTTGGAAGGCCAGCGCCGCAGTTAACCTCCCAGGGCGTATTAGTGATACTAATTACAGAGGTTTGAACGGCTTTGATACTCGTTGTTGTGTCTATGGAAGTGCTATTTCTGTACTCACAGAGATGAAATTTCCGAATGATAATCGTGACGTTGTGCTTGAAATTCCTGAATCAAATCAACTTAGGAGAGAGAAATGAATAAGTTAATGCCATTTACAATCGTTTTTTGGGGAATGTTGACCATCAACGTTTACGCACAAGATATGGTGTTTAAATGCTCAACTCCAAATAATAAAGAAATATCACTTTATCAAGATGGCGATATTCTTACATACCGGTTCGGTAAGGATAGCTCAAAGCCAGATATTGAGATTAAGAGAAGTTTGCAAAGATTGAATATAACTCAAGAAATACCAGTGGGTACAGGTTTGAATAGCACTGTGGAGTTTAAAAATGGAATTTATAGTTATACAGTTAATGAAAGCTTAAATAGAGTTAGTGAAGAGCATGAATCAACAGCATGGCTAGATGTAAAAAAAATGGTGATATTATAAGCTCAATGGATTGTAATATAGATAATGGTTCTTTATTCGATATAAACACCAACTACAAGTGATACATTTAACTGTGCATGAAATCATCAGGTAGCTGGTAATGCCTTTAATCAATAGAAGTTTTTGGTGATTTCTTCAAAGGAAGAGCTGGCACAAATCTACCCAGACAAGCTTTATCCGACTAAATCACTTGAAAAAATCGGTACAACTGTAAGTAGACCGGATTTAGTTCCAGGCACTTTTTGAGATTTCCGTATTTTCCGCCATCAACCGGTACTCGTCCGGCGTCAGGTTGTTCAGGGATTCATGAGGGCGT
>NZ_JAPDNC010000007.1:0-308196 GCF_025947915.1 Erwinia sp. INIA01
CCGGAGACGTTGATATCAATCCTGCGAGTGCCCACACAGATTGTCTGATAAATTGTTAAAGAGCAGTGCAGTCAGTGGCGTTAGCCGTCCTGCTGCGAGGTGGCGTATATTACGCTTTCCTCCTTCGGAGTCAACTTCTTTTTGAGAAGTTTTTTCCGGCGGTTCAGAGACTTCCCGAACCTCCTGAGTGGCTGACTTGTCAGTCGCTGTGCCGTCTCAGTGGTTGCGCATTATAGGGAGGCCGAGCGGGAACGCAAGCAGAAATATTAAGTTTTTATCTGCTTGCTGAAACTTCGTGCGAAACGCTGCTTTTTAGCCCTGTTTGATGCGTGCAGGCAGCTCTGCAAGGCTATTTAGCACCCAATCTGCCGCTTTTTCACCCTCGGCGGTAACGGGCTTCCCGGTGCGAACCAGTACTTTTTTACCCACTCCAGCCGCCGCACCTGCCATCATGTCCTCTATTTTGTCGCCAACCATATAAGAAGCGGCCATATCAATGTGCAATTCCTGCTGTGCAGACAGCAGCATTCCCGGCTGCGGTTTACGGCAGTCACAGTTTTGACGAAGCTCTTCTACTACAGCTTCAGGATGATGTGGGCAGAAATAGATGCCATCGAGATCGACATCACGATCGGCGAGCGACCAGTCCATCCACTCGGTCAGGTGCATAAACTGATCTTCGGTAAACATACCGCGGGCGATACCAGACTGGTTGGTCACCAGCACCAGCGCGAAACCCATCTTCTTTAATTCGGCCATGGCTTCAATAACGCCATCGATAAACTCAAAGTTGTCGCTTTCTGAAACATAGCCATGATCGATATTAATGGTGCCATCACGATCGAGAAAAATTGCCGGGACATTGGTAGCCACGTAGTCACTCCTGCTAAAAAATTTGCCATAGAGTATCTCACGATTGCCATAGAAGAGAGAATGCCAGTTTGAAGGACTTCGATTGATTTAGACGTCTGGATGCCTTAACATCCAGTTGCGTTCTGCTTTACTGCTGAATGCATAAGTAAGAATGAACGCCACGGACAACCCCCATCACGATAATAAATAAAGCAATGATAAAACTTTCAAATATTACCAAAGTGTTCCAGCAGGGTTCACGCACGATTACAGCGCTGTCCGATGTCAGCCTGCACGTGCCTGCCGGGCAAATTTACGGGGTTATCGGCGCTTCCGGCGCCGGTAAAAGTACCCTTATTCGCTGTGTTAATCTGCTGGAGCGCCCGACCTCCGGTAAAGTGCTGGTCGATAATCAGGATCTCACCACGCTCTCATCAGCACAGCTGACGCTGGCACGCCGCCAGATTGGCATGATCTTCCAGCATTTTAATCTGCTGAACTCCCGAACTGTTGCAGGCAACGTTGCGCTGCCGCTGGAGTTGGGCAATATGTCGAAAGCAGAAATAAAGAACCGCGTGGTTGAGTTGCTGGAACTGGTCGGCCTGGCCGATAAGTATGACTCATGGCCAGCCAACCTTTCCGGCGGTCAGAAGCAACGTGTGGCAATTGCTCGCGCACTGGCCAGCAATCCAAAAGTTCTGCTGTGCGATGAGGCCACCAGCGCCCTCGATCCGGCAACCACGCGTTCAATTCTTGAATTGCTGAAGGATATTAACCGCCGCCTGGGTATCACCATCCTGCTAATCACTCATGAAATGGATGTGGTGAAACGCATCTGTGACTGCGTCGCGGTGATTAGTGACGGTAAGCTGATTGAACAGGATACGGTGAGTGAGGTCTTCTCCCATCCTAAGACGCCGCTGGCCCAACAGTTTATTCAGTCCACACTGCATCTGGATATTCCTGAAGATTACCTTCAGCGCCTGTCCCCTGAAGCCCGTGAGAATACCGTTCCTTTACTGCGTCTGGAATTTACCGGCCAGTCGGTTGATGCCCCCCTCCTTTCAGAATCCGCTCGCCGTTTCAATGTGAATAACAACATTATCAGCGCTCAAATGGATTACGCGGGCGGCGTCAAGTTCGGCATTATGCTGGCAGAAATCCACGGTAGCGCCGACGATACTAAGGCCGCTATCGCGTTTCTGCAGCAAAATCATGTAAAGGTAGAGGTATTAGGTTATGTCTGAGGCAATGATGTGGTTAATGGGCCGCGGCATCTGGGAAACCCTGATGATGACCTTTGTCTCCGGCTTTTTTGGTTTTGTTATCGGTCTGCCGGTCGGCGTACTGCTTTACGTTACCCGCCCGGGACAGATTATCGCGAACGCAAAACTCTATCGCGTGCTGTCGGCGGTGGTTAACATCTTCCGCTCGATCCCTTTCATTATACTGCTGGTGTGGATGATTCCATTCACCCGAATGATTGTCGGAACTTCAATCGGTCTTCAGGCGGCGATTGTACCGTTGACCATTGGTGCGGCACCGTTTATTGCACGTATGGTGGAAAACACCCTGTTAGAGCTGCCAACCGGTCTGATTGAAGCCTCGCGCGCCATGGGCGCAACCCCGCTGCAAATCATCTGTAAGGTTCTGCTACCGGAAGCGCTGCCGGGTCTGGTGAATGCAGCTACTATTACTTTGATCACCCTGGTGGGTTACTCCGCAATGGGCGGTGCAGTGGGCGCAGGCGGCCTGGGGCAGATTGGCTATCAGTATGGCTATATTGGTTATAACGCCACTGTGATGAATACCGTTTTAGTCCTGCTGGTTGTTCTGGTGTATCTGATTCAGTTTGGCGGCGATCGCATTGTTCGCGCGGTCACTCATAAGTAAACACAACAGTAATATTCGTTATTTAAGGAAGGGACATGTCTTTTAATTTTAAAACGTTTGCTGCCGTAGGCGCACTTATCGGTACTCTGGCTCTGGTTGGCTGCGATCAGAAAGAGAAAGATCCAAACCACATCAAGGTGGGTGTGATTGTCGGTGCCGAGCAGCAGGTTGCTGAAGTGGCACAGAAAGTGGCGAAAGAGAAATATGGCCTGAACGTGGAGCTGGTGACGTTTAACGACTACGTACTGCCTAACGAAGCACTGAGCAAAGGCGATATTGACGTCAATGCCTTCCAGCATAAGCCATACCTCGATCAGCAGATCAAAGATCGCGGCTACAAACTGGTTGCAGTGGGTAACTCCTTCGTTTATCCGATTGCCGGCTATTCGAAAAAAATCAAATCACTGGATGAACTGCAGGAAGGCGCGCAGGTTGCCATTCCTAACGATCCAACCAACCTGGGTCGTTCACTGCTGCTACTGCAGAAAGTGGGCCTGATTAAACTGAAAGATGGCGTTGGTCTGCTGCCAACCTCACTGGATGTTGTTGAGAATCCGAAAAACATCAAACTGGTTGAGCTGGAAGCGCCACAGCTGCCGCGCTCCCTGGACGATCAGCAGATCGCACTGGCGGTAATTAACACTACCTACGCCAGCCAGATCGGCCTGACCCCGGCGAAAGACGGTATCTTCGTAGAAGATAAAAACTCCCCATACGTTAACCTGATCGTTGCGCGCGAAGATAATAAAGACGCAGAAAACGTGAAGAAATTCGTTCAGGCCTATCAGTCTGACGAAGTTAACGAAGCGGCTAACAAAACCTTTAACGGCGGCGCGGTTAAAGGCTGGTAATACTTTAATGCAGGCCGTACCAGCGGCCTGCATGCTTTACGAATAACTGACTCCCGTTCTGCATATCCCGCTCTCCCCTTGTTATTTCTGCTACGGCTTGCTTCAATAACGCCACTTTTACCGAACATGAGGATTCCCCATGCGTGTTTTGCCGCTCTGTTTGCTGGCCCTGTCGCTGACAGGCTGTTCGCTGCTGCAGAAACCCTACCAGCCCATCACGCCAATCGAGAAACCAGCGCAAACGGAACCTGCACGTGCTAAACCTACGGCTCATCCAGCTCCGGTAAAACTGTATACCGATGCGGCTGAACTGGTCAGCAAGCCTTTCCGCGATCTCGGTGAGGTGTACGGTGATGACTGCCAAAGCAGCACCCAGGACTCTCCACCGAATATTGCGACTGCACGCAAGCGGATGCAGGTCCGGGCTTCAGGCATGAAGGCCAATGCTGTACTGCTGCACAAGTGTGAAATTGTGAGTTCAGCACAGGGATGCTACCGCCAGGCGATTTGTCAGGGCTCGGCACTGAAAGTCTCCAATTAACAATCGTTATTGGTCCACTCAGCCAGAATCCTCAAGAATTTATTGCGATATTTCATCTCGCAACCTATGACAAAAAGTAAGAACCATGCCGTAAAATATCGCTAAAAAGGAAGATGAAAATCATTATTTTTTAATTACTTAGTAAGATTGCGGGTTAATTATGGGGTTGTTATATTCAGCCCCCACAATTAACATAAAAGGGATTTTCCATGCGTCTTATTACATTTTGTTTGCTGGCTATGGCTCTGGCAGGTTGTACTGCACAGTCTCATAAAACTAAGCCGATCCAGGCTGCAACACCCGTTCAGCACGCTACTCCAGCCAAAAAAATGCTGACCAACACCACCAGCCCGAGCATTGCTATTTATAACAGCGTTGAAGCGCTGAACGGCAAAGCGTTTCTTGCGCTGGGTGGCGTTTCAGGTAATGATTGCCAGATTCAAGCGAATGATTTCCCACCTAATCTGGTAAACGTTCGCCAGCAAATGCAAAAACGCGCTGCCGCACTGTCAGGTAATGCCCTGCTGATGCAAAGCTGCGAAGTATTGAGTGGCTTACCCGGTTGCTACCGCGAAGCCACATGTCAGGGTTCAGCCATAAGAGTCGCAGAGTAAATGTCGTCATTCTCCTTCCAGCAAATTGGTACTATTCATTCCCCCTGGAAGGAGAAATTCGCCGTTCCCAGACAGCCCGGTCTGATTGAGGACGGCGGTGGTGAACTTCGTCTTTTACCTCCCTATAACCAGCCGGAAGCGGTGAGAGGCCTTGAGGCATTCAGCCACCTCTGGCTGCTGTTTATTTTCCATCAAACCATGGAAGGTGGCTGGCGCCCTACCGTACGACCACCGCGTCTGGGCGGTAATGCGCGCATGGGCGTATTCGCTACCCGATCAACCTTTCGCCCTAATCCAGTCGGGATGTCCCTGGTTGAGCTGAAAGGTATCCGCTATGAACAGCAGCAGGTTATTCTGGAGCTGGGCAGTCTCGATCTGGTCGACGGCACGCCGATTGTCGATATCAAACCCTATTTGCCTTTTGCCGAAGCCCTGCCCGACGCGCGCGCGGGTTTTGCCCAACAGGCCCCCGCAGCAGATATGCCCGTTTTCTTTACTCCGGCAGCCCAGGAACAGCTGGCACAACATCGGCTTCGTTATCCACATCTTGAGCGTTTTATTTCTCAGGTGCTGGCACAGGACCCTCGCCCGGCCTACCGTAAAGGCGAAGAACCGGATCGGGAATATGCTGCCTGGCTGCTGGATTTTAACGTTCGCTGGCGTGTCACCCTTGCGGGTACCGAAGTTATCGCTATCGACCCACGTTAATTTAGTCCGGCATCTTTTGACTCACCCGACACGCTGGTACACTAGCCGCCACGTTTTTTGACTCTCTTCCGTTCATATGGAATCGTAACTCATGCGTACTACTCAATACCTGCTCTCCACTCAAAAGGAGACACCTGCCGACGCTGAAGTGATCAGCCACCAGCTGATGCTGCGCGCCGGGATGATCCGCAAACTGGCATCCGGCCTTTATACCTGGTTACCGACCGGCCTGCGCGTGCTGAAAAAAGTTGAAAACATCGTGCGCGAAGAGATGAACAACGCCGGTGCCATTGAGATTTCGATGCCGGTTGTCCAGCCTGCCGATCTCTGGCAGGAGAGCGGCCGCTGGGAGCAGTACGGTCCGGAGCTGCTGCGCTTTGTCGATCGCGGCGATCGTCCTTTTGTACTCGGCCCAACGCATGAAGAAGTGGTCACCGATCTGATTCGCAATGAACTGAGCTCCTACAAACAGCTGCCGCTGAATGTATTCCAGATCCAGACGAAATTCCGCGATGAAGTCCGTCCGCGCTTCGGTGTGATGCGCTCGCGCGAATTTATCATGAAAGACGCTTACTCATTCCACACCACGCAGGAATCGCTGCAGGAAACCTACGACGCGATGTATCGCGCCTACAGCCAGAGCTTCACCCGCATGGGACTGAACTTCCGTGCGGTTGATGCCGATACCGGTTCAATCGGCGGTAGCGCTTCCCACGAGTTCCAGGTACTGGCACAAAGCGGTGAAGACGATGTGGTGTTCTCCACCGAGTCAGATTACGCGGCCAATATGGAAAAAGCGGAAGCGGTAGCACCAGCCGGTGGCCGTGCCGCGCCATCTCAGGAAATGGCGCAGTTCGATACGCCAAATGCCAAAACTATCGCCGAGCTGGTTGAGCAGTTTAACCTTCCGGTTGAGAAAACCGTGAAAACGCTGATGGTGAAAGCGACAGAAGAGAGCGGCCACACGCTGGTTGCCCTGCTGGTACGCGGCGACCACGAACTGAACGAAGTCAAAGCTGAGAAAATTGATATCGTTGCGGCACCGCTGACCTTCGCGACCGAAGAAGAAATCCGTGCGCTGGTAAGCGCTGGCCCGGGTTCGCTTGGTCCTGTTGGCCTGCCAATGCCAATCGTCGCAGACCGTACCGTTGCCGCGATGAGCGACTTCAGCGCCGGTGCGAACATCGATCACAAACACTTCTCGGGTATTAACTGGGAGCGCGATCTGCCGCTGCCGCGCGTCGCGGATATCCGCAACGTCGTGGAAGGCGATGCCAGCCCGGATGGGAAAGGTACGCTGCAGATTAAGCGTGGTATCGAGGTGGGTCATATCTTCCAGCTCGGCACCAAATACTCGGAAGCGATGAAAGCCTCCGTACAAGGTGAAGATGGCCGTAACCAGATTATGACCATGGGCTGCTACGGTATCGGTATCACCCGCGTTGTGGCGGCGGCAATTGAGCAGAACCACGATGAACGCGGCATCATCTGGCCAGCCGCATTGGCACCGTTCCAGGTCGCGATCCTGCCAATGAATATGCAGAAATCATTCCGCGTGAAAGAGCTGGCGGAAGAGCTGTACAGCACGCTGCGAGCCAAAGGCATTGATGTGATCCTTGACGACCGTAAAGAGCGTCCGGGTGTGATGTTTGCCGATATGGAGCTGATTGGCGTGCCGCATACCATCGTGATTGGCGATCGTAATCTCGACAGCGAAGAAATTGAGTACAAATCCCGCCGCGAAGGTGAGAAGCGTATGATCAAAACCAACGAGATCGTTGAGTTCCTGGTTGCCGAACTGGCGAAGTAATTCACTGGTTTATTAACGAAAACGGCCATCGCTAATGCGGTGGCCGTTTTATTTTAAGCGGAGAAAGACGCTTAGCTGGCGGGCTGTTGCGAACGGGCGGTTAAATGATAGCGCTGCTGATTACTCAGCGGCACACCACGGACCGATAACACCTCAAGTCCCTCTTCCGTTGGGCGGAACAGCTGTTTCTCGCCGTTCATCGCCACCAGCGTTAACGTGTCTGCCGTGCGCGCCCACTTGCCGTACTGAGCAAACCGCATTCCATTGGCACCCATTTCTCGCTGCTCCAGTACATAGCTGCCATCAGCGGCCAGGAAAAGCGAAGATTCGCTGTCGCGGCAGTTTTGCCCACAGGGCATTAGCCCGCTATAGCTCTGACGCATCGGTTCCAGTGCCGCATACTGCTGCGCGGGCTGATGGTTATTACAGCCAATCAGCGTGGCAAGTACCAGTGCGGCACTGAAACTTAACAAAACCGTTTTCATCGCATCTCCTGCTGCCTGAATAAATAGACCCAAGGTCCGTTAGTCGCTGCGAACTTTGCCGCGAAGCGATTTGGTCGACGATTTACGCGCTTTACTCTCCAGCCTGCGCTTTTTAGATGCCAGCGTCGGGCGCGTACTGCGGCGAACCTTTTCAACAACCGTCAGCTCAAGGATTAAATTCTCCAGCCTTTTTAATGCCGCCTCACGGTTCATGTCCTGGCTGCGATACTCCTGCGCCTTGATAATCACTATGCCCTCAGGCGTAATCAAATGATGACTGGCGGCCAGCATGCGCGACTGATAAAACTCGGGCAGGCTGGAAGCCCGGATATCAAAACGCAGATGAATGGCCGTAGAGCTTTTATTCACGTGTTGCCCACCCGCCCCCTGCGCACGAATCGCAGTAATGTCGATTTCAGCGTCGGGAATGGTGACATTACGTGAAAGAATAATCATGGCTTCTTACCTGCATCCAACCACGTCTCAAACTGAATTTCAAGGTGGTGGGTATCATCAGATAGCCAGATTGTGCCATCCTGAATGGTTGCCTGTAACTGCATGGAACGGGATGCAAGCTGGGTGAGTGCGCTGAGCTGTTCATCGTTCAGGTAACGAATGGACAAATTATCCTGCTGTGCCAGCTTGTTCTGATTCTGCTGCCACCAGGGCTGTGCCGCACGCCAGTTATAGGCATACAGCCAGACGTGCTGCGAACGACTGCAGGCTTTTTTAATACGTCGCTCTTCGGGCAGCCCCAGTTCTACCCACAGATCAATGCCGTTATGATCGTTAAGCTGCCAAATTTCCGGCTCATCCTCGGCGCTTAAGCCGCGGGTAAACGTTAAACGTTCATGGGCATGAACCATCCACGCCAGCAGTCGTAGCATCAGGCGCTCTTCGGTTTCAGACGGGTGACGTGCCAGCGTCAGTACCTGGTCAATAAATACATTGCGGTCCATATCCGCGACGTTAACCGTCGCTTTGTAAATCGTTGCTTTCAGTGCCATAGGGATCCTTATCTTCGTTACCGGTCATTGTAACCGATGGCGCAGCAATTCACCCGTACCCGGCTGATTTCCGATAAAAGCCTGTGCTATAGTCGATGTTAGTCAGAGAAACACTCTGAAGGAGGTGCAAGTGCAAAACTATTGTGAATTAGTTCGCCGTAAATATGCCGAGATCGGCAGTGGCGACCTGGGATACGTGCCGGATGCTCTGGCCTGCGTATTGAAAGCACTCGATGAAATAGCCGGGAATCCTGAGCTAAACTCTTCCATCAGGGAACAGGCAGCCTTTGCTGCCGCTAACTTATTGGTGAGCGACTATGTTGACGAATGAAGCCTACAAACCGATCAACTGTGATGACTACGACAGCCTGGAACTCGCCTGCCAAAAACACTGGACGCTGGCGCTGACGCTGAAAAGCGGCGAGCAGTTAAAAGCCAAAGCGAAAGATATTCTGTCGCGGAAAAACGTTGAGTACCTGACGGTGGAGATTGCCGGTGAAACCAGCGACCTCCGCCTCGATCATATTGCCAGTTTCAGCCATCCCGACCTCGGCACCGTCGTGGTTAGCGAGTCAGATTAACCCACACGTCAATCATAACAGGGGCGGAAAACACCTCGCCCCTTCCCCGTCAGGGCTTCAGGCCCGCGTAGTACGCCGCTAAATCATCGATATCTTCATCACTGAGACCGGCAACAAACGCCTTCATCACCTCAGCCTGTCCGCCACTGCGGGCACCCGTTTTATACGCGTGTAGCGCCAGTCCAAGATACGCCTCATTTTGCCCAGCCAGATTAGGGTAGATCGGCGCAGCGGCTTTACCGTCTGCACCATGGCAGGCCATACAGGCTGCGGATTTTTGCTGCCCGGCGCTGCTGTCACCCGCCGCAATAACCGGCAGGCTGGTTAACAGAAACATCGCTGCCGTCAGGCTTTTTTTCAACATAGCACTCCCTGAATTCATTGTTGCCAGCGTATCCGCCAGGCGGTTTCCGCTGAAGATGGCGCCCCTTCATGGGTCACAAATACCCCCAACGCGGCAATCAGCTGTTCACCATAAAACAGCAGCGGTATACGTTCACGCCGCCAGGGCGGAATACCGGCCTCCTGCCAGAGCTTTTTCAGCGGGCGGCTGCCCGCACGGCCCACGATATGAAACGAGCCCCGCGCCTGAAATCGTACGCTGACCGTTTCCGATGACTGCGGCTGACGCAGCGATATCCCGGCATCATCTACAGCCAGCTGCCCCAGCTCAGCCGGTAACGTCAACGGCAACCAGGGTGCAGCCCAGTCGATCTGACGATCGGCCAGCGGCTCAGATGGGCGTAACCACCACAGACGATCGCGAAAACGACGAACTTCAGAAACTCCAAGCCGCAGGCACGGCGTGGCATCTTCACGGCTCAGCACCACCTCCTGCCACAGCCGCTCAAGCCCTTCCCGCGAGGGCATCGCACCGTTTTGCCGCGCAATCCAGCGCCGCAGCAGCGCAGCGCGGCGGACCGGGCTCATGCTCAACAGCGGCGTGAAACCCAGGCTTCCATCTTCGGCGATCAGCGCATCAAGCGACTCGGCCAGCAGCTCGTCAAGCAGTTGCTCCTGTTCGCCGCACAGTGCGGCGCTGCGGGCAGCGGCGGCAGAAAAGTGTGGCCAGCGTTCATTCAGTAACGGCAATATCTCTAAGCGCAGGAAGTTGCGGTCATAGCGCGTGTCCTGATTACTCTCATCTTCAATCCAGCTGAGCCGATGGCGCGCGGCCCACGCCTCAAGCTGCTGACGACTGAAATCCAGCAGCGGGCGCAGATGCAGATTGTCACCGCGCATCTGCACCGGTGACATGGCTGCCAGGCCCGCCGGGCCGCTACCGCGTTTGAGCGCCAGCAGCAGGGTTTCACTCTGATCGTCCCGGTGCTGCGCGGTCAACAGCGTTTCCTCCGGATCGATGTGCTGAGCCAGCGCCTGATAGCGTGCGCTTCTCGCCGCCGACTCAATGCCCCCCAGCCGCGCATCAACCGTCACCTTCACCACCTCCAGCGGCACCTGCCACTCCGCACACTGGCGGCGGCAGTGTGCCACCCAGCCGTCCGCCAGCGGGCTAAGACCATGATGAACGTGCAGCGCCCGCAGTCGCAGCGTCGGCCACTGCTGGCGCAGCTGCACCAGCTGGTGAAGCAGCACGGTGGAATCCAGACCGCCGCTGTAGGCCAGCAGTACGGGCTGCTCTGCCGTCAGTGAGCGTTCAAGATGAGCAAGATCTGACATGGTAATCCTAAAGAGAACACCCGGCGCGGTACGCCGGGTTTGGACGTTCCTATTTTAAGCCTGATACAGTTCCAGGGGCAAACCGTCAGGATCGCTGAAGAAGGTAAAACGCTTGCCGGTCAGCGGATCGATGCGAATATCTTCACAGATCACGCCGCGTTCGCTCAGATACTGCGTGGCGGCATCAATATCCTCCACGCTGAATGCAAGATGGCGCAGGCCGCAGGCTTCCGGCCGCGAAGGCCGCGACGGGGGTTCAGGGAACGAAAACAGCTCAATCACATAGCTGCCGTTCAGTGCCAGATCGCCCTTCCAGGAATCACGCGCTTCGCGATATACCTCTGCCATGAGCGTAAAACCCAGAATATCGCAGTAAAACGCTCGGCTGAGCGGATAGTCTCGCGCAATAATCGCGATATGATGCACCTGCTTTAACTGTAAACCGGACATGCTGTCACCTGAATCAATGCTGTTTAGCAGTACCTTACGCAGCGACGAACCTGACCGCAACGGGTGAGATTCCGTAAAACGGCCTAAATTACCGCGTCATCTTTCAGCACCCGCACCAGATACTGCCCGTCCTCGGTAAGGGTGGCACCGTGTATATCCGTTTCAAAGCCGGGATAGCGCTCCCCCACCGAACACAGCATCAACAGAAAATCGAGCACGGCGCGGCTTTCAGCAGTGATCATTTCACCCGGCATTACCACCGGTACGCCCGGTGGATAGGGCAGGATCATATTGGCCGAGATCCGCCCCACCAGCTCGCTGATATCCACGGTTTCAACATTGCCCTTAACCTGCTGCTGGAACATCTGGTGTGGAGTAAGTTTCATCTCCGGCAGTACGGCAAACGCCTGCAGCATCAGGCGCGGTAAGTCATGCTGGCAGATCAGTGAGTGGATCCCCTGCGCCAGATCCTGAATACGCATATTGCGATAAAAGTCCGGATCTTCCGCATACAGATCCGGCAGCATATTTTTGACCCGCAGATTAAGGTCGTAAGCCCGCTTGAACTCCGTCAACCCGCGCAGCACGCTCATCGCTTTGGTTTTATCAATGCCGATACTGAACAGGAACAGCAGATTGTAAGGCCCGGTTTTCTCCACCACGATACCGCGCTGATCGAGGAATTTCGCTACCAGCGCCGCCGGGATCCCCTCTTTCGCCATCTCGCCAAGCTCGCTCATACCGGGAGTCAGGATAGTGACTTTGATCGGATCAAGGTACATATGATCGGCATCCGCATCGCGAAAACCGTGCCAGTCCTCCTCGCCAGGCTGGATCGGCCAGCATTCCGGTTCATCAATGCCTTCCGGCTGCCAGATATCGAAGAACCAGCCGTCTGACTCTTCGCGCAGGCGCTGGATTTCACGGCGGAAATGCAGTGCCCTCTCAACCGAACGGTTAATCAGCCGCTTACCGGGATTACCGCGCAGCATGGCCGCCGCCGTTTCAATGGAAGCGACGATTGAATAGTTGGGCGACGTGGTGGTGTGCATCATATAGACCTCATTAAAGGTCTGTTCGTCGTAGTCGCCCTTAATGTGGATCAGCGACGCCTGCGAGAAAGCGGCCAGCAGTTTATGCGTCGACTGCGTTTCATAAATCACTTTCCCCGCCGTTCGCTCGCCGCTCATGCCGCTCAACCCGATGTAGATAGGATGAAAATTGGTATACGGCACCCAGGCAGAATCAAAGTGGATAGAGGGAACGTCCAGCGTCTCCTTAATATACTGCGTGTTATACAGCAGCCCGTCGTAGGTTGAATTGGTAATCACCGCGTGAACCGGCCAGCTGGCACGCGGCGTCTGGGCCACTTTCTGTTCAATACTCTCTCTGGTGAACTCTCGTTTCGGTATACCACCGAGTATCCCCAGAGCGTTGCGCGTCGGCTTCAGCCAAATCGGAATAACATCACTCATCATCAACAGATGGGTCAGTGATTTATGGCAGTTGCGATCGACCAGCACGGTGCTTCCGGCGGGGGCTGCATACATGCCGACGATTTTATTTGAGGTCGAGGTTCCGTTAGTGACCATATAGCTCTGCTCGGCACCGAAGGTGCGGGCAACATATTCTTCGGCCTCAAGATGCGGACCGGTATGGTCGAGCAGCGATCCCAGTTCGGTCACCGAGATGGAAATATCCGCCTTCAGAGTGTTTGCACCAAAGAAATCGTAAAACAGGCAGCCTACCGGGCTTTTCTGGAAGGCCGTTCCGGCCATGTGTCCGGGGGTACAGAAGGTGTATTTTCCTTCTTTAACGTAGGTGAACAGCGCGCGGGTCAGCGGCGGCGTGATGTTTTCCAGATACTCATCGGTGTACTGGCGTATCCTCTGAGCGATATCCTCTGCCGCGTTAAGCGCATATTCGAAGAACCAGATCGCCATACGCATTTCGTTAATGCTGACGTCCATCGTCGAATGGGTATTGATAAAAGCATACAGCGGCAGATATTCGTTCAGCTGATTGATTTCACTGCAAAGCTCAAAGCTGTGTTCATCCCAGTCAAAAATCACGCCGCTTATTCGCGGGTTGTGCTCAATCAGCTTCAGCAGGTCCGCAGCATCGTGCGGGTAGATGGTCTGGAAGCCCTGTAATTGCAGTGCGGCATCCAGCTGTCGGATTGGTTCATCTTTATAAAAAACGTTGTGCGGTCCTACGATCGCGATAATGTTCAATGCTTACCTCCATCTGCATACAAAGGCGGAAGATTGCTTCCGCCTGGTCAAGACCGGTTGACCCTGCAGTCAAACTGTAAGCATAGCGGATCGCATCCTCTTGCGCTTATCCCTGCGGGTAAGCCTTAGCAATGTTTGCCTGAGCGCTCATCGACAGCTGCGCGGTAATGTCCTGTAGCACATAAAGATCGCGACGCCGGGTCCAGGGTTGATCGGACTGTGGGTCATACCATCGCGGCAGGGAAATTCCCCCGGGTGCAAACCCACGCACCTTACGCGCCGCACAGGTCATAATGCAGCGTTTAACATGGTCGCGATGACCCACGATCGCTGCCTTGCCCATTATTGCAGGATCGCCGGAAAAGTATTTGTTAATAATTTCCTGTACAACACCATCAGTGCTGAGATAAATCAGCTTACCGCTTTCATCCCAGTAGGGCTCTATAGAAATAATGTCACTTCGTGGAATATCCGAAAACTCGGAGGAATCCATCCAGCGCGCAATTTCCCATTGCAGATAGAGAGGCATGCGTTTATTACGCCATACGGCAGCACAGCATTGGGCCAGTGCCCTGTTCATCGGTCCAGGTAAAGCAAGCTTATTGGGATCGTGTTCAGGATTAGGTCGGTTGCCGAAGGCGAAAGCCATCACCATACTGGCCTCCTGTATGCGGCCAGTCGGTGGTGTCATGTTAAAAGCGGCATCCAGAATAAACGGGGCCAGAATATCGGCCGTGTGGCGATCCTCCAGCTGGTCGCTCAGCTGATTAAGCGCCATCCGATCGAAGGTTTTATCTTTGTGTGGCTTTTCTGCTGAAACGCAGCCGCCAACGGCGGCAGCTGCCGGGAGGGTCAGTAAACCCATGGCTAATTTACGACGATTAATATCCATAATTTCCCTTCCTTTTAGTGAGTTAGCAAAAAAAGGCTAACATGATTCGGGAAAGATTACAGATAGCATAAATTGTGAAAATTCTGAGACAAAAAAGGCCCCTGAGGGGCCTTGGTTGCGAGGATGACGAAATTAAGCGTAGCCGTAATTCATCAGGCGCTGATAACGACGATCCAGCAATTCCTCTTTGCTCAATGCATCCAGCTCCGCCAGATCTGAAAGCAGCTGCGCTTTCAGAGAATCAGCAATCGCCAGTGGATTACGGTGCGCGCCGCCCAGCGGTTCCGGGATCACGGTATCGATCAGGTTCAGCTCTTTCAGACGTGGGGCAATAATCCCCATCGCTTCCGCAGCCAGCGGCGCTTTGTCAGCGCTTTTCCACAGAATCGATGCGCAGCCTTCCGGTGAGATCACCGAGTAGGTGCTGTACTGCAGCATATTCACTTTGTCGCCCACGCCGATAGCGAGTGCACCACCTGAACCACCTTCACCAATCACCGTACAGATAACCGGCACTTTCAGACCGGACATCTCACGCAGGTTGCGGGCGATAGCTTCAGACTGACCGCGCTCTTCCGCACCCACACCCGGATAAGCACCAGGGGTATCGATAAAGGTGACGATAGGCATATTAAAACGCTCGGCCATCTCCATCAGACGCAGCGCTTTACGGTAACCTTCCGGTGCCGGCATGCCGAAGTTACGGCGAATTTTCTCTTTGGTTTCGCGCCCTTTCTGATGACCAATGATCATCACCGGACGGCC
This sequence comes from Erwinia sp. INIA01, assembly GCF_025947915.1. Classification (NCBI taxonomy): domain Bacteria; kingdom Pseudomonadati; phylum Pseudomonadota; class Gammaproteobacteria; order Enterobacterales; family Erwiniaceae; genus Erwinia; species Erwinia sp. INIA01. The sequence continues at coordinate 15,364 of NZ_JAPDNC010000007.1, forward strand.
TTCCAGACGAGCGATGCCGCCAACAATGGCTTTATCATCGGCATAGGCACGGTCGCCCGCCAGCTCATCAAAATCGGTGAAAACGTTACGAACATAATCCAGCGTATAAGGACGCAGCGGATGACGCGCAAGCTGCGCGATCTGCCATGCACCTAAATCGGAGAAGATTTTACGGGTCAGTTCCACGCTTTTATCGCGCAGACGCTGAACTTCTTCATCCAGATTAATATCCAGTTTTTCATCCTGACGGCCAACCGATTTCAGTGAATCAATTTTCGCTTCAAGCTCTGCGATTGGCTGTTCAAAATCCAGGTAATTAAGACTCATAATAATCCTGTTTTAGTCAAACTCCAGTTCCACCTGCTCCGATCCTATCAACGACCGCAGATCGTTTAATAAACGATCGCTGGGCGACACGCGCCAGGTCGCGCCAAAGCGCAACTTCGCCCGCGCATCCTCTCTCTGATAGTAGAGATGTACCGGAATTGTCCCCGAACGATGGGGTTCCAGGGATTGACGGAGACGGTTCAAAAGCTGGTCATCAATTTGCCTGTCCGTCAGCGATATAGCAAGTCCACGCGCATATTTTTCGCGTGCTTCGTCGATGTCCATCATATCTCGGGCCATCATTTTAAGCCCGCCGTTGAAGTCATCAAAGCTGACCTGTCCGCTGACGATCAGGATACGGTCTTTTTCCAACATATGCTGGAACTTATCTAACGCATCTGTGAATAACATCACTTCCAGACGACCCGAACGATCGTCAAGTGTACAGATACCAATCCGGTTACCGCGTTTTGTTACCATTACGCGGGCCGCCACCACCAGACCGGCCGCAGTGGTCATTTTGCCACGTTCGGTCGGGTGCATGTCTTTCAGGCGCAGTCCACCGACATAGCGCTCAATTTCTTTTAAATACTGATTAATCGGGTGACCGGTTAAGTAAAGCCCTAAAGTCTCTCTTTCGCCATCCAGCTGGATCTGTTCAGGCCAGGGTGTGACGTCAGAATAGGACTTTTCTACCTGCTCAGGCGCTTCCGCCAGCACGCCAAACATATCCGCCTGGCCAATCGCTTCTGCTTTCGCATGCTGATCGGCAGCCTTCAACGCATCGGGCAGCGCACTCATCAGCGCGGCACGGTGTGGCCCCAGACGGTCAAATGCACCGGACATAATCAGTTTTTCCAACACCCGCTTGTTCAGCTTTTTGGTGTCGGTACGGGCACAGAGGTCGAACAGCTCGCGGAAGTATCCTCCCTCGTTACGCGCCTCAATGATCGCTTCGATCGGGCCTTCGCCGACGCCCTTAATTGCCCCGATGCCATAAACGATTTCGCCATCGTCATTAACGTGGAACTGATACAGCCCGGAGTTAATATCCGGCGGCAGCACCTTGAGGCCCATACGCCAGCACTCATCCACCAGGCCAACCACCTTCTCGGTGTTGTCCATATCGGCGGTCATTACCGCGGCCATAAACTCGGCCGGATAGTGCGCCTTCAGCCACAGGGTCTGATAGGAAACCAGCGCATAGGCGGCAGAGTGTGATTTGTTAAAGCCGTACCCGGCGAATTTCTCCACTAGGTCAAAGATCTTAATCGCCAGTTCGCCGTCAACGCCGCGAGCTTTCGCGCCGTCTTCAAAGCCGCCGCGCTGCTTGGCCATTTCAACCGGGTTCTTTTTACCCATTGCGCGACGCAGCATGTCCGCGCCGCCCAGACTGTATCCCGCCAGCACCTGGGCAATCTGCATAACCTGTTCCTGATACAGGATGATGCCGTAGGTGGGTTCCAGCACCGGCTTCAGCGACTCGTGCTGCCACTGAATATCAGGATAGGAGATTTCCTCACGTCCGTGCTTACGGTCAATAAAGTTATCTACCATGCCGGATTGCAGCGGCCCGGGACGGAACAGGGCAACCAGAGCGATCATATCTTCGAAGCAGTCGGGCTTCAGGCGCTTAATCAGATCCTTCATGCCGCGCGATTCAAGCTGGAAGACCGCGGTGGTTTCCGAACGCTGCAGCATGTCGAAGCTTTTCTGGTCTTCAAGCGGGATGGCCGCGATATCGATCGGCTCAAGCCCCTCTTTTTTACGCCGCGCGTTGATCATTCCCAACGCCCAGTCAATGATCGTCAGCGTACGCAGGCCGAGGAAGTCGAACTTGACCAGCCCTGCGTATTCCACGTCATTCTTATCGTACTGAGTAACGGGGTGGTTGCCGTTTTCATCACAGTAAAGCGGCGCAAAGTCGGTAATTTTAGTCGGCGCGATAACCACGCCCCCGGCGTGTTTACCGGCGTTACGTGTGACGCCTTCCAGCTTGCGCGCCATATCAATCAGCGCTTTAACCTCTTCATCCGCCTCGTAGATTTCCGGCAGCTGTGGTTCAGCGGCAAAGGCTTTTTCCAGCGTCATCCCCGGATCGGGCGGCACCAGCTTGGAAATACGATCGACGAAGCCGTACGGATGCCCGAGCACGCGCCCCACATCGCGAATAACCGCCTTCGCCGCCATCGTACCGAAGGTAATGATCTGCGATACCGCTTCACGCCCGTACATTTCCGCCACGTGATCGATGACCAGGTCGCGCTTCTCCATACAGAAGTCAACGTCGAAGTCCGGCATGGAAACACGTTCAGGGTTGAGGAAGCGTTCGAACAGCAGGTCAAACTCCAGCGGATCGAGGTCGGTGATTTTCAGCGCATACGCCACCAGCGAACCGGCACCGGAACCACGACCCGGCCCCACCGGTACGTCATTATCCTTCGACCACTGGATAAACTCCATTACGATAAGGAAGTAGCCAGGAAACCCCATCTGGTTGATAACATTGAGTTCAACATCCAGACGCTCGTCATATTCCGGCCGGCGTTCGGCACGCAGCTGTTCATCAGGGAACAGGAATTCCAGACGCTCTTCCAGCCCCTCTTTCGATTTCATCACCAGGAAATCTTCGGTGGTCATTTCACCGGTCGGGAACTGCGGCAGGAAGTATTCACCAAGGCGGATGGTCACGTTACAGCGTCGGGCAATTTCCACGCTGTTTTCCAGCGCTTCCGGGATGTCCGAGAACAGCTCGCACATCTCCTCTTCCGTCCGCATATACTGCTGCGGGCTGTAGTTTTTCGGGCGCTTGGGATCGTCAAGCGTGAAGCCGTCGTGGATCGCCACACGGATCTCATGGGCGTCAAAGTCATCTTCCTGCAGGAAGCAGACTTCGTTGGTTGCCACTACCGGTATCCCTTCAGCAATCGCCAGATCGACCGCTGCGTGCAGGTAAACCTCTTCATCCTGGCGGCCGGTACGGATCAGTTCCAGATAGTAACGATCCGGGAAATAGGTCTGGTAGAAGCTCAGGCACTCGGCAACGCCGGTGGGATTGCCGCGCAGCAGCATTTTGCCGACGTCACCGCGCCGCCCACCGGAGAGCAGAATAATGCCCTGCTGGTGCTCCATCAGCCAGTCGCGGTCAATGGTCGGGCCCGCCGGTCCGTAGCCACGCTGGTAGGCGCGGGAAATCAGCAGGGTAAGGTTTTGATAGCCTTCGTTATCCGCAGCGAGCACGGTCAGCTGGCTCAGTTCATCGCCCATCAGCGGACTGGCAACGTTAAAATCTGCGCCGATAATCGGCTTCATTCCCTGCCCGTGTGCAGTCCCGTAAAACTTGACCAGCCCGCACAGGTTGGTGAAATCGGTGATACCAATTGCCGGCATACCCATTTTCGCCGCATTTTTCACCAACGGGCCCGTCTTCGCCAGTCCATCGATCATGGAGTAGTCGCTGTGAACGCGTAAATGAATAAAACGAGGTTCGGCCATCTGGGATTCCGTTAAAACTGAAGGGGAAGATTACAGCGTACGGGAACGCGTAGCGGCAATTTCAGCATCCAGCAGCGCATTGCGCACCGGAGCAAAACTGCGGCGATGATGCGGCGTTGCACCGTGCTGCGTCAGTTTTTCCATATGCAAGGCGGTTGGGTAGCCTTTGTGCTGGGCAAAACCGTATTCGGGATACAGCAGATCCAGCTCGGCCATTTCACGATCGCGCGTCACCTTGGCGATAATGGAAGCCGCACTGATTTCACGCACCAGGCTATCCCCTTTGACCACAGCCTGGCTGGGCATCGCCAGCGCCGGGCAGCGGTTGCCGTCAATCAGTACAAAATCAGGCGTGATATGCAGACCGGCCACGGCACGCTGCATCGCCAGCATAGTGGCATGCAGGATATTGATCCGATCGATCTCTTCCGGTTCTGCCCGTCCCAGGCTCCAGCTCAACGCTTTCTCGACGATTTCATCGTACAGCGCCAGCCGCCGCTTTTCAGACAGTTTTTTCGAATCGGCCAGGCCCTGGATAGGGTTGGCAGGATCGAGAATTACTGCGGCGGTTACCACGGCACCGACAAGCGGGCCACGCCCTACTTCATCAACGCCAGCAATCAGCGCGGCGTTGGGATAAATAAAATCACTCATGGACACAGCTCCAGTACGGCGGCCGCAGCCTGTTCATCCGCATTCCAGCGGATTTGGTGGTGCAACTCGGTAAAGGTCGCCAGTAACTGTTGACGAGCTTCACCGTTGAACAACAGTGGTTCCAGCGCCGCAGCCAGTTTCTGCGGTTCACACTCGTCCTGCAACAGCTCTTTCACCAGCTCACGACCGGCCAGAAGATTGGGCAGTGAAACATAATCCGTTTTCACCAGGCGTTTCGCCAGCCAGAAAGTGAACGGCTTCATACGGTAGCCCACGACCATAGGACATTTCGCCAGCATACACTCCAGCGCGGCAGTGCCGGAGGCAAGCAGTGCGGCATCGCTGGCCACCATTGCAGTGCGGCCTTTGCCATCCAGCAAATGCATGGTCAGATCCGGCGCAACGTCGGCTTTTATCTTTTCAAACTGCTCGCGGCGGCGCGGATTGACCAACGGTACAACCACCTCCAGCTGCGGGTATTTTTGCCGCAGCAGCATGGCGGTACGCAGGAAATCTGCGCTGAGCATTTCCACTTCGGCATTGCGGCTTCCCGGCAGCAGAGCGAGGCAAAGCGCATCGGGCGCGATGCCCAGTTCCTGCCGCGCAGCCAGCTTATCAGGCTCTATCGGCATCGCATCGGCCATCGTATGGCCGATAAAGCGGCAGGGTACATTAAAGCGGTCATAAAAGGCTTTTTCAAACGGCAGGAAGGCCAGCACCAGATCGGTAGCACGGCCTATTTTAAATACCCGCTTTTGCCGCCATGCCCAGACTGACGGGCTGACGTAATGAATCGTACGGATACCACGCTGTTTCAGACGTTCTTCCAGCGTAATATTGAAATCGGGCGCATCAATACCGACGAAAACATCGGGCTTCAGCTCGGTAAAGCGGGCAGTCAGATCCCGGCGAATATGCAGGATACGGCGCAGCCGTCCGAGTACCTCGACGATACCCATCACGGCTAACTCTTCCATCTCATACCACGCTTCGCAGCCTTCGGCCTGCATCAGCGGGCCCGCTACGCCAACGAAACGGGCATCAGGATGCTTTGCCTTCAGCGCACGGATCAGACCGGCACCAAGAATATCGCCGGAGGTTTCTCCGGCGACAAGGGCAATCGTTAAGGGATGCTTAGGCATGAGTTAACGAATCAGACCCCGGGTCGAGCGCGCAAAGAAGTCATAGAAAGGCTGAACTTCAGGGTGCACTTTCGCCAGCTCGGCAATCTCTGGCTTCACTTCATCCAGCGTCTTACCGCTGCGGTACAGCAGCTTGTAAGCATTACGGATTGCGTGCAGGGCATCTTTGCTGAAGCCACGGCGCTGCAGGCCTACAAGGTTAATACCAAATGGCGTTGCGTGATTACCCTGGGCGATAACGTAAGGAGGAACGTCCTGCGCCACACCGGAACAGCCGCCGACCATCACATGCGCGCCAATGATGCAGAACTGATGCACCGCCGTCATACCACCGATAATCGCGAAGTCATCGACGGTAACGTGGCCTGCCAGCGTGGCATTATTCGCCAGGATGCAGCGATTGCCAACGACACAGTCATGGGCAATATGCGCATTCACCATCAGCAAATTATCATCACCCAGTTTGGTCACGCCTTCTGCCTGAGCAGTACCACGGTGGATAGTCACGCTCTCGCGAATGCGGTTACGATCGCCAATCTCAACACGGGTAGGTTCACCGGCGTATTTCAGATCCTGGTTTACCTCACCGATGGAGGCAAACTGGTAAATGGTGTTGTCCTTACCAATACGGGTATGGCCATTCACCACGACGTGCGATTTTAGAATCGTGCCTTCACCGATTGATACATTAGCGCCTACGACGCAAAAGGGACCAATCTGAACGCCAGCGCCAATGACGGCACCTTCTTCAACGATCGAACTTGGGTGAATTACGGCGGTGCTGTCAATCACGAATTAAGCCTCCCGGCTGCGGGCACACATCATTGTTGCTTCGCAGACAATTTTACCGTCAACGGTTGCCACGCCCTTAAAGCGCGTTAACCCACGGCGGGTTTTCTCGAAGGTCACTTCCATGATCATCTGGTCACCAGGCACTACAGGGCGCTTAAAGCGCGCTTCGTCAATTCCGGCGAAGTAGTACAGCTCACCCGGTTCCAGTTTCCCTACGCTCTTGAACGCCAGAATTCCCGTGGCCTGAGCCATCGCTTCCAGGATCAACACGCCTGGAAAAATCGGCTTACCAGGGAAATGGCCCTGGAAAAACGGTTCGTTAACCGAGACGTTCTTCACCGCACGCAGATACTTGTGCTCTTCAAACTCAAGCACGCGATCGACCAGCAGAAACGGGTAGCGGTGCGGCAGTAGTTCAATAATCTCTTCAATCTTCAGAGTATGCGTTTCAGTAGTCAAAATACTCTTCCTGTCCTAAACATTCTGATGGCATCAATAACACGGCCTGCAACAATCGGAGATCGTTAGCAGGCCGCAAATCATTTCCGTGCGCTTGGCTTTCCCTGCTTAGCATGTTCTATTTATGAAAGCTGGGCAGCGTAAGTGGTGAATCGTCGCTCAGTCTTTATCAACCTTGCGTTCGACGGCCTTCAAGCGTTTGCTCAGTTCGTCGATGTTCATCACCAGCGCTGCAGTTTTGCGCCAGGTTTTGTTGGGCTGCAGTGGAATCCCCGAAGAGTATACCCCAGGTTCGGTGATTGGTCGCATCACCATTCCCATTCCAGTGACGGTTACTTTGTCACAAATTTCCATATGACCATTAATTACGCTGGCACCGCCGATCATGCAGTAACGACCGATCTTAAGACTGCCAGCCATAATCACTCCGCCTGCAACGGCAGTGTTGTCACCGATCACAACATTGTGTGCAATCTGGCACTGATTATCTATGATAACACCATTCCCGATTTGAGTGTTATCCAGCGCACCACGATCGATGGTGGTACAGGCGCCGATCTCAACGCGATCGCCAATAATGACCGTGCCGAGCTGGGGAATTTTCACCCAATTGCCGCGATCGTTGGCATAGCCGAAACCGTCAGCACCAATGACTGTACCTGACTGGATCAGGCAATCGCTGCCGATTTGCACTTCGTGGTAAACGGTCACATTGGCCCAAAGGCGGCTACCGGCACCAATTCGTGCTTTTTTCCCAACGAAGCAGCCAGCACCGATAACCGCGTTATCGCCCAGCACGACGTCGGATTCGATCACCGCATTTGCGGCAATCGAGACATTTTTGCCCAAAGTCGCAGTAGGATCGATCACTGCGTGAGGCGAGATAGCGGTGGCCGGCTGCGGTGTGGTATCCAGCAACTGTGCCATACGGGCATAGGTCAGATAAGGATTTTTCACTACCAGAGCCGCGCCAGCAAAGCATTCGCGGTCTGCTTCTAACAGCACCACGGCAGACGCCTGACAGGTAGCCAGCTGTTCACGATAACGGCTGTTGGAAAGGAAAGTGATCTGACCGGTTTGAGCGGATTGCATAGAAGCAATGCCGGAGATGGCGATATCGCCATCTCCGTGCAATTCTGCATCCAACTGCTGGGCTAAATCAGCCAGTCGAATTGAAGACATGTATTATTTAACCTGTTTCAGTACATCTGCAGTGATGTCTTTTGCTTTAGCCGAATAGGCTACAGCATTCTGATCGATAACCACATCATAGCCTTCGCTATCAGCAACTTTCTGCACGGCATCCTGAATGCGGCTCAGAATTTTGTTGCGCTCTTCAGCCTGACGACGACGGTTATCCTGCTCGAAAGCCTGCGCTTTGGTTGAGAAGGTTTCACGCTGTGCCATCACGTCTTTTTCCAGGCGGCTACGATCGCTGGCTTTCATGGTAGAACCGTCACGCTGTAAACGCTGCATTTTAGTTTGCAGATCGCGTTCCATGCCCTGAAGTTCGGTAGCACGGCCTTTGAATTCATTCTCAAGCTGCTTCGCAACGGTCGCACGCGCTGGTAACTGTTGGAAAATGCTGGAAACGTTCACCACTGCAATTTTGTCAGCTGCCTGGGCTCCAGCGGAAACCGCCATAGCAATACCCAGACCTGCGGCACACAACAACTTTTTCACTATAAACTCCTTACCATCAACGTTTGTGTCATGGACACATGTGTTGCGCATTGTGTGGCCTGCTTAAGCAGGCCATCACTTAACTGCGCGATACTCTTTTGCGTACTTCCTTGCTACACCGAATTACCAGGTTTTACCAATGTTAAACTGGAACTGTTCGGCTTTATCTCCATCATACTTTTTAAACGGCTGAGCGTAGGAGAACACCAGAGGACCTAAAGGTGACATCCACTGCAACGCTAAGCCTGCAGACATACGAATGTTGCTTGGATCGCTATAGTCAGGAATACCTGCCGCACGCGTTTCGGCGGTGTTTTCCCACTTAGTATCCCAGACCGTACCCGCATCCACAAACAGTGACGTACGTACCGAGTTCGAGTACTTCTCACTGATAAATGGCGTTGGCGTAATCAGCTCAAGGCTGGCGACAGCCATGGCGTTACCACCGATCGCATCGTCTGAATTACAGACTTTGTTCACGTCAGTGCCGGAACAGTCTGAAGAACCGTTGTTCAGGTATGCCGCTTTCGGACCAATGTTATTGGAACGGAAGCCACGCACGGTGCTGGATCCACCGGCATAGAAGTTCTCATAGAACGGCAGCTCTTTGCTGCTGAGCCCGTCACCATAACCTACGCGGCCACGGCCCAACATCACCCAGGTACGATCCTGATTCAGCGGCAGATACTGTTGCGTATCCAGCGTTGCCTTATAGAAGGCGTTGTCTGAACCAGGAATGGTGATTTTACCATTCAGGTTAGTACGGTTACCGGACGTCGGGAAGAAACCGCGGTCCAGCGTGTTGTATGTCCAGCCGTAGTTAAAGGTGAAGTCATCGGCCGAATAGTCTTCATCACCCGCAATTGTTGGATTTTGCCCAACAGAACGCAGATAGCGCCACATAGCAATCTGCGGCTGCATGTTAGACAGGCTGTTATGCACATAACCCAGTCCCACACGCAGGGTGTTGTTTTCGTTCACCGGGAAGCCCAGCGTGCCGTCTAAACCATAGCTCTTGTTGGTATAGTCAGACAGGTCAGCATCATCTGCTTTAAAGTCGTTGTAGAAAATACGACCACCCAGGCTGACACCGTCGACCGTAAAGTACGGATCGGTCAGAGAGAATTCAGCATAGGTCTGATAATCGTTTTTGGTTCCGCTAATACCGACCGTATTACCGGTACCCAGCCAGTTATCCTGGGTCACACCCACCTGGAAGCTGACGCCGCTTTCAGTACCGTAACCGATACCAAAGTTCAGCGTACCGGTATTACGCTCTTTCACCTTATAGACGACGTCTACCTGGTCCGGCGAGCCCGGTACGCGCTGCGTATCGGTATCCACGGTTTCGAAGTAACCAAGGCGGTTCAGGCGCTCTTTACCCTGCTCAACCAGGTCGCTACCCAGCCATGCGCCTTCCATCTGGCGCATTTCGCGACGCAGTACGGAATCTTTCGAGGTATCGTTACCTTCAAAGCGAACTTTACGCACGTAATAACGGTTGCCCGCGTCCACATTCACATGCAGCTTAACGGTTTTATTGCTGTCGTCGATTTCAGGCTGAGTCTGAACGCGCGGGTAGGCATAGCCATAGCGCCCCAGAAGCTTCTTGATATCGTCTTCCATACGGGTCACTTTGGCACCGTTATAGAGTTCACCCGGGGTGATTTTAGTCAACCCTTCGATCTCCGCCGAGTGCCCTGCCAGGTTGCCGTTTACCGTCACGCCAGAGAGCTTGTACTGATCGCCTTCGGTGATGTTAACGGTAATGTAAATGCCTTTTTTATCCGGCGTCAGGCTGACCTGGGTGGAATCGATGTTGAAACGAGCATAGCCGCGATCCAGATAGAAGCTGCGCAGCGTCTCAAGGTCACCGGCCAGTTTCTGTTTCTGGTATTTACGATCGCCCACCACGTTCCACCACGGCACTTCGTCACGCAGCTGGAAGCGGGAGATCAGCTCTTCAGAGCTGAAGGCTTTGTTACCAACGATGTTGATCTGCTGAATCTGTGCGGAAACACCTTCGGTAAACACCAGCTTCAGGTCAACACGGTTGCGCGGCAGCGGCGTTACCACTGCTTTAACGCTGGCACTGTATTTACCGACGCTGTAGTAGAAGTCTTCCAGTCCCTTCTCAATCGAGGAAATAGTGGTGCGATCCAGTGCTTCACCCACACGCACGCCTGAAGCTTCGAGGTTTTGCTTCAGCATGTCTTCTTTCACCGCTTTATTGCCGGAGAAGGTGATGCTGGCAATCGTCGGACGCTCTTTAACCTGAACAATCAGCGTGTTGCCATCGCGCAGGACCTGAACGTCTTCAAAATTCCCGGTCGCAAAAAGTGCGCGGATAGTATTACTGAGATCTTCATCGGAGACAGTGTCTCCCACGCGGACTGGCATACTGAGCAATGCCGCACCGACGGCGACTCGCTGCAGGCCTTCGAAATGAATATCCTTCACTACGAATCCGTCTGCACCGTATACGGTAGCGCTGCTAAGCAGCAGCGACGCTATGAGCAACTTTTTCATCGCCATCGTTGTTATGCATTCTTCCTAACTGGTTCTCATCGCTTAAGGGGATTTCAGCTCACGCGGCCTGTTGTGGCCTTCGCTGGCTAATTCCTGAGCTCCTAGAGGCGCGAGAAATCATTGAATAGTGCAAGCCCCATTAACAGCACCAGCAAAATAGAGCCGATACGATAACTGAAGTCCTGAACTCGCTCGGACACCGGCTTCCCTTTGATCTTTTCGATCGCCAGGAACAACAAATGTCCACCATCTAACACCGGCAGTGGGAACAGGTTGATTATGCCAAGGTTCACGCTAATCAGAGCGAGAAACATCAGATAATAAATCAAGCCATACTCCGCTGACATCCCAGCCCCTTGGGCGATAGAAATCGGCCCGCTGAGATTATTCAGTTTCACATCACCGACAATCAGTTTACCCAGCATGCTTACCGTTAACTTCATCAGCTGCCAGGTTTTTGCACTGGCTTCACCGATAGCGGCAAACGGTCCATACTGTCGTACCGTTCTGTACTCATCGGGCAGCGGAATAACCCGAGGGACTACCCCGGCAAACCCTTCTGCCTTATTACGTGGATTGATGTCCGGCGTCAGCGTTAAATCAACCGTGCCGCCCTGACGTTCAACCTGCAGTGCGATTGCCGTTCCCGGATTATCACGCACCGTCGTCACAAAATCCTGCCACTGCTCCAGCGGCTGACCACTGACTTTAACGATCCTGTCGCCCGCTTGCAAACCCGCCTTACTTGCTGCGGAGTTCTTCTGTACCTGCGCCAGTGTCGTTTCTATCTGTGGTCCGCGGGGCTGAATACCCAGGGCCACAACCGGATCCTGCTTATCGGGTTCGAACTGCCAGTTGCGCAGATCGATGCGTTTGTCACTTGTCCGATCGCTACCGAACGGCGCTACGCTGACGGTGGTACTTTCATCACCAATCTTCGCAACAAGTGCCATACGCACAGCATCCCAATCAGGCGTTTCGATACCGTCAACGGCTTTAAGTTCCATGCCTGGGGTAATTTGCGCGATTGCAGCAGGCGAATTGCTGGTTATTTCACCAATAACCGGTCGAACACCGGGAACGCCGATGATAAATACCAGCCAGTAGGCAATGATAGCAAAGATGAAGTTGGCCATTGGCCCGGCGCCAATAATAGCAGCGCGCTGAAGAACGGTTTTGTTGTTGAAGGATTGATGGCGAAGCTCCGGCGGCACGCTCTCAACACGCTCATCGAGCATCTTGACGTAGCCGCCGAGTGGGATCAGGGCGATAACGTACTCTGTTCCCTGCTTATCACGACGACGCCACAGGGCCTTACCAAAGCCGACCGAGAAACGTTCGACTTTGACGCCACAGCGGCGGGCCACCCAAAAGTGACCAAACTCATGCACGGTGATTAAAATCCCCAGCGCAACGATAAAAGCAGCAAGACTCCAGAGTACGCTCAACATAATGTTTCCCTACAGAGTCCCAAACACCAGCAGTAAAAGACAGGCAAAAACGGGAACCGCCGCGGTCAGGCTATCAATACGGTCGAGGATGCCACCGTGGCCGGGAATAAGATTACCGCTGTCCTTGATGCCCGCTTCACGCTTGAACATGCTCTCGGTCAAATCGCCCAGCACCGAGGCCAGTGCGGCCGCGATAGAGCAAACCAACAGCGTGCCTAAGGAAACCTCAAGTGGAGCAAACGCGCTGAACAACCACGAGAGCAACGCAGAGGTGACCAGCCCGCCGATAAAACCTTCCCAGGTTTTACCCGGAGAAACTTTCGGTGCCAGCTTATGTTTGCCAAACAGCTTACCAAACATATAGGCACCGGAATCGGCGCCCCATACCAGCAGCATCACGTACAGTAGCCACCAGGCACCGGCGAAGTGGTCAGCTTCGTAATGATACTGGCGTAGCGCCAGCATGCCCCAGAAAAACGGTACTATCGTGAGCAAACCAAATATCAGTCTTAGCGGCTTAGATGTCCGCCAGAGCGCTGCGGAGCCCGGGTAGAACAGCACCAGCAGCAGCGCCGCAATCCACCAGCCTAAGGCGAGCCAGAGCGCACCACTAACCTGTGGCAGCTGAACCAAATGTTGATAAGCAGGAAGAGTGATGAGCATAAATGCCAGCAGCAAGCCGCAAAGCAGCGCCAGCCAGATCCGCTGCGAACGCGAAGCAAAGCCGGAGAACTGCCCCCATTCCCAGGCAGCCAGCATGCTAATCACTAAAATGACGATCTCAAATCCTAACGGTGGCAGCAGAAACAGCGCTGCAATCACAATCGGAATTAAAATAAATGCGGTAATCAGGCGAGACTTTAGCAAAGATTACCCCCAGTGCGCCTATACGCTGCCGGGTGCTGCGCCGCCAAATCGACGCTCTCGTTGTGCAAACGCATTCAGTGCACCTTCAAAAACTTGTTCATCAAAATCAGGCCAGAGAGTATCAGTAAACCAGAACTCTGCGTAGGCGACTTGCCACAGCAGGAAGTTACTGATGCGATGCTCTCCCCCAGTCCTTATTACTAAATCCACAGGGGCCAGTTCATTGAGGCAAAGATAAGGTTCCAGCGTCTCTTCCCCAATCTGATCGGGGCGAAGAAGACCTTCCTGGACCTGCTCGGCCAATTTTCTGACACCATGGATAATATCCCAACGACCGCCATAATTCGCGGCTATGTTGAGCGTTAGTCCATTATTTTGTTGAGTAAGTTCCTCAGCGCGGCGAATACGTTCCTGCAAACGGGAATTAAAGCGGCTGATGTCACCGATAATTCTCAGTCTGACGTTATGCTTATGGAGACTTTTTACTTCACTGTCGAGTGCCCAGACAAACAGCTCCATTAAAGCCAGAACTTCCTGCTGCGGACGGTTCCAGTTTTCGCTGCTGAAGGCATACAGCGTCAGCGCGTCCAGCTTATTGCTCACGGCGAAACTGACGGCGCGGCGCACGGATTTAACCCCCGCCTTATGGCCGGAAATGCGCAGCTTACCCTGGTTTTTAGCCCAGCGGCCATTGCCATCCATAATGATGGCCACATGGCGAGGCTTCAGCCCCGCCTGGTCATCGCTTTGTAATAAATTTTCGGACGACATAACGCGTAATGATTTCCTTGTTCAGAAATACAACGGCTTAGGAATATTTCACCCGCACAGCACAAAATTCGTGCAAAAAGGGTTAACTCATCCGCTTTATCACGTAGTACCTCTGTTCGGTGGGCGGAGACTATATCATCTCCTCCCGATGCCCACAAATGGCGGTTCGCGAAATCGCGTTACGCCGGGTGAGCAGAAAAACGAGGTACCAGTGACGTCGCCAGTGCACGCGCTTCGCGATCGATAGCGAGCACCGCCTCTACACTCTGCGGCTCCTGGCTTGACAGTTTTTCCAGTACCGCAACATTGAGTGCTGCAATATCGGTAAAGCGGATTTGCGATGCAAGAAACGCCGCAACGGCGATCTCATTGGCCGCATTCAGCGCGGTAGTCGCAGCCTGTCCGGCAAGACTCGCATCGATTGCCAGTTTCAGGCACGGATAACGCGCGTAGTCCGGCTCCGCAAAAGTGAGTGCCTTCATACGGGTGAAATCCAGCGGCTGAGCACCTGAGTTAACGCGCTCCGGCCACGCCATCGCATGGGCAATTGGCGTACGCATATCCGGTGACCCCAGCTGTGCAATCACGCTGCCGTCACGGTAGCGAACCATTGAGTGGATAACGGACTGCGGATGCAGAATGACTTCCATCTGCGCATCCGTGGCGTTAAACAACCAGCGGGCTTCAATATATTCCAGGCCTTTGTTCATCATGGTGGCCGAATCAACGGAGATTTTTCTTCCCATTGACCAGTTCGGATGTGCACACGCCTGATCTGGCGTAACGCGGCTGAGTTCAGCCAGCGGTGTATCACGGAACGGGCCACCCGACCCCGTGAGGATAATGCTGTCGATGCCATTTTCCTCGAGAGAAGCGTACCCTAACTGCTGCTGTAAGGAAGCAGGCAAACTCTGAAAAATAGCATTGTGTTCACTATCAATGGGTAAAAGCTGAGCTTTTGACGCGCTGACAGCATCAAGGAACAGACGTCCGCAGGTCACCAACGCTTCTTTGTTTGCCAACAGCACCTGCTTACCGGCGCGAATGGCTGCCAGGGTCGGCAGTAAACCCGCCGCGCCGACAATCGCTGCCATCACCTGATCGACATCATTGAGCGAGGCCAGATCGCAGGCCGCCTGCTCGCCGCTCAGCACTTCCGTCTTCACATTAAGGCTCTGCAGACGCAGGCGCAGTTCTACCGCCGCCTGCTCATCCGACATCGCGGCATAAGTGGGGCGAAATTCCAGGCACTGCTCAACCATCAGTTCAACATTACGCCCGGCAACCAGTGCCCTGACGGAAAACAGATGAGGATTAGCACGAATGACGGCCAGCGTACTGGTGCCGATTGAACCGGTCGAACCGAGAATGGTCAATTGCTTCATGAGGCTGCTCTGTGTAGTGACCCGTCACAGGCGGCAACCAGGGAAAGGCAAAACCGCTCTTTGGGGGAATGAGTAAATGCAAAACGCCGCCAGATCGTCCGTTCCCAGGAAAGGCGATCTGTACGGCGTTTCATCGGATCATGATGAAATCAGAATTCCATCAGCTCCGCTTCTTTCTCGGCCAGTGCAGCATCAATTTTCTTGATGCCAACATCGGTCATTTTCTGGATGTCTTCCTGTGAACGACGGTCATCGTCTTCACTGATTTCTTTGTCTTTCAGCAACGCTTTGACTTTGTCGTTGGCATCACGGCGCACGTTACGCACGGACACACGCCCCTGCTCTGCTTCACCACGAACGATTTTAATCAGATCTTTACGACGTTCTTCCGTCAGCGCTGGCAGTGGAACACGGATATCGGTGCCCGCAGACATTGGGTTCAGACCAAGGTCAGAAGACATAATCGCTTTTTCAACCGCATTGCTGATTGAGCGGTCAAACACGTTGATTTTCAGCGTGCGGGAGTCTTCGACTGTGACGCTCGCCAGCTGGCGCAGCGGGGTCGCAGACCCGTAGTATTCGACCATAATACCGTCAAGAATAGACGGCGATGCGCGGCCGGTACGAATTTTACTGATGTTGTTTTTGAATGCTTCTACGCATTTATCCATGCGTACTTCTGCATCTTTCTTGATGTCGTTAATCACGTTGAAACCCTTGGATTCTGTTTGATCCACCAGCAACCGGCAGCGCCGGAAGCCGTTCAAATATATGTATACACGTCATAATTCAAGCTGCAGGTGCGTTTGCTGTAACCACTCACCCCGGTCACACCGTTATCGGTGCTCCCGCAGATTAACGGCTTTGCCGCAGATCGAATTATTTAGAGTATGAAGGATAACCCTGACTGGCAGAATATACCTTATCTTAACCATTTTAAATGCAGACTGATATTAATGCGTAATCAGCGTGCCTTCTTTTTCGCCCATCACTACGCGACGCAGTGCGCCAGGTTTGTTCATATTGAACACGCGGATAGGGAGCTGGTGATCGCGCGCCAGCGTAAAGGCGGCCAGATCCATCACTTTCAGTTCCTGATCCAACACCTCAGTATAGGTCAGCTGTTCGTACAGCGTTGCATCCGGGTTCTTCACCGGATCCGCAGAATAAACGCCATCCACTTTAGTGGCTTTCAGAACCACATCGGCTTCGATTTCGATGCCGCGCAGGCAGGCTGCAGAGTCAGTGGTAAAGAACGGGTTGCCGGTACCGGCAGAGAAAATCACTACGCGGTTGTTACGCAGCAGGCTAATCGCCTCTGCCCAGCTGTAGTTGTCGCAAACGCCGTTCAGCGGGATTGCCGACATCAGGCGAGCATTCACATAGGCGCGGTGCAGCGCATCACGCATTGCCAGGCCGTTCATCACGGTTGCCAGCATACCCATGTGGTCACCAACAACGCGGTTCATGCCGGCCTGTGCCAGGCCTGCACCACGGAACAGGTTCCCCCCACCGATGACCACGCCCACCTGAATGCCCAGTTCAACCAGCTCTTTCACTTCCTGAGCCATGCGATCCAGAACGCTGGCATCAATACCAAAGCCTTCTGCGCCTTGCAGTGCTTCGCCACTCAGTTTCAGCAGGATACGTTGATATACGGGTTTTGCATTAGTCGCCATGGTGTTTTTTCCTGGAAGCAATCATCGAAAAAAGGGGTATAAACTGTGCGGTATCATCCTGGAAGCAGGAGAAGAATGCTATTGGGATGAGACTGAAATTGCGCTGCGCCAGAGGCAGGCAAAAAAGAACCGCCGTTTGGCGGTTCCTTTATCGCGATTAAGACTGTTGAGACATGGCAGCAACTTCTGCTGCGAAGTCAGACTCAACTTTCTCAATACCTTCGCCCACTTCAAAGCGGATGAAGTTAACAACGTCAGCATTGTGCTCTTTCAGAACCTGGCCCACGGTTTTGCTTGGGTCGATAACGAAAGGCTGGCCGGTCAGAGAAACTTCGCCGGTGAATTTCTTCATGCGGCCTTCAACCATTTTCTCTGCGATTTCTTTCGGCTTACCGGACTGCATGGCGATGTCCAGCTGAACTTTGTACTCTTTCTCAACCACTTCCGCAGAAACGTCTTCTGGCTTAACGAATTCTGGCTTGCTTGCTGCAACGTGCATTGCCAGCTGCTTAACCAGCTCTTCGTCTGCGCCTTTAGCAGAGATCAGAACGCCGATACGTGCGCCGTGCAGGTAGCTACCCAGCACTTCGCCTTCCAGAGAAGATACGCGACGGATGTTGATGTTTTCACCGATTTTAGCAACCAGCGCAACACGCTCTTCTTCGAACTGTGCTTTCAGCACTTCGATGTCAGTGATTTTGCCAGCAACTGCGGCATCCAGCACTTTATCAGCGAACGCCTGGAAACCAGCATCTTTAGCAACGAAGTCGGTCTGGCAGTTAACTTCCAGAATCACGCTGTAGTTACCAACGATTTTGGTTTTGATCACGCCGTCAGCAGCAACGTTGCCTGCTTTCTTAGCGGCTTTGATCGCGCCAGATTTACGCATGTTCTCGATCGCCAGCTCGATGTCGCCGCTCGCTTCGGTCAGTGCTTTTTTACAGTCCATCATGCCAGCGCCAGTACGCTCGCGCAGTTCTTTTACCAGAGCAGCGGTAATTTCAGCCATTCTCTAATCCTCGGTTAGTCAGCATCTGCTGCAGCTCGCCATCGGGCAAGTCCACATCACATGTCTATTTCTCGGGAGATACATTCTGCCTCGCCGATTGTGACAAACGGCAAAGCGAAGTCGAAAAAATAAAGGGGCCATTCTGGCCCCTTACAGATTTACATCTGATTGATAAGGGCTCTGTTAAGAGCAAGCCTTATTACTCAGCTTCGGCGAAGGTTTCTTCTGCCTGCTGAGCCAGGTCCTGAGAGCGACCTTCACGTACAGTGGTAGCCACTGCAGTCAGGTACAGGCTAACAGCACGGATTGCATCGTCATTACCAGGGATAATGAAGTCAACGCCGTCTGGATCAGAGTTGGTATCAACGATAGCAAATACTGGGATACCCAGGTTGTTTGCTTCTTTGATAGCGATGTGTTCGTGATCTGCATCAACAACAAACAGTGCGTCTGGCAGGCCGCCCATGTCTTTAATACCGCCCAGGCTGTTTTCCAGCTTGGCAAGTTCACGGTTGCGCATCAGCGCTTCTTTCTTGGTCAGTTTGTCGAAGGTACCGTCCTGAGACTGAGTTTCCAGATCTTTCAGACGTTTGATTGACTGACGAACGGTTTTCCAGTTAGTCAGCATACCACCCAACCAGCGGTGGTTAACGAAGAACTGGTCGCAGCTCAGAGCAGCATCTTTTACCGCTTCGCTTGCAGCGCGCTTAGTACCAACAAACAGGATCTTGCCTTTACGAGCAGCGATCTTGTTCAGCTCAGCCAGAGCTTCGTTGAACATTGGTACAGTTTTCTCAAGGTTGATGATGTGAACTTTGTTACGTGCGCCGAAGATGAATGGCTTCATTTTCGGGTTCCAGTAACGGGTCTGGTGACCGAAGTGAACACCAGCCTTGAGCATGTCGCGCATGGAAACAGTTGCCATGATTACCTCTAAATAGATTGATTGGGGTTAGGCCTCCACGTATCCCATACAACCGACCACAAAAGCGTTAACGCTTTTGGGCACCCCGGAGTAAGGTGTCGATACGTGTGTGTTATTTACACAAAGTGAGATTTTCGCGTTCTCAGACGGGGAGAAATCCACCGAACAAAGAATCGTCGGCGCGCTTTATACCATAAAGCAGCCGTTGACGCCAATAGTTGTTGCCGCTTTGCGCTGCGCTGCATCACCCATACCAATAGCGAACAAGCATCGCCATAAACGACAATTGGCAGCGTCCGGACGGGCTGTTACCATTGCAGCACTTTCTTTATTATTGTCGAAAATGACGACAAATGCGGACTTAATGAATGGCAATTTCAATTAAAACACCTGAAGAAATCGAAAAAATGCGCGTGGCCGGTCGCCTCGCAGCCGAAGTTCTTGAGATGATTGAACCTTATGTTAAACCCGGCGTAAGCACCGGAGAGCTGGACCGCCTGTGCCACGAGCACATCGTCAACAAGCAGCAGGCCGTTTCCGCCTGCCTTGGCTATCACGGCTTCCCGAAATCGGTATGTATTTCGGTCAACGAAGTGGTGTGCCACGGTATCCCAAGCGATGAAAAAATCCTGAAGGATGGCGACGTAGTCAACATTGACGTGACGGTCATCAAGGATGAGTATCACGGCGATACCTCCACCATGTTTATCGTTGGTAAACCAACTATTCAGGGCGAACGCCTGTGCCGTGTCACCCAGGAGAGCCTGTATCTGGCGCTGCGCATGGTTAAGCCGGGCATTCGTCTGCGCGCCCTTGGCCGTGAAATTCAGAAATTTGTTGAAGCCGAGCAGTTCTCGGTGGTACGTGAATACTGCGGCCACGGTATCGGTAAAGGCTTCCATGAAGAACCGCAGGTTCTGCACTACGATGCTGATGACGGCGGCGTAGTACTGCAGGCTGGCATGGCATTTACGATTGAACCGATGGTCAACGTCGGTGACTACCGCATTCGTACGATGAAAGACGGCTGGACGGTAAAAACCAAAGATCGCAGCTTGTCCGCGCAGTATGAACACACTATTGTAGTAACGGAAAACGGCTGCGAAATTATGACGCTGCGTAAAGATGAAACCCTTCCGTCCGTTCTGACGCACGAAGGCTAATCGCCGTAAAATCGACCCTTACAGTGAGTCTGAAGCCGGCACCCGCCGGCTTTTTTAATGTCTGCAGTATCTGTCCGGAGCGGTGAAATGAATAAAGATGTGACCGATGCCAGCACGCTGAAAATTTTAACCAAGTCGCCCATACTTTGGGAAGATGCTGAAATCAATCGCGAATTCCTGAAGACTCATCTGGATAACTTTCAGCAACATCTGGCCGGAGCCTTCGATGCAGGCCAGGATGCGGAAAGCCTGATTGCCGCACGCACGCTGTTCATCGATCGGCTGCTGCGCCGTCTTTGGCGCTTCTTTGGCTTCCCGGAAAAAGAAGGTATCGCCCTGGTTGCGGTCGGCGGCTACGGGCGCGGTGAACTGCACCCGCTCTCCGATATTGATGTGCTGATCCTCAGCCGCAAACCGCTTTCCGATACTGACGCACAGCGTACCAGCGATCTGCTGACGCTAATGTGGGACCTCCGGCTTGAAGTCGGCCATAGCGTGCGCACGCTGGAAGAGTGCCTGCTGGAGGGGCTGTCCGATCTGACCGTGGCGACCAACCTGATTGAGTCGCGCATGCTGACCGGCGATCTGGCACTGTTTCTGGAGATGCAGAAAAACGTCTTCAGCGATGGTTTCTGGCCTTCCGACCGCTTCTTCGCGGCAAAAATTAGCGAACAGCAGGAGCGCCATAAGCGCTATCACGGCACCAGCTATAACCTTGAGCCAGACATCAAAAGCAGCCCCGGCGGCCTGCGCGATATTCACACCCTGCTGTGGGTTGCGCGCCGCCACTTTGGCGCAACGTCCCTGGATGAGATGGTCGGCTTTGGCTTTTTAACTCAGGCCGAACGCAATGAACTCAATGAGTGTCAGAGCTTTCTGTGGCGGATTCGCTTCGCCCTGCACCTGACGCTGACCCGCTACGATAACCGCCTGCTGTTTGACCGCCAGCTTAACGTTGCCCGCCGCCTCAACTACGAGGGCGAAGGCAATGAGCCGGTTGAGCGCATGATGAAGGATTTCTTCCGCGTCACCCGTCGGGTGGGCGAACTGAACCAGATGCTGCTACAGCTGTTTGATGAAGCGATTCTGGCCCTGCCGACCGATGAAAAGCCGCGGCCGATCGACGATAATTTCCAGCTGCGCGGTTCACTGATCGACCTGCGCGATGAAACGCTGTTCAACCGCGAGCCGGAAGCGATTATGCGCATGTTTTATACCATGGTGCGCACACCAAAAATCACCGGTATTTACTCCACTACGCTACGCCATCTTCGCCACGCGAGGCGCAATCTGAAACAGCCTCTGTGCACCATCCCTGTCGCGCGCGAGCTGTTTATGTCGATTCTGCGCCATCCGGGGGCGGTCAGTCGGGCGCTGGTTCCGATGCATCGCCACAGCGTGCTGTGGGCCTATATGCCCCAGTGGAGCAACATTGTCGGCCAGATGCAGTTCGACCTGTTCCATGCCTACACGGTTGATGAACACACCATTCGCGTACTGCAAAAGCTGGAAAGCTTTGCTCATGAAGAAACCCGCTCTCTTCATCCACTCTGCGTAGAGCTGTGGCCGCGCCTGCCGCAGCTGGAGCTGCTGCTGATGGCCGCCCTGTTCCACGACATTGCCAAAGGACGCGGCGGCGACCATTCGATCCTCGGCGCGCAGGATGCGCTGGAGTTTGCTGAGATGCACGGCCTGAACTCGCGAGAAACCCAGCTGGTTGCCTGGCTGGTGCGCCACCACCTGCTGATGTCGGTCACCGCCCAACGCCGTGACATTCAGGACCCGACCGTTATTCAGCAGTTTGCCGAAGTGATGCAGAACGAAAACCGCCTGCGCTATCTGGTCTGCCTGACCGTCGCCGATATCTGCGCCACCAATGAAACCCTGTGGAACAGCTGGAAGCAGAGCCTGCTGCGCGAGCTGTTCTTCGCTACTGAGAAACAGCTGCGTCGGGGCATGGAAAACAGCCCTGACCTGCGCGAGCGGGTGCGCCACCACCGCCTGCAGGCGCTGGCCCTGCTGCGGATGGATAATATTAACGAAGAGGCACTGCATCAGATTTGGGGGCGCTGCCGCGCGGATTACTTCCTGCGGCACACGCCGAATCAGCTGGCCTGGCACGCTCGCCATCTGATGAAGCACGATCTCGACCAGCCGCTGATCCTCGTCAGCCCACAGGCAACGCGCGGCGGCACCGAGATCTTTATCTGGAGTCCGGATCGCCCGTATCTGTTTGCCGCCGTTGCCGGTGAGCTGGATCGCCGCAACCTCAGCGTTCACGATGCGCAAATCTTTACCAGCCGCGACGGCATGGCCATGGATACGTTTATCGTGCTGGAGCCGGACGGCAGCCCGCTGTCGGCCGATCGGCATGAGCTGACCCGCCACGCGCTGGAGCAGGCAATCACCCAGAGCAGCTGGCAGCCTCCGCGTGCCCGTCGTCAGTCGGCGCGGCTGAAGCATTTTAATGTCGATACCGAGGTTAATTTTCTGCCAACCCACACCGATCGCCGCACCTACCTGGAACTCATCGCCCTCGATCAGCCAGGATTACTTGCCCGCGTAGGGGAAGTGTTTGCCGACCTGAATATTTCGCTGCACGGAGCGCGGATCAGTACGATTGGGGAACGGGTAGAGGATTTATTTATCCTTGCTAACAGCGATCGGCGGGCATTAGATGCAGAAATGCGCGAAGTGCTGCAACAACGGTTGACAGAGGCCCTTAATCCAAACGATAAAGTGTGACCCGGATTTACTTTTTAACCTCGCCACCCCGCAATGCCTTATAAACCGCATTGTTATGCGGTTTCACGGGATGGCAGAACCAGGAAAGCAGAAACCATGCAACAGTTACAGAGTGTTATTGAAGCGGCCTTTGAGCGCCGTGCTGACATCACCCCAGCGAATGCTGACACCGTTACCCGTGAAGCGGTTAACCAGGTTATCGCCCTGCTGGACAGCGGTGCCCTGCGTGTAGCAGAAAAAATTGACGGCCAGTGGGTGACGCATCAGTGGCTGAAGAAAGCCGTTCTGCTCTCTTTCCGCATCAATGACAATCAGGTAATTGATGGCGCAGAGAGCCGTTACTACGACAAAGTTCCGATGAAATTCGCTGACTACGACGATGCGCGTTTCAAAAAAGAAGGCTTCCGCGTTGTACCACCGGCCGCAGTACGCCAGGGTGCATACATCGCCCGCAACACCGTTTTGATGCCGTCTTACGTCAACATCGGTGCTTATGTTGATGAAGGCTCAATGGTGGATACCTGGGCGACCGTGGGTTCATGCGCGCAGATCGGTAAAAACGTTCACCTGTCAGGCGGCGTGGGCATCGGCGGTGTACTGGAACCGCTGCAGGCTAACCCAACCATCATTGAAGATAACTGCTTCATCGGCGCGCGTTCTGAGATCGTTGAAGGCGTGATCGTGGAAGAAGGTGCAGTGATCTCCATGGGCGTTTACATCGGCCAGAGCACCAAAATCTATGACCGCGAAACCGGTGAAGTTCACTACGGTCGCGTACCTGCTGGCTCCGTAGTGGTTTCCGGCAACCTGCCGTCTAAAGACGGTAGCTACAGCCTGTACTGCGCGGTGATCGTGAAGAAAGTTGACGCGAAAACCCGTGGCAAAGTCGGTATTAACGAGCTGCTGCGTACCATCGACTGATTTATCTGCGGGCCGCTGCGGCGGCCCGTAATTTTTTCTTTACGCTTTTCCGTTACACAACCGCTTTTTTGCCTTTCATCAGATAGTGATATTGCGCACATTCCAGGCGTATAATCCGCGCCAGTTAATTCCAGTATTAAATTTAAACGATCCTGACTGTTTCAGATGCATCCTTCGGATACACCGTAGTTTGAAACACACGAGCTAAGTGAAGACAAGGCGTAAGCGCGCAGCCACCAGAGCGTATAAAATACGTAGGTAAGGCCAGCTCTGCACAACGCAGTAGTCACAACGCGCAGCCGGATCGCCACCTAACTTATAAGGAACCGATGCTATGTATGACAATTTAAAAGGTCTGGGTATTACATCGCCTGAAGATATCGATCGCTACAGCCTGCGCCAGGAAGCGAATAACGACATCCTGAAAATCTATTTCCGTAAGGATAAAGGCGAGTTTTTTGCCAAAAGCGTAAAATTCAAATATCCGCGCCAGCGCAAAACCGTAGTGGCCGATAACGCCAGCCAGGGTTATAAAGAGATTCAGGAAATCAGCCCGAATCTGCGCTACGTGATTGATGAACTGGATCAGATCTGCCAGCGCGATCAGGTTGAAGTCGATCTGAAACGCAAAATCCTGGACGATCTGCGTCATCTGGAAAGCGTGGTATCCAATAAAATCGCTGAGATTGAATCTGACCTGGATAAGCTGACCCGCGGCGGTCGCTAATTTATTCCGTTCGGCAGAATTAAAAAAAACGGTGCTATTTATTAGCACCGTTTTTTTATTGCCCATCAGAAACGGCCGGATAGCCGGCCGTTATTCTGCGCTTACTGCATCAGCAGATAAATAGAGCTATCACCGCGCTGAATATTCAGCGCCAGCACGGACGGTTTGGCATCCAGGATTTTACGCAGCTCGCCCAGATTGGTAATAGGCTGCTGATTAACCCCGAGGATGATATCGTCTTTCTTCAGGCCAATACGCGCCGCTGCCGAACCGGCTTTCACACTATCCACCTTCACGCCTTTAACATTTTTGCTGTCGTAGTTGCTCAGTGCAGCCCCTTCAACACCGGTGTAAATCGTGCCGGAATCTACCTTCACGCCCGCACCCTGCTGCAGTTCAACGTTGACCGTCAGCGGTTTGCCATCACGGATCAGACCCAACTCCATCTTGGTCCCCACCGGCAGCGATCCCACTTCAGCACGCAGTGCAGCAAAGCTGGAGATTGGCTTGTTGTTGAGAGAAACGATCACGTCCCCGGCTTTCACTCCAGCCTGCGCCGCAGAAGACTTCGGCAGCACCTGGCTGACGAACGCGCCGCGCTGAGCATCGACTTTCATCGCCTTCGCCAGCTCAGAGTTCAGCTCGGTCCCCATAATACCCAGCTCACCGCGCTTCACCTGGCCGAATTCAACCATCTGGCTGGTCAGGTTTTTCACCATATTACTTGGGATAGCGAAGCCGATACCGATGTTACCGCCGTCCGGTGCCAGGATCGCGGTGTTGATCCCGATCAGTTCACCGTTCAGGTTAACCAGCGCACCGCCGGAGTTACCCCGGTTGATGGCGGCATCGGTCTGAATAAAGTTCTCATAGTTTTCTACGTTAAGGCCGCTGCGGCCCAGCGCGGATACGATGCCCGAGGTCACGGTTTCACCCAGACCGTAAGGGTTACCGATAGCTACGGTATAATCACCTACTCGCAGGCTGTCGGAATCGGCAATTTTCACTGCAGTCAGATTCTTGGCATCTTTCAGCTGGATCAGCGCGATATCAGAGCGCGGATCTTTACCAATCACCTTCGCGTCATACTTACGGCCATCGCTCAGCTGCACCAGAATTTTGGTGGCGTTATCCACCACGTGGTTGTTGGTCACCACATAGCCTTTAGCGGCATCAATCACCACACCGGAACCGAGCGCGCGGAATTTCTGCTGCTGCGTATCATCACCGCCCGCACCGCCCTGACCGCCCTGGCACATTGGCGAGCTCTGGAATGGCGAACCGTCCTGGCAGAACGGAGAATTATCGCCAAAGAACTGCTGGAACTGCTGCGGCAGGCGTGGAGTCCGCACTGTGGTGCTACCTTCGATATTAATGCTGACCACGGAAGGCATCACTTTTTCCAGCATCGGTGCCAGGCTTGGCAGCTGCTGAGTGGAGGTTGTTGATGACGCGGTTTCAGCGGCACTGGCGGTAACAGGGCTCATTGCCAGTCCAATGCTGAAGGCCAGTGCGCTTAGTGCTAACGTTGTTTTTTTCATTCGTTGGATTCTCAAGTGATTCAGTTAAGTAACCATTGCTGCGGTCGTGTCATTGAGATTAATTTTTTAGCGCGAAGTTCATGTTTGAATATTGATGAAAAGTAAAAAATTATTGTGCATCTTTACAAAACTCATCACTGGCATTTTTATTCTACCGCCATCAAACGGCGGTACTCATCCCAGGCATACAGATCGGTCATTCCACTAATGTAATCCTGCAACAGGCGGGCGCGATAATAATATTCCCAGATTTCGGTCTCAGCGGGAGTTTTATCCAGCCGTTCAACCGCTTCATTATAGGCCTGGCGGAAACGGGTAGACAGCTTATGAAAAAGCCGCGTTTCGATCGGATATCCTTTCAGATAATCTTTTTCAACCAGCTCGCTAAATTCCTGCTGTGTCAGCAGCAGCAGCGGACGGTAGATATCCAGCAGCCCGCTGATCACGCGATATCCCTGTAGCTCCAGCTGTTCCACCTCGGGATGGTTAAAAACATGGCGAAAAGCGACTTTCTTAAAGATATCCAGCAGCAGGCTGTGCGGGCTGCCGTCCTCCAGCAGGGCTTCATTAAACTCGCCGTGATAGACCTCGGGAAGATTATCGATAAAACGATTTGCAGCATGCGGCACCAGGCGAGAAACGGTATTCACCCGTAAATACATAAAGAACTGGTCTTCGTTGCAACGGTCGGCGGGCGTTCTGCGCGACTTCTCCAGCGCAACGGTAATCACCTCAGAAAACAGGTCATCGGACTGATGTTTCGGCCAAAGCCGGTATAAATGCTCGTAAAGCTGCTCAACGGTAAAAATATTTTTTTCTACCGCATCTTCCAGATCGGCAACGCAGTAAGAAATATCATCCGCCGCTTCCATAATATAGGTCAGTGGGAAACGGCAATGTGGCTCTAAATCTAATTCCTGCCGCAAATTTGCGACATATTCTTCTTCAGCGAGATAATACCCCGGCTTTTTCATCAAATAACGATGGCTGACGGGGATATCGCCGGTAAACCAGGCGGGGCGCGTATATTTTAAAATACAGCCGACCTGCGCCCACGTCAGATTCATTTTCATCAGCGTATGTACCATGCGGATCGCCTGCGCATTACCTTCGAAGTGAGATAAATCTTGACGAATCTTTGCACGCAGCGGGTCAAGGCCATCTTCTTTACTGCGTAAAACCGCCACCTCACAGCGATCGGCAGTGGCACTTTGCGGCTGCCAGTCAGCATCCAACCGCTGGCGGAACCAGTCGTTAATCGCCGACTCGCCGAAATGACCAAACGGCGGGTTGCCGATATCGTGCATCAGGCAGGCCATCTCGACGATGCTTTCAAACGGCCCGGTCAGTTGCGACAGCCCCAGCTGTTCCAGCTGCCCCTGCTCCTTCAGTCGGGTGAGCACCTCTTTGGCGATATAGCGCCCCACCTGCTGCACCTCCAGCGAGTGCGTCAGCCGGGTTCGTACCGCGGCGTTGCGCTCCAGCGGAAAGACCTGGGTTTTCTGCTGCAGCCGACGAATGGCCGCCGAGTTAACGATCCGCCCGCGATCGCTTTCAAAAATGCGCAGGATCTCGTGCTCGTCCTTCTCACCTTCATAGGGACGATAGCAGCGCTGCCAGTTAATTTTTTTGCGAAAGTCGATCCCGGTCATCCGGAGTTCCCTGTTATTTCCGTCATGTTGCCATGATAGACTATGCGCCGAAAACCACGAAAAATTCCACTGAAATAGCGAGTATCCCCATGAAAGCAGGCATTATTGGTGCAATGGAACAGGAAGTGACGCTGCTGCGTGACAAGATTGAAAACCGTCAAACGCTCACGCTGGCAGGCTGCGAAATCTATACCGGTACGTTAAACGGCGTCGAGGTGGCCCTGCTGAAATCCGGCATTGGTAAAGTCTCCGCCGCGCTGGGCACCACGCTGCTGCTGGAACTGTGTAAACCCGACTTCATTATTAACACCGGTTCTGCCGGTGGCCTGGCCCCGTCGCTGAAAGTCGGTGATATCGTCGTTTCCGATGAAGTGCGCTATCACGATGCCGACGTTACCGCCTTCGGCTACGAGCCGGGCCAGATGGCCGGCTGCCCGGCTGCGTTTAAAGCCGACGACAAGCTGATTGCGGCGGCAGAACAGTGCATCAGCGATCTGCAGCTGAATGCGGTACGCGGCCTGGTGGTTAGCGGCGACGCCTTTATCAACGGTGCAGAGCCGCTGGCGCGCATTCGTGGCACCTTCCCGCAGGCGATCGCCGTCGAGATGGAGGCCACGGCAATCGGCCACGTGTGTCATCAGTTCGGCACGCCGTTTGTAGTCGTCCGCGCGATCTCCGACGTGGCAGACCAGGAATCTCACCTCAGCTTTGAAGAATTCCTGGCCGTTGCCGCTACGCAGTCTTCCCTGATGGTTGAAACGCTGCTGGCCCAGCTGGCCAATGGCTAAAGGCCTCATCGCCCTGCTGCTGTGGCTGACCTTTTCCGCAGCAGCGGCACCGCAGCGGGTGGTCACACTGGCCCCCAATCTTACCGAACTGGCGTTTGCTGCTGGCATCACGCCGGTCGGCGTGAGCGACTATTCGGATTATCCTGCGGTGGCAAAAAGTATTGTTCACGTGGCCAACTGGCAGGGGATCAATACCGAAAAGCTGCTGAGCCTGAAGCCCGATCTGGTTATCGCCTGGCGCGGAGGAACATCACCGCGCCAGATCGAGCAGCTCCAGTCGCTGGGCGTGAAGGTGTTGTGGCTGGCCCCGGACTCCATCGAACAGCTTATTGCTACCCTGCGTCAGCTTGCGGAGTACAGCCCGCAGCCGCAGCAGGCAGAGCTGGCCGCTGCCACACTTCAGCAGCAGTTCGACGATCTTCAGCAGCGCTATCGCCAGCCGCAGCGTAAGCGGGTGTTTTTGCAGTTCGGTATGAAGCCGCTGTTTACCGCAGCGGATAATACGCTGCAAAACGAAGTGCTCGGGCTGTGCGGCGGAGAGAATATTTTTTCCGACAGCCGCGTGCCCTGGCCGCAGGTCAGCCGTGAGCAGGTGCTGGTGCGTCAGCCGCAGGCCATCGTGATGCCGGGTGATGCAGCGCGTGCCGTAACGGTTGAGCAGTTCTGGCAACCACAGCTTAAGGTTCCGGTCTATACGGTCAACGACGACTGGTTCAGCCGGGCCGGGCCGCGCATCATTCTGGCCGCGCGGCAGCTTTGCGCCCAGTTACAGCCCGACAGAAAGTAAGAAATACCCATAACGCAGTTAAGAATCGCGCACTGAATGCCGCTTTTTGGCCAGTAGCGTGAAGAAGAAATACGGTAGCCGTGCAGCCGCACAAGCTACCTGATTTTGGCCAACAGGCCTTATTGAAACATCAGGAAAATCAGATCATGAAAACCGTTTATCTGTCTCTGGGACTGATAATGGCGGCGCATACCTGTGTGGCTGCGACCAGCGGCACCATTGGTGTGCAACTCACCATCATTGCACCACCGTGCCAGGTTAATGGCAGTATGTCAGCCACCTCACACCTGCCCACCGTCGCCTGCGGAACGCGCAACGACGTTCAGCCGAAAATCACCGAGGCGATTCTCAGCCCAAAAACGGAAACCGATCTGGAAAAAAGGCTCATCACCGTTGAATGGTAAAGCCCTGCCCGGCACCGCTGTGCCGGGTGATTACCCTTACCGTGCAGGCCAGGGTAATCTCAGAAGAGAAGCAATCAGATGCTGAAGGAGGAACCGCAGCCGCAGGTGGTTTTCGCATTCGGGTTGGTCACAATAAAGCGCGAACCTTCCAGCCCTTCGGTATAGTCCACCGCGCCGCCGACCAGATACTGCAGGCTCATCGGGTCGACAACCAGCGCTACGCCCGCTTTCTCGATAGTCATGTCACCGTCGTTAATTTTATCGTCAAAAGTGAAGCCGTACTGGAAACCGCTGCAACCACCACCGGTGATATACACGCGCAGTTTCAGATCCGGGTTGTTCTCATCGGAAATCAGATTCTTCACTTTACTGGCCGCTGCTTCGGTAAACTGCAGGGGTACGGCTACGTCGTCGCTCATTTAAAATACTCCAGGATGCACTCAGGCCATTTGCCTGACAGGTCATTATTCGACCATTGTTATGGCTATTATCTTATACGCAGGGGTAGCAATCAAGTTATGGCTGTACCACCCCGTGCGGTGATCCCTATCTGCTGCCCTACCGTACTCAGAGTGTGGGCAGATAGTGTGGAATACAAGCGCAGTCTCTGAGTTAATTTTTTCTGCCTTTCGTTTCGCGCAGGTGTTCACTTAGAATAGACGGGTTTTTTTAATGAATAATCAGGAGCGGTTCCATGAGTAAGTCTGAAAACCTGTACGCTCAGGCGCAGCAATTCATCCCCGGCGGCGTGAATTCGCCGGTGCGAGCCTTTACCGGCGTCGGCGGCGTGCCGCTCTTCATTGAACGCGCCGACGGTGCCTGGCTGTATGACGCCGACGGCAAAGCCTATATCGACTACGTCGGTTCCTGGGGGCCAATGGTTCTCGGTCACAACCATCCCGCTATTCGCAATGCGGTGATCGAGGCGGCCGAGCGCGGCCTCAGCTTCGGTGCGCCAACCGAGATGGAAGTGAAAATGGCGCAGCTGGTCACCGAACTGGTGCCGACCATGGATACGGTGCGCATGGTTAACTCGGGAACCGAAGCCACCATGAGCGCCATTCGCCTGGCGCGCGGCTTCACCCACCGCGATAAAATCATCAAATTTGAAGGCTGCTACCATGGCCACGCCGACTGCCTGCTGGTGAAAGCCGGCTCCGGCGCGCTGACCCTCGGCCAGCCGAACTCTCCGGGTGTCCCGGCCGATTTCGCCAAACATACGCTGACCTGCACCTATAACGATCTCGACAGCGTACGTGCCGCCTTCGAGCAGTACCCGGAAGATATCGCCTGTATCATCGTTGAGCCAGTGGCCGGGAATATGAACTGTATCCCACCGCTGCCGGAATTCCTGCCGGGTCTGCGCGCACTGTGCGATGAGTTCGGCGCGCTGCTGATTATCGATGAAGTGATGACCGGTTTCCGCGTGGCGCTGGCGGGTGCGCAGGCTTACTACGACGTTGAGCCAGATCTGACATGCCTGGGCAAAATCATCGGCGGCGGCATGCCGGTGGGCGCGTTCGGCGGTCGTCGTGAAGTGATGGATGCGCTGGCGCCGGTCGGTCCGGTTTACCAGGCGGGCACGCTTTCCGGCAACCCGATTGCGATGGCGGCAGGATACGCCTGCCTGACCGAAATCTCTCAGCCGGGTACCCATGCCACGCTGACCGACCTGACGACTGAACTGGCGGAAGGCCTGCTGGAAGCCGCCGCGGCGGAAAATATCCCGCTGGTGGTGAACCACGTCGGCGGTATGTTCGGCCTGTTCTTTACCGATGCAAAGACCGTCACCAGCTACGCAGACGTGACAAAATGCGATGTGGAACGATTTAAGCGCTTCTTCCACCTGATGCTGGAAGAAGGGGTGTATTTCGCGCCTTCAGCGTTTGAGGCCGGCTTTATGTCCCTCGCACACAGTAAAGAGGATATCCAGCGCACGATTTCTGCTGCACGCCGCAGTTTCGCTAAGCTGTAATCACGCTCCCTCGCATCGCGTCGGCGGCCATCTGTCGCTGACCACAGTATAAAAAACGGGGCTTTCGCCCCGTTCATATTGATGATGCCCCCCCATTTTTCAGATGGGGTTCGTCTTTTTCATCACGACTTCCGTAGCAGATAAACAAAGTACGGCGCACCGATAAATGTCGCCAACAGCCCCGCCGGGATCTGATTGGGGAAGGCCAGCATACGCCCGCACCAGTCGGCCGCAACCATCAGGCCACCGCCCAACAGCGCAGCCATCACTTGCTGCGGTAGTGCGCGGCGGAAGCCGAGCATACGCGCCATATGCGGCGCCATCAGCCCGACAAAACTCAGCGGACCAATGGTTAACGTCGCGGCAGCGGTCAGACAGGCCGCCAGCAGCAGCAGGGCCAGCCGCGAAGGCGTCAGCGCCATGCCTACCGCTTTCGCCGTCATGCCGCCCAGCGGCAGCACGGTCAGCCAGCGACGGCAGAGCGGCACCAGCGCAATCAGCACCACGGCGATGATCACCGTGCGCAGCGCCTGCGGGGCGTCGATTTTGTAGGTCGATCCCGCCATCCAGGTCAGCAGGCTGGCCATCCGCGGATCGCCGCTGGCCAGCAGCAGCATGGTGATGGTGGTAAAGGCGGTACTCAGCGCCATCCCCGCCAGCAGCATACGTTCCGGCGAGAAGCCCCCCCGCCCGGCAGCAATCGAAATGATCAGCAGCGTCACCGCTGCACCCAGCGTACCCGCAGGCAGCAGCCAGCCAAATGCATCACCGGGCACGATAAACAGCATGATCACCACGCCGAAGGCGGCACCGGAGCTGATGCCCAGCACTTCCGGGCTGGCCATCGCATTCCCCGTCAGGCGCTGCACCATACAACCCGCCACGCCGAGCATCATCCCGGTGGCCAGCGCGGCTACCAGCCTTGGGCCACGCCACGGCAGCAGCTGCTGCCAGAGGTCACCTGTTGCCCATACCCAGCCATCGGCATTGCGGCCAAAGCTCAGCGCGATCGCCGCCAGCACCAGCATGACTCCGCCGCCGCACAGCGACCAGAGCAGCACGTTCTGCCGTTCCGCCGGCACGCGATCGCCAAAGTTCATCGCCGGACCGCTGCCGCCGGTCCGCAGGCGCGGCAGCAGCCACAGCAACAGCGGTGCACCGATTACCGCCGTTACCGTTCCGGTAGAGATTTCCCCCAGCCGATCGGTCAGCCACAGCACGCACTGGTCCGCCAGCCACAGCAGCAGCGCGCCGATCAGCGGTGCCAGCAGCAGACGGCTGAACAGACGACGGAAGCCGAGCATCTTCGCCAGCAGCGGAGAGAACAGCCCGATAAAGCCGATAATCCCGGCAGCATTCACCAGCGAGGCGCTGATCAGAATGGCGATCGCCAGCACGGCAAAACGCGCCAGCGACAGCCCCAGCCCGAGGTTTTTCGCCACGCCGTCGTCCAGCCCCATCAGGGTCATCGGCCGCAGCATCAGCAGCGTCAGTACCACACCGGCTAACAGGCGCGGCCAGATAAAGCTGACGTTGCTCCAGTCCATCTGATTCAGCGAACCGGTGCTCCACAGGAACATGTTTTGCAGCTGATCGTGATTAAAGATGGCGAAAATCTGGTTTACCGCACCGCAGTAGAGCGACAGCACCAGCCCGGCGAGGATTAGCGTCACCGGCGACATGCGTTTACCCCACGCCACGCCAAACACCAGCAGACCGATAGCCACCGCTCCGATGGTCGCCGCCAGCTGCTGGGTGACTAATCCACCGGGCAGGCTCCAGAGCGTAGCCACAGTGATACCGAGCTGGGCACCGCTAGCCACGCCAAGCGTGGTCGGCTCCGCCAGCGGGTTGCGCAACACCTGCTGGAACAGCAGGCCGACCAGCCCCAGCCCGGCACCGACCAGCAGCGACAGCACAAGGCGCGACAGCAGACTGTGGTGGAACACCATTTGCTGAATGTTATCGGAATCCGGAGAACGCAGCGCCAGCAGCCACTGATCCCTCGGCAGATGATGCGTAAAGTTACTGAGGGTCAGCAGCAGCGCGGAAACAAACAGCAGCAGCAGCAGGAAAATGGGCAGGCGATACGTTTTGATCATTTTTCCCCCAGCGCGCTGTCAAGAGTATGGATCAGCTGAATAGCCGACAGCGTTGCGCCGTAGAACCACACGCGTGGCACCTGGCGGAAACGGCCCTCGCGGACAAACGGCAGCGACTGCCAGAGCGAAGCGGACGTCACCTGGTCGATAATATTCTGGTTGTCGTGCTCAAAGTTAATCGCCTCAACATCGTGCATATTGGCCAGGCGTTCAATGCCGACCACCACGCTGCCCCAGAAAGTCGTCTCCCCTTTCCAGGCATTAACCAGCCCCAGATCGTCCATCACCTGCTGGAACAGACCGTTCGCGCTGAACACAATGGCATGGCGTGCGTCGAAGATAGACATCAGCAGCAGCGGTCGCTGCGGTCGTGCCGCCAGACGGGTTTTCACCCGCAGGATCAACGCATCCAGTTCGGCCAGATGCGCCTCCGCCTGCGGCACGCGATGAATACGTTTAGCCAGCGCCATTAGCGAGTCGCGGGCGGCGCTCAGCGGTTTACCTTTGCCATCGTTAAAAGAAAACCCCATGCCCGGCGCGATGCGCTCAAAGCGGGCCGGATCGGGACCGTAGCCCTGAGAATAGAGGATCAGCGACGGCCGCATCTGGGTGAGCAGTTCAAGATTAGGTTCGGTACGTAGCCCGACATCAACAACGGAAGACGGCAGCTCCGGCTTGCCGACCCACTGGCGGTAATTAAACAGTTCAGCGGCGCCCATTGGCGTTACGCCCAGCGCCATCAACAGCTCCAGCGGCAGCCACTCCAGCGCGATAATCCGCTCTTCGGTCGGTAGCTGGGCAATAGCGGGAAGATGGGCGAGCAGCGGAGAAAAAGCGAGCGCCGTCAGCAGACGGCGGCGTGTGATATCCGGGGTCACAATCAATCCTTAGTAAACAAAGCTTACCGGTGCCCCACCCTGCGGATGCGGCAATATCCCCATCGGAATACCGTAAATTTCCTGCAGCACATCGCCATCCATAATCGCTTCGGGATCGCCCTGAGCAATCATTTCACCACCGCGCAGCGCCACCAGGTGGTCGCAGTAGCGGGCAGCCATATTAATATCGTGCAGCACGGCAATCACCGTCAGACCACGCTCGCGGCTGAGGCGTTGGATCAGCGCCAGCACTTCAACCTGATGGGCAATATCCAGTGCGGAAGTCGGTTCATCCAGCAGCAGGCAGCGGCTGTTCTGCGCCACCAGCATGGCAATCCACGCACGCTGGCGTTCTCCTCCGGAGAGGCTGTCCACCAGTCGCTGGGCAAACGGCTTCAGGCCGACCAGCGCAATGGCTTCATCCACGCGTTCGCGGTCTTCAATACCGTAGCGACCTAACGCACCGTGCCACGGGTAGCGGCCAATTGCCACCAGCTCGCGCACCGTCATCCCTTCAGCGGCAGGCAGCTGCTGCGGCAGGTAGGCAACTTCACGGGCGAAGGCTTTGTTCTGCCAGTCCGCCACCGGGCGATCGTTGAGCATCACCTGCCCCGCCGTTGCCGCATGATGGCGGCCGAGCATTTTAAGCAGGGTGGATTTACCGGAACCGTTGTGGCCAATCAGCCCACAGACTTTTCCGGCAGGAAAGGTCAGAGACAGCGGCTGAAGCAGCGTCCGGCCTGGAACGGTAAAACTGACATTATCGAGAGAGAAAGTCGTTTCTGTAGCGTGCTGAGGTTGCATAGCGATCTTCTGATTGGCGGGCGCGGCGAACCGCGCCCGGTTAGACATTTAGAAGCGGAAGGTAGCCGTACCAATGATTTGACGATCTGCGCCCCAGTAGCAGGCATAGTCGCGGTAGCAGCTGGCAACATATTCACGATCGAACAGGTTGTTGATGTTCACACCCACGGAAGAACCCGGCAGGCCGAAGCGACCCAGATCGTATTTCACCGCCGCATCAACCACCGAGTAGGAGGCCACGCTGAAGTTTTTATTGATATCGGTTCCGGTGCTGTACTGACCCACGCTATTACCCACGTAGCGAATGCCGCTGCCGATGGTCAGGCCGCTGAGAGCGGTTTCATGGAAGGTGTAATCAGCCCACAGGGAAGCCATATTTCTTGGCACCTGCACCGGGCGCTGGCCCTGAAGCTCGGAATCCTTGGTGTACTTTGCATCGGTAAAGCTATAGGACGCCAACACATTGATATTGGCATTAACCGCTGCTTTGGCCTCCAACTCAATGCCACGTGAGCGAATTTCGCCGCCCATAGTGCTGTAACCAGGGTGATCGGCATCAGCGGTCAGGTTTTTGGTTTTGGTCAGCTCATAAACAGCTGCGGTCATAATGATCGGACGATCCTTCGGCACAAACTTCACGCCTGCTTCGTACTGCTTAGCGCGGGAAGGTTCAAATGCCTGAGAGGTATAGGACTTACCTGACGTTGGAATGAAGGATTCGCTGTAGCTGAAGTAAGGCGCAATACCGTTATCAAAGACGTAGTTTACGCCGCCACGCCAGGTAAAGGCCTGGTCGTTGCGTTTATCCAGCGGATCGGTTCCGGCGGCAGCATTGCGGTTGTAAACGGAGGTCATCGCATAGTCGTAACGACCGCCCAGCGTGAGGACCCAACGATCCCATTCAATCTGATCTTGCGCATACAAACCTGTCTGCTGCTGCTTATCAACCACGCTATTCGGATAAGTGGTGACCATAGCATCTTCGCTGTACTGCGGGTTGAGCAGATCAAGAGAAGAACCCGCGAGGTAACCGAAGCCAGCATTGATATCGTTATGCATACGCTGGAAGTCCACGCCCAGCAGCAGAGTGTGATCCACCGCACCGGTAGCGAATTTCGCCTGTGCCTGGGTGTCAACAGCGAACGAACTCAGATCTTCATCAGAGACAGCGGTCGAGCGCTGCAGGGTTGTGGTACCCGGTATCACACCGTAACCGTACAGGCTGCGGTAATCAGTTTGCACTTTCGCATAACGCAGATTCTGGCGCACGGTCCAGGTGTCATTAAATTCGTGGTCAAAACTGTAACCCACCATCTGCTGCTTGCGGGAAATTTTATTTTTCCCGTCACCGTCATCAAAATCGGTCGACAGCTTGTGCTGATTGCCATTGGCGTCGATCAGCGGAACCACCGTCCCTTCACGCGGCAGCCAGCCGTAGTAGCCGGTTTCCGGCTCGTTCTGGAAATAGCTGAGGAAGGTGAAGTTCGTTTTCTCATCTGGCTGCCAGCTGAACGAAGGCGCAATGGTGTAGCGCTTCTCTTTGTTCATCTGTTGTTGTGAGTCGGCACTGCTGGCTTTACCGGTCAGACGGTAGGAAAATTCGTTGTTGTCATCCAGCGCGCCGCCAAAATCAAAACCGGTGGCATAAAGATTGTTACTGCCCATCTGGAACTGCACTTCACGCAGCGTTTCCGTGGTCGGACGCTTGCTGATCATCGATACAATTCCGCCAGGGTTACTGCGCCCGTAAAGCACGGACGTAGGACCACGCAGCAACTCCGCGCGCTCCAGGAAGTAAGGATCGATGCTAAATTCAGAATAGAAGTCAGCGGGCAGCTTCAGGCCATTAAAATACTGATTAGTATTGGTTTCGCTAAAGCCGCGAATAGACAAAGCGTCAATGACGTTAGAGGCACCACGGTTGCCTACCATCACCCCCGCACTGTAGCCAAAGGCCTCTTTGACCGACTGCGGCTGGCGCAGTTCGATTTCCTGGCTGGTCACCACCGAAACGGACTGCGGGTTCTTTTCAAGTGCGGTGTCCGTTTTCGTCCCGGTTGCAGAACGTTTTGCTGCAATCGTCGGGGAAGGTCCCCATGCACTTTCCTGCGGTCCATTCGCGGCATTAGCACTTACGGTGATCGTCTGTTCACCGGCGGCAATCGCATTGCCTACTCCCGCCAGCGACATGGCGACAAAAATTGCCAGCTGACGCTTACGGGTGTTTATGATTGAATTATTTGATGAAAAATCGCGCGAATGGGCCATATTGCTTTTCTCTGAACAAAGAGTGATTGAGTGAGTGGTAAATGTGAAGCTAAACGAGAATTATTATTATAACGGATTAGATAATATGCGAAACAAAGCAAGTTCTGCAAGAAAAAATCGGCTTGTTGAAACGCAGAAAAGGCCGCGCAAGCAATGCTCACGCAACCAGAAAAGAGATTATTGTTTGTAAGGTTAAAAATAAGATCTATAGCAAATCAATAATATTGCCGGAAATAGATTAAAGATACTTACTGATGAAGTTCTGCTTTAACCTGCTCTATTTGTTTATCGAATTCAGGCAACGTTTGCAGGCGTGCATATTCGGTTGCACCAACATAACGTCCGGCATCGACATCGCTCTGCCAGTGGGCACCGCAAATAACCCGGCTTTGACCAAACTCATAGCCTTTTTTCATTAACTCTTTTGCCCGCTCCGGCTTCGCCTGCGAGAATACCAGTGCCGTCAACGTACCAAAAGCGGTATGGCCAGAAGGGTAAGAACCATTTTTTCGCAACGCTGCTTCATCGGCGGGCCGGCAGGTCGGGTTATTAAACACCACGAACGGACGCACTCGCATGTAATGCTGCTTCGCCCGGTTGCTGGCATAACCAGCCCCTACCACCAGCAGCTCTCCCAACATCTTCCAGGTCTTCGGCGTGCTGGTTTCGCTGATATTAACACCCAGCGCTTGCGACCAGACCTTAGCCTGATTTGCCAGGTGAAGATCGGCATCTTCCGCCGCCTGCTTCCAGCGTGCCGATCCCTTCATTTTGAAGCCGTTACGATAGGCCGCTTTGTCATTTTCAAAGGCAGCATCCCCCTGTTTCGGCGGCGGTGGCAGGTAGTAAAGGCTGTCGACGGTATAAGATTCTTCGTGAAGTGGAGCGGGCTTTAATTGCGGTTGATCGGCTGCCTGAATGGCGGTCGTCGATAATAACGTAGCACTAAACAGCAAGCTGGAAACTATTAAATTATGCTTCATGCATTATCCCTTTAATAAAATTAATCAGCGCTCACATACTCTCTGAAACAGATGTTTAAAAAATGCGCTTACGATCCTGTTTTTATAAAAGGATGTAAAATAAAAGTTTAAATAGCACGCAAGGTTAAAGTAAATGGTTAATACAAACAATTAATTATTCACAAATCCCATAAGAATAAAAAACCCGAATTGATAACAATATCGAATTCGGGTCTTATTTTTTACTGATATGCCGAAGTACGCCTTATTTCCGGGGAGATTATCTCCCCGGTTACGCTGATATGTTCAGGTTAATTACTGACCAAACATATCCTTAATCCAGCCAGCGACACCATCGCTATCCTTCTGCTGATCCTGTGACTGCTGCGGCTGAGTCTGCGGCTGCCCCTGAGGATTCTGCTGAGGATTGTTGTTTTGCTGCAGCATATGCTGCTGTTGCTGCTGCTGATCAAACTGCTGTTGTTGCTGCTGACAGAGCGCATCGGCGTCGGTGGTCCATACCGGCAGTGAACGCCAGCTGCTGCTGCCGGAGCCACAAACAAAGTTACCGGCAGAGTCGACGTTCATTCGGGCGATGTCCTCAGGAGGCGTCAGCTGCAGCGGCATCGGTGCCTGATTTTCCAGATAGCGGCGATACAGCTGCATCGCACCGCTGGCACCATACAGCTTGGTCGGCTGGTTGTTATCACGACCAATCCAGGTAATCGCCACTTCTTTACCGTCGATCCCGGCAAACCAGCTGTCCACCAGGTTATTGGTCGTACCGGTTTTCCCTGCCAGCATCGCTTTCGGATATTTGGCACCCAGCGCACGCGCCGTACCATGATCGGCAACCTGCTGCATGGTATAGAGCGTCAGGTAAGCCGCCTGCGCGCTGATCGTACGCTCCGCCTGCGGGAAGCTCTGATACAGCACGGTGCCGTCTTCCGCAATCACCGAGCGTAAAGCCGACAGTGGAGCACGGTTACCGCCGCTGGCAATCGTCTGGAAAGCCTGTGCGACTTCAACTGGCGTCAGGTTCAACGCACCCAGCAGCATGGCCGGAACCGGCTGTAGCTGATCTTTCGATACGCCCAGCTTAGTCCAGGTATCCACCACCTGCGGCAGGCCCAGCGTCATCCCCAGATTCACCGTCGGCACGTTCATCGAGTTGGTCAGCGCATCCACCAGCATCACCTGGCCGCTGAAACGACGATCGTCGTTCTGCGGACGCCAGATCTGGCCGTTAGGCTGCTTCAGCGAGATCGGATTATCGGCTATCCACGTGTTCAAACGGTAGGTATCCGGCTGGCTCAGCGCGGTCAGATAGGTCGCTGGTTTCGCCAGTGAACCAATTGAACGCCGCGCCTGAAGCGCACGGTTATAGCCGGCAAACTGCGGATCGGCACCGCCAACCATTGCGCGCACTTCACCGCTGAAGCGATCGACCACCACCATCGCGGTTTCCAGATCGTTCAGGCCACGCTGTTTACGCAACGCCGGGATACCATCCTCAACGGATTTCTCCGCCGCATCCTGCGAAACCGAATCCAGGGTGGTGAAAATCTTCACGCCGGAGAGATCTTTAACCTTATCACCCAGCTTCGCCTGCAGCTCGTTACGTACCATCTGCATAAATGCAGGCTGCGGCGTGATCACTCCACCTTTCGGCTGCACGCCCAGCGGACGGGCACTCAGCATGTCGTAGAGCTCCTGGTCGATCACGTTTTGCTGCTGTAGCAGACGCAGCACCAGGTTACGACGCTCCAGCGCCAGCTTAGGATTGCGCCACGGGTTATACAACGACGCGCCCTTCACCATGCCCACCAGCAGCGCCTGCTGATCGAGGCTCAGCTCATCAACCGGACGACCGAAGTAGTAAAGGCTGGCCAGCGGGAAGCCACGGATCTGATCGCTGCCCGCCTGACCGAGGTAAACCTCGTTCAGATACAGTTCAAGGATACGATCCTTGCTGTAGCGCGCATCCATAATCAGCGCCATATAGGCTTCGTTAGCTTTACGCCACAGCGAGCGCTCGTTGGTCAGGAACAGGTTCTTCACCAGCTGCTGGGTCAGCGTACTGCCGCCCTGTACCGCGCGACCGGCGGTAATGTTGGCAAGAAACGCACGGCCAATCGAGTAGAAACTGATGCCGTCATGCTGATAGAAGTGACGGTCCTCGGTAGCCACCAGTGTGTCCACCAGCAGGTCAGGGAAACCGGAACGGGGAACAAACAGGCGCTGTTCGCCGTTCGGCGATTGCAGCATGGTAATCAGCCGCGGATCGAGGCGGAAGAAACCAAAGCTGCGGCCGTTGTCGAGGTTTTTAATGTCGCTCAGGCTGTCGCCGATAAAGCTGAGACGTGCGCGGATCTGCCCCTCTTTACTGTCGGGGAAATCAAACGGACGGCGGATCATCTCAATACTGTTGGCCTGCACGGTAAACTCACCGGGGCGCGTCATGCGCGTAACCTGGCGGTACTGCGTGCCTTCCAGCAGAGCGATCATCTCTTTTTTGTTGTAGGACATGCCCGGCTCAAGGCTGACCATACGACCATAGACCGTGGCCGGCAGCTGCCAGACTTTGCCATCAATACGGCTGCGGATCTGTGAATCGAGATAAACGCCATAGGCGGCCATCGCCACAATAAAGATCACTAGCAGTTTAAGCAGCAGTCTTAGCCAACGGCGTTTTTTACGCGGTGGTTTACCTTTTCCCTTACGTGGCACCGGGGTTACCTCCTCGTCTTCCTGGTCATCATCCTGATCGTCATATTCGTCATACTCTTCTTCCCTGTAGCGACCTTTTCCCGCAGATTTCCGCGTTGGCTTGGGCTGCTTACCTTTGCGCCCGATAGGCTCGCGATCGTCAGACATTCGTTTCATTTCTCCTGAGGCAGGCGTCGGCAACGCCGACTACTCTCGTCTTACTCTGGCTATTGCGGAAGAAGAACCTTCCGAAATAGCGCGGCCGTCATGCCAGCTAAACAAAGCCGGGACTTATGACAGGTTGGAAAATTTTTTAACCCGCCGCGTGGGGAGCGCGCTGGCGGGATCGTCGGGCCACAGATGCTTTGGATAGCGCCCTTTCATCTCTTTCTGCACGTCACGGTATGCTCCGGCCCAGAAGGCCGCCAAATCGCGCGTGATCTGCAACGGCCGATACGCAGGAGATAAAAGCTCCAGCACCAGCGGCACTCTTCCCTGCGCAACGCTGGGATTCTGCGCTTCGCCGTACATCTCCTGCAGTCGCACCGCCAGCACCGGGGGCTTATCATCATGGTAGACGATCGGCAGCCGACTTCCGGTGGGCACAGTGTAATGAGTTGGCAACACAGTATCCAGTTGCTGACGCTGTGACCATGTCAACATTTGTAAGAGCGCACCCACCACATCCAGCTGCTTCAGTCCTTTACCGTCGCGTACGCCACTCATCGCCGGTAGCAGCCACTGTTCAAGCGAGGCCAGCAGCGTGGCCTCATCCGCGCCGGGCCACTCGGCCTCCGGTAACCACTGCGCAGCACACAATAACCGCAGTCGCAGCTGTTCGGCCTGCGGCGTCCAGTTCAGCACGCTCAGCCCTTTGCCGCGCACCCAGCGCAGCATGGCGGCATGCAGTTCCTGCTCATCGGGCTTAGCCAGCGGCTGCGATTTAAGAACCAGCTGGCCGATCTGCTCGCGTTTCCAGGCGCGCAACGTGCCTTTTTCTTCGTCCCACTCCACTTCCGTTTGCTGCTGTACCAGCGTCGGAACCTCACGGATCAGGGAGTCAATCGTGACCGGCAGCGCCTGCAATATTCGCGCATCGGGCTGGCTGCCGCTTTGCAGCAGCGCTGGCACAATCAGCCATTCGTAGCGAGTCAGCGCCTCATCATTTTCCAGCGTGGCACCGCTGCCGTTTGCCAGCTGATAGCGCCCCCCATCGCCGCGACGCCGGGCAATCCGGTCCGGGAAAGCCGCAGCCAGCAGCGGAGCAAGGCGCTCCTCATCCACTGTGCCACCGCTGATGCCCGCACGCTGCTGGAGCTGCTTTGCCCGGCGCTGCCAGTGCGGCAGACGGCGATGAAAACCGTCGCGCAGATCGATACTGCCTCGCGGTGGATCTTCAAGCATCGCCACCAGCTGCGCGGCGGTGGCAACGGCATCAGCACTGTCACCCGCTGCCG
The DNA here is from genome assembly GCF_025947915.1 of Erwinia sp. INIA01. NCBI lineage: Bacteria > Pseudomonadati > Pseudomonadota > Gammaproteobacteria > Enterobacterales > Erwiniaceae > Erwinia > Erwinia sp. INIA01. Next base: position 58,415 of record NZ_JAPDNC010000007.1, read on the forward strand.
CCAGCATCACCCCGAAGCGCGGCTCGCTGCCCAGCGCAGCAATTTTACGCCCGCGCGTAGTCAGCTGTCCGCCGTCGTCCGCCACGCCCAGCTGACATAAAAGCTGTCGGGCGGCGTCAATAGCCGTCTGGGGGGGACGATCCAGCCAGTTTAGCTGATCGGCATCACGACAGCCCCACTGCAGCAGATCCAGCCAAAGGGCGGAGAGATCGCTGTGCAGGATCTCCGGTTCGCCGTGTGACGCCGCGCGCTCCGCCTGCTCTTTCGCCAGCAGATGCAGACAGATGCCGGGTTCAAGTCGCCCGGCGCGGCCTGCGCGCTGAGTCATCGAAGCCTGGCTGACGCGCTGGGTTTGCAGACGGGTCAGGCCTGTGCGCACATCGAACAGCGCACTACGTTCCAGCGCGCTGTCCACCACCAGCCGGATACCTTCAATCGTCAGGCTGGTTTCGGCAATATTGGTTGCCAGCACGACTTTACGCCGCCCCTCCGCCGCGGGCAGGATCGCCCTTTGCTGCTCGGATAGCGGCAGCGCGCCGTAAAGCGGGCAGAGATCGATATCGGCCGCGATCATCTCAGCCAGTTGAGTTTGCACCCGCTGGATCTCCGCCACGCCGGGCAAAAACAGCAGCAGCGATCCCGGTTCTTCACGCAGCAGCTGCGCCGTCTGCCGGGCTACCGCCTCGTCGAAACGCTGATTCGTCGCCAGCGGCTGGTAACGGCGGTCCACCGGATACGATCGCCCTTCAGACACAATCATCGGTGCCTGCGGCAGACGTTTGCTTAGCGCCGCGTTATCCAGCGTCGCCGACATAATCAGCACCTTCAGATCATCACGCAGCCCCTGCTGCACATCCAGCAGCAGCGCCAGGGCCAGATCGGCCTGCAGGCTGCGTTCATGGAATTCATCAAGGATGACCAGCGACACGCCTTCCAGCATCGGGTCCTGCTGCAACATGCGGGTTAAGATCCCTTCCGTCACCACCTCCAGCCGGGTCTGCGGCCCGCTGCGGCTTTCGCCGCGCATGCGGTAACCGACGATCCCACCCGGTTCCTGCCCCAGCTGTTCCGCCAGCCGCTGCGCCACGTTGCGTGCCGCCAGCCTGCGCGGCTCCAGCAGCAGAATGCGCCCGCTAAAGGAAGCCTGCTTTAAAATCTGTAGCGGCAGCCAGGTGGATTTCCCGGCACCGGTGGGGGCTGCCAGAAGGACCTGAGGGAAGGATTCCAGCGCCACCAGCAGCTCGGGCAAAATGGCACTGACCGGTAATGAACTCACGTTTAGCTCCATAACAACATGGTCTTAATCTTCCGCGCATTGTAGCATTCCCGGGTTTAATTTACCGGAGGACGCGATGGGCGCATCTAAACGGCTGTTCTTCGGCCTCGATCTGCCGGGTGAGGTGAAGCAGCAGATTATCCAGTGGCGTGCCGACAGCTTTCCCAGTGAGGCCGGTTTTCCCGTTGCCGCCGAGAGCTTGTATCTGACGCTGGCGTATCTGGGTGAAGTGAGCGATGAGAAAGCGCAGATGCTGATGCAACTGGCCGGGCGCATTCGGCAGCCGGGATTCACCCTGACACTGGACGATGCCGGCCACTGGCCGCGTTCAGGAACGATCTGGCTAGGGCCGCACCACGCACCACGGGGCCTGCTCCAGCTGGCAGAATTGCTGCGTTCCCAGGCAGCCCGCAGCGGGTGCTATCAATCGCCACAACCCTTTCATCCGCATGTCACATTACTGCGCCAGGCTACGCAGCCGGTAAAGCTGCCAGCACGTCATTTTAGCTGGTCGCTGCCCGTCGGGCGTTTTGTGCTGTTTCAGTCACACTTCTCCCGCGGGAAAACCCGTATTAAGGAGATTAAGGACTGGGCGCTTCAATAAGGAATTCCTATGGAATACAGTCCCGCTCTGCAACCGGCAACGCTGATTAAACGCTATAAGCGTTTTCTGGCCGATGTGATAACGCCCGACGGTGAGACGCTGACAATTCACTGCGCCAATACCGGTGCGATGACCGGTTGCGCAACACCGGGGGATACCGTGTGGTATTCCACCTCCGCCAGTCTGACACGAAAGTATCCCCACAGCTGGGAGCTGACCGGGACGCAAAGCGGAGAGTTGATATGCATTAATACCCTGCGGGCTAACACGTTAGTACGTGAAGCATTGGAAGAAGGACGGATTGCAGAATTATCCGGTTACACCCGCCTGCAACCTGAAGTTAAATACGGCGCCGAAAACAGCCGTATTGATTTCCTGTTACAGGCAGAGGGTTGCCGTAACTGCTATATTGAAGTCAAATCCGTTACGTTGTTACAGCAGGGCAAAGGGTACTTCCCGGACGCGGTGACCACGCGTGGTCAGAAGCATCTGCGCGAGCTGAGCCAGATCGCGCAATCCGGCCAACGGGCAGTTCTGTTTTTCGCCGTTCTGCACTCGGGGATTGAGGACGTTGCCCCCGCAAGTCACATTGATGCGCGCTACGCAGAACTACTGGTACAGGCACAGCAAAATGGCGTTGAGCTGCTTTGCTATAAGGCGCAGTTATCACCCAAAGGGATAAGCCTGATTCGGCCCCTGAAGGTAGAGTTGTAAAAATTGGCGCAATTTGCTGTTATAAGCACGCTTTCGGCAAGGGGCCAAATACGCTCTTCCTCACATGCTTGTCAAGGCATGTTCAGGAATAATTGCCAACCTTAATCGCTTCTGTTATTTATAGCGGCCTGTTTTTTCCCCTCCGGGGGATCGATGCCCGACAGTCTCGGGATGCAGGGCAGGTAATAGCCGTGTGGTACTTCGCCGGCTGACAGTATCTGCAGCCTGAGAAGTGAAGGGTATAGTGCGTGTTATCCAGGAGAAACAACATGCAAGAAGGGCAAAACCGTAAAACATCGTCCCTGAGTATTCTCGCCATCGCTGGGGTGGAGCCATACCAAGAGAAGCCAGGCGAAGAGTATATGAACGAAGCCCAGCTGGAGCACTTCAAGAAGATCCTTGAAGCCTGGCGCAACCAGCTTCGGGATGAAGTGGACCGCACGGTTTCGCACATGCAGGATGAAGCTGCTAACTTCCCGGACCCCGCTGACCGCGCAACACAGGAAGAAGAGTTTAGTCTTGAACTGCGTAACCGTGACCGCGAGCGCAAGCTGATCAAAAAGATCGAGAAGACGCTGAAGAAAGTGCAGGACGACGATTTCGGCTACTGTGAATCATGTGGCGTTGAAATCGGTATCCGTCGCCTTGAAGCGCGTCCAACTGCCGATCTGTGCATCGACTGCAAAACGCTGGCGGAAATCCGCGAAAAACAAATGGCCGGTTAACGGCACAAGGATTGCGCAGTGGATCCGGGAGCGGCTCTCGTTCCCGTTTCACTGCCCTTCCCCATTCATGATGTCAGCATCCTATATCGGGCGCTTTGCCCCCTCTCCATCCGGTGATTTACATTTCGGCTCTCTGATTGCCGCCGTTGGCAGCTACCTGCAGGCTCGCGCACAGCACGGTCTGTGGCGGGTGCGTATTGAAGATATCGATCCTCCCCGTGAAATTCCCGGTGCCGCCACCCGCATCCTCAGGCAGCTTGAGCACTACGGCCTGCATTGGGACGGTGACGTGCTCTGGCAGTCGCAGCGCCATGACGCCTACCGCGCCGCACTTGACTGGCTAAAACAGCAGGGAATGAGCTATTACTGTACCTGCACACGTAGCCGCATCCAGCAGATCGGTGGTTTGTATGATGGTCACTGCCGCACCCTGCATCACGGCCCGCAGCAGGCTGCACTGCGTCTGAAGGTGGATGCACCGGTCAGCTCCTTCAGCGATAGCCTGCGCGGTGTAGTGCAGGCCGATGCGCGCCTGGCCGCAGAGGACTTTATTATTCACCGCCGCGACGGGCTGTTTGCCTATAATCTGGCAGTCGTGGTTGACGATCACTTCCAGGGGATCACTGAAGTGGTGCGCGGTGCCGATCTGATCGAACCGACGGTCAGGCAGATAACCCTTTATCAGCAGTTTGGCTGGACGGTTCCCGACCATCTGCATTTGCCGCTGGTGCTCAATCATGATGGCAACAAGCTGTCGAAACAGAATCACGCCACGCCGCTGCCAGAGGGCGATCCGCGCCCCGTACTGGTACAGGCGCTGCGCTTTCTTGGCCAGCCGGTGGCAGAGAACTGGCGTGATGCGACACAGGAAGCACTTTTACAGCAGGCTGTCAGTCGCTGGGATTTGAGTTTAATCCCGATTACCGACGCGCAGCAGCAGGATACGGCGACATCGGCATTCTCAAACGGTTCACTCTGAGCTATGATTAGCCGCTGTTTTTACCGCACAGAATTCATTGTCACTATCGAGGTGTCCCATTTTTACCCGAGTTGCTAATTTTTGCCGAAAAGTTCTCAGTCGCGATGAGGTAGTACCAGCCGGGATCGAGGAAGAGCGTCAGATGACCGTTATTCCTCGCGATCGTCATAATATCTCACGCAAGGACATCAGCGAAAATGCCCTCAAGGTGCTCTATCGCCTGAATAAAGCGGGCTTTGAAGCCTACCTGGTGGGCGGTGGCGTACGCGATCTGTTGCTGGGTAAAAAGCCAAAAGATTTCGATGTCACGACCAATGCGACCCCGGAGCAGATGCGTAAACTGTTCCGCAACTGTCGCCTGGTGGGCCGCCGTTTCCGCCTGGCACACGTAATGTTTGGCCCGGAGATCATCGAAGTGGCCACCTTCCGCGGTCACCACGAGGCTGAACAGCAGTCCGTTGACGATCGCAACAGCTCGCAGCGCGGCCAGAACGGCATGCTGCTGCGCGATAACATTTTTGGTTCTATCGAAGATGACGCCCAGCGCCGCGATCTGACCATTAACAGCCTCTACTACAGCGTGGCCGATTTTACCGTCCGCGATTATGTCGGCGGCCTGAACGATCTGCAGCAGGGCATTATCCGTATGATCGGCGATCCGGAAACCCGCTATCGCGAAGATCCGGTGCGCATGCTGCGCGTGGTGCGCTTTGCCGCCAAGCTGGATATGAGTATCGCGCCGGAAACCGGTGAGCCAATTCCGCGCCTTGCCACGCTGCTGCGTGACATTCCACCGGCACGTCTGTTTGAGGAAGCCCTCAAGCTGCTGCAGGCGGGCTACGGTGAAGCCACCTACCGCAAGCTGTGCGAATATCAGCTGTTCCAGCCGCTGTTCCCCATTATCACCCGCTACTTCACCGAACAGGGTGACAGCAATATGGAGCGGATGATCAAGCTGGTACTGAAGAATACGGATACCCGTATTCACAGCCAGATGCGCGTCAATCCGGCATTCCTGTTTGCGGCGATGTTCTGGTATCCGCAGCTGGAAGCGGCGCAGAAAATTGCCCAGGAAAGCGGCCTTGCCTATTACGATGCCTTCGCTCTGGCGATGAACGACGTGCTGGATGAAGCCTGCCGCTCGCTGGCGATTCCGAAACGCATCACCTCGCTGGTGCGCGATATCTGGACCTTACAGCTGCGCCTGTCGCGTCGCCACGGAAAACGCGCGTGGAAGCTGATGGAACATCCTAAGTTCCGCGCCGCCTACGATCTGCTGGCCCTGCGTGCCGAAGTGGAAAACAATCATGAACTGCAGCGCCTGACCACCTGGTGGGGCGAGTTCCAGGTTTCCGCACCGCCGCAGCAGAAAACCATGCTCAACACCCTCGGTGACGATCCTGCACCGCGCCGCCGCACCCGCCGTCCGCGTAAGCGCGTTTCGGGGAACAGCCGCCGTGACGGCCATAATAACAACGCATGATGCGCGTTTATCTGGCGCTGGGCAGTAACCTGGCCGATCCGCTGCACCAGGTGCAATCAGCCCTGGATGCGCTGGCGGCGATCCCACAGAGCAGGCTGATTGCCTGCTCTTCGCTTTACCGCACGCCGCCGTACGGGCCACCCGATCAGCCTGACTATCTTAACGCCGCCGTGGCGCTCGATACCGAACTCAGCCCTGAAGCGTTGCTGGATCACACCCAGCGTATTGAGCTGGAACAGGGACGCGTGCGTAAGGATCATCGCTGGGGCCCGCGCACGCTGGATCTAGACATCATGCTGTTTGGCGATCTGACGCTGGCAACGACTCGGCTAACGGTGCCGCACTACGATATGCACAACCGCGCCTTTATGCTGCTGCCGCTACGCGAGATCGCTCCCGACCTCAGTCTGCCGGACGGTACGCGTATTGCCGATCTGCTGGCTCCTCTCGACAGCAGCGCGATCCGCCCCTGGTAATGCCTTTCCGGTGCAGCCTGTGCTGCGCCGGATATCTCCTTTGCACTCTCCTTCCCATCCTTTTAAGATACGCCAACCAGGAAGACTCTTACTGAGGATACGATGAAACCGACTACCGTCTCGACCTTGCGTCAATGGAAACAGCAGGGGCGTAAATTTGCCTCTATCACCGCCTATGAGTTCAGCTTCGCCCGTCTGTTTGCCGACGAGGGCATCCAGGTACTGCTGGTGGGCGATTCACTGGGTATGGTGGTTCAGGGACACGACTCCACGCTGCCGGTCACCGTGTCTGATATCGCCTATCACACCGAAACGGTCCGCCGTGGTGCTCCAGCCGCCCTGCTGCTCGCTGACCTGCCGTTTATGAGCTACAGCACGCCACAGCAAACCTTCGACAGCGCGGCGCAACTGATGCGTGCCGGGGCCAATATGGTGAAGCTGGAAGGTGGGAAATGGCTGGCCGATACGGTTAAACAGCTAACCGAACGTGCAGTACCCGTATGTGGTCACCTCGGCCTGACGCCGCAATCGGTGAATATCTTCGGCGGTTATAAAATTCAGGGCCGCGCTGAGGCCGATGCAGAACGCCTGCTGGACGATGCCCTGGCGCTGGAAGCCGCGGGTATGCAGCTGCTGGTATTGGAATGCGTGCCGGTGGCGCTGGCAAAACGCGTCACCGACGCGCTGACCATTCCGGTTATCGGCATCGGTGCCGGTAACGTGACCGACGGACAGATCCTGGTGATGCACGATGCCTTCGGCATCACCGGCGGCCATATCCCGAAATTCGCCAAAAACTTCCTTGCTGAAACCGGCGACATCCGTGCAGCCGTGCGTCAGTACGTCACGGAAGTGGAAAACGGCAGCTATCCCGCCGAAGAACACAGCTTCCAGTAACCCAGGAGAAACACCGTGCTGATTATTGAAACCCTGCCGCTGCTCCGCCGTGAAATACGCCGCTGGCGTCAGGATGGTAAACGTATCGCGCTGGTCCCCACCATGGGCAACCTGCACGATGGACATATGACACTGGTTGATGAAGCGCGCGCGCGTGCGGACATCGTGGTGGTGTCCGTTTTCGTTAACCCGATGCAGTTTGAGCGCGCCGACGATCTGGCGAACTACCCACGTACGCTTCAGGCCGACTGTGAAAAGCTGAACCGTCGCGGCGTCGATCTGGTGTTTTCCCCGGCTCCTGCGGATATCTACCCGCAGGGACTGCACGAGCAGACGTTTGTCGATGTTCCCGGCCTCTCCACCCTGCTGGAAGGCGCGAGCCGTCCCGGACATTTTCGCGGCGTGTCCACCATCGTCAGCAAGCTGTTTAACCTGGTCCAGCCGGATATTGCCTGCTTCGGCGAGAAGGACTTCCAGCAGCTGGCGCTGATCCGCAAAATGGTGGCGGATATGGGCTACGACATAGAGATCGTCGGCGTGCCAACGGTGCGCGCGAAAGACGGCCTGGCGCTCAGCTCTCGCAACGGCTATCTGACCGCCGATGAGCGTAAAATCGCGCCGGGGCTGAGCCAGGTGATGAACGATATCGCCACCAAACTCAACAACGGCGAACGCCATATTGAAGAGCTGATTGCCGACGCGGAGATCGCGCTTGCGGAAAAAGGACTACGCGCCGATGGCCTGGCGATTGTGGATGCCGATACCCTGCTGCCGTTAACCACCGACAGCCGCCGGGCGGTGATCCTGATGGCCGGGTGGCTGGGTAAAGCCCGCCTGATTGATAATCAGCAGGTTGATCTCACCCAGTAGACAGCGTTGCCCGCAGGGGCAATACTGTCGTTCGTTTTTCGACTGATTGCAGAGTTACAGCTTATGAACCGTACTATGTTGCAGGGTAAACTCCACCGGGTGAAAGTCACCCAGGCCGACCTGAATTACGAAGGCTCCTGCGCCATCGATCAGGATTTCCTCGACGCTTCCGGCATCCTGCAGTATGAAGCGATCGATATTTACAACGTCAACAACGGCCAGCGTTTTTCCACCTACGCCATTGCCGCAGAACGCGGCTCGAAAATCATTTCGGTGAACGGCGCGGCCGCACGCTGCGCCTGCGAAGGTGACCTGCTGATTATCTGCTCTTATGTGCAGATGTCGGATGCGGAAGCCCGCGAATGGCAGCCGAAAGTGGCCTACTTTGAAGGCGACAACCAGATGAAGCGCGTGGCGAAAGCCGTACCGGTTCAGGTGGCGTAAAAAAACGGGGCGGCCATTGCTGGTCGCCCCGTTCAGTTCAGTCAATCACATCAGGTCCGCAGCCCGCGGCCACGCTGGATAAGCGACCACGCCAGCGCATAAAACACCACGATAAACGCCACCAGAACCGCCATGGTAAAGCCCAGCGGCACGTCATTGATGCCGAGGAAACCGTAACGGAATCCACTAATCATATAGACGATAGGGTTCAGCTTGGAGATCATCTGCCAGACCGGCGGCAGCAGCGTCAGCGAGTAAAACACCCCGCCAAGATAGGTGAGCGGCGTCAGCACAAAGGTCGGGATCAGGCTGATATCGTCAAAGGTGCGGGCAAATACTGCGTTAAGCAGCCCGGCCAGCGAGAACAGAATCGCCGTCAGCAGCAGCGTCACCGCCACCATCAGCCACGAATGCACCTGGAAAGGCACGAAGAACAACGAAATTGCCGTGACCAGCACGCCCACGCAGACCCCGCGCGCCACGCCGCCGCCAACGTAACCGGCGATAATCACATGCGTTGGCACCGGTGCCACCAGCAGCTCTTCAATATTACGCTGGAACTTGGAGCTGAAAAACGACGAGGCGACGTTGGCATAGGCGTTGGTGATCACCGCCATCATGATCAGGCCGGGCACGATAAACTGCATATAGGTGAAGCCATGCATTTCACCAATGCGTGAACCGATCAGATTACCGAAGATAATAAAGTACAGCGTCATGGTAATCACCGGCGGGACCAGCGTCTGAATCCAGATACGGGCGAAGCGGTTAACCTCTTTACTCCAGATGCTCTTCAGGGCTACCCAGTACAAATGTGTCATGCTTTCTCTCCCGTGTGACCATTGACCAGGTCAACAAACAGCTCCTCAAGACGGTTAGCCTTGTTGCGCATACTCAGCACCTGCACGCCCTGGGCGCTCAGCTGGCTAAACACGCTGTTCAGCCCCTGCTCGCGCAGTACTTCCACTTCCAGCGTAGAGGTATCAACCAGCCGATATTTAAATCCTTCCAGCTGCGGCAGCGGGCTTTTTGCGGCCAGATCGAGAATGAAGGTTTCAGATTTCAGCTTCGCCAGCAGTCCCTTCATTGAGGTGTTCTCCACCAGTTCACCGCTCTGGATAATGCCGATATTGCGGCACAGCATTTCTGCCTCTTCCAGATAGTGAGTGGTCAGAATAATGGTGGTGCCACGGGCATTCAGATCTTTCAGGAAGGTCCACATCGAACGACGCAGCTCAATATCCACCCCGGCGGTTGGCTCATCCAGGATCAGCAGCTTCGGTTCGTGCATCAGCGCACGAGCAATCATCAGGCGACGTTTCATACCGCCGGAGAGCATACGCGCACGCTCGTTACGCTTCTGCCAGAGGTCAAGCTGGGTCAGATATTTTTCCGCCCGCTTCACCGCTTCACGCTTCTCCACGCCGTAATAACCGGCCTGATCGACGACGATCTGCTGCACGGTTTCAAACTGGTTAAAGTTAAATTCCTGCGGCACCAGCCCCAGCTGACGCTTGGCATTGACCACATCGTTTTGCAGATCGTAACCAAACACCCGCACCCGGCCGCTGGTTTTATTCACCAGCGAACTGATGATGCCAATAGTGGTGGATTTACCTGCCCCGTTGGGACCGAGCAGCGCATAGAAGTCACCTGCTTCAACCCGGAGATCAATTCCCTTGAGCGCCTGAACTCCGCCCGCGTAGGTTTTGGTCAGTTTTTCAAGTTCCAGTGCATAAGTCATAGGTAAGAAATAGCCCTTTGTATTTATCGTATCGCGTTTAGTTTCTTGTTTGCCGTTTTCAATCGCTGAGCATTGCCCTATATTACCGCAACGTTTTTGTGTGACTGGTCGACACCATTATGAAAGATATTGAAACCCTTATCAGCAATAACCGCGAATGGTCCAGATTGCTGAAGGAGGAAGATCCCGGTTTTTTTGAACGTTTGTCCCTGGCACAAAAACCCCGTTTCCTGTGGATCGGCTGCTCTGACAGCCGCGTACCCGCCGAGCGCCTGACCGGGCTGGAGCCTGGCGAACTTTTTGTTCACCGTAACGTGGCCAACCTGGTGATTCACACCGACCTCAACTGCCTTTCCGTGGTGCAGTACGCGGTGGAGGTGCTGGAAGTAGAACATATTATTATCTGCGGCCACTACGGCTGCGGCGGCGTTCAGGCAGCGGTGGAGAACCCGGAACTCGGCCTGATTAACAACTGGCTGCTGCACATTCGCGATCTCTGGTACAAACACAGTTCGCTGCTGGGTGAGCTGGCACCAGAAAAACGCTTCGATAAACTTTGTGAAATCAACGTGATTGAGCAGGTTTACAACCTTGGTCACTCAACCGTGATGCAGTCAGCGTGGAAACGCGGACAGAAGGTGACAATTCACGGCTGGGTATACGGCATCCTGGACGGCTATCTGCGCGACCTGGGCGTAACGGCCACCAGCCGCGAGATTCTGGAACAGCGCTACCGTCACGGCATCGCTAACCTGCTGAACGACCCGGACCTCAATCCGTAAGCCACGGGCGGCACCCCCCTGCCCGACTGCACTTTGCCGCATATCATATAACAGGCCGAAATTTCCGGCCTTGGTCGATTGTGCGGTGTGCACTCGCGGTCATTTAGCCCGATTTACTCGTCCAGCATCACCACTTTGCCGATATACGGCAGGTGGCGATAGCGCTGGGCGTAGTCAATTCCGTAGCCCACCACGAACTCATCAGGAATAGAGAAGCCGACGTATTCCACCGGCACCTGCACTTCCCGGCGCTCGGGCTTATCCAGCAGAGTACAGATAGCCAGTGACTTAGGCCCGCGCAGGCTGAAGATTTCCCGCACTTTGCTCAGCGTATTACCTGAATCGATAATATCTTCGACAATCAGCACGTCCTTGCCGCGAATATCTTCATCCAGATCCTTGAGGATTTTTACATCGCGGGTGCTGGAGGTGCCGTTACCGTAGCTGGAAGCGGTCATAAAATCGACTTCGTGAGGAACATCAATGGCGCGACACAGGTCGGCCATAAACATAAAGGAGCCGCGCAGCAGGCCAACCAGCACCATGTCGCTGCCGCTGTTGCGGTAATGCTCATTGATTTGCTGGCCAAGCTCAGCGATACGGGATTTGATCTCGGCTTCGGAGATCATTACTTCAACGGTATGTTTCATAGTTAATCGTCGATTGTTCAGGGAAAGCGGCACAGTTTAGCACATTTCTCCCTCCTGACGCCCTCCGTTGCGCAACGCACCGCGTTAAATTACGCAATAGACATACGGACTGCTAAACGTAAAGATAGCCATATTTTATATCGCTACATGTTTTATCCATAGAACGTTAATTCATTTATCCCGCCCATACCGCGCATGATAGTTTAGCGCCAATAATAAAAGCACCGTGCCAAAAGGCAGGAGATTGTATGGCTTCCTCACATTCTAAAAAAACGCATATCGGCAACCGCGAACTGCAGCCGGAAACCCAGATGCTCAATTACGGTTACGACCCGGCGCTGTCGGAAGGCGCAGTCAAACCGCCGGTGTTTCTGACTTCCACTTTTGTGTTTAACAGCGCCGAAGAGGGCCGTGATTTCTTTGACTACGTTTCCGGCCGCCGCGAACCGCCATCGGGCGAGGGAAATGGCCTGGTCTATTCGCGCTTTAACCATCCGAACAGCGAGATTGTTGAAGACCGGCTGGCAGTATATGAACGCACCGACAGCGCAGCGCTGTTCTCCTCCGGTATGTCGGCGATTTCTACCACGCTGCTGGCCTTCACCCGGCCTGGCGACACCATTCTGCACTCCCAGCCGCTTTATGGCGGTACGGAAACCCTGCTGAGTAAAACCTTCGGTAACTTGAATATTTCCAGCGTGGGATTCGCCGACGGCGTGGATGAAGCCTCGGTTCAGGCCGCTGCCGATAAGGCGCTGGCGCAGGGTCGCGTTTCGATGATCCTGATTGAGTCCCCGGCCAACCCGACCAACAGCCTGGTGGATATTGCGCTGATTAAACGCGTTGCGGACAGGATTGAGCAGCAGCAGAATTACCGCCCGGTCATTGCCTGCGATAACACGCTGCTGGGGCCGGTATTCTCACGCCCCACCGAACACGGCGCGGATATCTCGCTCTATTCGCTGACTAAATACGTCGGTGGCCATTCGGATCTCATTGCCGGGGCAGCAATGGGCAGCAAGGCGCTGATTCGCCAGGTGAAAGCGCTGCGCAGCGCCATCGGCACCCAGCTCGATCCGCATTCCAGCTGGATGATTGGCCGATCGCTGGAAACGCTGGCGCTGCGTATGGAGCGCGCTAACGACAACGCCGCCGCGGTGGCGGAGTTTCTGCGCAGCCATTCGCAGGTGGAACACATCCACTACCTGCCGTTCCTCGACGCCGACTCACCGCAGGGCAAAACGTATCGCGCACAGTGCAGCGGTGCCGGTTCCACCTTCTCCTTTGATATTCACGGCGGTGAAGCAGCAGCGTTTAAATTCCTCAATGCGCTACAGCTGTTCAAGCTGGCGGTCAGCCTGGGCGGTACCGAATCCCTCGCCAGCCACCCGGCCAGCACCACCCACTCCGGCGTTCCGCTGGAGGTCCGCGACCGCATCGGCATTAAATCCACCACCATTCGCCTGTCGATCGGTATCGAGAATAAAGACGATTTGATTGAGGATCTGCGGCTGGCGCTGCTGGGATAACGGTTTGATTGATGGCCGTTGCCGGGGGAAATCATCTCCACTCCGGCAACGGCCATCATCACGCCACGGTAAAGCCCAGCATCATCCCGGTATCTTCATGCTCCAGCAGATGGCAGTGCGCCATATAGGCGTTGGGTTTGTCCGCCTTGTGGTTAAAGCGCACCAGGATTTCGCTGCGCCAGCCCTCTACAAGCACCATGTCCTTCCAGCCGCTGCGGTGCGCTGCCGGCGGTTTGCCGTTTTCAGACAGAATGCGGAACTGGGCGCCGTGCACGTGGAAAGGATGCATCATCATGTCGCCCTCGCCGGAGATGGTCCACTTCTCCCACACGCCCTGCTTCGCCTCGAACGCGGGTTTCTCCATATTGAAAGCAACGCCGTTAATCTTATTTCCATTGTGAAAATCGAATGGTGCAGGAGATTTCGCCTGCTTACTCTTCATCTCGCCGTGGTCCATTCCCGCCATCTTGCCGTGGTCCATCCCGGCCATCTTTCCATGGTCCATTCCGCCCATACTGCCGTGATCCATGCCCTGCATTTTCCCGGCTGGCGCGGCGGCGGAACGATCGCCAGTCGCCCCACCCATCCCGTGCGCGGACATGTCCATCCCCGCCATCGCCGCATGGCCGTATTTATCCATCAGCGCCTGCATGCCCCGGCGGTCCAGCTCAGGGTCCATCATCAGCTGTAGCCAACGAGTGTCGGAAGCCTGCGGCACCGCAACGGCAGGCATCTCCACCAGTTTGTCCGGCAGCGTGCCGCTGGCCATCACCCGCAGCGGGGTTATCGACAGCACCGGCAGCGGCTGGTCAAACGGCGTCAGCGTCATGCCCATTTGTCGTAACGGCAGCGTTTGTAGTTCAAACGGTTTGCCGTCGGAGGTATCCACCAGCACTTCGAAGCGCTCACCCGGTATCATCGGCAGCTCACTCAGTTTGACCGGCTCCGCCAGCAGACCACCGTCACTGGCAATCACGTACATCGGGCGGCCATCGCTGGTAGTCAGATTTAGCGAGCGGGCGTTGCAGCCGTTTAACAGGCGCAGGCGCAGCCAGCCGCGCGGCACGCCGTGCTGCGGATAAATCGCGCCGTTGGTCAGCAGCGTATCGCCGAACCAGCCGACCGCCGCGTCCATCACATCCAGCTGATAGTCAATTTTGCTACCGTCTTCGGTCAGGCGTTTATCCTGCAGGATCACCGGAATATCATCCACGCCCCACTGTTTTGGCAGCAGGAGTTTGCCGCTCTCGGGGTCGTTGATCAGCACCAGGCCCGCCAGTCCCTGCGCAACCTGATAGCCGGTACGGCCATGCTGATGAGGGTGGAACCAGCAGGTGGCTGCGGGCTGGTCCGGGGTAAAGCTGACGCTGCGCTGCTGCCCCGGTTCAATTATCGCCTGTGGCCCGCCGTCAACTTCGCCGGGAATTTCCAGACCGTGCCAGTGTACGGTGGTGGCGTCGGGCAGGCGGTTGAAAATATTGACACGGACTTCTTTGCCACGCTCCAGCTGGATCGCCGGGCCGAGCAGGCCGCCGTTGTAGCCCCAGGTCGGAACATCTTTGCCCCGCCAGTGGCTGGTGCTCTGCTGAGCCACGAGTTTGATTTCACCGCGCGCATCGGGCAGCAGCAGTGAGGGAACGGGTAATAAAGGACGCTGTTCAGCCGCCATCAGCGAGTGGCTCCACAGCGGCAGGGCGCTTGCTGCGCCAAGCGCGGCGCTTAATTTTAGAAAGTCACGACGTTGCATCATCCATTCCTTTTGTCAGATGTCGAAAATACAGGCAGCATAAACCCTTACCCTGCGGGAAGGTCAAGCCGCGATAAAAAATGCGAAAACGGCATATCGCAGGATTTCTAAGGGAAAAGGGGCTGGCACCCGGCCTGAACTGTGCTAACGTCTGCTCATTGCACACGAATGAGAATAACTATGAAGAAAAGCATCAAGGCTCTGTTGCTGCTAGGGCTTTTTGGCTTCTCCTCCACCAGTTTCGCCCTGAGTGAAACGGAAGCAGAAGATTTGGCCGATTTAACCGCTGTATTTGTTTATCTGAAAAATGATTGTGGCTACCAGGATCTTCCGGACGGGCAGGTTCGTCGCGCGTTGATGTTTTATGCACAGCAGAATCGTTGGGATTTAAGCAATTACAACAGCTTCAATATGAAAGCACTCGGTGAGGACAGCTATCGCGATCTGAGCGGTATTGCCATTCCGAACGACACTAAGTGCAAATCCCTGGCCCGCGACTCACTGAGCCTGCTTGCCTACGTCCGATAATCACCCGCCGTTCCCCTCCCCGCGTCCGAATTGACCGTGCAACCACGGTCAGAAATCGCTATCCTGTTTCCCCCATTTTTCGTGGCTGTTATGAGGAGAAAACCCCACCATGGCCGATAAAGAAATGTGGTATGAAACCCTTCATGCCGGATTCGGACAGTATTTTTCTGTCGATAACGTACTGTATCGCGAGCAGACCGGGCACCAGGATCTGATCATCTTTGAAAATGCCGCTTTGGGCCGCGTGATGGCGCTGGACGGCGTGGTACAAACCACCGAGCGCGATGAGTTCATTTATCATGAGATGATGACCCATATTCCCCTGCTGGCCCACGGCGCGGCGGAGAGCGTGCTGATTATCGGCGGCGGCGACGGTGCCATGCTGCGCGAAGTGAGCCGCCATCAGAGCATCAAAAAAATCACCATGGTAGAGATCGATGCCGGAGTAGTGACCTTCTGCAAACAGTATCTGCCGAACCACAGCCAGGGTGCCTATGACGACCCGCGCTTTACGCTGGTGATTGATGACGGCGTGAACTTCGTGAAGCAGACCGAGGAAAAGTTTGATGTGATTATCTCTGACTGCACCGATCCGATCGGTCCGGGAGAGAGCCTGTTCACCTCAGACTTCTACGAAGGCTGCCACCGCATCCTTAATGAAAATGGCATCTTCGTGGCGCAGAATGGCGTCTGCTTCCTGCAGCAGGACGAGGCGGTCAACAGCCACCGCAAGCTCGGCCACTATTTCACAGACGTCAGCTTCTATCAGGCAGCAGTACCGACCTACTACGGCGGCATCATGACCTTTGCCTGGGCCAGCGATAATCCGGCGCTGCGCCAGCTGGATGCACCAACGATTGCCGCGCGCTTTGCCGCTTCCGGGCTGACCTGCCGCTACTACAATCCGGCAATCCATGCGGGCAGCTTTGCCCTGCCACAGTATCTGTTAAATGCGCTGGCCAAATGACCGGGCATTTTAAGGGGGTGAACGAAATTGCAAAAGCTTAAACTACATGGCTTCAACAACCTGACGAAAAGCCTGAGTTTTTGTATCTACGATATCTGTTACGCGAACACAGAAGCGGAACGCGACGGATATATTGCGTACATTGATGAGCAGTACAACGCCAACCGTCTGACGGAAATTCTTAGCGAAACCTGCTCGATTATCGGCGCTAACGTGCTGAATATTGCCCGCCAGGATTACGAGCCGCAGGGCGCCAGCGTGACGATTCTGGTCAGCGAAGAGCCGATCGATCCGCGCGATATTGATACCTCTGAACATCCCGGCCCGCTGCCGAACTCGGTAGTTGCCCATCTGGATAAAAGCCATATCTGCGTTCACACCTACCCGGAAAGCCATCCGGAAGGCGGCCTGTGTACCTTCCGCGCCGATATTGAAGTGTCGACCTGCGGGGTGATTTCGCCGCTGAAAGCGCTGAACTACCTGATTCACCAGCTGGAATCAGATATTGTCACCATCGACTATCGCGTGCGCGGTTTCACCCGCGACGTGAACGGGGTGAAACACTTTATCGACCACGAGATCAACTCAATCCAGAACTTCATGTCCGACGATATGAAAGGGATGTATGACATGATGGACGTGAACGTCTATCAGGAAAATATGTTCCACACCAAGATGCTGCTGAAGGATTTCGATCTTCGCCACTATCTGTTTAACACTAAACCTGACGATCTCAGCCCGCAGGAGCACAAGCGGATCACCGATCTGCTGTGGAAAGAGATGCGGGAGATTTATTACGGACGCAATATTCCGTCGGTGGGATTAAAAACGCAGTAACGACTCAGGAATAAAAACGAACCAGCCAGCGTGATGTGACCGATTCAAACCGGTCGCGTTGGCTGGTTTTTAGCGCGGGCGGTATCAACGAGGGATTTCACCTTGCTTGCGCCTCCGTGCGCCATGCCAGCCACAAGGGCTAAAGCGATCCTCACCTCAACAGCCTGCGCTTAACGCCCCTGCAGAAACGCCCGGTAGGCGGCAATCACCGCCAGAAAATCCTCTACGCCGCAAAAAGACAGGCTCTCTTCGTCGTAGTAGTTCATGCCCTCTTCCATTTCATCGCCTTCAAAGCCGAGCTGGTTAGAACGAACGATCACCTCTTCCTCATCCAGCCACAGGGTGTATTCCCGCCCCACGCGCTGCCACTGACGCTCGCTGCCCTTAACGCTGGCAACGGCGGCTTCGACTTCATCCAGCAGCGCCAGATTCTTTTCATCCACCTCGTCGTTGAACCAGTGGCCTACGGCCTCGTGGCCCATCGACATGCGAACTCTCACCACCCCGGTGATATCGCGTAAAAATTCATATTCCATCGTGTTCCCCTCCCGGCAGACTGACCGCGCATGCTCAAGGCTATTTTGCGCCTCTGCCCGGATAATACTGAGCATCAGCGCGCATTATCGCAGCCCGGCGGGGGAAAAACAGCAATATCGACGACGGTCAGGTTCACAACGGCTTGTCAGCGGCGGGTATCACACGGCAGCATGAGCGCATTGGCACTGCCACACTTAACGATTTCCTCCCGTGACGGCCAACAGCAGGCCAAAAACAACCAACAGCCCGCCAAACGCACGATCAATCCAGTGGCGCACGGCCAGCAGGCGCTCCCGCACGGCCCCCGCAGAGAAGCCCAGCGCCACCAGGCTAAACCACGCCATATGCGCCACCGAGATAAACCCACCGTAGCCGATCTGCACCACCAGCGGCGTTTCAGGCCCTACCACCTGCATAAACAGGCTGACGATAAAGATCGTCGTCTTCGGATTGAGGACGTTGGTCAGAAAGCCGGTGCGCAGCGCAGCCGCGTCGGACAGCGGTATCACCCGGCGGTCAACCGGCGCACCGCCCGCGCGGGAGCGCAGCATTTTAACGCCGAGATACACCAGCCAGACGGCACCCACCAGCCTGATGGTGTTAAACAGCCACAGCGACTGCTGGATAAGCAGCCCGACGCCAACCAGCGTATAGGTCACGTGAACCAGCACGCCAAGGCCAATCCCCACCGCGGTCAGCACGCCTGCCCGGCGCGACAGCATCAGGCTGTTGCGCGTGACCATGGCAAAGTCCGGCCCCGGGCTGATCACGGCCAGCAGAGTAATGGTGATTACAGCTATCAATTCGGTCATGGGTTATCCTGTCAGAAATGAGTTAATTGCCGCGATAATAGCGGCAGGCTATCAGGATGAATAACGATGATTTCTGACATCAACGGTGAGTCTGAATCACCATTAAACGATGAGCGACTGCCTTCGCTGCTGGCGCTTCGTTGCTTCGAGGCTGCCGCCAGGCAGGAGAACTTCAGCCGCGCCGCCGCTGAGCTGCACCTTACGCACGGCGCGGTCAGCCGGGCGGTGCGCCTGCTGGAGGACGAGCTGGGCGTGGCGCTGTTCGAGCGCCGCAGCCGACGGGTATTTCTGACCGATGCGGGCCGCACGCTGGCCAGAGCAGTCGGCGAGGGAATGGATTTGATGCGCCAGGCGGTCAGCGAGCTGCGCGCCCGCGCCAGCCAGAAGCGGCAGTGGGTGCTGTCCTGCGAGCCAACGCTGCTGATGCGCTGGCTGATCCCCCGCTGGTCAGATTTTCAGGCTCGCCATCCGGGCACAGACGTTCATCTTGTTGCCGGCGGCGGCCCGTTCTCTTTTGCTAACGGCATCGATCTGGCGATTCGCCGCAGCGATTTTCCGCTACCGGGGAGCTATCACGCCGAACCGCTGTTTGCTGAAAAAGTCGGCCCGGTTTGCCGTACGGATAAGGCCGCAGGCTGGTTTAGCGAAGAACAGCACGTTGCCAAACTCAGGCAGGATGCGCCGCGTCTGCATACGCGTACCCGGCCCGGCGCATGGCAGGAATGGGCGGCCGCTGCGGGGCATTCGCCTTTTGATACCCGCGGGCAAACGTTCGATCACTTCTATTTCAGCCTGCAGGCCGCAATGGCAGGGCTCGGCGTGGCCATCGGCCCGTGGCACCTGGTGCGTGACGATGTGGAGAGCGGCGTGTTGAGCGCGCCGTTGGGGTTTATCGAAGACGGTTCCCACTACTGCCTGCTGTCATCCAAACCCCTCGCACCGGGCAGCCCAGAGGCCGAACTGCTGGCATGGTTAAGGTTGCAGGCATAAAGAAGAGGAAAATCAACGCAGAAAAGACAGTCGGGCAAGCTGAGGGGGACGGGAATGACAATCGCCTGAGCTCAGGAAAAAGATAAAACTGAGGGGAATAGCAGCCGCTTTCTGAGCAAGGAAGTTTAAGATAGGTAATAAAAAAGAGCCGACCGGCGGCTCTTTTTAACGGGGCAATGTTCAGTCATTTCTGCCTGAAACATTGCCCGGTCTGAATGATTTTTACCGACTGACATCGGAAAAATCATTATTCTCGGCGTTATCAGACCGCAGTCTGGAAAATCACGCCGTCAGCTTTGTCAGTGTACTGGCTCAACTGGTCGAAGTTCAGATAACGATAGGTATCCACGGCGGTTTTATCCACCTGATCCATAAACTTCAGATACTCTTCCGGCGTCGGCAGTTTGCCCAGCAGAGAAGCAACCGCAGCCAGCTCGGCGGAGGCCAGGAACACGTTAGCACCGTTACCAAGGCGGTTCGGGAAGTTACGCGTTGAGGTCGATACCACCGTTGCGCCATCTTTCACACGCGCCTGGTTACCCATGCACAGTGAACAGCCCGGGATCTCGATGCGCGCACCGCTCTTACCGAATACGCTGTAGTAGCCTTCCTCAGTCAGCTGCGCGGCATCCATCTTGGTTGGCGGAGCCACCCACAGACGGGTTGGCAGCTGCCCTTTATGGGCATCCAGCAGTTTACCGGCAGCACGGAAGTGACCGATGTTGGTCATGCACGAACCGATAAAGACCTCATCGATCTTCTCGCCCTGCACGTCAGACAGCAGACGGGCGTCGTCCGGATCGTTTGGCGCACACAGGATTGGCTCTTTGATATCCGCCAGATCGATGTCGATCACCGCCGCATATTCTGCGTCAGCATCGGCTTCCAGCAGCTGCGGATCGGCCAGCCATTTTTCCATGCCTTCTACGCGGCGCTCCAGCGTACGACGATCGCCGTAGCCTTCAGAGATCATCCACTTCAGCAGCACGATGTTGGACTGCAGATACTCGATGATCGGCTCTTTATCCAGCTTAATGGTACAACCGGCGGCAGAGCGCTCTGCGGAAGCATCGGTCAGCTCAAATGCCTGCTCAACTTTCAGCTTCGGCAGACCTTCGATTTCCAGTACGCGGCCGGAGAAGATGTTTTTCTTACCTTTCTTCTCAACGGTCAGCAGGCCTGCTTTGATCGCATACAGCGGAATGGCGTGAACCAGGTCGCGCAGGGTGATACCCGGCTGCATTTCGCCTTTGAAGCGCACCAGCACCGATTCAGGCATGTCCAGCGGCATCACGCCGGTCGCAGCGGCAAACGCCACCAGACCAGACCCCGCCGGGAAGGAGATACCGATTGGGAAACGGGTATGTGAGTCACCACCTGTACCGACGGTATCCGGCAGCAGCATACGGTTCAGCCAGCTGTGGATAACACCATCGCCCGGGCGCAGCGACACGCCGCCACGGTTCATAATGAAGTCAGGCAGAGTATGGTGAGTGGTCACGTCAACCGGCTTAGGATACGCAGCGGTATGACAGAACGACTGCATCACCAGATCGGCTGAGAAGCCCAGACAGGCCAGGTCTTTCAGCTCGTCACGGGTCATCGGGCCGGTGGTGTCCTGAGAACCCACTGAGGTCATTTTCGGTTCGCAGTAAGCGCCAGGACGGATGCCTTCTACGCCACAGGCACGGCCAACCATTTTCTGCGCCAGTGAGAAGCCACGGCTGCTGCTCGCCACATCTTTCGCCTGAACAAACACATCGCTGTGCGGCAGGCCGAGGGATTCGCGGGCTTTGGTGGTCAGGCCGCGGCCGATAATCAGCGGGATACGGCCACCGGCGCGTACTTCATCCAGCAGCACGTCGGTTTTCAGCTCGAAGTTCGCCAGCAGTTCGTCGGTTTCGTGGTTACGCACTTCGCCTTTGTACGGGAAGATATCGATCACGTCGCCCATATTCAGCTTGTCGACTTCCACTTCGATCGGCAGCGCACCGGCATCTTCCATCGTGTTAAAGAAGATTGGAGCGATTTTGCCGCCGAGGCACACGCCGCCGCCCTTCTTGTTAGGCACGTAAGGAATGTCGTCACCCATAAACCACAGCACCGAGTTGGTAGCGGATTTACGTGATGAACCGGTACCGACTACGTCACCAACGTAGGTCAGCGGGAAGCCTTTTTTCTGTAATTCTTCGATCTGTTTGATCGGTCCAACGTTACCGGCATCGTCGGGTACAATGCCATCACGTTCGATTTTCAACATCGCCAGCGCGTGCAGTGGAATATCCGGGCGAGACCATGCATCCGGTGCCGGAGAGAGGTCATCGGTATTGGTTTCGCCGGTCACTTTAAACACGGTTACGGTGATTTTGTCTGCCAGTTTAGGACGCTTCAGGAACCATTCTGCGTCAGCCCACGACTGAATAATTTTTTTCGCGTGTGGGTTGCCCGCTTTGGCTTTTTCTTCAACATCGTAGAAGTTGTCGAACATCAGCAGCGTATGGGACAGGGCTTCTGCGGCAATCGGTGCCAGCTTTTCATCATCCAGGGCTTCGATCAGCGCATGGATGTTATAGCCGCCCTGCATGGTGCCGAGCAGTTCAACTGCTTTTTCAGGAGTAACCAGAGGGGAGGTAGCTTCGCCTTTCGCGACAGCGGCCAGGAAACCGGCTTTAACATAGGCCGCTTCATCTACACCCGGCGGGACTCGATTGATCAACAGGTCTGACAGGAATTCTTCTTCACCCGCTGGAGGGGCTTTTAGCAGTTCAACCAGCGCGGCCATTTGGGAAGCATCTAACGGTTTAGGAACGATCCCCTGGGCAGCACGCTCGGCAACGTGCTTACGGTATTCTTCTAGCACGACGTTCTCCTCGCTCTCATTGTATATGGCATCCCGGGTCACCCAAGTCACCGCTATTAGTGATAACCATCCATGTGTAGGGTAAGGCGCCCGGTTCCGCGTGGGGCAGCATAGCAGGATTTCGTTCGCATGTTAATCTGTTTACAAATAAGCAACATTATTTGCGAGGTGCGTCAACTCCGGTTAGTTCCTTTTTTACAGCATTCCACACTAGTCAGGTGGTTAATGTTTAGTATTTATTCTGTTCGTTGGGTGATATAGCGGCATTTAATCCAGTAATTAATCTTTGTCGCTTTTAATTTTATGCTAAAAATCGTCAACTTTTCGCATTAGTTGATAACCTGAGATTCGGGTTAGGGGCTGGTGAAGGCTGGGAGTTGTGTGCTCGCGCTGGCTGGCTGTGGCCCCTGCCGGGCGGTCCTCGCGCCGCTTCGCGGTGCCTTCACTTCGTTCGTCAGCCTTTCGGACCGACGCAGACGCGCGTCCTGCGCGGCTGCGTCTTTCGCCCACTTCCCTGTGGGCGAATCCTGGCTTCCTCGCTACGTTCAGCGCTGCGGATTACCCTTCAGGGGCCACAGTCAGCCCGCTTTCAATTGCAGTGTCGCCTGTCATACCGTTAGCTATTATGTTTTTTAAAGGGGTTATTCTGAGCTAATCAAACTTCATACATTGATAATTAATACCGACACAATCCGATGTTATTCCAGAAGTTATCACCCTATTAGCGACGTTTTGACCTTTCAATGTTAACAACACGGCATAACCTCTTAGCCATACTAACCACATTAGCAGGCACATTTTCATTTCAAACAGTCAGTTCGTAGCTTCATTCCATTGCACCGTAGTGGCCCGTTTATTTTCGCAATTCTCATACCGCTTCAGGCATAGCCCGCGAAACACCATCATTTCCATGCAGCTTCAGGTATGCCCCACCAAACACGATGATCCCCATGAAGTTTCAGGCAGCCAGCACATTGCATAAAGGGGGTCAGCCTCTGCGGCAGCCGGGCAATCCGCAGCGCCGAGGTGCAGGCGGCGGGGCCGGAGAGACCAGCAGGGATGCTGGGCTCAGGCGTGGCGCGGGCAGGACGCCCGCTCCGCGCCGATCCGTAAGACCCGCAGCCGAAACCGAGGGGACCGCGAAGCGGCGCGAGGACCGCCCAGCCGCCGCAAAGGCTGAACCCCGATCCCCATAGCCACAACCAACTCAGCCAACTCAGCCAACTCAGCCAACTCAGCCAACTCAGCCAACTCAGCCAGAGAATATTCT
Source organism: Erwinia sp. INIA01 (assembly GCF_025947915.1). Taxonomy (NCBI): domain Bacteria; kingdom Pseudomonadati; phylum Pseudomonadota; class Gammaproteobacteria; order Enterobacterales; family Erwiniaceae; genus Erwinia; species Erwinia sp. INIA01. Next base: position 82,136 of record NZ_JAPDNC010000007.1, read on the forward strand.
CCACCACCCGCACTGCCACGGATTTTCATGCTCACCCTATACATTTTTACTAATTTTCGCCCACTCCCCCCGGCGTTAGGATGACGCAGGATTTAACAATTTTTAAACATCCTGTCATCTCAACATGCACCAGCGGGGGTAAACCGATGTGGACACAACAGAAGTGGCAGCAGCGCGCGGAACAGCAGCACTTTATCCAACGGGCAATTATTGATGGCCAGAAACTGACCTCGGTCAGTGAAAAAACCTTCGCCGTTATCAACCCGGCAACCCAGCGACTGCTGGCCGAAGTGGATATCAGCGAGCAGATCACGGTCAATCAGGCCGTGAACGTGGCACGCCGCTGCTTCGAACGCGGCAACTGGTCGCAGCAGTCACCCGCTTCCCGCAAACAGGTTCTGCTGCGCCTGGCGGACCTGATCATGCAGCATGCCGATGAGCTGGCGCTGCTGGATTCGCTGAGCATGGGCAAAACGGTGACCGATGCCAGAGAGCTGGACGTACCCGGCGCGGCAGGCGTGTTCAGATGGTATGCCGAAAGCCTGGACAAACTTTACGGCCAGATAGCCCCCACCGCGCAGAGCGCCGTCGCCATGATTACCCGCGCACCGCTCGGCGTCATCGCCGCCGTGGTGCCGTGGAATTTCCCGCTGGATATGGCCGCCTGGAAACTGGCACCGGCACTGGCCGCAGGCAACAGCGTCATACTCAAACCGGCAGAACAGTCGCCCTTCTCGGCATTGCGCCTTGCTGAACTGGCGCTGGAAGCGGGTCTGCCGCCGGGCGTGCTCAATGTGCTTCCCGGTAACGGCGAAATCACCGGTAAAGCGCTCGGTCTGCATGAAGATGTTGATGCCGTGGTGTTTACCGGCTCCACCCAGGTCGGAAAATACTTTATGCATTATGCCGCGCAGTCCAACCTCAAACAGGTCTGGCTGGAGTGTGGCGGAAAAAGCCCGAACCTGATCTTCGCCGACTGCCATAACCTTGAACTGGCTGCGGAAAAGGCCGCAGCGGCTATCTTCTTCAACCAGGGCGAAGTCTGCTCCGCCAACTCCCGCCTGCTGGTTGAGCACAACATTCACCATGAATTCGTTGAACGCCTGCTGGCTCAGGCCCAGAAATGGCAGCCGGGCGACCCGCTCAATCCTGCCAGCCACGCCGGTGCGATGGTCAGCAACCGCCATAGCGACAGAGTCATGAGCTACATCCAGGTTGCCCGCGAACAGGGGGCAGAACTGCGCTGCGGCGGTGAGCGGTTGACGATTAACGGCTCAAACAATTTTATCCAGCCGACCATATTTACCGGCGTCCGCTCCGATATGCAGCTGGTAAAGGAAGAGATTTTTGGCCCGGTGCTGGCGGTGATGCCCTTCGATGGTGAAGAGCAGGCGATCGCCCTTGCCAATGACAGCATCTACGGACTGGCGGCATCGATATGGAGCGGCGATTTAAGCCGTGCGCACCGGGTTGCCCAGCGGCTGAATGTCGGCACGGTATCCGTGAATACCATTGATGCTATCGACGTCAGCGTCCCCTTCGGCGGCGGCAAGCAGTCGGGCTTTGGCCGCGACCTTTCGCTGCACGCGTTCGACAAATTTACCCAGTTAAAAACCACCTGGATTCAGCTGTGCCAGTGACCCTCGTTCTCCTGCATAAAGGACAATCTTATGTCGCAAAATACAGACGTATCAGCCAGTAAGCTCGCTTCAGTGAAGCCGGTGGCGAAGCTGGGTTTTCTCTCGCTGATATCCGTTGCCGTTGGCCTGGTGGTATCGCAGGGGGTAATGGTGATGATGCTGCACGCCGCAGGGATCGCCGGGTTAAGCCTGATCCTTCCGCTAACACTGGCCTGGTTGCTGGCGCTCAGCTATGCCTGCTCGTTCTCCGAGCTGTCACTCATGATCCCGCGATCGGGCAGCCTGTGCAGCTATACCGAGGTCGCCCTCGGTCACTTTCCGGCGATCATCGCGACGTTTTCAGGCTATATCGTCGTGGCGATGTTTGCGCTGTCCGCCGAGCTGCTGCTGCTTGACCTGATTATCAGCAAAGTTTTCCCGCACAGTTCACTGCCGCCGCTGGCCGTGGCTGCCGGGGTGTTATTGCTGTTTACCCTGTTCAACCTGATGAACATCGATATCTTCGCCCGCCTGCAAACGGCTCTGGCAGTGATCATGATGATAGTGCTGCTGGTACTGGGTATCTGCGCCATCACCAGCCCGCAGGCGGAAACGGTGCAGAATGTTATCGCACAAGGGAGCCTGGCGCCGCAGGGCTGGGGATGGGGAGCGGTCGCGCTGGTCGCCACTACCGTCTGGGGCTTCGTCGGGGCGGAGTTCGTCTGCCCGCTGATTGAAGAAACCAAACGGCCCCAGCGCGATATTCCGCGCGCGATGATGGTGGGCCTGACGCTGATTTTTATCACCATTATTCTCTACTGCCTCGGTGCCCTGCTGGTGCTGCCGCGATCCGCCCTGACCGGGGACGATCTGCCGCACTTCCTGTTCGCCACCAAAGTGTTCGGTGAAAGCGGCAAGCTGCTGCTGCTCGCCGCCGCCATCACCGCTACCTGCAGCACGCTGAACTCTTCTCTGGCCACTATTCCACGTATGCTGAGTGGCATGTCGCAAAACGGTCAGGCTTTCCCCTGCTTTAACCGCCATAGCCGTAACGGCGTACCGTGGCTGGCGGTGCTGTTTGTTGCCGCGATCACCGGGCTGCCGCTGCTGCTGATGAACGCAGACTCCATCAGCCTGCTGCTGCTGGCCGCCGCAATCTGCTGGCTGCTGGCCTATATCATCACGCATATCAACGTCATCGTATTACGCCGCCGCTATCCGCATCTGCCGCGCCCGTTTCGTACCCCCTTTTATCCACTGCCGCAGGTCCTTGGGATCGTCGGCATGCTGTACGGCATCTGGAACGCCTCCCCCACGCCAGAGATGGCGGGTGAGGTGTTTACCGTCGCAGGCGGCGTGCTGGCCGTAGTCGCGGTTATTGGTGCGCTGTGGGTGAAACTGGTGATGCACAAGCCGCTGTTTGCCCCGGAGCCCATCGAGAAAGCACTGAATCCATCGCTTAAAAGCTAAATCAGGCAGGAAAAACCTGTTGTACCTTACACCGACTGGAGAACAACCGATGAAAAATTACGATATAAAACAGCACAGTACCCAGGACTGGCAGGGTATGGATGCGGCACACAACATCCACGCCTTCGTCGACCAGAAAAAGCTGAACGCGGCGGGCCCGCGCGTGATGAACCGCGCAAAAGGGCTTTACGTCTGGGACAATGACGACCGCCAGTATCTGGACGGCATGTCCGGGCTATGGTGTACCGCTCTCGGCTACGGCCGCCAGGATTTGATCGACGCCGCCACGCGACAGATGGGGCAGCTCTCCTATTACAATATGTTTTTCCACACCACCCACCCGTCGGTGATCGAGCTGTCCGAGCTGCTGTTCAGCCTGCTGCCCGACCGCTACAGCCACGTGATTTATACCAACTCCGGATCGGAATCCAACGAAGTGTTAATCCGCACGGCACGCCGCTACTGGCAGGTAGTGGGCAAACCGCAGAAACGGGTGATGATTGGCCGCTGGAACGGCTATCACGGTTCAACGCTGGCAAGTACCGCGATGGGCGGCATGAAGTTTATGCACGAGATGGGCGGCATGCTGCCGGATATCGCCCATATCGATGAGCCATACTGGTTCGCCCACGGCGGCGATCTGACGCCGGAAGAGTTCGGGCTGAAGTGCGCCCGTCAGCTGGAGGAAAAAATTCTTGAGCTGGGCAGTGAGAACGTCGCCGGATTTATCGCCGAGCCGTTCCAGGGGGCGGGCGGGATGATCTTCCCGCCGGAAAGCTACTGGCCGGAGATCCAGCGCATCTGCCGCCAGTACGATGTGCTGCTGTGCGCGGATGAGGTCATCGGCGGATTCGGCCGTACCGGAGAGTGGTTCGCCCACCAGCATTTTGGCTTTGAGCCGGACACCATCACCATCGCCAAGGGGCTGACCTCGGGCTACATTCCAATGGGCGGCCTGATCCTTTCAAGGCGCATGGCGGAAGCGCTGGTCGAGCACGGCGGCGTGTTTGCTCATGGCCTGACCTACGCCGGGCATCCGGTGGCGGCAGCAGTGGCGATTGCCAATATTAAGGCGCTTCGCGATGAAAAAATCGTTGAGCGGGTAAAAAACGATACCGGGCCTTACCTGCAACGGAAACTGCGTGAGGTATTTGGCGAGCATCCAATGATAGGCGAGATTCAGGGCGCCGGTCTGGTGGCTGCTTTGCAGTTTACCGCCGATAAAGCCACGCGGAAGCGCTTCGCGAACGAGGATGAGATCAGCTGGCGCTGCCGCAGCTGTGGCTTCGAGGAAGGGGTGATTATCCGCTCCACGCAGGGCCGAATGATCATGGCCCCGGCGTTGGTCGCTACCCATGCAGAGCTGGATGAGCTGGTGGAAAAAACCCGCCGGGCAGTGGAACGCACCGTGCAGGAATACAAGATTCGCTAACCTGATGACGGCAGACCACAGTTGGTCTGCCGCCGCCCCTTACCGCTCCACCAGCGCAAACTCCTGCTCGCTGTAGCGTTCCCCGGCAATATTCTCCGGGGCAAACAGCGTATTCAGCGTGGCAAGATCGCGGTCGTTAATGACCAGATCGGCCGCCGCGCAGTTATCTTCCAGATGGGCCAGCTGCCGCGCCCCCGGGATCGGCACAATATTCTCCCCCTGCGCCAGCACCCAGGCCAGCGCCAGCTGGGCCGGACTCGCCCGATAGCCCTGTGCCATCTCCGTCAGCTGTACAACCAGCTGCTGATTATGTTCCCACGCCTGCTGCTGGAAGCGCGGCAGATAGCGGCGGAAATCATCTTCGGCCAGCGTGCCTGCCGCCGCCACTTTACCGGTCAGGAAGCCTCGCCCCAGTGGGCTGTAGGGAACAAAACCGACGCCGAGACGACGGCAGGTTTCCAGCAGTCCCTGTTCAGGATCGCGGCTCCACAGCGAGTATTCACTCTGAACGGCAGCGATAGGATGTACCGCCTGCGCACGCTGTAGCGTCTCGCTGGAGATTTCCGACAGCCCCAGATGCAAAACCTTACCCTCGCGCACCAGATCGGCCATGGTGCCCACTACCTCTTCCACCGGTACCGCCGGATCGGGGCGATGCTGATACAGCAGGTCTATCGCCTCAATGCCCAGCCGCTGTAATGAAGCCTCTGCCACCGCACGGATGTTTTCCGGGCGGCTGTTCACGCCTTTAATGCGCTCCCAGCCCTCGCCTTCATCGGTAATATGGAAGCCAAATTTCGTGGCAACTTTGACCTTACCCTGATGCCCTTTCAGCACGCGGCCAAGCAGCGATTCATTGGTAAAAGGACCGTAAACCTCTGCCGTGTCGAGGAAATCCACCCCAAGGTCGAAGGCGCGATGCAGCGTATTAATCGCCTGGCGCTCATCGCTGGCACCGTAGGCAAAACTCATTCCCATACAGCCAAGGCCAATGGCGGAAACCTGCAAGCCTTCAGTGCCTAACGTTCTTTTTTTCATGGTGATACTCCGGTTAACTGGCGATGAAGCAGTTATACTTCTCACGGAATAAATCAACAATTGATGCCATTTAACCAGTTTAGTGAAAAATAATCATCAATATGAAAAATCGCACCACGCTCCAGGAACTGGAGATTTTTGCCGCTATTGCCCGCCACCTGAACTTCCGCAAGGCGGCGGAAGAGCGCAACGTCACGCCATCCACGCTCAGCCATACCATGAACCATCTGGAGCAGCGCATCGGCGTCAGGTTGCTGAACCGCACGACCCGCAGTGTCTCGCTGACCGAGGCCGGGCGCGCTTTTCTCTCGCGGATTGAGCCAGCGCTGGTGGATCTTTCCAGTGCGGTCGATGAGCTGAACAGCTGGCGGGCCGATCCGCGTGGGACGGTGCGCCTGAATATGCCGCGCAGCGCCGCAACGCTCTGGCTGCAGCGCATCCTGCTGCCGTTTCGTCAGCGCTACCCGGACATCGCGCTGGAGATCGCCACCAGCGACAGCCTGGTCAATATCATTGAAGAGGGATTCGATGCCGGCGTGCGTTTCGGCGAGGCGATTCCACAGGACATGGTTGCCATTCCCTTTGGCCCGCCGATACACGGGGCGATCGTTGCCAGCCCGGCGCTGATTGCTCAGCACGGCACGCCGCAGCATCCCGAAGGGCTGACGGGCTATCCGTGCATTCAGCGGCGTTTCCCCAGCGGCATGCTGTACAAATGGGAATTTCAGACGGAAGGTAAGGCGCTCGATGTGGCGGTCAGCGGCGATCTGACGCTGGATAACGATATGCTGATGATTCAGGCCGCCCGCACCGGAGCGGGTGCGGCGCTGGTGATGCGCGAGCTGGCGCAGCCCTGGCTGGCCGACGGTTCACTAGTGGAAATCCTCACAGATTATGCCGCAAAACCTGAGGGACTCTGGCTTTACTACCCCAGCCGCAAATACCACTCCGCCGCGCTGCGCTGCTTTATTGACTGGGTGCAGCAGATTAATCGGGGCGTGGTAGACTCGCCTGAATCCTTCCACGCAGGAAATCCGCCATGACCGCAGATGAACCACTAACCCGCTTTGTGCTGGCAGACCGTCCGGCTTCCCACGTGCTGTGCCTGACGCTGCACCGCCCTTCGCAGCGCAATGCCTATAACGCAATGATGATTGCCGAACTGGAGCAGTGGCTGGATTACAGCGAGCAGAACCCGGAAATCTGGACGGTGATCCTGACCGGCAGCGGCAGCGCGTTTTGCAGCGGGGCAGATTTGCAGGAGGCGTTTATCGACGGTGGCATAAAGGTGCGCAACCGCTGCGGCGGCTACAATCCGCTACAGCATCAGCCCCGGCGAAAAATCTGGATTGCTGCCCTCAACGGTCATGCGGTTGGCGGCGGGCTGGAGATGGCGCTGGACTGCGATTTTATCGTTGCCGGCGAGCAGGTGAAAATTGCCCTGCCCGAGGTGACGCACGGCCTGCTGCCGCTCGGCGGAGCCATCGTACAGCTTGCCGCCCGACTGCCGGTGAATATCGCCCGCGAACTGCTGCTGACCGGCGAAGCTATCGATGCGCAACGAGCGCTGGCGCTGGGACTCTTCAATCAGCTGGCCGCGCATGGCGACCTGAAGGATGCAGCGCTGGCGCTGGCGGCGCGCATCAATCGCAGCGCCCCGCTGGCGGTGCAGGCGTGCAACGCGCTGCTGAAACAGCATCTGCGCACCACCGCTGACGGTGAGGATACACAGCAGAACCCCCCTCTGCCCTCCACCGACGACGGTGAGGAGACACATCCTCTGCCCTCTACCGGTGAGAATACGCAGCAGAAAGCCCCTCAGCCCTCCGCCGATGAGGTGCTGCGCCAGCTTCAGCAGAGCGAAGATTATCAGGAAAGCCTGCGCGCTTTTAGCGAACGCCGCCCGCCGCAGTGGCGTGGCAGATAACGGCGGGTAATTCTGCACGAAGCACTGCGGTAGTTTTGAAATACCCTTCTGACGAGAGTAAAGCTCACTCTACAGCGCCTGTGCACGGAACAGCGCGCTCAGCCCCAGGCCGCCCGCAATCCCCAGCATCGCCAGGCCAAAACCGTCTTCGCTCTCCGCCGTCTGTACCAGTTGGCTAAACAGCCGCGTTACCATGATCGCCCCGGACGCGCCGTAGGGATGGCCGAGCGCGATAGCCCCACCCTGGCGGTTAACGCGCTGCTCGTCGATGCCCAACGCATCCAGTGAGCCCAGCACCTGAGCGGCAAAGGCTTCATTAAACTCAATGGCGGCAACGCGGTCGAGGTTCAGCTGTGGCTGCCTCGCCAGCAGCTTTTGCGTGGCGGGAACCGGACCCAGCCCGAGGTAGTTGGGGTCCACTCCGGCGCTACAGGCATCAATAAAGCGCAGCCCGCGTACAAAACCACACTCGCGCGCCAGTCGGCGGCTCATGACCAGCAGCAGCGATGCCCCGTCGTTCAGCGGGCAGCAGTTGCCCGCCGTCACGCTGCCGTCGGCGGCAAAGGCAGGCGGCAGCGCGGCCAGCCGGTCAAGCGAGGTTGTCGGGCGCGGGCATTCATCCTGCGCGATCGTCTGCCCCGCCACGTTCAGCGGCACGATCTCATCGCGGAATGCACCCTGCTGCTGTGCGGCAACCGCACGCTGATGGCTGCGCAGGGCAAAACGATCCTGCCGTTCGCGGCTGATGCCGCAGCGGCGGGCCACATTTTCCGCCGCTTCGCCCATATCCGGGTCACCGATATCGTCCGGGGAAAAACGCGCACGGCCGTAAAAACGCGGCTGCTGCTTCAGCGAGCCGGGCTTCTCTACCCGCCACGGCGCGGTACTCACGCTCTCAACGCCACCGGCCAGATAGCATTCTCCCGCCCGCGCCTGGATCAGACGACAGGCGTTGATCGCCGCCTCCAGCCCGGAACCGCACTGGCGATCGACCGTCACCGCCGGCACCGCCAGCGGCAGTCCGGCACTGAGCGCCGCCAGACGGGCAATGTTGCCGCCGCCGCCGGTCGCATTGCCGATAATCACCTCATCAATAGCACTGAATCCCTGCGGTAAGGTGGCAAGCAACCGGGTGAACAAGGGTGCCAGCAGTGCTTCCATCGACAGCCCGGCCAACATACCGTACGCCTTACCTACCGGCGTGCGTACCGCGGCGACAACCACCGGTTGCCAGTCATCTTCCGGCTGATAGTTCAGTGAGATCGGTTCTGAGGTCATGATTTGCGATCCTTATTTCCAGCCCGGCACGTTTAATTTTTCCAGCGGGCGTTAACGGCCAGTGGCTGATGTGATAATAGTGGCGTGGCAATTTGTATTTCGCCAGATGCTCGCGGCATATTTCCGGGATCGTTTCCGCCAGCGTTAATTCCGCCTCAATAATAGCGACGATCTTTTTCCCCAGGTAATTATCATCAATGGCAATAACCATCGCTTCTATAACACCCGGGATCGCTTTGATCGTCGTTTCTATTTCTGACAGATAAATATTATTACCGCCGCTGAGGATCATATTTCCCCGGCGGCCGATAATATGCAGGTTCTGCCGTTCATCCAGATAGCCGATATCCGATACCGTGGCACCCCAGGGTGTTTTTTTAAATGCGCCGCCGTCATCACCCCATAAATATCCCTCGATAATCTGCTCGCTGCGAATAAAAATCCGCCCCGGTTGATTCATCGCCACCGGCACATCATCATCGTCGAGGATTTCAATGGTGGTCCCCGGAAAAGCCTGCCCAACGCTGGCCAGAGAGTCGCTGATGCTGTCGTCGTTCAGTGTGGAAACGGCGACAAATCCCAGTTCCGATGCACCGTAATACTCCTGCATCCGCGCTGCGGGAAACAGCGCCCTCGCCTGCCGATAGTGGTTCAGCTCCAGCTTGGCTCCGGCACTGAGCAAATTACGCAGGTCGGGAAACGCTTCTCCATCAGCCACGCGGGCAAAACCGGCAATCATCGTTGGCACCACCACCAGTCGCTGGATCTGCTGCCTGACGATCAGCGCCAGCGCGGCATCGGGCTGCCACTTGCCGAGGCTGTAAAAACAGCCACCCGCATACAGCGTTTCATTCAGGCAGTAGAGGCCAATGCCGTTCGACAGCGGGCCGGGAAACAGCGTTGAGGGCGCATCCGTCAGCTGAAAGATCGCCTCGCCGTTTTCAAAGCTGCTGCGCCAGGAGCGGCGCGATCGTACAAACGCCTTCGGCAGGCTGGTGGTGCCGGAGGTAAAATTGATTAAAAACGGCGTGGCATCATGCATTCCCTGACTGAATGCGGGCCGATCTTCGGTAACAGAAGGATCGCTTTCCAGCCAGCGATCCACCGCCAGCCAGTGGATCTGTAGCGCATCGGCCAGCGCGATCGTCGCCCGATCCTGCTGGTTTAGCAGCAGCAGACCCGGCTTAATACGGCTCAGCATTTCGTGCAGCTGTTCGGCTGGCAGCAGCGGGTCTATGATTGCCGCGGTGAGAGGCTGTGCGGTTGCCGCCAGCCAGGCTATCGGGAATGCAATCGCATTGCCGGTCGCTATCGCCACGGTATGGCCGTTCGGGGATTCACTGAGAATAAACTGATACAGTGCCTGCGAGCGCTGCCACAGCTGTAGCCAGCTCAGCGTCTGGCCATCAATATTCACCGCGATGGCGTGGGGATGTTTTTGGGCGTGCTGCTGAACTCTGTCGTGAACCGGCATCAGGCTACGGCCCCTGGCTGCGGAAAGTGATGGATCAAGGCATTACGGGTTTCTTCAGGGATCGGACAGGGCTTATTATCGGCAGGGTTAATGCAGACCCAGACTAATTTTCCTTCGGCAGCCAGAATATTCCTGCCCTGTAAATTCAGGTGAATAGAAAATATTAAGCTGCTGTTGCCGAGCTTCTCAATGAATACCTGAGGCTCTACCACATCGTCGACCGATAATGGGAAATGAAAGGTCGCTTCACATTTTTTTACGTGATAAACCACACCGGCTGTCTGCGGGCGAAATAAGGCTAAAATATCTGCACGGCGAAAGGCATTAACCACGGCATCTTCACAATAATCCAGGTAAACTGAATTATGGACGTGACCATTCAGATCGATATCACGCATTGATACGCGAAATGTTTCACTATTATACTGCTGCATAAAAATCATCAACCTGTAAACCAGAAGCCACTAAAGAAAATATACCATGAAAGAGAGTTTATTCACCAGAGCGATGGTCCGCGAGTTCGGTAATATCAGGGATATTCTGCGGCTGGAATCCGGTGAGCAGAGCGAATTAGCTGCTGGCCAGGTACGGGTTAAGATGGCATGGGCGACGATAAATCCCTCTGATATTATTACTATTTCCGGTGCCTACCGTTCACGCATTACATTACCTTTCGTTCCCGGTTTCGAGGGCATGGGGCATATCGTTCAGAGCAACGACCCTTCGCTTCTGCCCGGTCAGCGGGTGCTGCCGGTGGGCAGCATGGGTGCCTGGCAGACCTATAAGGACAGCGAGGCGCAGTGGTGTTTTACCCTGCCCGATTTCGTCAGTGATAAAGAAGCGGCGACCAGCTACGTGAATCCGATGACCGCCCTGCTGATGCTGACGGAAGAGCTGCACTTTACGCCCGGGATGCGGGTAATCATCAATGCCGCCAACTCGGCGATTGGCAAGATGCTGATCCGCATTGCCAGCCACCTGGGCATCAGGGCCATCGCCATCGTGCGCAAGGCGGAGAACCTGGCACTGTTTGACGATTTCCCCGTTGAGAGTGTGCTGAACAGTAGCAGCCCGGATTATCCGCAGCAGCTGGCGGCGCTTCAGCGCGGCGGCGGCGTGGAGGCGATTCTGGACTGCATCGGCGGTGAAGAGTCGCTGTCGCTGGCTGAGGCGCTGATGCCGGGTGGGCAGTTTATTCACTATGGTCTGTTGTCCGGTCAGCCGATCCCTCCGACGTTCTGGCGCAGCCGCCCGGATATTCGTTTTTCTAATTTCCATTTACGGTTGTGGGTACATGGCCATGAGAAGGCGCTGGTGCAGCGGCGTATCGATGAGGTTATGGCACTGATCCGCGATGGGGTGATTGCCACCGAGGTGGTAGCCGAGTTTGCGCTGGCGGATATTCATCAGGCGGTGGATGCGGTGTTGTCCGGGGCACTGAAGGGGAAGATTCTGCTGAAGCTTTGAGGCTGCCGTGTCGGAAGTTCGTTCGCTGGCCAGCCAGAGCGCGTTACAGATGGGAATTTGTGCTGCGTTGTTTGTAGAGTCAGCAGTTAGCGCTGGCTGGCAGTGCCCCCGATCGGGCGGGTCCTCGCGCCGCTACGCGGTCCCTTCACTTCGCTCGTCAGCCTCCCGGACCGCCACAGACGGGCCGTCCTGGCCCGGCTGTGACTTTCGGCCGCGTCCATGCGGCCAAATCCTGGCTTCCTCTCTCCGTTCAGCGCTGTGGATTGCCCTTTCGTGGGCACTGCCAGTCTGCTCTCTGATTTCTGTGTTGCCTGAAAGCCCAAAAGCTAAAAGCGATGAAATTGTATAGAGGGGACAGCCTCTGCTGCTGCGTAAGGGCATCCGCAGCGCTGAGGTGGAGCCATTGCGCCAGGAGACGTCAACAGGGATGTTGGCGTCAGGCCGGGTTTGAACAGGGACGTTCAATCCTGGCCGATCCGTTCGGCGCAATGGCGTAACCGAAGGCACCGCAATGCGGCGCGAGGACCGCCCTGGAGCAGCAGCAGAGGCTGCACCCCAACCAACAAGTCCACAGCGGCGTACTCTATCCCAATGTCGGATAAGCCCGCCGTACCGCCCGCACAATCACCGCCGCCAGCACCACCTTCACGATGTCGCCCGGCACAAACCCCAGCGAACCCAGCGCGGCCTGCTTCAGCGTGATACCCGCAACGGCGGCAATCCACGGAATACCACAGGCATAAATCACCACAATCCCGCCCAGTGCGATAATCAGCAGCTCCTTCACCAGCGTCAATGAACGCAGACCGCGCTGGTACAACAAGCCAATGACCAGTGCCGCCAGCGGCCAGGAGAGAATAAAACCACCGCCCGGCCCCATATAAACCCCCAGCCCGCCACGGCCACCGGCCAGCAGCGGCAGCCCGATAGCCACCAGCAGATCGAACAATACCATCGCCAGCGCACCGCGCTTAGCACCGGCAATCGCCCCCGCCAGCATACAGCCCAGCGTCTGCGCGGTAATCGGCACGCCAATCACCGGCAGACTAAAGGCCGGAAACAGACCCAGCGCTGCGGTCATCGCGGCAAACAGCGCTATATAAACAATATCTCTGGTGGACATTAAGAGCCTCTCGACTTTTCAGCATCGCTTTGGGGACGTTTAAGCTGGGGATCGTATGCGCGGGCTTCCAGCGCCGCCGCAATGTCATCAGCCATTTTCAGGGTACGGACAATAACCGGGATCGCCACGGCAATCACACTGCGGTCAAGGCCGCGTGCTTTCTGCGCTTCACGCACTTCGGTGGTGATGGCGGCCAGCACCGGGATAAAACGCAAGGCCAGCGAGAGTGCCAGGCTGACCTTCGCCGGGTTGATGCGCAAAAAACGCAGCCAGGACAGCCCGCTTTCCAGCGCATCAATCATATCGGTGGTACGCGTGGTCAGCGTCACCAGCGCCGCCAGCAGCAGCAGCGCGGAAAGCCGCGCAACGACCAGCACGCCGGAAACCCAGTCCACCATCCACCACTGTACGGCGAACAGCAGCGCCAGCACCCACAGCAGCGGTTTCAGCTGCAGCAGCATTATTTTTGGCCCGATACCCGCCAGCGGGTAAAGCGTAGCAACGACAACCAGCGTGGACAGCACCACCGCCAGCAGGGGGAAAACAAACAGCAGAGTACCCACCAGCGCCAGGGAAAGGATCTTGATCCCCGACGGCAGGCGATGGATAAACGAGTTACCCGGTACGTAATCACTCAAGGTCATGACATCATCCTGACATACTCTTTCAGCGCCACGGCGGGCACATCATCTACGGCAACTTCCCCGCGTTCAAACACCAGTACGCGGTCAAAATCCTGCAAAAATTCCAGGTCGTGTGAAACGACGATCGCGGTTTGATCCAGCTCGGCAATCGCGGCGGCAATTCGCCGTTTGTTGCGCAGATCCAGCAGCGTGGTGGGTTCATCAAAAACGATATATTCCGGCTCCATCACCAGCACGCCGGAGATCGCCAGCAGCTGCTTTTGCCCACCGCTGAGCAGATGCGCCGGGTGCTGACGCAGATCCTGCATATCATAGCGGGCCAGCGCCGCGTCGGTACGCTCGCGGATCGTGGCTTTATCCAGCCCGAGGTTCTTCATGCCGAAAGCCAGATCCTCTTCCACCACCGGAAAGACGATCTGATTGTCAGGGTTCTGGAAAACAAAGCCGACTTTACGCCGCACCGCTTTGCCCTGCTGACGGGTATTCAGGCCGTCGATCAGCACATCGCCCTGAGAAGGCAACAGCAAGCCATTCAGCAGGCGAACGAAGGTACTTTTGCCGCAGCCGTTACTGCCAACGATGCCGATACGCTTCTCGGTTAGCTGTAAGTTGATATTCTTCAACACCTTGCGATCGCCGTAAGCGTGGGAAACCTCTTTCAGTTCAATCATCTGAATGCCTCGCTCAGGACGGTTTACGCGGACGATACTGGCGACCAATCGTCAGTTGCTCAATGACCGCAGCCGGTGACAGCGACATCACAAAATCCACCGCGCGGCAGATATCGTCCGTGCTCAGCATTTCTTCCGCAGACAGCCCCGAACCGGCGGCCATATCGGTATCCACCACATCCGGGCACAGCGTGGTGACTTTAATCCCCAGCGAGCCCAGCTCGCGGGCAATCGAGCGGCTGTAGCCGACCAGCGCGTGCTTGCTGGCGGCATAGCTGGCGACGCTGCCGTAGGGCTGCACGCCGCTGACCGAAGCCAGATTAAAGATGCGGCCATCTTCAGACTTTTGCAGCCACGGCGTGCAAAGCTGGCAAAGATGATGGATGGCGGTAACGTTGGTGGCCAACAGCGCGCTGAAGTCATCCATCGGCGTCTGCGTGGAGCCTGCGCGGAAAATACCGGCGGCGTTAATCAGTACATCCAGCCGGGCGTGGCGGGAAAGCGCGTGCTGCACCTGCTGCGACACGCTGGCAAAATCACACACGTCCAGCGCCAGCGTCTGCACGCGGGACGGATCGAACCCGGCGGCAAGCGCATTCAGCGCCTGCGCATCACGTGCCAGCAGAATCAGATGATATCCCTGCGCATAGAAATGACGGGCAAGATGGTGGCCAATGCCACGGCTGGCACCGGTAATCAGGGCGACGTTGTTTGACACGGAGAGCCTTAAATCTGAAAACGTGAGCGGCAAAGATACGCTATTTAGCGTAAAAGGAAAAATACGTTTTTGGTTTACAAGTCGGTTAAAACCAGGCTAATAGCGAAAACTCGCTTCAACCATTCGTGACGCTCAGGTGAGGCCGCGTCAGGTCGATCGTCCGGGAGTATCCGTAAAAAAGCCGCTATCTGTTAACAATAGCGGCTTAGTTTTCGCTAACTAACGCGAATTACCCCTTGCGGAGCCGTCAGCGATTACTTCTTCTTCGCTTTCGGGTTTGGCAGGTCGGTGATGCTACCTTCGAAGATCTCAGCTGCCAGGCCAACCGATTCGTGCAGAGTCGGGTGAGCGTGGATGGTCAGCGCCAGGTCTTCAGCGTCGCAGCCCATTTCGATTGCCAGACCGATTTCGCCCAGCAGCTCGCCGCCGTTAGTACCAACAATCGCACCACCGATCACGCGGTGAGTGGTTTTGTCGAAGATCAGCTTGGTCATACCGTCTGCGCAGTCGGAAGCGATAGCGCGGCCAGAAGCAGCCCACGGGAAGGTGGCGGTTTCGTAGCTGATGCCTTTCTCCTTCGCTTCTTTCTCGGTCAGACCCACCCAGGCAACTTCTGGCTCGGTGTAGGCGATAGATGGGATCACTTTCGGGTCGAAGTAGTGTTTCTTACCAGAAATCACTTCTGCCGCTACGTGGCCTTCATGCACGCCTTTGTGTGCCAGCATTGGCTGACCCACGATGTCGCCGATAGCGAAGATGTGCGGTACGTTGGTACGCATCTGCTTGTCGACGCGGATAAAGCCGCGATCGTCCACTTCCACGCCCGCTTTACCAGCATCCAGACCTTTACCGTTCGGTACGCGGCCGATAGCTACCAGCACCGCATCGTAACGCTGTGGTTCTGCCGGCGCTTTTTTGCCTTCCATTGTTACATAGATGCCGTCTTCTTTCGCTTCAACAGCGGTGACTTTGGTTTCCAGCATCAGGTTGAACTGCTTGGAGATACGCTTGGTGAACACTTTCACCACGTCTTTATCTGCAGCAGGGATCACCTGGTCAAACATCTCTACGACATCAATCTGTGAACCCAGGGCATGGTAAACCGTACCCATTTCCAGACCGATGATACCGCCGCCCATAACCAGCAGACGCTCTGGGACTGATTTCAGTTCCAGCGCATCGGTAGAATCCCAAACGCGTGGGTCTTCGTGCGGGATGAACGGCAGCTGAATTGGGCGGGAACCCGCTGCGATGATGGCATTGTCGAAAGTGATCGTAGTGGTTTCACCCTTCTCATTTTCCACAACCAGAGTATTTGCGCCGGTAAACTTGCCCAGGCCGTTAACCACGTTCACTTTACGGCCTTTCGCCATACCTGCCAGACCGCCGGTCAGCTGGTTGATGACTTTCTCTTTCCAGGCGCGGATCTTGTCTACGTCGGTTTGCGGCTTGCCGAACACGATACCGTGAGCTTCAAGCGCCTTCGCTTCTTCAATCACCTTCGCCACGTGCAGCAGGGCTTTAGAAGGGATACAGCCGACATTCAGACAAACACCACCAAGGGTGCTGTAACGCTCAACGATGACGGTCTCCAGACCTAAATCCGCTGCACGGAAGGCTGCAGAATAGCCTGCAGGACCTGCCCCAAGTACCACGACTTGAGTTTTAATTTCTGTACTCATCATGACCTCTTATTTGATAGTCCGGCGGGTCAGACAGCTTTTGATTCAACGCCCTTCTTCCACCGGGACGCGTTCACCGCAAGAGTTTACAGAATTGTTAATAATCTGCAAACCGCGGTGCCACGAATATCTACATCCCTTATAACAAGGCCGGCTTGCGCCGGCCTTGTCTGCTGTTACATCACCAGACGGCGAATGTCAGCCAGTGCCTGATTGATGATGGTGATGAAGCGTGCACCATCTGCACCGTCGATTACGCGGTGGTCGAAGGAGAGCGACATCGGCATCATCAGACGCGGAGTGAACTCTTTACCGTTCCAGACCGGCTCCATAGCAGACTTGGAAACGCCCAGGATAGCCACTTCAGGCGCGTTAACGATCGGCGCGAAGTGAGTTGTCCCGATGCCGCCCAGGCTGGAAATGGTGAAGCAGCCGCCCTGCATTTCGCCAGCGGTCAGCTTGCCATCACGCGCTTTCTTGGAGATAACCATCAGCTCGCGAGACAGTTCGGTAATCCCTTTCTTGTTCACATCTTTGAACACTGGAACCACCAGACCGTTTGGCGTATCAACCGCCACACCGATGTTGATGTATTTCTTCAGCGTCAGCTTCTGACCATCTTCAGACAGTGAACTGTTGAAACGAGGCATCTGCTCAAGGGCCGCAGCAACGGCTTTCATGATGAAGACCACTGGGGTGAATTTCACGTCCAGCTTACGTTTAGCCGCTTCATCGTTCTGCTGCTTACGGAAGGCTTCCAGCTCGGTGATATCAGTTTTGTCGAAATGCGTAACGTGCGGGATCATCACCCAGTTACGGCTCAGGTTCGCACCAGAGATTTTCTGGATACGGCCCAATTCAACTTCTTCAATCTCACCAAACTTGCTGAAGTCCACTTTCGGCCAAGGCAGCATGCCAGGCAGACCACCACCCGCAGCAGCGGCTGGTGCTTCGGCGCGTTTTACCGCGTCCTTAACGTAGGTCTGAACGTCTTCTTTCAGAATACGCCCTTTACGACCGGTGCCTTTGACTTTAGCCAGGTTTACGCCAAACTCGCGCGCCAGGCGGCGGATAACCGGAGTCGCGTGAACGTAAGCGTCGTTTTCAGCGAAGTCGGATTTCGCGTCAGCTTTCGCAGGGGCAGCAGCCGGAGCCGCTTTCTCTTCCTGCTTAGCCGGTGCGGCCGCAGCCGGTGCTTCAGCTTTCGCAGCTGGAGCCGCAGCAGCTGGCGCAGCGCCTGCTACTTCAAAGACCATCACCAGTGAACCGGTGCTGACTTTGTCGCCGGTCGCTACTTTGATCTCTTTCACGGTGCCCGCGAACGGAGCCGGCACTTCCATTGAGGCTTTGTCGCCTTCAACGGTCAGGATCGACTGTTCCGCTTCAACGGTGTCGCCCACTTTTACCATGATCTCGGTAACTTCAACTTCGTCGCCGCCGATATCCGGTACGTTCACTTCTTTCGGGCCACTGGCCGCAGCCGGTGCCGCAGCAGCAGGTGCAGCCGCTTCTTCTTTCTTCTCTTCAGCCGGAGCGGATGGCGCAACTGCGCCACCTGCTGCTTCGAAGATCATGATCAGTTTGCCGGTTTCGACTTTATCGCCGGTCGCAACTTTGATCTCTTTAACCACGCCCGCCTGCGGAGAAGGGACTTCCATAGAAGCCTTATCGCCTTCCACCACGATCAGCGACTGTTCAACTTCAACAGTGTCGCCAACCTTCACCAGGATTTCGGTGACTTCAACTTCGTCCGCGCCGATGTCCGGTACATTGATTTCGATAGCCATTACTCTTTACCTCTTATGCCAGACGCGGGTTAACTTTATCAGCATCGATTTCGAACTTGGCAATAGCGTCCGCTACCACTTTCTTATCGATTTCGCCGCGTTTAGCCAGTTCGCCCAGTGCTGCAACTACAACGTAAGATGCGTCCACTTCGAAGTGGTGACGCAGGTTCTCACGGCTGTCTGAACGACCGAAGCCGTCAGTACCCAGTACGCGATAGTCGCTGGCTGGGATGTAGCTGCGAACCTGTTCTGCAAACAGTTTCATGTAGTCGGTAGACGCTACGGCCGGTGCATCACTCATGATCTGAGCAATGTACGGTACGCGTGCTTCTTCAGTTGGGTGCAGCATGTTCCAGCGCTCACAGTCCTGACCGTCGCGGGCCAGTTCGGTGAAGGAGGTGACGCTGTACACGTCAGAGCCAACGCCGTAGTCTTTCGCCAGGATCTCTGCTGCTTCACGCACGTGACGCAGGATGGAGCCTGAACCCAGCAGCTGAACTTTACCTTTGCTACCTTCGATAGTTTCCAGCTTGTAGATACCTTTACGGATACCTTCTTCAGCGCCTTCCGGCATCGCTGGCATGTGGTAGTTTTCGTTCAGCGTGGTGATGTAGTAGTACACGTTTTCCTGTGCATCACCGTACATACGAACCAGACCGTCATGCATGATCACGGCAACTTCGTACGCATAAGCTGGATCGTAAGAGATACAGTTAGGGATGGTCAGAGACTGAATGTGGCTGTGGCCATCTTCGTGCTGCAGACCTTCACCGTTCAGCGTCGTACGACCAGAAGTACCGCCCACTAAGAAGCCGCGAGCCTGCTGGTCACCTGCTGCCCAGCACAGGTCGCCGATACGCTGGAAACCGAACATGGAGTAGTAGATGTAGAACGGGATCATTGGCAGGTTGTTGGTGCTGTAAGACGTTGCCGCCGCCAGCCACGATGCGCCTGCACCCAGTTCGTTGATGCCTTCCTGCAGGATCTGACCTTTTTCGTCTTCTTTATAGTAAGCAACCTGCTCACGGTCCTGCGGGGTGTACTGCTGGCCGTTCGGGCTATAAATACCGATCTGACGGAACAGGCCTTCCATACCGAAAGTACGCGCTTCGTCGGCGATGATTGGTACCAGGCGATCTTTGATCGACGGGTTCTTCAGCATCACGTTCAGGGCACGCACGAAAGCGATAGTGGTAGAGATCTCTTTGTTCTGCTCATCCAGCAGCTGGCGGAAATCTTCCAGCGTTGGCATTTCAAGCTTCTCGCTGAACTTAGGTTCGCGAGTTGGCAGGTAGCCACCCAGTTTCTGACGCTGTGCGTGCAGGTAGGTGTGCTCTTCTGAGCCTTCAGCAAAGGTCACGTACGGCAGTTTTTCGATGGCAGCATCGTCAACCGGCACGTTGAAGCGGTCGCGGATGTAGCGCACGCCGTCCATGTTCATTTTCTTCACCTGGTGAGCAATGTTTTTGCCCTCCGCGGTGTCACCCATACCGTAACCTTTGATGGTATGAGCCAGGATAACCACAGGTTTGCCCTTGGTGTCCTGCGCTTTCTTCAGTGCAGCATAGACTTTCTTCGGATCGTGACCACCACGGTTCAGTGACCAGATCTCGTCGTCGCTCAGATCTTTCACCAGCTCAGCGGTTTCCGGATATTTACCGAAGAAGTGCTCACGCACGTACGCGCCGTTTTTGGATTTGAAGGTCTGATAGTCGCCGTCAACGGTTTCGTTCATCAGCTGGATCAGTTTACCGCTGGTATCTTTACGCAGCAGCTCATCCCAACGACCGCCCCAGATCACTTTCAGCACTTCCCAGCCAGCACCACCGAAGATGCCTTCCAGTTCGTTGATGATCTTACCGTTACCGGTTACCGGGCCATCCAGACGCTGCAGGTTACAGTTGATGATGAAGACCAGGTTATCCAGTTTTTCACGGGTAGCGATAGTGATCGCACCTTTAGATTCTGGCTCATCCATCTCACCGTCGCCCAGGAAGGCGTAAACGGTCTGCTGAGAGGTATCTTTCAGGCCACGGTGTTCCAGATATTTCAGGAATTTAGCCTGATAGATCGCACCCAATGGACCCAGACCCATTGATACGGTCGGGAACTGCCAGAAGTCAGGCATCAGTTTAGGGTGTGGGTAAGAAGACAGACCTTTACCGTGAACTTCCTGACGGAAGTTGTTCATCTGATCTTCGCTCAGACGACCTTCCAGGAAGGCACGAGCATAAACCCCCGGAGAAATGTGGCCCTGGAAGTAAACCAGATCGCCGCCGTCTTTTTCCGTACGCGCACGGAAGAAGTGGTTGAAACACACTTCATAGATAGTGGCAGAAGACTGGAAGGAGGACATGTGGCCGCCCAGATCCAGATCTTTCTTCGATGCGCGCAGAACGGTCATAATGGCGTTCCAGCGAATAGCAGAACGGATACGACGTTCTAAAGATGTGTTGCCAGGGTATTCCGGCTCATCTTCAACAGCAATAGAGTTGATATAGTTGCTGGCCCCAGCACCGGCAGCCACTTTCACGCCGCCTTTACGTGCTTCACTCAGTACCTGGTCAATCAGATACTGTGCGCGCTCAACACCTTCTTCACGGATGACCGATTCGATCGCCTGTAGCCAGTCGCGAGTTTCGATCGGATCCACGTCATTGTTTAAACGTTCTGACATGGGGGGTATTCCTTATCTGTGTCTAATACGTTGAATTGTCTGGAGCCTGTCTCTTTGCATTCTGTCGTTCAAAACACAAAGAGACAGGCTCGTCGTTTATACCCTTGAGCCCTGGTGCTGGCGCTGTGTTAGCCGTTACGCCAATGGTTTCGGGTATAGTGCCGCGTTATAGTTACGCGTTTTACTTACGTTATTCCTTACGTTGCTGTAAACGTCGCAGGGAACGCTCTCTACGGCTCTGCTCCCGACTTCTGTCCAGCAATATTTCCTCGATAAACGCCAGGTGGCGGTGTGAGGCTTCACGGGCCTGTTCCGGCTCGCGTGCCACAATCGCCTGAAAAATACTGGCGCGATGTTCACTCACTTTCACCAGCATCTCCCGACGCGAGTAGAGCAACTCGAAGTTCTGTCTTACGTTCTGTTCCAGCATCGGACCCATACTGCGTAGCAAATGCAGCAGCACCACATTATGCGCGGCTTCTGTGACAGCAATCTGATACTGCATCACCGCATCGGCTTCTGCGTCCAGATCGCCGCTGTCCTGGGCGGTCTGAATCTGCAGATGGCAGTGCTGAATACGTGCAATATCGTCGTCGGTCCCGCGAAGCGCGGCATAATAGGCGGCAATCCCTTCCAGCGCATGACGCGTTTCCAGCAGGTCGAACTGGGATTCAGGATGGCCGGCAAGCAGTTCGATGAGCGGATCGCTCAGACTTTGCCACAGGGTTTTCTGGACGAAGGTGCCACCGCCCTGACGGCGAAGTAGCAGACCTTTTGCTTCCAGACGCTGGATTGCTTCTCGTAGGGAAGGACGGGAGACATCAAACTGCACGGCCAGCTCGCGCTCGGGCAGTAATTTCTCTCCGGGACGCAGCGTCCCTTCCATAATCAGGGACTCAAGCTGCTGCTCGATGGCGTCAGAGAGCTTTGGTTGGCGGATCTTACTGTAGGCCATTATCCCTTCTTCTACGATGTGCCAGAGTTAATTGGTAATACCAATTTAAAAAAGGTGCCCGTAAAGTAACAAAGTATTCACCTGATGTCTATATGACAACCCGGCGAAACCAGACCCCCGTCTCGTTCCTGGCAAGGGGTAAGCGGAATTTTTCGAGCGCCCTCGAATGCATAATAAATGTTAATTTTTAAAACTTTTTTGAAACACGGCAGCAGCTTAGTTGAATTGCACCCCACTAAAAGCACCAAATGCGATGCACGATTTCCCTTATGCTGCTCCCTAAAATCGTTATGCACTCACCCGGTGCGATCGGTGATTTTTTAACCACGCAGGCGCACAGAATGAGAAAGAAAGTGCAAAGCCCTCTGCCTAACACTATTCTCTGCGCGACGCCAGATACGGCCAGATTTTCCCTAATCGAGAAGCGTAAATATTTCAGTACGTTATTAGATTTAACCACTCTGGCAGACATAAATAAAAACAAGCATCACGAGGAAGAGTATGGAACATCAGCAGGGCGAGACGCTGCATCGCGGGTTAAAAAACCGCCACATTCAGCTTATCGCATTAGGCGGTGCCGTCGGTACCGGCCTGTTTCTGGGCAGCGCATCGGTCATCAAATCAGCCGGACCCGCCGTCATTCTTGGCTACGCCATCGCCGGAATTATCGCCTTTCTGATTATGCGTCAGATGGGTGAGATGATTGTTGAAGAGCCGGTGGCCGGCAGCTTCAGCCACTTTGCGCATAAGTACTGGGGACCGTTTGCCGGGCTGGCATCCGGCTGGAACAACTGGGCGCTGTATGTGCTGGTTGCCATGGCCGAACTGACTGCCGTCGGTAAATATATTCAGTTCTGGTATCCCGAGATCCCGACCTGGGTTAGCGCTGCGGTGTTCTTTATATTGATCAACGCCATTAACCTGACCAATGTGAAGGTGTTCGGCGAACTGGAGTTCTGGTTTGCCATTATTAAGGTGGTGGCGGTCGTCGCCATGATTGGTTTCGGCGGCTGGCTGCTGTTCAGCGGCAATGGTGGCCCGCAGGCTACGGTCAGTAACCTGTGGGATCACGGTGGCTTTATGCCGAACGGTCTGCACGGCCTGGTGATGATGATGGCCATCATTATGTTCTCATTCGGCGGGCTGGAGATGATCGGCCTGACCGCAGCGGAAGCCGAGAATCCTGAGAAGAGCATCCCGAAAGCGATCAATCAGGTGCTGTGGCGTATTCTGATCTTCTATATCGGTTCACTGACCGTGCTGCTGTCGCTGATGCCGTGGATCCGTATTACTGAAGATACCAGCCCTTTCGTGCTGATTTTCCACGAACTGGGTGATGCGTTCGTTGCTAATGCGCTGAACGTGGTGATTCTGACCGCAGCGCTATCGGTGTATAACAGCTGTGTTTACAGCAACAGCCGCATGCTGTTTGGTCTGGCGCAGCAGGGTAACGCACCGAAGGCGCTGATGAAGGTCGATCGTCGTGGTGTACCGGTGAATGCCATTCTGATTTCCGCCGCCGCCGCCGCTATCGGCGTGCTGATCAACTATCTGATGCCGGGCGAGGCGTTTTCGCTGCTGATGTCACTGGTGGTTTCTACATTAATCATTAACTGGGCGATGATCAGTCTGGCGCATCTGCGTTTCCGCAAGCGTGCGAACCAGCAGGGGATTGAGCCACGCTTTAAAGCGCTGTTCTATCCGTTCGGCAACTGGCTGTGCCTGGCCTTTATGGCCGGTGTGTTGGTGATTATGGCGATGACGCCGGGTATGGCGATTTCCGTGTGGTTGATTCCGGTGTGGATTGGCGTGATGGCGATTGGCTATGCGTTTAAGCGCCGTTCGGTGAAGGGTTAAAGTTACATTGATACTCGTCAAGGCCGGGCTGAAATGAAGTTGTCGGAAATAACAGTGGTAGCTCTGAAAGGTTAATGCTGCTGGTGATCTCTGGGATAACAGTGATAGCGCTGACTGGCTGCTGCCCCTGCCGGGCGGGTCCTCGCGCCGCTTTGCGGTGCCTTCACTTCGCTCGTCAGCCTGACGGAGCGGGACAGACGCGCGTCCTGCGCGGCTGTCCCTTTCGCCCACTTCCCTGTGGGCGAATCCTGGCTTCCTCTCTCCGTTCAGCGCTGCGGATTGCCCGTTCGGGGCAGCAGCCAGTCCGCTTTCTGATATCGATTTTGCCTGATAAATAGATAACAGCCGAAAAACACCACCTAAGCTCACCAGAACCCCTCCCTTCTCTTTCTGTTACGTACAGCGTGTGATTTAGTCAAAGGGGAACCCGTCTCTGCGGCGGCCGGGCAATCCGCAGCGCTGAGGCGCAGGCAGCGGGGCCGGAGAGACCAGCATGGATGCTGGGCTCAAGCCCGGCGCGGGCAGGACGCCCGCTCCGGGCCGATCCGACAGTCCCGATGCCGAAGCTGAAGGCACCCTGCAAAGCAGGGCGCGAGGACCGCCCGGACGCCGCAGAGACGGGTTCCCAATCGCCTATCCACCAGCCAAGCAATCCCACTGGTCATAAGAGAATGTTATTCGTCATTTGCACCAATTTGTGACAAAACATAGATAGTAAAAAATGAGACAGCACGCTGCTTTTTTAGTCATTTCTGCGAGTGTAGAGCAAAAAGCGAGTGCAAACCTCTGCGCTTAGCACTATTCTCTTCCTGAGGCTACGTTCTGGCTCATATTTACTCACACAACAATCGTAAACTTTTCGATACAGCATGGCGGCAGGGCCTGCTGAAAAGACGAAAAATAATAAAACATCATGAGGTTAGACATGGGACAACAGCAGGGCGAAACGCTGCATCGTGGCCTGAAAAACCGCCATATTCAGCTGATCGCGTTGGGTGGGGCCGTGGGTACCGGCCTGTTTTTGGGAAGTGCGTCTGTTATTCAATCTGCCGGCCCTGGCGTTATTCTGGGTTACGCGATTGCCGGGTTTATCGCATTTTTAATTATGCGCCAGCTGGGAGAGATGGTCGTGGAAGAGCCGGTCGCCGGTTCATTCAGCCACTTTGCCTATAAGTACTGGGGTAACTTCGCTGGTTTTGCCTCCGGCTGGAACTACTGGGTACTGTACGTGCTGGTAGCCATGGCAGAACTGACGGCCGTAGGTAAATATATTCAATTCTGGTATCCGGAGATCCCAACCTGGGTTTCCGCAGCCGCCTTCTTTGTGCTGATTAACGCCATTAACCTGACCAACGTGAAAGTGTTCGGGGAAATGGAGTTCTGGTTTGCCATTATCAAAGTGGTCGCGGTCATCGGCATGATCCTGTTCGGCGGCTGGCTGCTGTTCAGCGGCAACGGCGGCCCACAGGCTACCGTACGCAACCTGTGGGATCAGGGCGGCTTCCTGCCGAACGGCTTTAGCGGCCTTGTCATGATGATGGCCATTATCATGTTCTCCTTTGGCGGTCTGGAACTGGTGGGGATCACCGCAGCAGAAGCGGATAATCCGGAAACCAGCATTCCTAAAGCCACTAACCAGGTGCTGTGGCGCATCCTGATCTTCTATATCGGTTCACTGGCCGTATTGCTGTCACTGCTGCCGTGGACTCGCGTCACTTCAGATACCAGTCCGTTCGTATTGATCTTCCACGAGCTGGGTGATGCTCTGGTGGCTAACGCGCTGAACGTCGTAATCCTGACCGCCGCGCTGTCGGTGTATAACAGCTGCGTATACTGCAACAGCCGCATGCTGTTTGGTCTGGCTCAGCAGGGCAATGCGCCAAAAGCGCTACTGAAAGTAGATGGTCGTGGCGTACCGGTGATTTCGATTCTGTTCTCCGCGATTGCCACCGGGCTTTGCGTACTGTTGAACTATCTGATGCCTGGTGAAGCCTTTGGTCTGCTGATGGCACTGGTGGTCTCTGCACTGGTGATCAACTGGGCAATGATCAGCATGGCGCACATCAAGTTCCGCCGTAAAAAGGATCAGCAGGGCGTGAAAACCCGCTTCCCGGCACTGCTGTATCCGCTGGGCAACTGGATCTGCCTGCTGTTCCTCGCCGGTATTCTGGTGCTGATGGCAATCACCCCGGGAATGGCTATCTCTGTTTGGCTGATTCCTGTATGGATACTGATTCTGGCTATCGGCTACTGGCTGAAAAACCGTTCTCAGAAGGCATAATCGCCCCGGAAAAATGCAATCAGGCCAGCAGATGCTGGCCTGATTTTTTATTACTGCTGTACTACCTGTCGTTCCCTGTTGGGGTTATACCAACGTACCGTAAATCGTCAGTATTGCGACTACTACCACCAGCACCAACGATACCTTCTTCGCCAGCGTTACCGCCAGCCGTGGCGTCTCTACCTTATCCATATGCGGGTCACGTGCCAGTGAGAACTGTGTAAGGCGAGTCAGTACCTGGTACTGCGGCGTATGGCGATCGCCCAGCGAGGCCAGCCAGGCAGGTAGGGCGCGCTCGCCGTGCCCCAGCAGCGCATAAGCAACACCAACCAGCCGAACCGGCAGCCAGTCAATCCAGTGAAGCAGCGCATCCACGCCGGACTGGGAACGGATCAGAGGGTCGCGCTGACGTGCCAGCCAGCTTTGCCAGGCACGCAGGAAGGCATAACCCACCAGCAGCACAGGCCCCCACGGACCACCAACGACAAACCAGAATAGTGGAGCAAGATAAAAGCGAAAGTTAATCCACAGCAGCGCATTCTGTAACTCACCAAGATACTCACGTTCGCTGCACTCACCCGGCACACCGTGGATCAGGGTCAGCTCTTCCGCCATCGCATCATGTGCATGTACATCATTATGGCTGGCAGCACGCAGATAAGCGTGGTAGTGAAGGCGAACCGAGCCTGCCCCGATGCACAGCAGGCCAACAAGAATCCAAAAAATTAACTGAGGCACACCGAAAAACCAGCCTTTCAGCGCCAGCATCATCGCGGCCACTACGGCCATCGCTAACAACGTCATCAACAGGGTGCGCAGCAGTGAGAAATGCTTAAATCTGCGGAATAATGGCATCAGATGGTGATCCAACTGCCAGTGTTCACCCATTTTGAACAGGCGTTCCCATCCGAGAACCAACAACAGGCTAAATAACGTCATGCCTTAACTCCCATCATTTTTACCCTGGACTTGCTGCGCCAGAGCGGTGCGGAATCGAGCCCAGTCGAATGCCGGGCCGGGATCGGTTTTACGCTGCGGTGCAATGTCGCTGTGCCCGGTAATATTCAGGGCTATTGCCGGATACTCAGCAATCAGCTGCTCGGTAACGGCCTGCAGCGAACGATACTGCGCATCGGTGTAGGGCAACGTATCGGTGCCTTCAAGTTCAATACCGACTGAAAAATCGTTGCAGGCATCGCGCCCCTGATAGTTTGACACGCCCGCATGCCATGCACGTAGCTGAAACGGCACATATTGCACAACCTCTCCATCACGGCGGATCAGGCAATGAGCGGCAACCTGCAAATGGCTGATACCGGCAAAATAAGGATGAGCATTGGGATCAAGCTGACCGGTAAACAGATCGTCAATCCAGGGGCCGCCGAACTCACCGGGCGGCAGGCTAATATTGTGGATCACCAACAGCGAAGGTTTTTCATCATTCGGTCGCTGGTTAAAATGCGGCGACGGAACTTTTCTGGCCTCGTTAATCCAGCCATCTTGCAACTGCATGCCCTACTCCCCTGTCATCAGAATCTGCTCAGATTAACATGATTTATTTTGGCTCCGGCAAACTTCTCACCGCACGCTTATCGCGTAAAAAAGATATTTTCATTTTTCTGCATCCGTTTTTCATCGCTGAACGTAGATAGCAATGTGAGGCAAATACGCCTTCTCTTACCCGAGGAATTCAGCATGAAAACTGTCATCCGTTCCGCTCTGTGTGCATCTTTCCTGTTTAGCGCTGCCGCTCTGGCAGAGATGTCACAAAACACTGTGATGGTGGGAGGGGCAGCCATGTACCCTTCTAAAAATATCGTTGAAAATGCGATGAACTCGAAGGATCACACCACGCTGGTCGCCGCAGTTAAAGCAGCAGGCCTCGTCGATACGCTGCAAGGCCCCGGCCCCTTCACCGTATTTGCCCCGACTAATGCGGCTTTCGCCAAACTGCCTATGGGTACCGTCGATACGCTGCTAAAACCTGAAAATAAAAGCAAACTGACCGCCGTGCTCACCTATCACGTCGTGGCCGGGAAATATGACATGAAGGCGCTGGAGAAAAAGGTCAAACAGGGCCATGGCCGTGCCGAGCTGAAAACCGTTAACGGCGCTTCGCTGTGGGTGATGCAGAATGGCCCACACAACCTGCAGCTGAAAGATAACCAGGGTAATGTCGCCAACATCAGTACCTATGACGTTCAGCAGAAAAATGGCGCAATCGACGTTATTGATACTGTGCTAATGCCATAACGATAAAAAGGGTCTATACCCTGTGCAGGGGGAACGCGTTGTTCACCTCTGCACTTCTATCAGGACGATTCATGGCGGAAGAATCAATCGACAGTCAGGTTTTACTGATTCGGGCAGTGGCAGCCGGTGATAAACGCGCTTTCGAAGCGCTTTACCGCAGCTACTCGCCCTATCTGTTTGCCATCGCGCTACGTCTTCTTCACCGTCGTGGTTGGGCGGAGGAAGTACTGCATGACAGTTTTCTCGCTCTCTGGCAGCGGGCTGGCAGCTTCGATCCGACCCAAAGCGCGCCCAAAACGTGGCTGACCAATATTGTTCGCCATCGTGCGATTGATTATTTGCGTTTGCAGGACAATCGCGTTCTGGAACTGGACGATGAGGGCGATGCGACCGCGGGTGAAGGTACGTGCGATCCCGTACCTTCGACATACGAATCACGCAGACTTTTAACCTGCATGGACGCCCTGCCCGCAGAGCAGCGGCAAAGCATCGTTCTGGCTTATCATCATGGTCTTTCACACGGTGAAATCGCGCTGCATCTGCAACAGCCTGCCGGTACCGTCAAAAGCTGGATACGCCGGGCCTTAATGCATTTAAAAGGCTGCGTGGGCATATGAAAAGCAAACACGATTTTGATTCCGCCCTGGCCGCAGAATATGCCCTGGGTACGCTGCGTGGTGCGGCTCGCCTGCGTTTCATGCGCCGTATAGAGCAGGACCCCGAACTGGCAGCTGAAGTCCAGCGCTGGCAAAACGCGCTGATCGCACTGGATAGCGATGTAATCCCCGTTACACCGCCAGAAATACTGTGGCCGCGCATTGTTGGCGATCTGCCCACAGAATTACAACCCGGCACGTTGTCGTCCCCACCTGTCACGCAACCGGTAAAAATACCGCGCAGTGCATGGCCTTTGTGGCTTGGCTGGGGTCTGGCAGCCTCATTTGCCGGTGCACTGCTCTATACCCAGCTGGTTCCTGCCCCCGTGCCCCCTCAGGCGATTGCCGTTTTGAGCAACAGTCAGCAACAGGGGATCTGGGTTATCGGCATCAACCCGGCGCAAAACAGGCTGACCGTGCAGACGGCGGCGGCACCGAACATCGGGCCTGACCACAGTCTGCAACTCTGGCTGATCCCACCAGGCGGCAAGCCGCAGTCATTAGGACTGTTGGATGTCTCCGGCAACCGTCAGGTGGACCTTGCACCTCTAAAACCTGATGCCTTACCGGATCTCGCAATCAGTCTGGAGCCGCCGGGCGGTTCACCAACCGGCCAACCTACTGGCCCCGTACTATTCAGCGGTAAAATATCTCTACTGTAGAGGACGGCTGCGACACGGTGGGTACAAGCCGTTCTAAAATGATATCGCGCAGCCGCTCTGCCGCAGGGTTCAGTCGCTCGTCGGCCGTATGCAGCGCTATTCCCAACTTGCCCAGCGATGGCAGCCGCGCATGCTGTAGCACCTGCAGCCCGGCAGGTAGACCAAAACGACTGCGAAGCGTAATACCCAGCCCGGCTGCGGCGGCAGCCCAGATACCGCTCAGGCTACGGCTGGTGAAAGCCACCCGCCAGGGGATCGCCGCCCGGTCAAGGGCATCAATTGCACTGCTTCGCATCATGCAGGGCGCATCAAACAGAAGTAGCGGCAGCGTCTCCTCTCCTGTCAGCCAGCGCGCCAGATCGGCATCAGAACGTCCAATCCAGTGAAGCGGTGCGGCAGGCAGTGCCTGCATAAACCGCGTATTTTCGTCACCCTGCCAGCACAGCGCCAGATCAAGCTCTCCCTGACGCATCGCCTGCACAAGTTCACCATTGCGACCAATACGCGCTGAGACTTCAACCTGTGGAAAAGCACGGGCAAACTGCCCCAGCAAGTCTGGCAAGAGCGCCTCACCAAAGTCCTCCTGCATTCCCAGGCTTACGCTGCCCGCCAGATGACGGCCACAGAGCGCGCTGAAAGCTTCGTCATTGAGGGCAAGCAGGCGGCGACCATATGCCATTAGCAATTCACCATTAGCAGTGAGTTCCAGTCGACGTCCGGACTTTTGCAGCAGCGGCAGGCCACTTTGCTGTTCCAGCTTTTTCAACTGGGCGCTGACCGCTGACGTTGAACGATTAAGTTTTACGGCTGCCAGCGCAAAGCTGCCCAGCTCAATACCGGTGACCAAAGTGCGCAGCGCTTCAAGGTCAAAAGTCACACGTTTGTTCTGAGACATAAACATCCTGATTTTCGGGATTATCAATCCAAATATATGCGATTTTATAAACAATTACTTCCCTCTATTCTGGCATTCACTCATCAACATCCACAGGGAGTTAAGATGCCTCACTCACTTACCCGCGACGATCTGGCAGAAATTGCCCCCCATTTTGCTGCGATTACAGATGAAACTTTGTTTGGCGCTATCTGGCAGCGCAGCGAGCTGAGCAGGCGCGATCGCAGCCTGATTACCGTTGCCGCATTGATTGCCACAGGCCGCCATCAGCAGCTGCCGTGGCATCTGAATTTTGCCCAGGAAAATGGCCTCAGACGTGACGAGCTGACCGAAGCCATTACCCATCTGGCGTTTTATTGCGGCTGGCCCGCCGCAGTCACCGCACTCGGTCATTTACATTTTCCGGAGGAGTAAACCATGCCCTTTACCCGTATCGCTCTGCCTGCTGGAAAAACCGCGGCGTTCCGTCAAACGCTTTCAACTCTGTTACACCAAACGCTGGTCGATTTCTTCGATGTACCGCAGGATGACTGCTTCCAGCTGTTTGATGAATATGCCCCCGGGCTGCGTGTTTTCCCTCGTCACTATCTTGGCGGACCGCGTTCAGAGGGATTTATCTGGTTTCATATCACCGCAGGTCGGCCACGCAGCGTTGAGCAGAAACATCGCTTCTATCAGCATCTTGCCCGGCGGCTCTCTGCCGAACTGGCTGTTCGCCCGGAAGATGTGATGATCACATTAAGTTTCAGCCAGCCTGAAGACTGGTCATTCGCCAACGGAAATCCGTTCAACTGGCCGAAGGAGCAACCGCTATGATCGCCATGCAATATCGGTTTCGTCTGCCCACCGACTACGACATGACGATTATTGA
This sequence comes from Erwinia sp. INIA01, assembly GCF_025947915.1. Taxonomy (NCBI): domain Bacteria; kingdom Pseudomonadati; phylum Pseudomonadota; class Gammaproteobacteria; order Enterobacterales; family Erwiniaceae; genus Erwinia; species Erwinia sp. INIA01. The sequence continues at coordinate 113,573 of NZ_JAPDNC010000007.1, forward strand.
AAATCGCGTGCGGGAAAACGGACACCTGCTGGATAACTTTCCCGGCCTGGTTATCAAAGCCTGGTGCTATGCCTGCAATAGCGATCCGCATACCGCCAGTGAACCACTCTACGCGCCGTTCTATTTGTGGCAGGACAGCGCTGGCATGGCCGGTTTTTTACAAAGCAACGGTTTTAAAAAACTGATTTCAGACTTCGGCAGGCCCGCAATCGACTGCTGGCCGGTGTTGGGCTTCCGTCCGGGTAGCACTTTGCAACGGTCCGCCTTTGCCCGACGAGAGATCGTGCCCATTGCCGCAGACAGCGATTTAAGCCAAATCAGCAACCTCCCCGAACCAGCAGCCGGTATCACCCGCATCCTTGCCTGGGATGTACAGCAGTGGCGGCGGCTCTGCTTTGAGCTAAGCGAACTGCCGTTTGACGATGCCCCGAGTACAGAGAGCTATCGCGTTGGGCATATCTCCCTTTCTACTCGGTAGCCAGTCGGGTTAACGCCAGAGTAGAGCGAATACCGATGTTTCTGGCACCGGAGTCGATAAGAAAATGTCGGGTAACAGGCCCCACCGATGGCTGACAAACGGGGGAAAAACAGGCTAGCATGGCAATATCTGTTACCCGACCTTTCGGAGTTAAATCATGACATCCCGCCGTTACGATCCTGATAACCGCCGTATCGAGTTGATGGAGCGTATTGAGGACGATATTCCCCCTGCCGTCGACCAGGCGCTGCGTGAAGACCTTGGTGGCGAAGTCGATCCCTGCAAAGACATCACTGCTGGCCTGCTGCCAGAGGATACCCAGGCTCACGCGGTGGTGATCACCCGTGAACCGGGGATCTTCTGCGGCAAACGTTGGGTTGAAGAGGTGTTTATCCAGCTGGGGAATAAAACGCAAATTACCTGGCACGTTGCCGATGGGGATGCGATTACCGCCAACCAGACGCTGTTTGAGGTTAGCGGCCCGGCGCAGCTGATCCTGACGGCGGAACGCACAGCGCTGAACTTTGTTCAAACGCTTTCCGGTGTGGCAACGGAGGTTAGCCGCTATGTTGCCCTGCTGGAAGGCACACACACTCAGCTGCTGGACACACGAAAGACGCTGCCGGGACTGCGCACAGCGCTGAAGTATGCCGTGCTGTGCGGAGGTGGTGCTAACCATCGACTTGGCCTGTCCGATGCTTTCCTGATTAAAGAGAACCACATTATCGCCTGTGGTTCGATTGCCAAAGCGGTTGAAAAAGCATTCTGGCTGCACCCGGACGTGCCGGTTGAAGTTGAAGTCGAGTCCCTGGACGAACTGGAACAGGCGTTGGATGCTGGCGCAGACATTATCATGCTGGATAATTTCAGCGTTGAGCAGATGCGCGCAGCCGTCACTCTGAGCAATAACCGATCGCTGCTGGAAGTGTCTGGCAACGTCACCGATGAAACGCTGCGGACCTTTGCCGAAACCGGGGTCAACTATATTTCTGTTGGCGCACTGACCAAGCACGTGCGGGCGCTGGATCTGTCGATGCGTTTTCGTTAAGCCTCTGCCGCTTTCCATATACCTCCCCTGGTCAGCCTTTTGTGCTGACCTTTTTTATCCCTGAAATCCCTTTAACTGGTGCCCTTCGGCCTGAAATACATGGCCGGGAGTGGCGAAAGATACGCCTTGCGCCTGTCCCTCAAAAGCCCTTAAGGGACAAACTGCGGTACTTGCCGCAAACCTTTTATGCAACAAAGCTACCCCATTTAATTGTTTTGAATCAGCCTCTGAATTGCCTGCTTTGCCGCTATTCCACGTTTTTATTCAGGATTATGGTGCCTCCTGTTAACCACAAGGAGACTTACCATGAGCCAGCAGGGATTTACGTTGATTGAATTGATGATCGTTATTGCCATTGTCGCCATATTGAGTGCGATTGGCCTGCCCGCATACCAGAACTACCTGCAGAAGGCTGCACTGACAGACATGCTGCAAACGGCTATGCCGTATAAAACCGGTGTTGAGCTATGTGCGATTGAGCACGGCGGCATTACCGGCTGTGATGCTGGCAGTCAGGGTGTACCTTCAACGCGAACTTCGCGCTACGTTTCTGCGATAACGATAAGCGCAGGCATTATCTCGCTCACCGGTCAGGAAAGCCTGAAAGGGTTGAACGTGACATTAACACCACAGTGGGACAGCAGCGACGGCTATCTCAGCTGGCAACGTAGCTGCACCAGCGACAGCAGTGGATTAAAGGAAGCCTGTGAGGACCTGTTCCGCTTTGAACAGGAGCAGAAACAATGATTAGCGCCAGCCAGCGTGCCGTTGAAGCCATCTGCGAGCGCTATCAGGCCGCAATCGTTGAGTTCAGTCACCAGCGCCTGCACATTGCGCTGTCCGGTACGCCACCGCACGAGATGATGACGGAACTGCGTTTTCTCACACCTGGCGTAATCGACGTGGAATGCTGGCCGCAGGCACGGCTCGAGCAATATTTACACCGTAATCAGGGACCCCAGGAAGGGGCAGAGCGCACTGATGAGGCAGGCGCTGGCGCAGTAGACAGAGTTAACCAACTGCTGAGTATGGCACTGCAAAAACGCGCTTCCGATGTGCATATTGAACCCCAGGAGCACGGTCTGCGGATCAGGATAAGGGTGGACGGCGTTTTACAGCAGGCAATGGTTCTCAGTGAGGGCAGCGCGCCGCTAATCGCCCGGCTTAAAATACTTGCCAGTCTGGATATCGCTGAACGGCGAGTCCCGCAGGATGGCCAGTTTTCGCTGGTGCTTGCCGATAAAACCGAGTCTTTCCGGTTATCGACCCTGCCCACGCGCTGCGGAGAAAAAGCAGTAATACGACTACTGCAAAGTGATGAACAGGCAATATCACTGGAAAAACTCGGCATGCCTGCGACGTTGCTAAAACACTACCGTAGCGCGCTCTCTAAACCACAGGGGTTAATTTTGGTGACCGGCCCTACCGGCAGCGGCAAGACGTTTACGCTTTACAGCGGCCTGAGCTGGCTTAATGCACCCAGCCGCAATCTGTGCAGCGTAGAGGACCCCGTAGAGATCCCGCTTGCGGGAGTCAATCAGACCCAGATCCACACGCGTTCCGGGCTGAGTTTCAATCTTGTGCTGAGGGCGCTGCTTCGCCAGGACCCGGACGTGATTATGCTGGGGGAAATCCGCGACGCTGAAACGGCTGAAATAGCCGTCAAAGCCGCGCAAACCGGGCATCTGGTGCTCTCTACCCTGCACACTAACTCCACTACGGAAACGCTGGTTCGCATGGGGCAGATGGGTGTTCCGGGTTATATGCTGGCCTCCGCACTCAAACTGATCGTTGCGCAGCGCCTGGTGAGGAAGCTCTGTTCGCACTGCCGCGAGCCAGCGGAAGCACTGGCGCATTTTCCCAGCGATATCTGGCCGGGAACGGTGCAGAACTGGCGAGCCGTTGGGTGTGAACGCTGCTTTTCAGGATATTACGGTCGGCTGGCGCTGTTTGAGATGCTGCCCGTTTTTCCATCACTGCAAAATGCCCTTGCGCAGAATGCCAGCCCGGAAGCACTGGCAAAGTTAGCTCTCCAACAGGGTATGGAACCTTTATTCGTCGGCGGGCTGCACTGCGTAAATAGAGGAGAGACAACACTCGAAGAGTTGACGCGAGTGACCGGAGGACCGGGATGAGCAGGCGCTATTTATTTCGCTGGCAGGCGATCGACGATAATGGTGCCATTCACAGCGGCTGCGGCTTTGCGCCAGATTCTGCCAGGGTCGTTGATGAAATCGTCGGTATGAAACAGCTACCGTTAAAAATTTCCCGCGGTCGCCGTTACCGTGCTGGTGACTGGCGATGGCAACATAAAATCGCCTTCATCCGTCAACTTGCAACGCTGTTAAAGGCGGGAATGCCACTGGTCAGTGGGCTTCAGCTGCTCGCTGAAGGCCATCCCGATTCAGGCTGGCGGGCACTCCTGCTACACCTGCAGGAGAAGATAACGCACGGCGAGCCATTTTCATCAGCACTACGGGAGTGGCCAGAAGTGTTCTCGCCACTCTATCCTGCGCTGATTCATATCGGTGAACTCACAGGCGAGCTGGATGAATGCTGCCTGCGTCTTGCACAGCAGCAGGAACGGCAGCAGCTGTTGCAGCAAAAAGTGAAGAAAGCGCTGCGCTATCCGCTATTTATTCTGGCCGTCGCGCTACTGGTGAGCATCGGCATGCTGATTTTTGTACTGCCGGAATTTGTAGCGATCTATCAGACTTTTGATGCGCCACTGCCTGCCTTTACCGCGGCGGTGATTGCCTTTTCAGAATGGTTACAGCATCAGGCACCGCTGCTGATAGTGCCGGTCATCGCTGCCGGCATGTTCTATCGCAGGCAGCGTAAAAACATCCCGAACTGGCAAAGAGTTGAACAAAGGCTTCTGCTGAAGACTCCGTTATTATCACCGCTTTATCGGGGCAGCCAACTCAGCCAGATTTACACGACCCTGGCGCTGACTCAGCACGCGGGTCTGAATTTATTGCAAAGCCTACAGGCGGTGGAGAAAACGATCAGTGCATTACTCTGGCAGGAAGCAATCGTTAAGCTTCAGCAGCATATTGCCGCAGGTAATCCTTTGCACCAGGCGCTGAAACCACACAGTCTGTTTACGCCTCTGTGCTACCAGCTTATCAAGGTGGGTGAAGAGTCTGGATCGCTGGATGCGATGCTGACCCGACTTGCCAGCTGGCATGAGGCCGAGACACACCAGTTCGCCGATACGCTTGCGGCAGCACTGGAACCGATGATGATGGTGGTGATTGGTATTATCGTAGGAACGTTGGTGGTGGCAATGTATCTGCCGGTATTTCGCCTTGGGGATGCGCTGGGCTGAACCTCCCTTTTCAAGCAACGCAGGGAGGTTCAACGACGACCGCTAGCGGTTAAAAACGCGGTTTTCCTGCTCGGCAACGCGAATAAACGTTGTGCGTTTGGTCAGCTCTTTCAGTCGTTCCGCACCAACGTAGGTGCAAGCCGAGCGTAAGCCACCAAGTATGTCACGGGCAGTCAGTTCAACCGGACCACGCAGCGGCAGTTTAACGGTTTTACCTTCTGCTGCACGATACTGCGCTACGCCGCCGACGTGGCGTTTCATCGCAGACTCAGAACTCATGCCGTAAAACAGCATAAACTGCTCGCCGTTCTCTTCAATGATTTCGCCCTCGCACTCATCGTGAGCGGCAAGCATCCCGCCCAGCATGACGAAGTCCGCGCCACCGCCAAAAGCTTTAGCAACATCGCCCGGTACGGAACAGCCACCATCGCTGACGATCTGTCCGCCCAGGCCGTGTGCGGCATCGGCGCACTCAATAACGGCGGAAAGCTGCGGATAACCGACGCCGGTTTTTACCCGCGTAGTACAAACTGAACCCGGCCCGATGCCAACCTTTACAATATCGGCACCGGAAAGGATAAGTTCTTCCACCATTTCACCGGTTACCACATTTCCGGCACAGATCGTTTTGCCAGGGCAGGCTTCTCGCGCCCGTTTAAGAAACGTAACAAAATGCTCTGAATAGCCGTTGGCAACATCAATACAGATGAAGTTCAAATGCGGTGAAAGTGCGAGGATCTGCTGCAGCTTGGTGAAGTCGTCGGCGGAGGTCCCGGTCGATACCATCACGTGTTGAAGTACCGACTGCGGCACTCTGGCGATAAACTGCTTCCACTGCTCAACGCTGTAGTGCTTATGTACCGCGGTCAGAATATCGAAAGAAGCCAGCGCCTCCGCCATGCTGAAGGTACCAACGGTATCCATATTGGCGGCGATAATCGGTACACCTGACCAGGCAATACCCGAATGCTTGAAGGTAAACTGACGTTCCAGTTCCACCTGAGAACGGCTTTGTAGCGTTGAACGCTTAGGCCGAATGAGGACATCTTTGAAGCCTAACTTGATATCTTCTTCAATACGCATAACGATTTTCCTGGTTTATGGCGTTGATTCAGAAACGTCCCCTTTCCAGGGAGATATCCGATCACAGGCTGAATGCCAGTTCCAGTGACGTTATCATACGCGCTAAAAACGCGCCGACAAGACTGCGAAACATGAAATATTTACGCTACAATCCGATAAATTTACCTGTAAATATCTCTTGTGATCTGTGCCTCATATTTGCCGTCTTCCGCATTGTAAAAACCCGGTTACGTTGCAGATGTACCGTTGCAAGGGAGCGAGAATCAATCTATGCCTTACACCGTAGCGCTGACCGGCGGGATCGGCAGCGGAAAAAGTACCGTGGCCAATGCCTTTGCGCAGTTGGGCATTGACGTTATTGATGCCGATATCATTGCCCGTCAGGTGGTCGAGCCCGGTCAACCGGCGCTGTTGGCCTTGCAGGAAAGGTTTGGTGACAATGTTCTGTTGCCAACCGGCGGCCTGAACCGATCGGCGTTACGCCATATCATTTTTAATTCTGGCGTAGAGAAAAACTGGGTTAACAATTTGTTACACCCTCTTATCCACGCAGAGACACAACGACAGTTAGCATTAGCACGTTCTGCATGGTGTTTGTGGGTTGTCCCGCTACTGGTAGAAAATGGACTACAACGCCTGGCTGACCGGGTTTTGGTTGTTGATGTGGATCGAGAAACCCAACTGATCCGCACCACGGCTCGCGACAATATCAGTCGTGAACAGGCTGAAAACATTTTGGCCGCCCAGGCATCACGCGATGAGCGCCTGGCTGTGGCTGATGACATTATTGATAACAGCGCGTCGCCGGAAGAGGTGATAGCGCATGTTGCCGTACTTAACCAGCGCTACATCGCACTGGCTGCGGCAAAAGATCGGGATTAACAGCATGAGCACAACGGTTCTTTTTGAATACCCACTGAATGAAAAAATGCGCACCTGGCTACGCATTGAGTTCTTACTCAAGCAGCTATCCGCAAGCCAGAATATTGTTGACCATCTTGGCGCACTGACTTTTTTTCGCAATGCGGCAGAACTGCTGGACGTTTTTGAACGCGGCGAGCTAAGAACCGAAATTTTAAAAGAACTGGAACGGCAGCAGCAGAAGTTGCGTTCATGGGCTGAACTGCCCGGTGTGGATATCACCTTAGTCAATGCCCTGAGCAGCGACCTCAGAAAGCGCAACGATGCGCTGATGGCTGCACCGCGGATGGGACAGACTCTACGTGAAGATCGGATGATCGGTCTGGTCCGTCAGCGTTTAAGCATTCCCGGTGGATGCTGTAGTTTTGATCTCCCGACGTTGCACATCTGGCTGCACGTTGAACAATCGGTGCGCGATCGCCAGGTCAGTAAGTGGCTCGGTTCGCTGGAACCGATTCGAGCTGCACTCACCACCATTCTTGACCTGATTCGCCAGGCAGGGATCTTCCGCAATCACACCAGCCTGAATGGTTTTTTTCAGGACAATGCCGAAAACTCCGATCTGCTGCGTTTACAGTTAAAGCTTGAGGATTCGCTATATCCCCAAGTTTCCGGCCATAAGAGCCGTTATGCCATTCGCTTCCTGCCGCTGGACAGTGAAAATGGTGAAGTCCCTGCCCGTCTCGATTTCGAGCTGGCCTGTTGTTAAGGTTATAAAAAATGAGTGACGTAACGATGGTTGATTGCCCCACCTGCGGTAAACAGGTGATCTGGGATCAACAAAGCACATGGCGCCCTTTCTGCAGCAAGCGCTGTCAGCTGATTGATTTAGGCGAATGGGCTGCTGAAGAGAAATATATCCCCAGCCATAGCGATCGAAACGATAGCGATGACTGGAGTGAGCAGCAAGACGAATTCCGATAACGGCTAGTTTAATGTTATAGCTCGTCGAATATTACCTGGCGTTTTACGCGCTGGCTTTCAGACGAGCAATAACTTCAGCATTAGCTGGTGGAAATTCTTCAGCCACCAGTTCACTTTGAGCCACCCAACGCTGTGGTTGACCTTCCCGCCCATAGGGTTCACCCAGCCATTCTTCCACAATAAAGAAATCGATTGTCACGTGCCGATCGTCAAATTGATGTTCAATTGTCATAAAGGGGAGAAAACTAATCGCGTCAATTCCGACTTCTTCATTCAGCTCACGTTTTAATGCCTGTTCAGCCGTTTCACCAGCCTCCAACTTCCCGCCAGCAAACTCCCATTTATTTGCCATATGAGAATCAGCCGAACGCTGAGTCAAAAAAATACGCTGCTGTGCATCACGTATAATCCCCACAGCAATGTGCAGATACTTCATAATTATCACTCTGATAGAAAAACCTGTTAAACATTAGCATTTACCCTGGTGCATCCGCAACACTCTTCTCATGATTTCAGTGTATGTTCCCTGTAGAGAATTCAGTCAAAGCCAGGAAGCCCCGACGTCATTAAAAGATGAATAAAAAGCATATGAAAATGTATTAAACCACCATGGAAAAATGAAAGTCATTATGAAAAAAGATAAAAAAACCAATAATATTGTTTTTAATTTATTATTAAAGAACATCAGAAAACCACAATTAATCACTTTAAAAACAATAAGATAAACACATTATTTTATTATTAATCACGTCTTAATAAATCCACCCCCTTGCAAGCAATAACACTTAAAATTAGCATTATCGGCATTGAAAACATCAACGCATAAGGATTACATCATGTTTAGCACTGAAGAATGTATTGAAATACTTAATCACGATACGCTGGAGTTATCTGAAGGCGTAATCGTTAACTGTAACACTAATACACTGGAAATAGTTTCACGCCAGCTCATCATTGATTTAAATGAAGCACAAAAACGTTTACTCGTGTGTCTGATAAAGAAAGTCTACACTAAACGAGACATTATCAATATCGTTTGGTACGAAAACCACCAGCGAATTAGTGACAACAATTACCATCAACTGACATTCCAAATCAGGGCTTTGTTACATCGTAATAGCTTGCCCGCTAATTTACTGATTACCGTACCGTATTACGGTTTGAAATTAAATGAGAATCAGTGGAAAACGCTGGCAAAAGCACCTGTTGAAGAATTTACATCAGTGAAGCAGGAAGCAAGCGCAATAAATTCAGATTCTGACATGGGTATTGAGAATACGGTAATAAATACACCTAATACACAGCACAACAATGTTGCACTATCAGAGCAGTTAATGCGCTCACCGTATTTTTCACAATCATCAATTACACAGAATGCTTTTATCCTGTGTATGTTTGTGGCTCTGATCGTATTTATCTAACAACATGAATGTAAAAACGAAGAGAAGCTGCGATCGGGTTTCCATAGCCGCAATAAAGCCGCCATTTATGCTGTACCTGACGGATAAATGGCGATAGCTTCACTCAACCACTGCAGTAACGCAGTAACGCAGTAACGCAGTAACGCAGTAACGCAGTAACGCAGTAACGCAGTAACGCAGTAACAGGCTTATCGCCCCGGATAAAAGGTAAAAGGAGTTACCTGATGAATAATTCCGCTCTGTTCTTTTTCGCTGCGCTGCTGGGGATCTGCTTTGGCAGTCTGCTCAATGTGGTGGTTTATCGCCTGCCGCACATGATCAAGCATCAGGAGGACGGCTATAATCTGTGGCTGCCACGATCTCATTGCCCGCTATGTGCACATCAGCTTAGCTGCTTTGACACTATCCCTCTTTTTAGCTGGCTGATCCTACGGGGACGTTGCCGCTACTGTTCGCATGCCATATCGTGCCGTTATCCGCTGGTCGAATTAAGCTGCATGCTGTTATGGATGATGATGGCCGCACTGTTGCCGCCAGGAGGAACGCTGATCGCCTCATGGATACTTGTCTGGCTACTGTTGGCACTGACCCTGATCGATATTGAACATCAGCTGTTGCCCGATTTACTGACGCTTCCGCTGTTATGGCTGGGTATGCTGTTTCAGCTCCTCCACTGTCTGCCGCATATTTCATTACAGCAGAGTGTAATCGGCGCACTGGTCGGCTATCTGGTGCTGTGGCTGCTTGCGTATGGATATCGCCTGATGCGGGGGAAAGAGGCACTGGGACTGGGAGATGCCAAGCTGCTGGCAGCCTTAGGTGCCTGGTTGGGCTGGCAGGCCTTACCGCTGCTGTTACTACTAGCATCACTCAGCAGCATTATCTGGCTTTGTGCCAGCCGTCTGATTTACCGGCGCTCGTTATCAGCCCCCTTTCCCTTCGGGCCAGGACTCGCCGCTGCGGGGCTCATTCTGTTTATTTCCAGAAACGTGGCATAAGGATCATTCTCCGACCTTCGCTCCCTCTTTACTTATTCTTTCTTACTTTTCCTTCAGACAAAAAAAGGCCGGGTAATCACCCGGCCCTGTTTCAGCGTTTAGCTGGCTGGCAAATTACGCCAGACGGCCGTGACACTGTTTATATTTTTTACCTGAACCACACGGGCAGAGGTCGTTACGGCCCACTTTACGCTCACCGGTCTGCGCAGCGAGTTCCTGAGCGGCTTCAGTTTCATCATCGACATGGCTGAGATGCTGCTGCTGAGCCAGGCGTTCAGCTTCCTGACGGCGCTGTTCTTCCATCTGCTCAACTTCTTCCGGCATACGTACCTGAACCTTGCTCAGCGTGCTGATAACTTCATACTTCAGCGACTCCAGCATCGCGGCAAACATGGCAAAGGATTCACGCTTGTACTCCTGCTTCGGATCCTTCTGCGCATAACCACGCAGATGGATGCCCTGACGCAGGTAGTCCATAGCGGCCAGGTGCTCTTTCCACAGTGAGTCCAGCGTTTGCAGCATCACGCCTTTTTCGAAGTTGCGCATCATTTCAGCGCCAACGATTTCTTCTTTACGCTGATACTGCTCTTTCGCCTGGTCCATAATACGATCGCGCAGCGTTTCTTCATGCAGATCTGGTTCTTTATCCAGCCATTCGCTAATCGGCAGATCGAGGTCGAAATCAGCTTTCAGACGCTCCTGCAGGCCAGGAATATCCCACATCTCTTCCAACGACTGCGGTGGAATGTAGCTGTCGAGGGTGGCTTTAAAGACATCTTCGCGAATACTGATAATAGTTTCTGACACATCGGAAACATCCAGCAGTTCGTTACGCTGGGTGTAGATAGCACGGCGCTGGTCGTTAGCTACGTCATCATATTCAAGCAGCTGCTTACGAATATCGAAGTTGCGGCTTTCCACTTTGCGCTGCGCGTTGGCAATTGCTTTGGTCACCCATGGGTGCTCAATCGCTTCGCCCGGCTTCATCCCCAGTTTACGCATCATATTGGAAACGCGGTCAGAGGCGAAAATACGCATCAGAGCATCTTCCATCGACAGATAGAAACGGGATGAACCGTTGTCACCCTGACGACCAGAACGACCGCGCAGCTGGTTATCAATACGGCGAGATTCATGGCGCTCGGTACCGATAATATGCAAACCACCGGAAGCCAGTACCGCATCATGACGGATCTGCCAGGCGCTCTTAATCGCGTCGATCTGTTCCTGAGTTGGCTCCACGAGCTCGGCAACTTCGGCCTGCCAGCTGCCGCCCAGCACAATGTCTGTACCACGACCGGCCATGTTGGTGGCGATAGTTACCGCACCCGGTTGACCGGCCTGCGCCACGATATCCGCTTCACGGGCGTGGAACTTGGCGTTCAGAACTTCGTGCTTGATGCCCGCGCGGGTCAGCTCGTTGGAAACTACTTCTGATTTTTCAATCGAGATAGTACCGACCAGCACCGGCTGACCATTAGCGGTACGTTCGCGGATGTCCTCAATGATCGCATCAATTTTCTCTTTCTCGGTCATGTAGACCAGGTCAGGAAGATCTTTACGCACCATTGGGCGGTTGGTTGGTACAACAATGGTATCTAGCTTGTAGATCGAGCTGAATTCAAACGCTTCGGTATCCGCAGTACCGGTCATACCGGCCAGCTTGTTATAAAGGCGGAAGTAGTTCTGGAAAGTGATCGAAGCCAGCGTCTGGTTTTCGTTCTGAATATCCACGCCTTCTTTGGCTTCTACCGCCTGATGCAGGCCGTCAGACCAGCGACGCCCCTGCATGGTACGGCCGGTGTGTTCATCAACGATGATCACCTCACCGTCTTTTACGATGTAGTCAACGTCGCGGGTGAACAGCACATGGGCACGCAGCGCAGCGGTCACATGGTGCATCATCATAATGTTGCCCGGTGAGTAAAGGGACTCGCCTTCTTCCATAATGCCTTCGCTGACCATCAGCCCTTCAATCGTCACCAGCCCACGCTCGGTCAGGTGAACCTGACGCGCTTTTTCATCAACAGAGAAATGACCTTCGCCCTGGAATGAGTCGGAGTCTTCTTTCTCCTGACGGATCAGGTGAGGAATGATTTTGTTAACCTTGATGTACAGTTCTGAGCTGTCTTCCGCAGGACCGGAGATAATCAGCGGTGTACGCGCTTCATCGATCAGGATTGAGTCCACCTCATCCACCAGCGCATAGTTCAACTTACGCTGTACGCGCTCTTCCGGGCTGAACGCCATGTTGTCACGCAGGTAGTCAAAACCGTATTCGTTGTTGGTACCGTAGGTGATATCCGCAGCATAGGCGGCACGCTTGGCTGGTGCAGGCATACCCGGCAGGTTGATACCGATACTCAGCCCAAGGAATTCGAACAGCCCACGGTTGTTTTCGGCGTCACGCTGAGCCAGGTAGTCGTTGACGGTTACCACGTGAACCCCTTTGCCGCTCAGGGCATTGAGGTAGGCCGGCAGGGTTGCCGTCAGGGTTTTACCCTCACCGGTACGCATCTCGGCGATGCAGCGATCGTTCAGTACCATACCGCCCAGCAGCTGGACGTCGAAGTGGCGCATACCGAACACGCGACGGCTGGCTTCACGTACGGTAGCGAAGGCTTCCGGGATCAGGTTTTCCAGCACTTCACCTTTTTCCAGGCGGGCACGGAACTCGCCGGTTTTCGCTTTCAGCTCTTCATCGGTTAGCTTCTGGAAATCCGGTTCCATTTTACCAATCTGCTCAACGACTTTGCGCATGCGACGCAGGGTGCGGTCATTGCTGCTACCAAAAACTTTAGTCAGTAATTTTGTAAACATAATAAGTAATTTCTCTCAGCCACGGCTTTTTGCCGCGGTCATACTGTTTGATTATTAACGATTTTTATATGAATTTAGCTGAGAAGAGAGGGTCCGGCACGAATACCGCGAACCTGGGCCAGCCACAGGCCGATATGATGAGACGGAAGAACAGCCACTTCACGCGGATCGGTACGGCGAATAATGACCGGAGGCCGGGCCTCATGTGTCAGTAGCGCGTTAAGTGTATCCAGCAGAGCCAGCTTTTGCGCCTGCAACGGCTGAGCTTCTTCAGCAGCCGGAACGACAGAAGGCGTAAGGGCAAACGACAGGTGGCGGATGACCGTACGAATCGCATGTTGATGCCAGTAGTCTACGCTAAATGAAGGGCGGCGAACGCTTTCCTGTAACAGCGCCAGGCTGTCAAAACGCGCAGCGCTGCCGATATTCAGGCTTCTGGAAGAGGTTTCTGCTAAGGTAGTGCGGTCATGCGCTGACGCCTGAGGCAGGCCGAGACTCGCCGCGACCATCCCCAACAGGAGATGCGGCCAGAAATAGCGTCTGCCAAATTGTCGCCAACGATTTAGAATACCGATCACTGTGTTCCGCCGGAGCTAACTATGCGTGATAGTCGCCCACAATCAATTGAAAGTTATTTCGACCAGGCCCAGGATAAAAGCATGCTGCAAAATATTCAGCAGCGCGCGATTGCCCTGAATAAGCTGAATCGCGCAGTGCAGGGAGTTATTCCCGCTCAGCTGCATCCCTGGTGCCGTGTGGCTAATTTTCGCCAGGGAATTCTGGTGATCGAAACGGCTAACGCCAGCTGGTTGATGCGTTTACGCTATGAGCAATCCAGCCTGCTGTCAGCATTACGTGCCCAAATATTACCATCATTGACGTCGATCGACATCAGGATTAATCCTTCCCTCGCGGCAAAAGGACATGAATCCGTTCAAGAAAGCAGCATTCAGGCGCAGAAAGCAGAAAAACCGCCAGTGAGGCAGTTGAGTGAACATAGTGCGGAGATTTTACGCAGTGTCGCGAGCCAAAGCCCGGAAAAACTTAAAAAGATATTAGAACGACTGGCCTCGCTGGCCGGAGAGAGTACCAGCTCAACCAGTCGTTAGAGTGGTTATGGCTTACGCCAGAACCAGATTTGGTGCTTTGAATGTCACCGGGAGTTCAGCTTCGTGTTCAAACGTTGCCCATTCCCACGCTTCTTGCTTAGCCAGAACCGCCTGCAGTAACTTGTTGTTCAATGCATGACCCGATTTGAATGCGGTAAACGCACCAATAATGTTATGGCCACACATGTACAGGTCACCGATCGCGTCGAGCATTTTGTGACGTACGAATTCGTCTTCGAAGCGTAAACCGTCTTCGTTCAATACGCGGTAGTCATCCACCACGATTGCACAGTCAAAACTGCCGCCCAGGCACAGGCCACGAGACTGCAGCGCTTCGATATCACGCATAAAACCGAAAGTACGAGCACGGCTGATCTGACGCGCAAAGGCTTCAGCAGAGAAGTCCATGCGGTAGCGCTGAGAGCTGGAGTCGATTGCCGGATGGTTAAAATCAATGGTGAAATCCAAAGAGAAACCATTATGCGGCGAAAGCTCGGCCCATTTGTCGCCGTCTTCAACCCGGACAGGCTGTTTGATGCGGACAAATTTCTTCGCGCTATTCAGTTCTTCAATACCGGCATCCATCAGCAGATAGATAAAGGGTGCGGCGCTACCGTCCATAATAGGAATTTCAGGCGCGTTAACTTCCACCACAATATTATCGATGCCGAGGCCGGCAAGGGCAGCGTTCAGATGTTCGACTGTCGAAATACGCACGTCATGCTCATTCACCAGGCAAGTACAGAGCATGGTATCACGCACGGATTTTGCATCAGCCGGAAAATCTACCGGTGGATTCAAGTCAGTGCGGCGATAGATGACCCCGGTATTAGCCGGCGCAGGGCGTAACGTCAGCGTGACTTTTTTGCCGGTGTGTAAACCGACGCCAGTCGTCTGAACAATACGTTTTAATGTCCGTTGTTTGATCATCGCATTATCTCGCAAAAAAATCCTATCCGATCGCCAGTTTACTGCACTGGCGGGCGAATAGTTTAACACAAAGAGTGAATTTTCCCACTTTTTAGGTAAATTCTTAATCCGCCTGCTTACGCAGGAAGGCCGGAATATCCAGGTAATCTGGCTCTTTGTTGGTCTGAGGACTTTGATCGTTAACCACTTTTGCAGCAGGTTTCTGTTCCTGCGGCAGCGGTGACATACCGTGCTGCTGGTAACGATGGTCCATTACAGGCTGAGAAGACTGCTTGTTAGTCACCAGCGTGATTTCTGGACGTTTGTCCATGCCGATACCGGTTGCCACCACGGTGACGCGCAGTTCGTCGTTCATTTCCGGATCCAGTGATGTACCGATAACTACGGTAGCATTGTCGGATGCGAAGGCACGGATGGTGTTACCCACGGTTTCGAATTCGTCGAGACGCAGATCGAAGCCAGCGGTAATGTTAACCAACACGCCGCGTGCACCAGACAAGTCGATATCTTCCAGCAGCGGGCTGGAGATCGCCATTTCTGCTGCTTCTTCCGCACGATCTTCACCGCAAGCCACGCCGGAACCCATCATCGCATAGCCCATTTCGGACATCACGGTACGCACGTCAGCAAAGTCAACGTTCATCAGACCCGGTCGGGTGATCAGTTCCGCAATACCCTGCACGGCGCCTTTCAGTACGTCGTTAGCCGCACCAAATGCATCAAGCAGGGAAATTCCGCGGCCCAGAACTTTCAGCAGCTTGTCGTTCGGGATAGTGATCAGTGAATCGACGTGCTTAGACAGCTCGGCAATACCCTGCTCGGCAAACGCCATGCGTTTTTTGCCTTCGAAATTAAATGGCTTGGTCACCACGGCAACGGTCAGGATGCCCAGCTCTTTCGCCACTTCGGCAACAACAGGCGCAGCACCTGTTCCGGTACCACCGCCCATACCGGCAGCGATAAACACCATGTCCGCACCATCCAGTGCCTGACGCAGTGCTTCACGATCTTCTTCGGCAGAGTTACGGCCGACTTCCGGGTTTGCACCCGCGCCCAGACCTTTGGTAATTCCGTTACCAATCTGGATTGTCTGGCCGACTGCGGTTTTGCGCAGGGCCTGAGCATCTGTATTTACCGCGAAGAACTCAACGCCTTCGATACGTTCACGCACCATATGCTCTACGGCATTACCACCGCCGCCGCCGACGCCGATGACTTTAATCACCGCGTCATTGGTTAATTCCATAGGTTCAAACATAATTTCTCTCCGTTTATGTGCCTGTTCGCCTGGAGATCACTAATACTAATAAGACTAGCATGATCTCTATGGTAAAAATTAAAACTCTTTTCTCAGCCAGCTGTTGATTCTCTTGAACCAGTTACCCACTGAGGCTCTTTTTTCTACTTCTGCTTCACCGCTGAGGTGAGATTCTTTTCCGTAGTGCAGTAAGCCAACCGCCGTTGAGTAGTAAGGCTCCTGCGCGTAATCCGTTAATCCTGTGATGTTTAGCGGCTGTCCGATACGCACCTGCGTGTGGAAAACACGCTGGGCGCAAGCCGCCAATCCTTCAATCTGCGCCGCGCCGCCGGTCAGAACGATACCGGCCGCGAGGTGATGTTTAACGCCCTGCTGGCGAAGCTGTTCCTGCAATTGCAGGATCTCGTCGTTGACGAGATTCAGCAGCTCGGTGTAACGCGGCTCGATAACCTCAGCCAGCGTCTGACGCTGCAGGCTGCGCGGTGGTCGGCCACCCACGCTCGGCACTTCAACGTTTTCATCTTTGCCAACGATAGAACCAAGCGCACAACCGTGACGGACTTTAATCGCCTCGGCATCCGTTGGCGGCGTACCAAAAGCATAAGCGATATCGCTGGTTACCACGTTACCCGCATAAGGAATAACTTTGGTGTGACGCAGCGCGCCGCCGGTATAAACCGCGATGTCCATCGTGCCACCGCCGACATCCACCACGCAGACGCCCAGTTCACGTTCGTCTTCGGTCAACACAGCAAAACTTGAGGCCAGCCCGGCAAAAATCAGCTGATCTACTTTCAGGCCACAGCGTTCTACCGCTTTGACGATGTTCTTCGCCATATCGTTGTGGCAGGTGATCAGATGCACTTTTGCCTGCATGCGCACACCGGATAATCCAACCGGGTTTTTGATCCCTTCCTGATAGTCGATCGCGTATTCTTGCGGAATAACATGGAGGATGCGGTGTTCATCACGAACACGGACGGATTTCGCGGTGTGAACCACGTTTTCCACATCTTCCTGGGTTACTTCCTCTTCTGAAATAGGAACCATCCCTATTTCGTTCTGGCAGCTGATATGTTTGCCCGACAGCGCCAGATAAACCGAAGAAATCTGACAATCTGCCATTAGCTCAGCCTGGTCGATAGCGCGCTGAACGCACTTCACTACCGATTCCAGGTCGTTAACGCCGCCTTTATCCATGCCGCGAGACGGGCAGCTGCCCACCCCGATAATATTGACCATGCCATCGGGCAGGACTTCTCCTACCAGGGCGGCAACCTTCGCGGTGCCTATCTCGAGTCCAACTACCAGTTTTCTGTCCGTCGACTTGATCATTGTTGTTTAGCCTGTACCTGATTCTGTTGCTGATGACTTTCAGCGCTAGTAATGAGTTCGGGTGTCCATCCTACTGCCGCGCCAGAGTCATAACGCAGGTCCACGTAGCTGATACGCTTGTTTTCCGCCTGGCCCTGCTGTTGCAGAGTCGGGTAGAGATCGATAAAGCGTTTTAACCGCTTCATATCTTCACTACGCCCCAGCTCCAGGCGGGTATCATCATCTAACACCAGCTGCCATGATCGACGTGCGGTCATTGACGCAGCCTTTAACTTAAACTTGCTCGCCGCCAGTACATCCCGCATCTGGTGGTAGCCGGTCAACACTTCCGTTTCGCTCCCTTCCGGGCCATACAGCAGCGGTAACACTTCTTTATCCTGATGGCTGGCCGGAACGCTGAACGATTTCCCGTCGGCATCAACCATATGCACATCATTCCAGCGTGCAACCGGCACATACTCAACCAGATGAATCTTTAATTCGTCCGGCCACTGCTTGCGCACGCTCACCTGTTGTATCCACGGCAAACGTTCGATCTGCTGCTGGATGATGTCCACGTCCTGCGACATAAAGGTGCCGGGTTCGCCAAGCGATAAAATCGCCTGACGAATATCATCGTTCCTGGTGTAGTGGGTTTGCCCCGTTACTACCAGCTTCGATAACGGCAGTCTTGATGCATCGTTCATCCACTTCAATACGACAAAACCGCCGGCCAGCATGGTGCCGATAACCATCAGCAAAAACAGTATCCCGGCCAGGCGTGAGCCATTGCTACGCCCGGTTCGCGCTTTCTCCTGCGCTTCGCGGTTTCGAACGTTTAACGCCGCCTGAGACATATCAGTCGGCCAGTTCCAGAATACGTACTACCAGCTGTGAGAAGCTCAGGCCCGCCTGCTTAGCCGCCATCGGTACCAGACTGTGGCTGGTCATCCCTGGCGAGGTGTTCACCTCAAGCAGGTAAAAACGACCGTCACCGCCCATCATCACGTCAACACGGCCCCAGCCGCTGCATCCCAGCGCGCGCCATGCGGCGATCACCAGTTGGCTCAGCTCTGCTTCCTGCTCATCGTTTAACCCTGACGGGCAGAAATATTGCGTATCATCAGAAATGTACTTCGCCTGATAATCATAAAATTCGCTGGCTGCCTGAATGCGGATAGACGGCATAATCTGGTCGCCGATCACCGCAACGGTGTATTCCGGACCGCTGAGGAAGGCTTCAACCAGCACTTCGTCATCGTGGCGGAAAGCTTCCACCAGCGCTGCATGCAGCTGAGAAGCATGATTCACGCGGGAAATCCCCACGCTGGAACCTTCACGGCTTGGCTTCACAAACAGCGGCATACCCAATGCAGCGATGCTGTCAGCGACCTCACCGTCGATACCGGCATCCATCTGCTTGCGGGTTAACGCCACATACGGCGAAACCGGCAGCCCACAGCCCTGCCAGAGGAACTTACTACGCAGCTTGTCCATGGTAATCGCTGATGCCATCACGCCGCTGCCGGTGTAAGGAATATTCAGGAACTCCAGAACCCCTTGCAGCGTGCCGTCTTCACCGCCGCGACCGTGCAGAGCAATAAAGGCTTTGGTGAAGCCCTGTTCTTTCAGGCTCAGTACAGGAACATCGCGAATATCTACCGGATGTGCATCCACGCCCGCTTCTTGCAGTCCAGCCAACACGGCCGCACCTGATAACAGAGATACGTCACGCTCTGCGGACGTTCCACCCAGCAATACCGCTACTTTATCAGCCATGATATTCCTCTTCTTTCGTCTGCGGTTGTAACTTCAGCTCTGCCAGTTTGCGGGCAATACGCCCAACGTTTCCTGCGCCCTGCACCAGAATCAAATCATTGCCGGAAAGCTTCGGCAGCAGGGTTTCCAGTACGGCGTCATGATCGGAAACCAGAATCGGGTCTACTTTGCCGCGGCCGCGAATCGTGCGGCACAGTGACCGGCTATCGGCCCCGGGAATGGCGGTTTCACCGGCAGAATAGACGTCCAGCATCAGCAATACATCGACCTGCGACAGCACGTTAGCGAAATCGTCATACAGATCGCGAGTACGCGTGTAGCGATGCGGCTGGAATATCATTACCAGGTTTTTGTCCGGCCAGCCCGCGCGTGCGGCTTTAATCGTAACGTCAACTTCGGTCGGATGATGTCCATAGTCATCAACCAGCATCGCTGTACCCGCCTGACCATTGGCTTCTGCCAGCGGGTATTCACCGAGGAAGTCAAAGCGACGTCCGGTGCCCTGGAAGCTTTCCAGCGCGCTGAGGATATCTTCATCCTCAATGCCTTCTTCTGTGGCAACCGCCACGGCAGCAGCGGCATTCAGCGCGTTATGGCGGCCCGGCGCGTTCAGCGTGACGTGCATGAGCGGCTTATCGTGGCGAACCAGCGTGAAAATGCCCTGTGCGCCACGCTGTTCGTAATTTTCAACCCGCACATCGGCATCATCGCTGAAGCCATAGGTAGTGATCTGACGCCCGACGCGCGGCAGTAGATCGCGAATTACGGCGTCATCGATACACAGCACCGCACGGCCGTAAAACGGCAGGTTGTGCAGGAAGTTAATAAACGTCTGCTTTAGGTTCTCAAAGTCGCCCTGGTACGTATCCATATGATCGGCTTCGATATTGGTAACAATCGCCACCATCGGCTGCAGATGGAGGAATGACGCATCACTCTCATCCGCTTCAGCGATCAGGTAACGGCTGCTGCCCAGACGAGCATGGGTGCCTGCGGCTTTAACCAGCCCACCGTTTACGAATGTCGGGTCCAGTCCGCCTTCGGCATAAATGCTGGAAACCATCGCCGTCGTGGTGGTTTTCCCGTGGGTTCCGGCGATTGCAATGCCGTGACGGAAACGCATCAGTTCGGCCAGCATTTCTGCGCGGCGGATCACCGGGATACGTGCTTCACGGGCAGCCACCACTTCCGGGTTATCCTGTGCCACCGCAGTCGACACCACCACCACGCTGGCGTCGCTGACGTTTTCCGGGCGGTGGTTGAAATAGATCGTTGCGCCCAGCGTGCTCAGATGCTGGGTCACCGCATTCGGTGCCAGGTCGGAGCCGCTGATTTCATAACCTTCATTCGCCAACACTTCGGCAATACCGCCCATGCCGGCACCACCGATGCCAACAAAATGGATGTGCCGGACGCGACGCATCTCGGGCACGATAGAACGCAGTTTTGCCAGTTGTTGTGTATTCATCTCTTCTTTGCCACACCTGTGTTTCTTTGAGTCGGGTAATCCCGACTCTGCAAATAGTGTTTACAGCGCCGCTTTGCTGACTTCAGCAGCGACGCGCTCTGTAGCATCCGGGATGGCAACGGCGCGGGCCTTTTCGGCCATCTGCAGCAGCGTTGCGCGATCCCAGCCTGCCAGCGTTGAGGCAACCGTTTCAGCGGTAAACTGCGGCTGCTCATAAATTTTTGCGGCACCGGCCTGCTCAAGCGGTAGCGCGTTCCAGTACTGCTGGCGATCTTTATGCTGGAACGGAACGAAAATCGCCGGTAATCCTGCCGCCGCGACTTCGCTGACGGTTAACGCACCGGAGCGACATACCACAACGTCCGCCCAGGCATAGGCTGCGGCCATATCATCAATAAATTCGGTGACCTTAAGCTGGGTCTGCCCCACCTGTGCATAAGCCTGATTAACGCTGTCCAGCGCGCCCTTCCCGACCTGATGCCACAATGTAATGCTGTCGCCCAGGATCGCAGCCACCTGTGGCAGAGTCTGATTCAGTACGCGCGCACCCTGACTGCCGCCGATCACCAGTACTCGCACCGGGCCATCGCGACCGGTCAGACGTTCTGCCGGTAACGGCAGCGCCAGCACGTCGGTACGCACCGGGTTACCGACAACTTCCGCATTCGGAAACGCCCCCGGGAACGCCTGCATCACTTTTTTGGCAATTTTTGCCAGCCACTTGTTGGTCAGTCCGGCAATACCATTTTGCTCATGCAACACGACCGGAATACCGCAGCTCCATGCCGCCAGACCGCCAGGACCGGAAACATAACCGCCCATTCCCAGCACCACATCCGGCTGCCAGCTTTTCATTATCGCCCGCGCCTGGCGCCAGGCGTTAAAGATCCGCAGCGGAGCAGCCAGCTGCGCCTTGATACCTTTACCGCGCAGTCCGCTAATGCGGATAAACTCGATGTCGATTCCGTGTTTTGGCACCAGGTCCGCTTCCATTCGGTCTGCGGTTCCCAGCCAGCGCACCTGCCAGCCCTGTGCCATCAGATGGTGCGCAACTGCCAGCCCGGGGAAAACGTGCCCCCCGGTTCCACCGGCCATCACCATCAGTCGCTTTCCACTCATCGACTAACCTCGCGTAAACGCCTGGGCTTTTGCCAGACGCGTTTCATAATCAATACGTAACAACAACACGATGGCGGTCGACATAATAATCAGACTCGATCCACCGTAACTGATCAGCGGCAGCGTCAGGCCTTTGGTCGGTAACATACCCGCCGCAGCGCCAACGTTAACCAGAGCCTGGAAGCTGAACCAGACGCCGATTGAACACGCCAGAAAGCCCGCAAATCGCTGATCGATCTCTAACGCCTTGCGCCCGATGGACATCGCGCGAAAAGCGACGAAGAATACCATTAACAACGCGAAAACCACACCGATATAACCCAGTTCTTCCCCAATAATCGAGAAGATAAAATCGGTATGCGCCTCGGGTAAATATTCCAGTTTTTGCACCGAGTTCCCAAGGCCCTGGCCCCAGAATTCGCCGCGACCAAAAGCCATCAACGACTGGGTTAACTGGTAGCCGCTACCAAACGGATCTTCCCACGGGTTCCAGAACGATGTGACGCGTCGCATACGATACGGTTCCGCTACAATCAGCAGGCAAACGGCAAAAATCCCGGAGCCGATGATCGCCAGGAACTGCCATAACTTCGCTCCCGCAAGGAACAGCATCGCCAACGTAGTAACAAAGAGCACCACCACGGTTCCCAGGTCAGGCTGCGCCAGCAGCAGCACGGCCAGCACCACCATCACGCCCATTGGCTTACAGAAGCCCCAGAAGTTATGGCGAACCTCTTCAACTTTGCGCACCAGATAGCTGGCCAGATAGCAAAACAGGGACAGCTTTGACAGCTCCGCAGGCTGAATACGCAGCGGCCCGAGGGCAATCCAGCGCGATGCACCGTTCACCGAGCTTCCCACCACCAGTACCACCAACAGCATAAAAATCGTCACCATCAGCATGATATTGCTGTAGCGCTGCCAGAAGGCCATTGGCACCCGTAGCGTGACCAGCGACATGCCGAACGCCAGTGCAATATAGAACGCATCACGCTTGGCGAAATAAAACGGATCGTCTGAGAGGCGCTGCCCCACCGGCATGGATGCCGACGTCACCATCACAAAGCCGATAATCGCCAGGCCAAAGGTCAGCCACAGCAGCGTTCGGTCGTACAGCACCATTGAGTTGGTATCGCTTTCGCGCGATCCCATCACCCAGCCTTTCAGACGATCGGAAATACCACCAGCAAGGCTCAGACCGGGTAATCGCATCAGCCCATCTCCTGTGCCAGCTGGGCAAACAGGTCGCCGCGCTGCTCAAAGTTTTTGAACTGATCGAGGCTGGCACAGGCGGGTGACAGCAGCACCATATCGCCCGATTTCACCTGAGCGGCAATCTGCGCCATCGCTTCAGCCATCGTGTTTGTTTGTACGGAAATTTCAGGCCGCAGCGCCGCCAGCTCAGCACCATCACGACCAAAGCAGTAAACGCGAATGTTATCGCCCTGCAGGAACCGGGTCAGCGAACTGAAATCGGCGGACTTGCCGTCCCCGCCCAGCAGCAGCCAGAGCGTGCCAGCAACCTGTAAACCATTCAGCGCCGCCTCGGTACTGCCGACGTTGGTGGCTTTAGAGTCGTTAATCCAGCGCACACCGTTATTTTCACGCACCAGCTGGAAGCGATGCGCCAGCCCGGCAAAGGTCGTCAGTGCTTTCAGGCTGGTCGCACGCGGCAGGCCAACGGCATCCGCCAGCGCCAGCGCGGCCAGCGCATTGGTGTAGTTATGCTGGCCCGTCAGGTTCATTTCCGCAGTATTCAGCACCTTCTCACCTTTAACCCGCAGCCAGGTACTGCCCTGCTGGCGATTAAGATGGTAGTCACCAACGTCCACGCCGAAGCTGACACAGCGCTGGTCTGCACCGCGTACCGGCATGGTCATAGCGTCATCCGCGTTGACCACGCATACCGCAGCGTTTTCATAAATTCGTAACTTAGCCGCACGATACTGCTGCATGCCGAGCGGGTAGCGGTCCATATGATCTTCAGTCACGTTGAGGATCGTTGCCGCCGCCGCGTGCAGACTGCTTGTGGTTTCCAACTGGAAGCTGGAAAGCTCCAGTACGTACAGCTGCGCCGGTTTATCCAGCAGCATCAGCGCCGGCAGGCCGATATTGCCGCCAACACCCACCTGCCAGCCTGCGGCCTCGGCCATTTCGCCGACCAGCGTGGTGACGGTGCTTTTACCGTTAGAGCCGGTAATAGCGACAATCGGTGCCTGAGCCTCGCGGCAGAACAGTTCGATATCACCGACAATTTCAACGCCCGCTTCCGCTGCATCCATCAGCGCAGGATGCGCCAGCGCCATTCCCGGGCTGGCGACTATCAGGTCAGCGTCCAGAAGCCAGCTGTCGTTCAGCGACCCCAGCCAGCGTTCAACCGCCGCCGGGAGTTTTTCCAGCCCAGGCGGAACGACACGGGTATCCATCACGCGCGGCGTCACGCCACGCGCTAAAAAGAAATCAACACAGGAAAGGCCGGTCAGGCCCAACCCGATGATGACAACTTTTTTACCCTGATAGTCAGCCATGATTAACGTACCTTCAGCGTTGCCAGGCCAATCAGCACCAGCATCAGTGAAATAATCCAGAAGCGCACAATCACGCGCGGCTCCGGCCAGCCCTTCAGTTCGTAATGGTGATGAATCGGTGCCATGCGGAAAATACGCTGGCCGCGTAATTTAAACGAGCCGACCTGCAGGATAACGGACAGGGTTTCAACCACGAACACGCCGCCCATAATCACCAGCAGGAATTCCTGACGCAGCAGCACGGCGATAGTCCCAAGCGCACCGCCGAGGGCCAGCGAGCCGACATCGCCCATAAAGACCTGAGCCGGGTAAGTGTTAAACCACAGGAATCCAAGCCCGGCACCGACAATAGCGGTACAGACAATCACCAGCTCACCGGCATGGCGCAGATAAGGAATATGCAGATACTCAGCAAATTTCACGTTACCGGTGGCCCACGCAACTAAGGCAAAGCCTGCGGCAACAAACACCGTTGGCATAATGGCCAGGCCATCCAGGCCATCTGTCAGGTTAACGGCGTTACTGGTGCCGACAATCACAAAGTAGGTCAGCAGCAGATAGAGCAGACCCAGCTGCGGCATCACGTCTTTAAAGAACGGCACCACCAGTTGAGTGGCAGGCGTGTCTTTGCCGATCGCGTACATGGCAAAGGCAACTCCCAGAGCAATCACTGACTGCCAGAAGTATTTCCAGCGAGCGATCAGCCCCTTGGTATCTTTACGTACCACCTTACGGTAATCATCCACAAAGCCGACGATGCCGTAACCCACCAGCACAAACAGCACGCACCAGACGTAAGGGTTAGAAGGATACGCCCACAGCAGAACGGAAATGGTGATCGAGGTCAGGATCATAATCCCGCCCATGGTCGGCGTGCCGCGCTTGCTGAAGTGCGACTCCGGGCCATCATTACGCACGACCTGACCAAATGACATTTCCTGCAGGCGGGCAATCATACGCGGCCCCATCCACAGCGAGATAAACAGTGCGGTCAGCAGGCTGACAATGGCGCGAAACGTCAGATAGGAAAAGACGTTAAAGCCAGAATATAAAGAGACCAAATGCTCGGCCAGCCAGACTAACATGCGCCTTTCTCCTGTAAGGTACGTACGATCTGCTCCATTGCAGAACTACGCGATCCTTTGACTAATACGGTTATCTTTTGATGTTCAGAAAGCAGCGCCAGCGCGCGAGCGCTAAGTAATGCCTTATCACTGAAATGCTCCCCAACGCCGCTGGCATCACTGATGTCATGGCTGAGGCTGCCTGTACTTAAAACTTTATCAATCCCGGCCAGGCGAATCGCTTCACCGACCTGACGATGGCATTCGGCGGCTTCCGCCCCCAGCTCACCCATGTCACCGACGATCATCACACGGTAGCCAGGCATTTCACCCAGCACCTGTGCGGCCGCCGTCATTGATCCGACGTTGGCGTTGTAACTGTCGTCCAGCAACAGCCGATCGTCATCAAGCACAATCGGGAACAGACGACCCGGAACGGCCTGCAGCGAACTCAATCCCTGACGAATGGCACTGAGCGGCGCGCCTACCGACAAGGCCAGCGCAGCGGCGGCCAGCGCGTTGGCAATATTGTGACGGCCCGGCAGCGGCAGGGTGATATCGATCTCTCCCTGCGGCGTATGCAGCACGAAGAGCGTTCCGCGAGTGCTGAAACTCACCTTGCTGGCATAAAAATCGCTGTCGGCCTGCTGCTCCGGCGAAAAACGCCAGACGGTTTTGCCCTGAAGCAACGGCTGCCAGTGCGGCCAGTCATTGCTGTCGCTGTTGATAATGGCGGTGCCGTGCAGCGGCAGCCCGTTGAAGATTTCGCCTTTAGCTTTTGCTACTCCGGCAAGGGAGCCAAAGCCTTCCAGATGCGCTGCGGCCAGATTATTGACCAGCGCGGCTTCAGGGCGGGTTAATTCGGTGGTGTAGTCGATCTCGCCCTGGTGGTTCGCACCCAGTTCAATCACTGCATACTGATGTTCCGCCGTCAGGCGCAGCAGCGTCAACGGCACGCCGATGTCGTTATTCAGATTGCCCGCGGTGTAGAGCGTTTCGCCGCATTCGCGCAGGATCGCGGCGGTCATCTCTTTAACGGAGGTTTTACCGGAGGAGCCGGTCAGCGCCACCACGCGGGCAGAAGACTGCTGACGCACCCAGCCTGCAATACGGCCAAGCGCAAGGCGGGTATCGGCAACCACGACCTGTGCGACCTCTACTGGTAAGCGCTTACTCACCA
This sequence comes from Erwinia sp. INIA01, assembly GCF_025947915.1. Taxonomy (NCBI): domain Bacteria; kingdom Pseudomonadati; phylum Pseudomonadota; class Gammaproteobacteria; order Enterobacterales; family Erwiniaceae; genus Erwinia; species Erwinia sp. INIA01. The sequence continues at coordinate 140,346 of NZ_JAPDNC010000007.1, forward strand.
ACAGTGCTGAAGAACCGGCTTTAACCGCATCCTCGGCGAAGTCATGCGCATCGAAGCGTTCACCCTTCAGCGCAATAAACAGGCAACCGGCGGTAATTTTCCGGGTGTCGGTAGTCACCGCGTCGATGGTGGCATCGTTACCGAACAGCGTTCCTCCGGTGATGTCTGCCAGTTGCTTGAGGCTAAAGGCGATCATGCCACCACCCCCAGCAGCCGCGCGACGGTGACCCGGTCGGAATAATCAAAACGCTGCTGGCCGATGATTTGATAATCTTCGTGGCCTTTACCCGCCACCAGCACGATGTCACCTTCCTGCGCCTGCATCACGGCGTTAGTGACCGCTTGCGCACGACCAAGAACAACGCGAGCACGGCTCGGGTCCAGCAGGCCGGTAAGCACATCGGCCACAATTGCCGCCGGATCTTCACTGCGCGGATTGTCATCGGTGATCACCACCACATCGGCAAACTGCTCGGCGATAGCCCCCATCAAAGGACGCTTGCCTTTGTCACGGTCGCCGCCGCAGCCGAACACGCACCACAGTTTGCCTTTACAATGCAGGCGGGCCGCAGCCAGTGCTTTTTCCAGCGCATCAGGGGTGTGTGCATAATCCACCACCACCGTCGGTTTGCCCGGCGCAGTGAACACTTCCATACGCCCGGTCACCGGCTGTAGCTGGTTTGCGGTTGCGGTCAACGCGGCCAGTGGATAATCCAATGCCAGAAGAGTCGCCAGCGCCACCAGCAGGTTGCTGACGTTAAAGGCCCCCATCAGGCGGCTTTCAAATTCACCGTTGCCCCAACTGGAGGCAAACTTCACGCTCGCGCCGCCGTCGTGATACTGCACCTCGGTCGCTTTTAACCAGCGCCCGTGGCAGTCAGACTGCAAATTATTTTCCATGGTCACGGCAACAGCATCAGGTAGCTGTTGCAGCCAGCGGCGGCCAACTTCATCATCGGCATTAATGATGGCTTCACCCACCTGATGCTCGGAGAAAAGCAGCCATTTTGCTGCTTCGTAGCGGGCCATATCACCGTGATAGTCGAGGTGATCGCGGCTCAGGTTGGTAAATGCCGCTGCGGCAAACGGCAGCGCGGCAACGCGATGCTGCACCAGACCGTGAGAAGAAATTTCCATTGCCGCCAGCGTCGCGCCTTTTTCCAGTAGCAACGCCAGCTGATGCTGAACATCAACTGCTGAGCCGGTGGTATTTTCCGCTGCGGCCAGCTGGCCGTACAGACCGTTACCCACGGTCCCCATCACCGCGCCGGTTTCGCCCAGCAGTTGTGCCCACTGCGCCAACAGCTGTGTCGTGGTGGTTTTTCCGTTGGTTCCGGTCACGCCGATGAGCTTTAACTTTTCACCCGGCTGCTGATAGAAGCGCCCGGCCAGCGCAGAGAGGCGCTGGGAAAGCTGCGACAGGTAAATCACCGGCACGCCGTGCATTTCCACGACGCTGCCATCTTCGGCTTCACCATCGGCGTCAGCAATTACCGCCGCAACGCCCTGGGCTATCGCCTGGGGGATAAAACGGCGGCCATCAACCGCATGTCCTTTAATCGCGACAAAGAGATCGCCGGAAGCCGCCACGCGGCTGTCCAGTGTCATTTCATTCAGCGTGCGCGCGGGCAAACCGGTCACCCAGGGTGCCAGTAAGTCGTGCAGATTACGATCGGTCACGCGATCCCTCACTCTTATTAGTTACCATCTCGTTTTTGTCACTGGTCGGTAGCGCATCCGGTTCAACGTTCATGGTGCGCAGTACGCCGCCCATGATGGCGCCAAATACCGGTGCAGAAACCGCACCACCGTAATATTTGCCAGCCTGCGGATCGTTAATCACCACCACCAGCGCAAAACGAGGGTTGCTTGCCGGTGCCACACCGGCGGTATAAGCAATGTATTTATTGACGTATTTGCCATCCGGGCCGACTTTTTTCGCCGTACCGGTTTTAATCGCAATACGATAGCCTTTAACGGCAGCTTTAACGCCGCCGCCGCCCGGCAGAGCCACGCTCTCCATCATATGCACCACGGTGCGAACGATTTGTTCCGGGAAGACGCGTTGACCCGCCACAGGGGGGTCAACTTTGGTGATCGACAGCGGACGATACACGCCGTAGCTGCCGATGGTTGCATAGACTCGCGCTAACTGTAACGGCGTTACCATCAGCCCGTAGCCGTAAGAGAAGGTGGCCCTCTCTATGTCAGACCACCGTTGTTTTTGAGGATATAAGCCACTGCTTTCTCCGACCAACCCCAAATTGGTCGCTTTGCCAAAACCAAAGCGCGCGTAAGTATCTACCAGCGCATTGGATGGCATCGCCAACGCAAGGCGAGAAACCCCAACGTTAGACGACTTCTGGAGCACCCCGGTCAGGGTGAGTTCACTGTAACGCGCCACGTCTTTGATTTCGTGGCCGTTAATTCGGTAAGGGATCGTATTCAGCACGCTGTTTTCACGCACCACACCACGCTGCAGCGCGGTCATCACCACCATCGGCTTCACCGTGGAACCCGGTTCGAAGATGTCGGTAATCGCCCTGTTACGCATCACATCTTTGGTGGTGCCGGAAAGGTTATTCGGGTTATATGCCGGGCTGTTGGCCATCGCCAGGACTTCGCCGGTGTTCACATCAACCAGCACCGCAGTACCTGATTCGGCCTTGTTAAACGCCACCGCGTTGTTCAGCTCGCGGTACACCAGCGCCTGCAGACGCTCGTCGATACTCAACGCGAGGTTATGCGCAGCCTGGCTATCTACGGAGGAGATATCTTCAATCACTCGCCCATTGCGGTCTTTACGCACCGTCCGCTCACCGGGCTGGCCAGTCAGCCATTTATCAAAACTTTTTTCAACACCCTCAATGCCCTGGCCATCAATATTGGTAAAACCAATCAAATGGGAAGTCACCTGCCCTGCCGGGTAGTAACGGCGGGACTCTTCGCGCAGATAGATACCAGGAAGCTTGAGTTTTTTGATGTAATCGCCAATCGCTGGATTGACCTGGCGTGCCAGATAGACAAAACGCCCATTGGGATTCGCGTTAACGCGCGTTGCCAATTGATCGAGAGGAATGGATAGTGCATCTGAAAGCGCTTTCCAGCGGCTATCGAGTGTAATACCGCCCTTATCGTGCAGCTCTTTCGGGTCAGCCCAAATGGCATTGACCGGCACGCTAACCGCCAGCGGACGCCCGGCGCGATCGCTGATCATGCCGCGAGACGTGGGGATCGCCTGCACGCGCAGGGAACGCATATCCCCTTCGCGCACCAGCCGGTCCGGATTGATCACCTGCAAATAGGCAACACGCAGCAGCAGTCCGACTAACGCCAGGAAAATACCGCCGCACAGCAACGCAAAACGCCAGCTAACGAAGCTGGCCTTATCTTCCGTGCGTTTCAGTTTCTGCGTTTTGCCTGCGGCTCTCATTGAGTCCGTGTTTCCTTATTGCTGTACCACAATATTTTCTTGAGAAGGATCAACGTGCTGCAGTTGAAGTTTCTCTGTTGCTATCCGCTCCACACGACTGTGATCGCCCAGCGCATTCTCTTCAAGGATCAGGTTGCGCCATTCAATATCCAGCGCGTCACGTTCCAGAACCAGCTGCTCACGCTGAGCGGTAAGCAGACGCGTTTTGTGCGCGGTCGTCACCACCAGTACCGATGAGACCAGCACCGAAATCAGCAGGATCAGCGGGATCTTACCGTGGCGTAACAGGTCACCACCGATAACGCCGGGTAAACTGTGACGCTCATTGCCGATCATGACGCTGTTCTCTCCGCAATACGCAGTACGGAACTGCGCGCACGTGGGTTTTCAGCGGTCTCCGCCTCACCCGGCATCATTTTGCCCAGCGCTTTCAGCTGGCGGCCGCCAAGGCTGCTAAGCTGCGCTTCGGTCATCGGCAGGCCGTGTGGCACCTGCGGTCCGCGACTCTGCTCGCGCATAAAACGCTTCACGATACGGTCTTCCAGTGAGTGGAAGCTGATAATCGACAGCCGTCCACCCGGTGCCAGCGCGCTAAGCGCACCTTTTAGCGCCTGTTCAATCTCTTCCAGCTCGCTGTTAACCCATATGCGGATCGCCTGGAAGCTGCGCGTTGCCGGATGCTTGAACTTATCTTTCACCGGCGTTGCGGCATAAATCACATCGGCCAGTTCTTTTGTTCGGGTCATCGGCTCCACGCGATTGCGTTCTACAATCGCCCGAGCGATGCGTTTGGCAAAGCGCTCTTCACCAAAGGTTTTCAACACGAAAGCGATATCGCTCTCGTCGGCCTGCAGCAGCCATTCTGCCGCTGACTGCCCGCGCGTCGGGTCCATGCGCATATCCAGCGGTCCATCACGCATAAACGAAAAACCGCGCTCCGCATCATCCAGCTGCGGGGAGGAAACACCCAGATCGAGCAAAATTCCATCGATCTTGCCGCTCAGCCCACGCTCGGCCATGTACTCTGCCAACGCTGAAAAAGGGCCATGAATAATGCTAAAACGCGGATCGGTAATCTCAGCAGCGGCTGCTATAGCTTGCGGATCGCGGTCGATAGCATAAAGACGTCCATGATCGCCTAAGCGGGAGAGGATCAGGCGTGAGTGCCCGCCGCGCCCGAAGGTGCCATCAATATAGATGCCGTCAGATTTAATATTGAGGCCGTTAACCGCCTCATCCAACAGCACCGTGGTGTGATTAAAAGTATCCTGCATAGCTATAACGACAAATCCTGCAACCGCTCAGACAAAGGCTGCTGAGAGGAATGCTCTGCGTCTATATCATCCTTGACTTGTTGATACCAGGTCTGTTCATCCCACAGCTCAAACTTGTTGAACTGCCCAACCAGCATCACTTCTTTAGTCAGGCCCGCGTGTTGACGAAGGGTGTTCGCCAACAACAAGCGACCTGCACTGTCCATCTGGCATTCACTGGCATGCCCCAGTAACAGGCGCTGCACGCGCCGCTCTGCCGGGATCATGCTGGATAAACGAGACAGCTTTTGTTCGATAATTTCCCATTCGGGCAGCGTGTAAAGCAGTAGGCATGGCTGGTGGAGGTCAATGGTACAAACCATTTGCCCCTGAGACTCCTCGATCAGCGTATCGCGATAACGCGTTGGTACGGCAAGCCGACCTTTGCTGTCGAGATTAACTAACGTTGCCCCGCGGAACATGCCAGTCTGCCCCTCCAGTTACCCCAAAACACCACTTTACACCACAAATTCCCACTAAAAGAGTTTACGGAGCGAAGGAAAACATTGTCAAGCCGCAGTCATGGCAGAAAGGCATTATTTCTCAGAGGAATAAAATGCGGAGAAGTTAAAAACAAACCACCTGAAGAGAGCACCGGAGAATAAACTAATGAATAGTGGCAGGAAATTTGCCCGGCCATTTAAATTGCTCAAAAATATACCACTCAGAGATAAAAGGAAATAAGTGCTCAGCTTTGCGACGCGGGCTGCATTTTAGGGTATTTCCGAGGCTTTTCCCAGTACGGTGCAGGCATGGCGCAGCTGACAGCATCGAACGTTCACAGAATTATTATTATTCGCTAGCTTATTTAATCAGCGGTGCAAAATTTTTTGTCTCATTTACTTATATTTACTAAATACCTATAAGATGAATCTCAAATACAAGATAAATTTGCCATCTTATGCTACGCCCTCAGAGAGTAACTCAGAGTAAATGCATGGATATCAAAAAGGCAGCCTTAGCTGCCTTTTTCTCTCTGAATAGTTAGAGCGCTTTACGATTTAAACGCCCGCGACGATAAAGATTACGCCGAATACGCGTCAGGCCGGGTTTCGGTTTACGCGGCTCATCAAGGCTGGCTAATACTAACTCCAGAACGCGTTCCGCAACGTCGCGATGCCGCTGGCCCACGGCCAGTACCGGGCATTCCAGGAAATCGAGCAGTTCGTGGTCACCGAAAGTGGCGATCGCCAGATCCTGCGGTAGCCGTCCTTCCGATTTCAGCGTCACGTCCATTACACCCTGCAGCAGACCGAAAGAGGTGGTGAACAGCGCCTCCGGCATGTCGTGCGTTTCGAGATACTTTTCAAATAGCGCAGCGGCGGCATGGCGCTCAAAGCTGTTGGCATAGACGAAATCGATCTGTCGTTCATCGCCCTTCCACGCATCTCGGAAACCCAGCTCACGCAGGAAGCTAACTGACAGTTCCGGCAGCGCGCCAAGGAACAGCACCGATTTAACCGGCAGCTTGCGCAGTTCAGCAGCCAGCGCCTGGGCATCGTCCTGATCGGCACCGACCACGCTGGTAAAGTGCTCGCGATCCAGCGCACGGTCCAGAGCAATAATCGGTAACGGATCGTTGATCCAGCGCTGATAGAACGGATGCTCCGGCGGCAGCGAGGTTGAAACGATAATCGCATCAACCTGGCGCTGAAGCAGGTGCTCCACACAGCGCATTTCGTTATCCGGCTGATCTTCTGAACAGGCAATCAGCAGCTGGTAGCCGCGCTGACGCGCCTGGCGTTCCAGGTAATTCGCTATTCGGGTATAGCTGGTATTCTCCAAATCAGGAATAACCAGTCCTATTGATCGGGTACGGCCGGCACGAAGCCCCGCCGCTACCGCGTTCGGATGGTAATTATGCTCACGCACCACCGCCATTACCTTCTCGACGGTTTTATCGCTGACACGATACTGCTTTGCTTTGCCATTGATGACATAGCTTGCTGTCGTGCGTGATACACCGGCCAGGCGGGCAATTTCATCCAGTTTCACAATAACCCCACACTTCTGTCGCGTATCTGCGGCCAATAGCCACAGTACATCTATGGATAAGTCGTTTATAACATCTAACCGCAGAATAGTTTAGCGGGCAACAGCTTTTCATCAGCGGCGGGGGCAATTGAGCAAAAAATAAAAAAACCCGGCATTACGCCGGGTTAGCAGACTGTCTGTAAAATCGTCAGCGACGATTAACGCATGATGCGCTCGCCGCGTGCCACGCCAACGATACCTGAACGCGCAACTTCAACAATTTCCGCGACTTCGCGCACGGTGCTGAGGAAAGCGTCGAGCTTATCGCTGGTGCCGGCAAGCTGAACCGTGTAAAGCGAAGGCGTCACATCCACGATCTGACCACGGAATATTTCCGCACTGCGTTTAACTTCTTCGCGGCCGTAACCGGTCGCCTGGATTTTCACCAGCATGATCTCGCGCTCAACAAAAGCGCCCTGACCCAGTTCGCTAACGCGCAGCACATCTACCAGTTTGTGCAGCTGCTTCTCAATCTGCTCCAGCACTTTTTCATCGCCGACGGTTTGAATCGTCATGCGCGACAGCGTTGGATCGTCAGTCGGTGCAACCGTCAGGCTTTCAATGTTGTAGCCGCGTTGGGAAAACAGCCCAACCACGCGGGACAATGCGCCGGATTCGTTTTCCAGCAGAACCGATAATACACGACGCATAATTAAGTCCTCTCCGTTTTGCTCAGCCACATTTCATCCATAGCGCCACCGCGAATATGCATCGGGTAAACGTGTTCGGTGCCATCTACATTCACATCCACAAACACCAGACGCTCATTACGCACCTGCTCCAGCGCCTCGGCCAGCTTCGATTCCAGCTCTTCCGGACGGTTGATAGAGATGCCCACGTGGCCGTAAGCTTCAGCCAGACGAACGAAATCAGGCAGCGATTCCATGTACGACTGGGAGTGGCGGCCAGAATAAATCATATCCTGCCACTGCTTCACCATGCCCAGGAAACGGTTGTTGAGGTTCAGCACCAGCACCGGAATGCCGTACTGCAGGGCGGTAGACAGCTCCTGAATATTCATCTGGATACTGCCGTCACCGGTTACGCACACCACGGTTTCCTGCGGCAGTGCCAGCTTCACGCCCAGCGCGGCAGGCAGACCGAAGCCCATCGTGCCCAGACCGCCGGAGTTGATCCAGCGACGCGGTTTATCAAACTGATAGTAAAGCGCAGCAAACATCTGGTGCTGACCCACGTCAGAGGTAACATAGGCATCACCTTTGGTCAGGCGGCAAATGGTTTCGATAACCGCCTGCGGCTTGATTTTATCGCTGGTGCGATCGAACTCCAGGCACTGGCGCGCGCGCCACTGGTCAACCTGCTGCCACCAGTCGCGCAGACTGTCATAGTTCTGCTGCGCGTCGCTTTGTGCCAGCAGTTCCAGCATCTGCTGCAGAACCAGCTTCGCATCACCGACAATCGGTACATCCGCTGCCACGGTTTTGGAAATTGATGTCGGATCGATATCAATGTGCAGCACGGTGGCATTCGGGCAGTATTTTGCCAGGTTATTAGTCGTACGGTCATCGAAGCGCACGCCAACGGCAAAGATCACGTCGGAATGGTGCATGGTCATGTTGGCTTCGTAAGTGCCGTGCATGCCCAGCATGCCCACGCACTGGCGATGCGTGCCGGGGAAGGCTCCCAGGCCCATCAGCGAGGTGGTAACCGGTACGTTAAGTTTTTCCGCCAGCTGACGCAGCTCATCATGACAGGCGGCGTTAATCACGCCGCCACCGGCATAAATCACCGGCTGCTTCGCCGCTAATAGCGTTTGCAGCGCACGTTTAATCTGGCCTTTATGACCCTGCGTTGTCGGGTTGTAAGAACGCATGCTGACTTCTTCCGGCCAGACATAAGGCAGCTTATTCGCCGGGTTCATCATATCTTTCGGCAGATCGACAACAACCGGGCCAGGACGACCGCTCGCCGCCAGCCAGAAGGCTTTCTTCATGATGGTCGGAATTTCTTCAACGCTTTTCACCATAAAGCTGTGCTTCACAACCGGGCGCGAAATTCCCACCATGTCGCACTCCTGGAAGGCATCGTAGCCAATCAGAGAGGACATCACTTGGCCGGAAAGTACAACCATTGGAATGGAATCCATATAGGCCGTAGCGATACCGGTGATCGCATTAGTCGCGCCAGGGCCGGAGGTCACCAGCACGACACCGACATCGCCGGTTGCGCGCGCATAACCATCCGCCATATGCACTGCGCCCTGCTCGTGGCGGACCAGGATATGGTCAACACCACCAACGGTTTGCAGAGCGTCATAAATATCAAGGACCGCTCCACCGGGGTAGCCGAATACATGTTTTACGCCCTGATCGATTAACGATCGGACCACCATCTCGGCTCCTGACAACATCTCCATCTTTGCCTCCAGGCTTTAAGGTACTGAGTTATCCAACAAGCAGCCTTTCTTTGACTCGCTGAACCCGCTGTCAGATAAGATCAAAACCCGTGTTTTATATGCTCAGAAATTGGAAGTCATTTCCAAAATCCAGGTACAGGGCAGAACCCTGGTCATTTTTTTGGTTTGAGGTTATGCCGATTACCATAACCGTAGAAAACCTGGCAGGCAAACGGCAAACCACACACAGGGTACGGAAAGGGATGATTAAGGCTCTGCCCCGCAGCCTCTGCTATCGACAATAACACTGAACTTAAAGCGTTATAAAAGCTGAATGTACTGCACTTTAGTTAATTATCAGCGCGATCGTTTTGTTATTAAAACTGAGCGGGATAAAAAACATGGAGGGCCACGCTGGCTGTTGGTTTTTTTTAGTTATATCTTCTGAGTTTTAAAGAAAAGATAATATTTTTATCCAAAAAAACCGAAAGCATCACTTCAAACCATCACTACAAAAAAACCAAGAAAAAGATTTAAAATCAATCAGTTAAAAATAAAAATAACGCAGTAAATCATCGTTAAGCCCGTCATTTCCCGATCGAAAACACATTTCAGCTGGCTATTCTTCTGAAGTGCAGCCAGCCGCCAGAATATTTTCCTTAAGGCATTGTGGGTCACGCGCTAATAACCCCATAGCGAAAGTTGACAGCCCGCCCCGTTATCAGGTATCAATAATGTCACTTTGAATTTATGAGGTTTGAATCAATGATTCGTTCCATCCGCCTACTCGGTCTACTACTAAACGCATCTTCGTTGCGCGGTAGACGAGTGGGCGGAATCAATCACTGATTCAGGCCTGCAAGACCTAAAAAACCCGCGCCAATGCGCGGGTTTTTTTATGCTCGCGGCCAGGCCCGACGTAATCAAGACAAGGAATTAACCCATGAGCCAACAAGTCATTATTTTCGATACCACTCTGCGTGATGGTGAGCAGGCATTACAGGCCAGCCTGAGTGTGAAAGAAAAACTACAGATTGCCCTGGCACTGGAGCGTATGGGCGTGGATGTGATGGAGGTCGGCTTCCCGGTTTCTTCACCCGGTGATTTTGAATCCGTACAGACTATCGCTCGCCAAATCAAAAACAGCCGCGTCTGCGGGCTGGCACGCTGTGTGGAAAAAGATATCGACGCAGCTTACGAAGCGCTGCGCGTGGCAGAGGCCTACCGTATCCACACCTTCCTGGCGACGTCGCCAATGCACATCGCCACGAAACTGCGCAGCACCCTGCCGGAAGTCATCGAGCGTGCGGTGAAGATGGTGAAGCGTGCGCGTAATTATACCGATGACGTGGAATTCTCATGCGAGGATGGCGGGCGTACGCCAATCGACGATCTGTGCCGCGTAGTGGAAGCCGCAATTAACGCCGGTGCCACCACCATCAACATTCCGGATACCGTCGGTTATACCCTGCCTTACGAATACGCCAACATCTTCACCCAGCTGCGCGAACGCGTGCCAAATATCGACAAAGCGATTCTGTCCGTACACACCCATGACGATCTGGGCATGGCCGTTGGCAACGCGCTGGCCGCCGTCAACGCCGGTGCGCGCCAGATTGAAGGTGCGATGAACGGTTTGGGCGAACGTGCAGGTAACTGTGCGCTGGAAGAGACTATCATGGCGATTAAAACCCGCGGCCAGTTGATGAATGTGCATACCCGCATCAACCACCAGGAAATCTACCGTACCTGCCAGACCGTCAGCCAGATTTGCAATATGCCAATCCCGGCGCATAAAGCGGTAATTGGTTCCAATGCCTTCGCTCACTCCTCCGGTATCCACCAGGACGGCGTGCTGAAAAACCGTGAAAACTACGAGATCCTGACCCCGGAATCCATTGGCCTGAAGCAGGTACAGTTGAACCTGACCTCACGTTCCGGTCGCGCAGCCGTTAAGCACCGTATGGAAGAAATGGGCTACAGCGAATCGGATTATAATCTGGATACCCTGTACGAAGACTTCAAAGCGCTGGCGGACAAGAAAGGCCAGGTCTTTGATTACGATCTGGAAGCAATGGCGTTTATCAACAAACAGTCTGAAGAGCCAGAGTTCTTCTCACTGGATACTTTCAACGTACAGTCCGGTTCCAGCGTGATCGCCACCGCTACCGTGCAGCTGTTGTGCGGCGAAGAGCAGAAAACCGAAGCCGCAACCGGCAACGGCCCGGTCGATGCGGTATACCAGGCTATCAACCGCATTACCGATTTTGACGCCGAACTGATTAACTATCAGCTGACCGCAAAAGGTCACGGTAAAGACGCGCTGGGCCAGGTGGACATCGTGGTGAAATATAATGGACGCAAATTCCACGGCGTCGGTCTGGCGACCGATATCGTCGAATCTTCCGCTAAAGCCATGGTGCATGCGCTGAACAATATCTGGCGCGCCCGCCAGGTCGAGCAGGAACTGCAACGTAAGTCGACTCAACAGGATCAAAAGGAAACCGTGTAATCATGTCCAGAACCTATCATCTCGCTGTATTACCCGGTGACGGCATCGGACCCGAAGTCATGGCCCAGGCAGGCAAAGTATTAGAAGCCATTCGCCAGCGCTTCGGCCTGCGCATTACCACCAGCGAATATGACGTTGGCGGCATCGCCATCGATCGGCACGGCGTTCCATTGCCGGAAGCGACGGTAAAAGGCTGCGAGCAGGCGGATGCGATCCTGTTTGGTTCCGTGGGTGGCCCGAAATGGGAACATCTGCCCCCGGCCGAGCAGCCTGAGCGCGGCGCGCTGCTGCCGCTGCGTAAACACTTCAAACTGTTCAGCAACCTGCGCCCGGCCAGCCTGTATCAGGGGCTGGAAGAATTCTGCCCCCTGCGCCGCGACATTGCTGATAAAGGTTTCGATATCCTGGTGGTACGTGAACTGACCGGCGGGATCTACTTCGGTCAGCCGAAAGGCCGTGAAGGCAGCGGTATGCACGAACGCGCCTTCGATACCGAGGTGTATCACCGTTTCGAAATCGAACGCATTGCGCGTATCGCCTTCGAGTCAGCGCGCAAGCGCCGTAAGAAAGTGACCTCAATCGATAAAGCCAACGTGCTGCAGTCCTCAATTCTCTGGCGCCAGATCGTCACCGAAGTCTCCCAGGACTACCCGGACGTTGAGCTGAGCCATATGTATATCGACAACGCCACCATGCAGCTGATCAAAGCGCCGTCACAGTTCGACGTGATGCTGTGTTCTAACCTGTTTGGCGACATCCTTTCAGATGAGTGCGCGATGATCACCGGCTCAATGGGCATGCTGCCCTCTGCCAGCCTCAACGAACAGGGCTTTGGCCTGTTTGAACCGGCGGGCGGATCAGCACCGGACATTGCCGGTAAAAATATCGCTAACCCAATCGCTCAAATCCTGTCGCTGGCGCTGCTGTTACGTTACAGCCTGGACGCAGGTAACGCCGCTGATGCCATTGAGCAGGCCATCAGCCGTGCGCTGGAAGAAGGTTATCGCACCGGTGACTTAGCCGGCAACGGCAAGGCTATCGGCACCGATGAAATGGGCGACATCATTGCCCGGTTTATTCGCGAAGCATAATTATGAAAACACTGTACGAGAAGCTGTTTGATGCGCATGTCGTGCACGAAGCACCCAATGAAACACCGCTGATCTATATCGATCGTCACCTCGTTCATGAGGTGACGTCAGCGCAGGCCTTTGACGGCCTGCGCGCACACGGACGCCCGGTGCGCCAGCCGTCAAAAACCTTCGCCACCATGGATCACAACGTTTCTACCCAGAGCCGGGACATTAACGCCAGTGGTGAGATGGCGCGAATTCAGATGTCGATGCTGATCAAGAACTGTGAAGCCTTTGGCGTACAGCTGTTCGATCTCAGCCATCAGTTTCAGGGCATCGTCCACGTGATGGGACCGGAACAGGGCCTGTCTCTGCCGGGCATGACCATCGTCTGCGGCGATTCACACACCTCGACCCACGGCGCGCTGGGCGCGCTGGCGTTTGGTATCGGCACCTCCGAAGTGGAACACGTGCTGGCAACACAGACGCTGAAGCAGGCGCGAGCGAAAACCATGAAGGTGGAAGTTCGCGGTAAAACGGCACCGGGGATCACCGCCAAAGATATCGCGCTGGCGATTATCGGTAAAACCGGCAGCGGTGGCGGCAACGGCCACGTCGTCGAGTTCTGCGGTGAGGCGGTGGCAGCACTGAGCATGGAAGGTCGTATGACCCTGTGCAATATGGCCATTGAACTGGGTGCGAAAGCGGGCCTGGTTGCGCCGGATGACACCACCTTTAACTACGTTAAGGGTCGCCGCTTCGCGCCAAAAGACGATCTGTGGCAGCAGGCGGTGGATTACTGGCGTACGCTGAAATCCGATGAAGGCGCGCACTTTGATAAAGTGGTCACGCTCGAAGCGGCGGATATCGCACCACAGGTCACCTGGGGCACCAACCCCGGCCAGGTGATTGCCGTCAGCGACCCGATTCCCGACCCGGTTTCATTCAGCGATCCGGTGGAGCGCGCCTCCGCCGAGAAAGCGTTGGCCTACATGGATTTGAAACCCGGTATTCGCCTGACCGATGTGCGCATCGATAAAGTCTTTATCGGCTCCTGCACCAACTCACGCATTGAAGACCTGCGTGCGGCGGCGGCGGTAGTGAAAGGCCATAAAATTGCCGAGGGCGTACAGGGTTATGTGGTGCCGGGTTCGGGTCCGGTAAAAGCACAGGCCGAAGCGGAAGGTCTGGATAAGATCTTTATTGATGCCGGTTTTGAGTGGCGCTTACCGGGCTGTTCAATGTGCCTGGCGATGAACAACGATCGGTTAAGTCCGGGCGAGCGCTGCGCATCCACCAGCAACCGCAACTTTGAAGGTCGTCAGGGGCGTGGCGGACGTACTCACCTGGTCAGCCCGGCGATGGCGGCAGCGGCGGCGGTAGCCGGTCACTTTGCAGATATCCGCGAGCTGGCGTAAGGAATTAATATGGCGAAGAAATTTACTCAACACACCGGCGTTGCCGTGCCGATGGATCTGGCCAATGTCGATACCGATGCGATTATCCCTAAGCAGTTTTTGCAGATGGTGACCCGTACCGGTTTCGGCCGCAATCTGTTCTTCGACTGGCGCTATAGCGATGTAGAAGGCAAGATCAATAACCCGGATTTCATTCTGAACAAGCCGGAGTTCAGCGGTGCCAGCATTATGCTGACTCGTGAAAACTTTGGCTGCGGTTCATCGCGCGAGCATGCCCCGTGGGCGCTGACCGATTATGGTATTCAGGCGATTGTCGGTTCTGATTTTGCCGATATTTTTGCCAACAATTCCTTCAATAATCAGCTGCTGCTGGTATCGCTGGCGGAAGACGAAGTGGATGAGCTGTTCCGCATGGTCGCCGCCGATCCGGGGATGCAGATCACCGTCGATCTGGAGAATCAGCAGGTGCGGGCGAACAGCAAGGCGTATCGTTTTGAGATTGATAGCTTCCGCCGTCACTGTCTGCTGAACGGTCTGGATGCGATTGGTTTGACGCTTCAGCATGATGCGGCGATCGGTGCTTATGAAGAGAAGCAGCCGGTGTTTTTACGCTGATTGCAGTTGGGTTTGAGATCGCGGAAAACCTGATGTCTGGCGTATCGGTGTGGGATTTTGTCGCTACATGCTCAGTGCCTGGCTTATCGGTGTGGGCCGGGTTCGCCGACTCGGCGTGGATACCTCCCTGTAGCCTCGACGGGCGCGTCCATGCGCCCGACGGTCTGCGAACCCGGCCCACACCGATTGCCTGTTAACAAATTCGTTGCTGTTCGTTAAAAACCGATGTTTCCCGCAGCAACACCATTGCCTGAAAGGCTGAACGTTACGGGACAGGTTAGCCGGGTGTCTGCCGCAAGGATGCGGCAGCCAAGCCTCCAGGGAGGATTCACGGCGACCCGGCGATCTGCTCGTAACGGTCAGCCGCAGCACCGAGTTCACAGCCTTGTCATCCAACAGCAACAGCATTGCCTGAAAGGCCGAACGTTACGGGACAGGTTAGCCGGGTGTCTGCCGCAGGGACGCGGCAGCCAAGCCTACAAGGACGTATTCACGGCGACCCGGCGATCTGCCCGTAACGGTCAGCAGCGGCACCGAGTTCACAGCCTTGTCATCCAACAGCAACACCACTGTATGAAAGGCCGACCGTTACGGGACAGGTTAGCCGGGTGTCTGCCGCAGGGATGCGGCAGCCAAGCCTACGGGGACGTATTTACGGCGTCTCGGCGATCTGCCCGTAACGGTCAGCCAGGGCACCCGATTCACAGCAAAACAATCCCGTGTATCGAACGCTCAAGCCAAACAAACCCAGGCACCCAACATTATTATACCGCCCTCGCCTCCCGAATCCGCCACGACAGCGCAAACGACACCAGCACCAGAGCAAACGCCAGAATATAAACCGCATGATGACCAAAGTTTTCCGCCACCGTCCCCTGGAATATCCCGGCCAGAATCACCCCGGTCGAAATACTGTTAGTAAACAGCGTGGTCGCCGCACCCGGCCGCCCGGGCATTAAATCCTGGAACCAGATCATGCCAATCCCGGCGATAATGCCGATAAACACCGCGTTAAACAGCTGCAAAACCATCAGCGCCGCGCGATTCTGTAACAGCACCAGCCCAAGGTAGAACAGCGCGCCGCAGCCCACCGCCAGCAGCATCATATTGCGCTTGCCGGTACGCCTGACGTAGCGCCCGGCCAGCAGCATCACCGGAATTTCCAGCCCGGCGGCAGTACCCATCAGTAGCCCCGCCAGCGAGTCCGGCAGCCCCAACGTGCTGCTGATATACAGCGGCATATCAATAATGTACATACTGTTGCAGGACCACATCAGCACCGAAGCGATAAACAGCAGCCGCACATCGGTGTTCTTCAATCCGCTAACCTCAGCCACCGGCATCGCCGTAGTCGGCAGCGCTCGGGGCACCGACGGCAGGGTAAACCAGATCATCGCCATGCAGACTACAAACAGCAGCGCGGCGATGCCGAACATCAGAGTGAAACCGAAATTCAGAACCAGCGAGAAGGAGAGCGGCGGCCCGATGACCCACGCCAGCGACATCTGCGCACGCATCACCGAACTGAACATCACCGCCTCGCGTGCCGAACTGTCGGCATACTCCCGCGCCAGAGCAAAAATCTGCGGCATCGCCACGCTGGCAATGGCGGACAGCATCACGCCCAGCGTAATCAGCGTCAGATAATGGCGATTAAACGCAAACAGCACGGCGTTTGCCACGGCAATGGCGCAGCAAAACAAAATCAGCATACGGCGATCGCCGCGATTATCGGAACGCTTCGCCAGCAGCAGGCTGACCACAATCCCCGCCACTGCATTCACCGTGTAGAACAGCCCCACCCAGAACGGCCGCACGTCGACTTCACGGCTGAGGAACAGGCTGAGCGTCGGTGCCTGTAGCGCACCGGCAATGCCGACCATAAACGTAATCGCCATAAACGCCAGATAGACCGGATTAAAACGATGACGCGCCAACAGCGATTTCATAGCAATGCCTCACTGGCATAAAAAAGGGAGAAATAATGCAAAAGCTTAGAAGAGAAACGACGAAAAAAGCCAGCGACATTTTTGCCCGCTGGCTGGTGAACAGCACCATACTCAGAAATCAGTGACCTCAGCCACTAAAGATGGCCAAGCGCCACTCCGTAGAGTGCCTCCCGCTCTTCCATCTGCTGCCATTATCGCCGTAATATACGGCAGGAAAAACTGACCGCTTTCACTACGGAGTTCCTCTTTTATGTCCTCACCGCGCTTGCAGCAGCAATTTATCCGGCTCTGGCAATACTGCGACGGCCAGCCGCAGGAAACCACGCTTAACGATCTGGCAGTACGGCTCAGCTGCTCGCGGCGCCATATGCGCAATCTGCTGAATGCCATGCAGGAGGCGGGCTGGCTGGAGTGGCAGGCGGAAGCCGGGCGCGGCAAGCGTTCACGGCTCAGCTTTCTCTACACCGGATTGGCCCTACAGCAGCAGCGTGCTGAGGATCTGCTGGAACAGGACCGTATCGACCAGCTGGTGCAGTTAGTGGGGGATAAAAACCGCGTGCGGCAGATGCTGCTTTCCCATCTCGGACGCAGTTTCCGCCAGGGCAAACATATCCTCCGCGTACTTTACTATCGCCCACTGCTTAACCTGCTGCCAGGCACGCCGCTGCGGCGATCGGAAACCCATCTGGCCCGCCAGATTTTCAGCGGTCTGGCGCGAATAAATGAGGAAAACGGGGAAGCTGAACCGGATATCGCCCACCACTGGCAACAGCTGAGCCCACTGCACTGGCGATTCTTTCTGCGCCCGGCCATTCGCTTCCACCACGGTCGCGAACTGGATATGGCAGACGTTATCACCAGCCTGCAGCGCTTAAAGGAGCAACCGTTATTCAGCCACTTCGAACGTATTGAATCCAATGCGCCGTGGACGCTGGACATTCACCTCAAACATACCGACAGCTGGCTTCCGTGGCTGCTGGCCAGCGTCAGCGCGATGATCCTGCCAAAAGAGTGGCCGTTTATTCGCAATTTCGCCCGCCAGCCAACGGGAACCGGCCCCTATGCCGTCGAGCACAATCAACAAAGCCAGCTGCGTATCAGCGCCTTCGACGACTATTTTGGCTACCGCGCATTGATTGATGAGGTCAATATCTGGGTGCTACCGGAAATCAGCGATGAGCTGGTTTACTCGGGCGTGAAGCTGCAAAGCGACGATACCGACGAGCAGCCGCAGGAGAGCCGTCTCGAAGAAGGCTGCTATTTCCTGCTGTTTGACCAGCGCTCCGAACTGGGCCGTAACGAGGCCGTTCGCCGCTGGCTGAGTTCAATCTTCAACCCGATTACCCTGCTCAACCACAGCGGGATTGCCTATCAGCGTTACTGGTTCCCGGCATGGGGCCTGCTGCCGCGCTGGCACCATCGCCACGATATGGAGATGACCGATAAACCCGAAGGGTTGGATTCGCTGACCATTACCTGGTACAGCGATCAGATTGAACACCAGGGCATCGCCAACGCTCTGGGCCCCATTCTTGCCGCGCACGGCGTGGAGCTGATAACCCAGGAACTGGACTACGAGAGCTGGCATCAGGGAAACGCCGACAGTGATATCTGGCTGGGCAGCGCCAACTTTACGTTACCGCTGGATTTCTCGCTGTTCTCGCTGCTGTATGAAGTTCCACTGATGCATCACTGCATTCCCATCGACTGGCAGCAGGATGCGCAGCAGTGGCGGGAGCAGAAGCTGCCGCTGGCCGAGTGGAGCAAGCAGCTGATCGACAATCATTATCTGCACCCGCTGTTCCACCACTGGCTGCAACTGCACGGCCAGCGCAGCATGCGCGGCGTAAGAATGAACACCCTGGGCTGGTTCGATTTCAAATCCGCCTGGTTTGCGCCACCGGATGAGGCATGAGTGCTTTCGTTAGCGGAGTGAACTCTCTAGAATAAGCCGTTCTCAACGGGGTGCGGATAACCCGGTTGCCCGGCAGCAGAGTGATACCGCTGAGAGAAAACCCGTCGAACCTGATCCGGCTCATACCGGCGTAGGGATTTGAGAGTGCTGTCTGCTCAGATCCTTTGCGCATCTTCTTTTCAAGGAACGCAAAGTGCTAAAAAAAATCTTACCTCTGCTGGTGCTGTTCTCGCTGCCCGCCGCTGCCGCGAAAGACGTACTGACCGTCTATACCTACGATTCGTTCTCCGCCGACTGGGGCCCCGGTCCGGCGGTCAAAAAAGCCTTTGAGGCACAGTGCAACTGCGAGCTGAAGTTCGTCGCGCTGGCGGATGGCGTTTCGCTGCTCAACCGTCTGCGGATGGAGGGTAAGAACAGCCAGGCCGACGTGGTGCTGGGTCTGGACAACAACCTGCTGGATGCGGCCGAAAAAACCGGTCTGTTCGCCGCCAGCCAGGTCAATACCGACAGCAGCAGCGTTCCCGGCGGCTGGAAAAACAGCACCTTTGTGCCCTTTGACTACGGCTGGTTTGCCTTCGTTTACGACAAAACCCGCCTGCAAAACCCGCCGAAAAGTCTGAAGGAGCTGGTTGAGAGCGATCGTCCGCTCAAAGTGATTTATGAAGATCCGCGCACCAGCACGCCGGGCCTGGGTCTGCTGCTGTGGATGCAGAAGGTGTATGGCGAACAGGCTCCGGCAGCCTGGCAGAAACTGGCACAGAAAACCGTCACCGTCACCAAGGGCTGGAGCGAAGCCTACGGCCTGTTCCTGAAAGGCGAAAGCGATATGGTGCTGAGCTACACCACCTCCCCCGCCTACCACCTGATTGAAGAGAAGAAAGACCAGTACGCCGCCGCCAACTTCAGCGAAGGCCACTATCTGCAGGTGGAAGTAGCCGGTCAGCTCAAGGCCAGCAAACAGCCGAAGCTGGCGCAGGAGTTTATGCAATTCCTGCTGACACCGGCTTTCCAGAACACCATTGCTACCGGCAACTGGATGTATCCGGCGATCAAAACTACCCTGCCTGCCGGTTTTGACACGCTCACCGTTCCGGCGACGACGCTGCAGTACAGCCCGCAGGACGTTGCCAGCCAGCGCAGTCAGTGGATCGGTGAATGGCAACGCGCCGTCAGCCGCTGATCCCCGGCTGGCTGATCCCGGGCGGTCTGACGGCGATAATGCTGGCCGGGATCGCCCTGCTGGCATTCCTGTCGCTGTGGTTTAACGCGCCGGAGAGCGACTGGCGCAGCCTCATCTCGGACAGCTATCTCTGGCACGTGCTGCGCTTTTCGTTCTGGCAGGCGCTGCTTTCTGCCCTGCTGTCGGTGCTGCCCGCCATCCCGCTGGCGCGCGCGCTCTATCGCCGTCGCTTTCCCGGCCGCAGCACCCTGTTACGCCTGTGCGCCATGACGCTGGTACTGCCGGTGCTGGTTGCCGTCTTCGGCATCCTCAGCGTGTATGGCCGCAGCGGCTGGCTGGCGGAATTTTGTTCACTGATCGGCATCAGCTATACTTTTACCCCCTACGGTCTACAGGGCATTCTGCTGGCCCATATCTTCTTTAACCTGCCGCTGGCCAGTCGACTGCTGCTACAGGCGCTACAGCAAATCCCCGGCGAGCAGCGCCAGCTTGCGGCACAGCTTGGTCTGCGAGGCTGGACGCACTTTCGTATTGTGGAGTGGACGTGGCTGCGTCGCCAGATTCTGCCCGCCGGTGCACTGATTTTCATGCTCTGCTTCGCCAGCTTTGCCACCGTACTGTCGCTGGGCGGCGGGCCACGCGCCACCACTATCGAACTGGCCATTTTCCAGGCGCTAAGCTTTGATTACGATCCCGGCAGAGCGGCGCTCCTGGCGCTGCTGCAAATGTGCTGCTGTCTGGGCCTGGTACTGCTCAGCCAGCGTCTCAACAAAGCCATGCCCGCGGGAAGCGACAGCCTTGGCGGCTGGCGAAACCCGGAAGACAGCCGCTGCGCCCGACTGCTGGACGGTCTGACGATTACGCTGGCGCTGCTGCTGATCCTGCCGCCGCTGCTGGCGGTCGTTGTTGACGGGCTGCGCCAGGGGCTGAGCGGCGTATTGATTCAGCCCGCGCTCTGGCAGGCCACCTTTACCTCACTGCGCATTGCGCTGGGTGCAGGGGTGCTGAGCGTGATACTGACGGTGATGCTACTGTGGAGCAGCCGCGAGCTGCGTCTGCGCCAGCATCCCCGCTGGGGGCAGACGCTGGAACTGAGCGGAATGCTGATCCTCGCCATGCCGGGTATCGTACTGGCGACCGGTTTTTTCCTGTTGCTCAACGCCACGGTCGGCCTGCCGCAGTCGGCGGACGGCATTGTGATTTTTACTAACGCACTGATGGCCATTCCCTACGCGATGAAGGTGCTGGAAAACCCGCTGCGCGACATTGCCGAACGCTATAACCGCCTGTGCCTTTCGTTGGATATTCGCGGCTGGAACCGCCTGAAGCTGATAGAGCTGCGCGCGCTGAAGCGGCCGCTGGCCCAGGCGCTGGCGTTTGCCTGCGTGCTGTCGATTGGTGATTTTGGCGTGGTGGCGCTGTTCGGTAATGAAAGTTTCCGCACGCTGCCGTTTTATCTTCATCAGCAGATTGGCTCATACCGCAGCAGCGAAGGGGCGGTCACCGCGCTGCTACTGCTGCTGCTCTGCTTCCTGTTATTCACCCTGATTGAAAAACTGCCGGGGCGCCATGCTAAGCCTGACTAACCTGACCTACCTCTATAACCATCTGCCAATGCGCTTTACCTTCAGCGCACAGGCGGGTGAGCGACTGGCGATCCTTGGCCCCAGCGGCGCGGGTAAAAGCACGCTGCTGAGCCTGATTGCCGGTTTTCTGCCTGCCAGCAGCGGCAGCCTGCTGCTGGATGGTCAGGATCATCGTGATTCTCCCCCGGCCAGACGCCCGATATCGATGCTGTTTCAGGAGAACAATCTCTTCCCACATTTAACGGTTGCGCAAAACATCGGGCTGGGGCTGCATCCGGGCCTGAAGCTGAGCCACCAGCAAAAACAGGCTCTTCAGGAGATTACCCGCCGCGTCGGGCTGGAAGAACAGCTGCAAAGATTGCCGCATCAGCTCTCCGGCGGCCAGCGCCAGCGTGCGGCTCTCGCCCGCTGCCTGGTCAGGCAACAGCCGATCCTGCTGCTGGACGAGCCCTTTTCCGCGCTCGACCCGGCGCTGCGTAAGGAGATGCTGGAACTGGTGGATGAAGTATGCAACGAGCGCAATATCACGCTGCTGATGGTGTCACACAGTATTGAAGATGCGGCGCGCATCGCGCCGCGCAGCCTGCTGATTGTGGACGGCAGAGTTTACTGGGACGGCAGCACCGTACAGTTACAGCAGGGCGAAGTCGATGAAGCGGAGATTTTGGGGATCAAACGCCGTTAACCCCCGTAACACTCAGAAGAAAACCTGCCACAGCAGATGGCGGAACACCGGCATCAGCGGATGGAACTGAATGGCAATAAAGCTGCCGATAGCCAGAACCAGCATGAACGGAGCCAGCCAGCGCAGACGTGATGCAGGCAGATAAGGAGTGGCCCAGTCGTGCTGCTTTTTCGCCCGCAGCCAGCGCCAGCTCAGCCAGAAGCCCAGCCACACAACGATAGCCACCAGCAACAGCAGCCATTTAAACAGGCCGCTGCTGGCATCTTTCGGCACGTCAATCGCCACCCCGGCAAGAATACCCGGCAGCAGATAAAGCGGTGGCCACAGCAGGCAGCCGATGATGTTCGGCGGTAAAAACTTGCGCACCGGCAGCTCAAGCATGCCGGCAACCAGCGGGATCAGCGGTCGCGTCGGTCCGATAAATCGCCCGACGATAATGGTAAACATGCTGTGCTCGTGCAGGGCATGCTCGGTTTTATCCATTAATTTTTGGTGCCGTTTGATAAACGACCAGCGGTGCAGCGGCCCCTTAAACTGCCAGCCGATAAAGTACGAGATCCAGTCCCCCAGCAGGCAGCCAATAATCCCCGCCAGCCAGGCGGGATACAGCGCCACCTGCCCGCTGCCAATCAGCGCGCCAAAGGAAGCCATCAGCACGGTGCCGGGAAGCAGCAGCCCCACCAGCGCCAGAGATTCTAAAAAGGTCACCAGCCCAACGGCCAGCAGCGACCACGCCAGCGATTGAGTAATGATGTGTTGCAGCCAGGCTTCCATAATGTTCCAAAACGATTTTCAGGACCTCGGATTGTCCTGAGAGAGTTAAAAAGCGTCAAGGCGAGATTTGTATACGAATGCATAGCGACGAGAATTCAGGTAGCCGCCTAATGAACACTGTATAAATAAACATGCTATTATTGTCTAATGAACAGCATAACGAGGTCAGGGTGAATAACGCACAAGCAGGATTTCTGTTAACCCGCCACTGGCGGGATACGCCCTCAGGCAGCGAAATTACCCTGTGGCTGGCAACCGACAGCGGCCCGCAGTGCGTGGTGCTGCCGCCGCAGGAGTCGGTGGCCTTTCTCCCCGCTGAACAGCAGGCTGCCGCCAGTGCGCTGCTGGCCGGCGAACGCGACTGGCGCTTTGCCCCCCTGAGCCTGAAAGATTTCCGCCAGCGTCCGGTGGTCGGTCTGTACTGCAAACAGTATCGCCAGCTGCAGAAACTGGAAAAACTGCTGCGTGAAAACGGCATTGTCCTTTTCGAAGCCGATGTCCGCCCCCCGGAACGTTTTTTGATGGAACGGTTTATCACTGCCGCCGTCTGGTTCAGCGGCCAGCCCGCCGGAGCCAGACTGGTGAACACCCGCTTAAAACCTCACCCCGACTATCGCCCGCCGCTGAAATGGGTATCGCTGGATATCGAAACCACCCAGCACGGCGAGCTTTACTGCATCGGCCTGGAGGGCTGCGGCCAGCGCGATGTGTATATGCTCGGCCCGGCGAACGGCGATGCCAGCAGTATCGATTTTAATCTGGAATACGTTTCCAGCCGTCCACAGCTGCTGGAGAAACTCAACAACTGGTTTGCCCGCCACGATCCCGACGTGCTGATCGGCTGGAACGTAGTGCAGTTTGACCTGCGCGTGCTGCAAAAACATGCCGATCGCTACGGCATTCCGCTGCGTCTGGGGCGCGGCAGCAGCAACGTGCTGGAGTGGCGCGAACACGGTTTCAAACCGGGCATTTTCTTTGCGCAGGCCAGCGGTCGGCTGATTATCGACGGTATTGAAGCGCTGAAATCGGCCTTCTGGAACTTCGACTCTTTCAGTCTGGAGGCCGTTTCCCGCGAGCTGCTCGGCGAGGGCAAGGCGATTAACAATCCCTGGCAGCGCATGGAGGAGATCAACCAGCGCTTTGCCGAAGATAAACCGGCGCTGGCACACTACAACCTGAAGGACTGCGAGCTGGTCACCCGCATTTTCCAGCATACCGAGCTGATGCCGTTTTTGCTGGAGCGCGCCTCGGTTAACGGCCTGGCGGTGGATCGCCACGGCGGCTCGGTGGCCGCCTTCGGCCATCTTTATCTGCCGCGCATGCACCGCGCGGGCTTCGTTGCGCCCAACCTCGGTGAGATTGCCCCGGAGGCCAGCCCGGGCGGCTACGTGATGGACTCGCGCCCCGGCCTGTACGATTCGGTGCTGGTTCTGGACTATAAAAGTCTGTACCCCTCAATTATCCGCACCTTTCTGATCGACCCGGTGGGCCTGGTCGAGGGCATGGCACATCCCGATGAGGCCGATTCCGTTCCCGGCTTTCGCGGCGCGCGCTTCTCCCGCACGAACCACTGTCTGCCGGACATCGTCAGCCAGATTTGGGCCGGGCGAGAGGCGGCAAAAAAGCAGGGTAACAAGCCGCTGTCGCAGGCGCTGAAAATCATAATGAATGCGTTTTACGGCGTGCTGGGCACCAGCGCCTGTCGCTTCTTCGATCCGCGCCTCGCCTCCTCCATTACCCTGCGCGGCCACGAGATCATGCGCCAGACCCGGGAGCTGATTGAAGCCGAAGGCTATGACGTGATTTACGGCGATACCGACTCGACCTTCGTCTGGCTCAAGTCCCCCCACGATGAAGAACAGGCCAGCGCTATCGGTCAGCGGCTGGTGAAAATGGTCAATCAGTGGTGGCAACATCATCTGAGTTCAGAATACGGCGTGACCAGTGCGCTGGAGTTGGAGTATGAAACCCACTTCAGCCGCTTTCTGATGCCCACCATTCGTGGTGCGGAACAGGGCAGTAAAAAACGCTATGCGGGCCTGGTGAAAAACAGCGGCGGCGAAAAGATGATTTTTAAAGGCCTGGAAACGGTACGCACCGACTGGACGCCGCTGGCGCAAAAATTCCAGCAGGAGCTGTATCTGAAAATATTTAAACAGCAGCCCTATCAGGATTATATCCGTGAAACGGTCAGGCAGCTGCTGGACGGCGAACTGGATGAACAGCTGGTTTACAGCAAACGGCTGCGGCGACCGCTCGGTGACTATCAGCGAAACGTGCCGCCGCACGTACGCGCCGCACGCATTGCCGACGACGTGAATCAGAAGCTCGGGCACCCTTTGCAGTACCAGAACGGCGGGAAAATTCGCTACGTGATTGCCACGTCGGGCCCGGAGCCACTTGAGGCGCGCACAACGCCGCTGGACTACGATCACTACCTTACCCGCCAGCTGCAGCCGGTCGCCGATGGCATTCTGCCGTTTCTGGAAGATGACTTCGACACACTGGTTACCGGACAGTTGGGGCTTTTTTGACAGGTGACGAACGGGCCACCTTCCAGTACCATAGCGCCCTTCCTCAAATAACTCGTTCTGACATGCACGCCGGGCAGATTCTGCCGGGGCGTTATACTATTGCCTGAAACTGACTACACGAAAATCGAGCCGAATATTTATGCCTTTTACACTTGGTCAACGCTGGATAAGCGATACGGAAAGCGAACTGGGATTAGGAACTGTTGTTGCCGTTGATACCCGCATGGTGACACTGTTATTCCCCGCAACGGGCGAAAACCGCCTTTATGCTAAAAATGATTCGCCGATCACTCGCGTCGTTTTTAATCCGGGCGATACCATTACCAGCCACGAAGGCTGGCAGCTGGAAGTTGACGAAGTGCAAACCGATAACGGCGTGGTGAGTTATTTTGGTACCCGCCTCGACACCGGTGAAACCGGTGTACGCCTGCGCGAAGTGATGCTGGACAGCAAACTGGTGTTCGGTAAACCCCAGGATCGCCTGTTCGCCGGTCAGCTGGACCGCATGGACCGCTTTGCGCTGCGCTTCCGCGCGCGTAAATATCAGAGCGAGCAGTATCGCCTGTCCACCAGCGGCCTGCGCGGCATGCGTACCAGCCTGATCCCGCACCAGCTGCATATTGCTCACGACGTCGGCCGCCGCCATGCGCCGCGCGTACTGCTGGCCGATGAGGTGGGGTTAGGTAAAACCATCGAGGCCGGGATGATCATCCACCAGCAGCTGCTGGCCGGACGTGCCGAACGCATCCTGATCGTTGTACCGGAAACACTGCAGCACCAGTGGCTGGTCGAAATGCTGCGCCGCTTCAACCTGCGTTTCGCGCTGTTTGATGATGCCCGCTATGCCGAAGCCCAGCTCGACAGCGATAACCCGTTTGATACCGAGCAGATGATTATCTGCTCGCTGGACTTCGTGCGCCGCAACAAGCAGCGCCTTGAGAAGCTGGCCGAAGCCGAATGGGACCTGATGGTGGTCGATGAAGCCCATCACCTTGTATGGTCGGAAGACGCACCAAGCCGTGAATACCAGGTTATTGAGCAGCTGGCCGAGCATATCCCCGGCGTGCTGCTGCTGACCGCCACCCCGGAACAGCTGGGAATGGAGAGCCACTTCGCCCGTCTGCGTCTGCTGGATCCAAATCGCTTCCACGACTTCGCGCAGTTTGCCGAAGAGCAGAAGCATTTCCGCCCTATTGCCGATGCGGTTGCGATGCTGCTGGCGGATAAGAGCATTGGCAACGATGAGATGAACCTGATCAACGACCTGATGGGCGAACAGGATATCGAACCGCTGCTGCAGGTCGCTAACAGCGATCGCGAAGGCAAACAAGCCGCTCGCAAAGAGCTGATCAGCATGCTGATGGACCGCCACGGCACCAGCCGCGTACTGTTCCGTAACACGCGTAACGGCGTAAAAGGCTTCCCGAAACGCGAACTGCACCAGATCCGCCTGCCGCTGCCAACCCAGTATCAGACGGCAATCAAAGTGTCCGGCATTATGGGCGCGCGCAAATCCGCCGACGAACGTGCTCGCGATATGCTCTACCCGGAGCAGATTTATCAGGAATTTGAAGGCGACAGCGGCACCTGGTGGAACTTCGACCCGCGCGTTGAATGGCTGATGGGCTACCTCACCAGCAACCGCGACCAGAAAGTGCTGGTAATCTGCGCCAAAGCCGCCACCGCCCTACAGCTGGAGCAGGTGCTGCGCGAGCGCGAAGGTATTCGCGCGGCCGTATTCCACGAAGGTCTGTCGATTATCGAACGCGACCGCGCGGCGGCCTGGTTTGCCTCCGAAGAGGACGGCGCACAGGTTCTGCTGTGCTCCGAAATCGGTTCAGAAGGCCGTAACTTCCAGTTCGCCAGCAAGCTGGTGATGTTCGATCTGCCGTTTAACCCGGATCTGCTGGAGCAGCGTATTGGCCGTCTCGACCGTATCGGTCAGGCGCACGACATTGAAATCCACGTCCCGTACCTGGAAAAAACCGCGCAGTCGGTGCTGGTCCAGTGGTATCACGAAGGGCTGGATGCCTTTGAGCAAACCTGCCCGACCGGCCGTACAATCTATGACAGCGCCTATGAGCAGTTGATTGCCTATCTGGCCTCGCCGGAAAATCAGGAAGGCATGGATGACTTTATCCACGAGTGCCGCAAACAGCACGACGCGCTGAAAGCCCAGCTCGAACTGGGCCGTGACCGCCTGCTGGAGCTGAACTCCAACGGTGGCGAGCAGGCGCAGGCGCTGGCTGACCTGATCTCCGAGCAGGATAATGACGTTGAGCTGGTCAACTTCGCGCTGAACCTGTTCGACATCGTCGGCATCAATCAGGAAGATCGCAGCGACAATCTGATCGTGCTGACCCCAGGCGATCATATGCTGGTACCGGATTTCCCGGGTCTGCCGGAAGATGGCTGCACTATCACCTTCGACCGTAACCAGGCACTGTCGCGTGAAGATGCACAGTACGTCAGCTGGGAACATCCGATCATCCGCAACGGTCTGGACCTTATCCTCTCCGGTGATACCGGCAGCTGTGCGCTGTCGCTGCTGAAGA
Organism: Erwinia sp. INIA01; assembly: GCF_025947915.1. NCBI lineage: Bacteria > Pseudomonadati > Pseudomonadota > Gammaproteobacteria > Enterobacterales > Erwiniaceae > Erwinia > Erwinia sp. INIA01. The sequence continues at coordinate 168,278 of NZ_JAPDNC010000007.1, forward strand.
ACAAGGCGCTGCCGGTGGGTACGCTGCTGCTGGAGCTGATCTACGTGGTGGAAGCCCAGGCGCCTAAGCATCTGCAGCTGACCCGCTTCCTGCCGCCAACGCCGGTGCGTATGCTGGTGGACAGCAAAGGCAACAATCTCGCCAGTAAGGTGGAGTTTGAAAGCTTTAACCGTCAGTTGAACGCGGTGAACCGCCATACCGGCAGCAAGCTGGTGAACGCGGTGCAGCAGAACGTGCACGAGATCATCAAGCTGTCTGAAGAGCAGGCCGAAGTGGAAGCCCGCAAGCTGATCGACGCCGCCCGCGTGGAAGCCAATGAGAAGCTGAGCGCCGAGCTGTCGCGTCTGGAAGCGCTGAGCGCGGTCAACCCGAACATCCGTCAGGATGAGATTGATGCGCTGGAAAGCAATCGTGAGCAGGTACTGGCTAACCTGGATCAGGCCGGCTGGCGTCTGGACGCGCTGCGTCTGATCGTGGTCACCCACCAGTAAGTCATAATAGTGGGCCAGCCCGGCTGGCCCAAGGCAGAGAAATGATGATGGAACCCTACAATCCGCCGCTTGAACCCTGGCTGCATATTCTCTACCAGGATCAGCATATTATGGTGGTGAATAAGCCCAGCGGCCTGCTGTCGGTTCCCGGTCGCCAGGAAGAACACAAGGACAGCGTGATGACGCGCGTCCAGCGTGATTTTCCGACAGCCGAATCCGTGCATCGCCTGGATATGGCCACCAGCGGCGTGATCGTCGTGGCGCTCAATAAGGCCGCCGAACGCGAGCTGAAACGCCAGTTCCGCGAGCGCGAGCCGCAGAAAACCTACGTCGCCCGCGTCTGGGGGCATCCGCAGCCGGAAAGTGGCCTGGTCGATTTACCGCTGATATGTGACTGGCCGAACCGGCCTAAGCAGAAGGTGTGTTTTGAAACCGGGAAATCGGCGCAGACCGAGTATCAGGTGCTGGACTATGCCGCTGACAACAGCGCACGCGTGCAGTTAAAACCGATCACCGGGCGCTCCCACCAGCTGCGCGTACACATGCTGGCGCTGGGGCACCCTATTCTCGGCGATCGCTTCTATGCACACGATGAAGCGCGGGCAATGGCACCGCGCCTGCAGCTGCATGCGGAGAGCCTGAGCATTACTCATCCGCTGTTCGGCACGCCGATGACCTTCCGCCAGCCCGCCGATTTTTGATTTGCAGCCTGCCTGGGAACTACTTAAATCCTTTCTCGCGTTTAATCAGGTCGTACGCGGCCTGAATTTCCTGCGCTTTCTGCTTGGCCATTTCCATCATCTGCGGTGGTAATCCTTTTGCCACCAGTTTGTCGGGATGATGTTCGCTCATCAGCTTACGATAGGCACGCTTGATAGTGGTGGCTTCATCGCTGCTTTTAACACCGAGCACGCTACAGGCATCTTCCAGCGTCGGGCCACGGCTGCCGGGGGTATAACCGCCCTGAGAAGAACCGCCGCTCTGGTAACCGCCGCCGCCGAACTGCTGGCCGCTCTCCATCATGCGTAAGAACTGATCGAACTGAACGCGGGAGATCCCCAGCTCTTCTGCAATCACGTACAGCACCTGGCGCTCGTTAGGATGCAGAGACCCGTCGGCAAACGCTGCCTGGATCTGAATTTCCAGAAACATCCTGATCAAATCAAAACGACCAAAACAGGCACTGCGCAGTTCGCGAAGTTTATCCCTTAACGGATAGTCACCCTCTTTGCCTTCGCGAAAAGCACGCTGTGCGGCGGTACGCGCCTCGCCGTGCAGCTGCATGCGATCCATCAGCAACGAGGCCATCTGAATATCCGCGTCGGTCACCCGCCCTTTTGACTTGGTCAAATGCCCCATTACCTGGAAGGTCGTACGGAAAAACAGCGCCTGGCGGGTCTGCTGATTGGCAAAGTAGCCCTGCTGTCGGGTCACACTTGCACGGTCAATCAAATGGCCAATCAACAGACCGATCACCAGTCCCCAAAAGCCCGCGCCGGATAACAAACCGAGCACAAGACCCAATACTTTTCCCCAATAGCGCATATACTCCTCAATTCGCCATGCTGAAGGCTAAAAATTGCATTATCATACCTGTCATTCATCCCATAGCCTATTGGCAACACGGTCAAACAACCAGAAGTATCCCTGTTTGGTTGATGCGGACAGACAAAGAGTCGACGGAAGCGAATAGTCCCCCTCCTGAAAGATGGTGGGTATGACTGGCGCAATCCAGTTGAGTACGTTAGTCTCTGACGGTTTGTCGGCATGATGCCAGTGACCACGGAATTTTCGATACCGCGTATGAAAAAAAGTCTACCTACATTGCTGGCAACCCTAATCGGTTCAGCGCTGTACAGCCAGCAAGGACTGGCCGATGACCTCGCATCTCAATGTATGCTGGGTGTACCTAGTTACGACCGTCCTCTGGTACAGGGAAAAAAAACCAACGAACTGCCGGTCACCATTGATGCGGACAAAGCACAGGGAAACTACCCCGATAACGCGGTATTTACCGGCAATGTTGATATTCAGCAGGGCAACAGCCGCCTGCAGTCCGACGAAGTTCAGCTGCACCAAAAAACCGTGCAGGGTCAGGCCACACCTACCCGTACCGTGGATGCACTCGGCAATGTGCGCTACGACGATAATCAGGTGATCCTGAAAGGCCCGAAAGCCTGGTCAAATCTGAATACCAAAGACACTAACGTCTGGAACGGTAACTACCAGATGGTGGGCCGCCAGGGGCGTGGTGATGCCGACCAGATGAAACTGCGCGGTGACAGCCGCTACACCATTCTGGAAAACGGGACTTTTACCTCCTGTCTTCCGGGCCAGAATAGCTGGAGCGTCGTGGGTTCAGAAGTGATCCACGATCGTGATGAGCAGCTGGCTGAGATCTGGAATGCCCGCTTTAAGATCGGCCCGGTGCCGGTGTTTTACAGCCCTTACCTGCAGCTGCCGGTGGGTGACAAACGCCGCTCAGGCTTCCTGATCCCGAATGCCAAATACGGCAGCAGCAGCGGCTTCGAGTTTATGCTGCCGTACTACTGGAATATCGCGCCACAGGCCGATGCCACGCTGACGCCGCACTACATCAGCCGCCGTGGCATGCAGTGGCAGAACGAGTTCCGCTATCTGACCGGTGTAGGCACCGGCCTGATGGAATTCGACTACATGAACTCCGATGACGTTTACAATCGTGAGCATGCGGACGATAAAGATTCGAACCGCTGGCTGTTCCACTGGCGTCACTCCGGCGTCTACGAGCAGAACTGGCGTTTCAACGCGGACTACACCAAAGTCAGCGATCCGTATTACTTTACCGACCTTGACTCCACCTACGGTTCAACCACCGATGGCTATGTCACGCAGAAATTCAGCGTGGGCTATGCGGAAAAGAACTGGGATGCCACGCTGTCGACCAAACAGTTCCAGATATTCGCCAATAACTCCACGCGTAATGTGTATCGCGCAGAGCCGCAGTTTGACTTCAACTACTATAAAAATGATATCGGCCCGTTCGATACGCATCTTTATGCTCAGGCAGTGAAGTTCACCAACGTGAACGGCGATCTTCCGGACGCCACGCGTTTGCACCTGGAACCCACCATCGACCTGCCGCTCTCTAACAGCTGGGGTAGCCTGAACACCGAAGCCAAACTGCTGGCAACCCACTATGAGCAAAATGATGTTGAATACTTCAACTCGCTGAGCCAGAACCAGGATAACCAGTTAAAGAACTCGGTTAACCGCGTTATGCCGCAGTTTAAAATTGACGGCAAGATGGTCTTTGACCGTGATATGAACTGGTCGCCAGGCTATACCCAGACTCTGGAACCGCGGATGCAGTACCTGTACATTCCGTATCGTAACCAGAGCAATATCAACGCCTATGACTCCACGCTGTTGCAGACCGACTATACCGGTCTGTTCCGCGACAAGACATACAGCGGCCTGGATCGCATCGCTTCGGCGAACCAGGTGACTACCGGTGTGACCACGCGAATATTTGATAACGATTTGGTTGAACGTTTTAACGCTTCCATTGGTCAAATCTACTCGTTTACCCCGGCACGCACCGGATTAAACTATACGGACGATGACGATCGAGGCAGCCTGGTGTGGGCGGGCGATACCTACTGGAAAATCAGCGACCGTTGGGCAGCACGTGGTGGACTGCAGTATGACACCCGTCTGGACAACGTTTCACAGGGTAATGCCGTGCTGGAATGGCGCCGTGATGCTGACCGCATGGTACAGCTGAACTACCGTTATACCAGCGAGGAGTATATTCAGCAGACGCTGACTCAGTATACTAACCCGCTGTATCAAAAAGGTATTTCTCAGGTTGGTGCCACAGCAAGCTGGCCTATTGCTGATGCCTGGTCCGTCGTCGGTGCGTGGTATTACGATACGAAAGCCAATCAGCCTGCCGATCAGCTGGTGGGTATCCAGTACAGCTCATGCTGTTATGCGATTCGCCTTGGCTATGAACGTAAAATCACCAGCTGGGAAGACGACAGCAGTAAGTATGACAATAAAGTCTCGTTCAACATTGAGCTGCGTGGCCTCAGCCCAAGTTATGGCTTAGGTACCGGTCAAATGCTGCGTCAGGGCATCCTGCCTTATCAACGCGCTTTCTGATGTTGTAATGTTTGATATGCCAACCCGCATTGCGGATAGGAAGAATGGAAAAAGTATGAAGAACTGGAGAATGCTGATCCTCGGTGCCGCGCTGACAGCCAGCACCGCGTTCGCAGCACCGCAGGTAGTTGATAAAGTCGCCGCTATTGTTAACAACGGCGTGGTGTTAGAAAGTGATGTGGACGGCATGATGCAGTCCGTTAAAGGTCAGGCACAGCAGGCAGGACAGCAGCTACCCGATGATAAAACGTTACGCCATCAGATTATTGAACGTCTGATTATGGACAACATTCTCCTGCAAATGGCGAAACAGGCCGGCATTCAGATCAGCGATGCTCAGCTGGATCAGGCCATTGGCAATATCGCCGCACAAAATAAAATGAGTACCGATCAGCTGCGTAGCCGCCTGGCCTACGACGGCATCAACTACGCCACCTACCGTGAGCAAATCCGTAAAGAGATGCTGACCTCAGAAGTGCGCAATAACGAAGTTCGCCGCCGTGTCACTATTCTGCCGCAGGAAGTGGACTCCCTGGCAACGCAGATGGCCTCGCAGAACGACGCAGGCACCGAGCTGAACCTCAGCCACATTCTGCTGCCGCTGCCGGAAAACCCTTCACAGCAGCAGGTTGACGATCAGGAAGCGCTGGCGCGTAAACTGGTTGAAGAAGCCAAGGGCGGCGCTGACTTCGGTAAGATGGCCATCACCTACTCTGCCGATCCACAGGCGCTGAAGGGCGGTAACATGGGCTGGGGCCGTATTCAGGAGCTGCCGTCACTGTTCGGCCAGGCACTGATTACTGCCAAAAAAGGCGACATTATCGGTCCAATCCGTTCCGGCGTTGGCTTCCATATCCTGAAAGTGAACGACATGCGCGGCGACAGCCAGAGCATCTCCGTAACCGAAGTGCATGCCCGCCATATTCTGCTGAAGCCGTCGCCGATCATGACCGACGACCAGGCTCGCCAGAAGCTGCAGGAAGTGGCCAATGAGATCAACAGCGGCAAGCTGAGCTTTGCCAATGCGGCTAAGCAGCTGTCACAGGATCCGGGCTCTGCAAATCAGGGCGGCGACCTGGGCTGGGCTTCTCCGGAAACCTTCGACCCGGCCTTCCGTGATGCGCTGCTGCGTCTGCAAAAAGGCCAGATGAGCGCCCCGGTTCACTCTTCGTTCGGCTGGCATTTAATTCAGCTGCTGGACACGCGCCAGGTTGATAAGACCGACGCGGCGAAGAAAGAACGTGCTTACCGCCTGCTGTTCAACCGCAAGTTCGCGGAAGAAGCACAGACGTGGATGCAGGAAGAACGCGCCACTGCCTATGTGAAGATTCTGGATGCCAATGCGCAATAACTTTCGCGTCGTTATCACCCCCGGCGAACCCGCCGGGATTGGTCCCGATTTAATCGTTCAGCTGGCCCAGCAGGCCTGGCCGGTTGAACTGGTTATCTGTGCCGACTCCGAGCTGCTGCGCACCCGCGCGGCAGCTTTGCATTTACCCCTGACCCTGCGTGAATACCAACCGGATATGCCCGCTCAGCCACAGAGCGCGGGTACGCTGACCGTATTGCCGCTGCCGCTGGCGCAGCCGGTGACCGCCGGTGAGCTGTGCGTGGACAACAGCCATTACGTGCTGGCTTCCCTCGCCCGCGCCTGCGATGGCTGTCTGAACGGCGAGTTTGCCGCGCTGATCACCGGACCGGTCCACAAGGGTGTCATTAACGATGCCGGCATTCCATTCAGCGGCCATACCGAATTCTTTGCCGAACGCGCGGGCTGCGATCGCGTAGTCATGATGCTGGCAACGGAAGAGCTGCGCGTAGCGCTGGCAACCACACATTTGCCGCTGAAGGATGTTTCCGCCGCCATTACTCGTGAAAGCCTGCATGAAGTGATTACGATCCTGCATGCCGATCTGCAAAGTAAGTTTGGCAGCCGGGAGCCGCATATTCTGGTCTGCGGGTTGAATCCCCACGCCGGGGAAGGCGGCCATATGGGCCGCGAAGAAATTGACACCATTATCCCGGCGCTGGATGAACTGCGCCAGCGCGGGATAAATCTGACCGGCCCGCTCCCTGCCGATACGCTGTTCCAGCCCAAGTATCTGCAAAATGCAGACGCTGTACTGGCGATGTATCACGATCAGGGACTTCCGGTGCTAAAATATCAGGGCTTTGGCCGCGCGGTGAACATCACCCTCGGTCTGCCATTTATCCGCACGTCTGTCGATCACGGTACGGCTCTTGAGCTGGCCGGAAGCGGGCAGGCCGATGCGGGCAGCTTTAAAACGGCGCTTAACCTCGCCATCACAATGATTAAGAGCAGTAATGAATAGTCGCGTCCATCAGGGCCATTTTGCCCGCAAACGTTTTGGCCAGAACTTCCTTAACGATCAGTATATTATCGACAGTATTGTCAACGCTATCCACCCCCAGCGCGGCGAGGCGATTGTCGAAATCGGCCCCGGCCTTGGCGCACTGACCGAACCGGTTGGCGAGCGTATTGATGAAATGACCGTTGTGGAACTTGACCGCGATCTGGCTGCACGCCTGCAAACCCATCCGTTCCTTGGCCCGAAACTGACGATCTTCCAGCAGGATGCGATGACCTTTGATTTTGCGGCGCTCGCCGCAGAAAAAGGCCAGCCGCTGCGCGTGTTCGGTAACCTGCCGTATAATATTTCCACGCCGCTGATGTTCCACCTGTTCAGCTATGTCGGTTCGATTCGCGACATGCACTTTATGCTGCAAAAGGAAGTGGTGAATCGTCTGGTTGCCGGTCCGGGCAGTAAGGCGTATGGTCGTCTGACGGTAATGGCGCAGTACTACTGCCAGGTGATCCCGGTGCTGGAAGTCCCGCCGGAGTCCTTCACCCCGGCGCCAAAAGTTGATTCCGCCGTGGTGCGTCTGGTGCCTTATGCCACGCTGCCTAACCCGGTAGAAAGCGTTCGAGTGCTGAGCCGCATCACGACAGAAGCCTTCGGTAAACGCCGTAAAACGCTGCGCAACAGCCTGGGCCATCTGTTCACGCTGGAAGCGCTGGAAGAGATGAATATCGATCCCACCCTGCGCGCCGAGAACATTACGGTGGCGCAGTACTGCCAGCTGGCTAACTGGTTATCTGCGAATCCACAGCCGCAGGAGAGCTGAATATGAACGATACGCCCCGTGTTTGTGTACAGGTACAGAGTGTCTATATCGAGTCGCAGTCCGCACCTGATGAAGATCGCTATGTTTTTGCCTACACCATCACCATCCGCAATCTGGGGCGTGTTTCCGTTCAGCTTCTTGGCCGCTACTGGCTGATCACCAACGGTAACGGTCGTGAAACCGAAGTTCAGGGCGAAGGCGTTATCGGTGAACAGCCGCATATTGAACCCGGCGGCGAATACCAGTACACCAGCGGTGCAGTGCTGGAAACGCCAATGGGCACCATGCAGGGTCACTATCAGATGGTGGACAGTGAAGGCGAAAAACTACTGGTGGATATCCCGGTATTTCGTCTGGCCATCGCCAGCCATATTCATTAATCCGCTCTTTTCCCTTCAGCCTCTACTACCCTGCTTATCGCCGGGGATCGCCAGGGCTGCTTTCATATTTTCAGGACAGATGCATGAGTACTTATCTAATCGGGGATGTTCACGGCTGCTATGACGAGCTGCGGTCGCTGCTGGGTCAGGTTGCCTTCGATCCGCAGCAGGACCAGCTATGGCTGACCGGTGATTTGGTCGCGCGCGGTCCGGACTCACTGGAAGTACTGCGTTTTGTGCGTTCGCTGGGAGACTGCGTCAGACTGGTGCTGGGCAACCACGATTTGCACTTGCTGGCGGTGTATGCCGGCATCAGCCGCAATAAGCCCAAGGATCGCATTTCACCCCTGCTCCAGGCGGACGATGCCGATGAGCTGATCAACTGGCTGCGTCGCCAGCCGCTGCTGCAGGTCGATGAAGAGAAAAAGCTGGTCATGGCGCATGCCGGCATCACACCGCAGTGGGATATTGAAACCGCCAAAATGTGCGCACGAGAGGTGGAATCGGTACTGAGCAGCGATACCTATCCTTTGTTCCTTGATGCCATGTACGGCGATATGCCCAACAACTGGTCGCCGGAGCTGAGTGGCCTGGCACGGTTGCGGTTCAGCAGCAACGCCCTGACGCGGATGCGCTTCTGCTTCCCCAACGGTCAACTGGATATGATCAGTAAAGAATCGCCGGAAAGCGCCCCGCCACCGTTAAAACCGTGGTTCAACATTCCGGGCCCGGTCTCGCGTGAATACACCATCGCATTCGGCCACTGGGCGTCGCTGGAAGGTAAAGGGACTCCGGAAGGAATTATTGGCCTGGACACGGGCTGCTGCTGGGGCGGCACGCTGACCATGCTGCGCTGGGAAGATAAGCGGGTATTTACCCAGGTTTCCAGCCGCGAAAGTGAAATCCTGTAAGCACGGGCCTTGTTTAAAGCAAAAGGGCGGACAGCATTGTCCGCCCTTTTTAACTTCTCACGATTAACGACGATCGTTAACGACGGTCCAAAATCTCAAAGCAGAAGCTGTGGGAGTTTTTGTCGTCAGCATCGTGGAACTCGCTGAAGGTTGACTGCCACTCGTCCGGCTCATAGTCAGGGAAATGGGTATCCCCTTCCACTTCCGCATCAATGTGGGTCAGATACAGGCGATCGGCACGCGGCAACAGCTGCTCGTAAATACGACCACCGCCAATCACCATCAGCTCATCAACATCACCAGCGGCTTTCAGCGCGTCTTCGATAGAGGTCACCCAGGTCACCCCTTCCGCATCGCCTTTTTTACTGCTAATCACGATATTCAGGCGTCCCGGCAGCGGGCGACCAATGGATTCCCAGGTACGACGCCCCATCACCACCGGCTTGTTCAGGGTGTGGCGCTTAAACCAGGCCAGATCCGCTGGCAGATGCCACGGCATGGCATTTTCCATCCCAATTACACGATCGGCCGCCAGGGCCGCAATCAGGCTAATCATCATATAAAACTCAACAGGGGTAAAATTGGCGCCATCATACGGAAAGGCGAAAGTTTCGTCGATAGCAAAGCGTAGCTTATTCAGTAAAGGTTTATCAGGTTATCGGTTGCGTCACTTTCCCCACAATTTTCGCCATGAAATTCCCCGACGGCGTGCTAAAATTCTGCTTTCGTTAAGATGCAGACCACCATCATGTTAGAAACCAGTTTATTTGTCGCGACCATTGCGGCACTGGGAATGCTCTCTCCCGGACCCGATTTTTTCCTGATTATCAAGAACGCCGCTCGCTATCGCCGCAGCGCGGCGCTGATGAGTGCGCTCGGCGTTAACTGCGCCGTCGCCACCCATATGGCCTACTGCGTCGCCGGACTGGCGGTGGTGATCACCACCACGCCGTGGCTGTTTATGCTGCTGAAGTATGCCGGTGCGGGTTATCTGATTTACATCGGCATTCAGGCACTGATTTCTCGCGGCGGCAGCAAAATGGATCTCAGCCAGGTTGCCCCGGAACAGACCTCGCTGAAGAAAGCGTTCCTGCAGGGCTATCTGTGCAATCTGCTGAACCCCAAGGCCACACTGTTCTTCCTGTCGATCTTTACCCAGGTACTGAGCGTGAATTCCGACATCAGCGAAAAGCTGCTGTATGCCGGTATCATCCTTGGCCTGTCGGCGCTGTGGTGGCCGCTGTTGGTAGTGCTGATCCAGAGCGCTCCGGTGCGTCGCGGGCTCGCTAAAGCCCAGCGCATTGTTGATAAGCTGCTGGGCGGCGTTCTTATCGCACTGGGCATCAAGGTCGCGCTTTCCTGATCGCTACAGGCGGATCTGGCTGTCCGCATCAAACAGTTGCACTCTGGTCACATCCAGCGCAATACCGATGGTATCCCCGGCCTGTGCGCCAGAGCGCAGTGTGCTGTAAATCATCAGTGGAATGCCGTGCAGCGTACCGTGAATCAGTTCGGACAGCCCGGTCGGCTCCACCAGCGACACCTGTAGCGGCAGAGCGCCCTCGTCGGCCAGATCGCACAGCGTAATATTTTCCGGGCGAATGCCGTAAATCACCTCTTTCCCTGCCGCGATGCCATCGCGTTCGCCCAGCGGCAGCACCAGTCGGGTATTCACTTCCACACACGCGCCGCGATCGCCTCGCTGTACCCGCCCGTTAATAAAGTTCATAGGCGGGGAACCGATAAAGCTGGCGACAAATTTATTCGCTGGCGTGTCGTACAGCTCCAGCGGCGTCCCCACCTGCTGAATCACCCCGTGATTTAGCACCACGATGCGATCGGCCAGCGTCATCGCCTCCACCTGATCGTGGGTGACGTAAACGATGGTATTACTCAGCTGCTGATGCAGTTTTTTTATCTCCACCCGCATCTGGCCGCGAAGCTGGGCATCAAGGTTAGAGAGCGGCTCATCAAACAGAAACACCTGCGGCTGGCGCACAATCGCCCGCCCCATCGCCACGCGCTGGCGCTGGCCGCCGGACAGCTCTTTGGGGCGTCGATCCAGCAGGTGCGTCAGGCTGAGGATCTCCGCCGCGCGCTGCACTGCCGCATCAATTTCCGCCTTCGGACGTTTTTGCACTTCCAGGCTGAAGCCCATGTTGCGCGCCACGGTCAGGTGCGGATAGAGCGCATAGCTCTGAAATACCATCGAGATATCGCGATCCTTTGGCGCAACCTGATTCATCAGGCGGCTGCCGATGCGAATATCCCCACTGCTGGCCAGCTCCAGCCCGGCGATGGTGCGCAACAGGGTGGATTTACCGCATCCCGACGGCCCTACCAGCACCACAAACTCGCCGTCGGCGATAGTCAGATCGATATTGCGCAGCACCTCAACGTTGCCGTAGCGCTTCTGGATTTGAGAGAGAGAAATTTGAGCCATCGTGATTATCCTTTTACCGCGCCAGCCGTCAGCCCCTGGATCAGGTAGCGCTGAATGAAGGCGAAAAACAGACAGGCGGGGATCAGCGCCAGCACGGCGGCGGCCATCATATCTCCCCAGGAAACGGCGAATTTAGACACGAAGCTCAGCAGCCCGACCGGGAAGGTCATCACTTCGTTTTTATTAATCAGCATCAGCGAGAACAGCAGCTCGCTCCACGCGGCGGTAAAGACAAACCCCAGCGTGGCGGCCATGCCCGGCAGGGTCAGCGGCATCAGCACCCGATACAGCGCCTGAAAGCGGGTGCAGCCTTCCAGCATCGCGGACTCTTCCAGATCTTTCGGGATCGCATCGAAAAACGACTGCATCAGAAAGGTGGCAAACGGTACGTTGAACGCACTGTAAACCAGGATCAGACCGAACAGACTGTTGGTCAGCCCAAGCGGCGCCATCACCTTATAAATCGGTGCCAGGATCATCACCAGCGGGAACATCTGGGTAAATAGCAGCGCCGCAGCCATCACCGTTTTGCCGCGAAAGCCAAAGCGGGAAAACGCGTAGCCCGCAGCGGCCGCCACCACCGTCGACAGCGCGGCGGTGCCGAACGAGACGATCAGACTGTTGGTGAAGAAGGTCGGGAAGTCGCTCTCCACCAGCACCCGGCGGAAATGGTCAAGGGTCAGCGCCGCAGGCCACAGCCGGACGCCCTCGCTGAACAACAGGGGATCGGGGGTCAGCGAAATTTTGATCACCCAGTACAGCGGGAACAGCGCAAATAACAGATAACACAGGATACCGGCACGATGGCCAATCAAACGTAACAGTGCACTCATCGTCGCCTCCTTATTTCAACAGACGCTGGCGAATGCGCAGCAGCACCAGCGCGTAGCAGGTCATCAGCACCAGCAGGAATACCGCCATCGCCGAGGCGTAGCCGAAGTCCAGCTTGCGGTAGGCGGTGGTAAAGATGTAGCTGGAGAGGATCGAGGTGGAACCGGCGGGGCCGCCGTCGGTCATCACCACGATCAGATCGGCAAAGTTGGCGATCCAGATGGTTCGCAGCATCACAGTAATCGCGATCATCGGAGCCAGGAACGGCAACGTCACGCGCTTAAACTGCTGCCAGCCGCTGGCACCGTCCATCGACGCGGCTTCATAGAGATCCTTCGGGATCGACTGCAAGGCAGCAAGCAGGGTGATGGCAAAAAAAGGAATGCCAAACCAGACGTTGGCGATCACCGGCCCGTACAGCGCCAGCTGCGGATCGGAGAGGATATTGTACGGCTCGCTGAGCACGTGCAGATCCACCAGCCAGTGCGGCAAAATACCGATTACCGGGTTAAGCAGCCACGACCAGGTCAGGCCGGATAAAAATGCCGGTACTGCCCACGGCAGAAACACCAGCGCCTGCGCCCAGCGGCGCAGCGGGAACTCGCGATTCAGCAGCAGCGCCAGCCCCAGGCCCAGCGCGAACTGCAGCGCCAGCGAAGTCAGCGTCCAGTTCACGGTATGGCCCAGCGCCTTAAAGAAGCGCCGATCGTCAAACATCTGGCGGAAGTTATCCAGGCCAACCCAGCCGCTATCCATCGGATTCAACAGCTGAATATTCTGGAAGGCGTAGGAAATGCCGATCATCATCGGCACAAAAATAAACAGCCCGATCAGCACCAACGTCGGGCTGAGGTAAAGCCACGGCTCGGCCAGCATACGCAGGCGAGCAAAGCGCGGAGCGCTGGCGACGCGGCCAGCGGGGGTATCAAGCATCATAGGGCGTCTCCGTAAAGGCTCCCGCCTGAGCGGGAGTCACTGTTATTGCGTGGCCAGCCAGGCCTTCTGCTCTTTCGTCAGGTATTTCGCCCAGTCCTTGACCATGGATTCCGTATCGTTCTGATCCAGCAGGGTTTCCTGCGAACTTTCCTTCACAATCACCGAGTTAAAGTAGCCCCAGCCTTTCAGATGCGTCGGCATGGTCAGCGGCACATAGTTCGGGCTGTTCAGCTCGGCAAACCAGCCGGCAAACTGCGGCGAGTGGTAGTAAGGATCGTTTTCCGCCCCCTTGTAGATCGGCAGCGTACCCACGAACTTCGACCAGGTAAGGTTGTTTGACTCGCTGCTGAGGAACTGGATCAGCTGCCAGGATTGATCCTTCTGTTTTGCCTGTTTGAACACCGACCAGCCGGTATAGCCAATGGTCGGGAAGGCTTTGCCCGACGGGCCAACCGGCATCGGAGCTACGGCAAAGTCCTCGGCAGGCATGCTGTTTTTGATGGCGATCAGCGCATCCGGGTCCTGATCGAGCATCGCGCATTTACCGGAGTAGAAGCCGGAAACGATCTCGTTAAAGCCCCAGTTCACACTGTCCTTCGGCGCGCCGCCGCTCTGGTACATATCTACCAGCAGCTGCGCCCCCTTCAGCGCTCCGGGCTGGGTCAGCGTGCTGTTACCCTGCTTATCGAAGAAGTCCGGCGAGCCGTTCATCGCCGCCATAAACATCATCCAGGCGTTGGTGCCGCCCACGCCGCCGCGCATGCAGTAGCCGCTAATGCCGTTGCCCAGCGCGCTGATTTTCTTCGCATCGGCCACGAACTCATCCATGGTTTTCGGCGCTTCGCTCAGGCCCGCCTGCTGGAACAGCTTCTTGTTCCAGAACATCGCCCGCAGATAGAAGCCGTAAGGGATCATCGTCGCTTTACCGTTGGCGGCACGCGCCATCGCCAGCGCCTTGTCGGTCAGCTGCGGCGTGGCAGACCAGCTTTTCAGCTGCGGCTCCAGGTCTTCCAGCATATTGTTGCTGGCGTACAGCCCCTGCCAGGTATCCGGCATCTCCACTACGTCCGGCACCTGGCCGCTTTGCAGCATGGTGCCCAGCTTTTCAAACGCCTGGCCCCACGGCAGCGAGATCACCTCGATTTCCGTTCCCGGATGCTGTTTCTTGTAGTCCGTCAGCATCTCCTGCAAAACGGCGGTCCTTGCCGGGCTGGTGATCACCTCTACCAGCGTCAGTTTGGTGGCGGCCTGGCTAAAGACCGCGGCACCCATTCCCAGGGCGGCGACCACGCACTGGCATAACAAAGCGCGCATAGGATGTTGCATGATGATGACCTCTGGTTAGATGAAATGTCCCGCCGGGCGGGGTTTAGCGTGCGGCGGCAATCGCCTGCTGCAAGTCGAGCCACAACTCTTCCGTCTCTTCCAGACCGATAGAGACGCGCACCACGCGGGGCGACACGCCAAAATCGCGAGCGGAATTAAACTCTCCTGCCTGGTTGAGCACCGAAATCGCCGGCATCACCAGGCTTTCAAAACCGCCCCAGCTCACGCCCATATGGAACAGGCCAAGCGCATTACAGAAGCGGGGAATATCCACCGACTCATCCAGTTCGAAGGCGAACAGCCCGCTGTAGCCGCTGAGGGCGGAGGAAGGCAGCGGTTCAAGACCGGGGTGATAAACGCGGGTGACCTGCGGATGCGCCAACAGCTGCCGGGCAATGCTCAATGCGCTCTCCTGATGCTGACGCATACGCAGCGGCAGCGTACGCAGGCCGCGGATCAGCAGCCAGGCTTCGTTAGCCGACAGCTTGCCGCCGAGGAACGGGCTGACACCGCTGGTGATAGCGGCAATACGTTCGCGGCTGGCAATCACCAGCCCGGCCACCACATCGCTGTGGCCGCTGATGTATTTCGAGGCGGAATGCACCACGATATCGATGCCCAGCGTCAGCGGTTTTTGATACAGCGGCGACGCCCAGCTGTTGTCGATAATGGTGGTGACGCCCATCGACTGCGCCAGTTCGGCCAGCGAACGCAGGTCCTGTTCGCCCATCACCCAGCTGCTCGGGCTTTCCAGATACAGCAGTTTCGCGTCGGACAGCGCCGCTTTAACCGACTCAAGCGACTCGCCGTCGACGAATTCGCTGCGAATACGGAAGCGCTGGCAGAAACCGCGCAGGAAACGATAGGTATCCGGGTAAACGTGATTGATACACACCACTTTGTCCCCGGGCGATACCACGCTGAGAATGGCGTTGCTGATCGCCGCCATGCCGCTGCTGAATGCCAGGCAGGCTTCCCCCTGCTCCAGCTTCGCCACCTTTTCCTGCAGCTCTTTCACCGTCGGGTTATCCACGCGGGAATAGAGCGGCTGGTCGCTGTCGCCACGGAAGCGGGCAATCATGCTGTCGTAGTCGCTGAAGCTGAACAGCGAAGACTGGTAAATCGGCGGCGATACGGCCCCTTTGTCATGACGGGCATCGTGGGTTAACTGGGTCTGGTCACTACGCTTTTCTGGCTGCATGGATCACGTCCTTCATGTCACGTTCGGTTATGTCAAGAATCAGATGGCTGACGCGCTTTGCCTCATCGGCATCGCGCTGCTGTATGGCCTCAAACAGTGTGCGGTGTAGCGGAAACGAGTCGCTGAACAGCGCCTGCTCGGGCGGGGATTCAAAAAAGGCGTGCAGGGTGTCGTACAGCCCCACCACCATATGCAGTAACAGCGGGTTGTGCGCCGCCTGGTAAATACTGGAGTGAAATAGCCAGTCCTCCGCGCCGGCGGAACCGACGGCCAGGTGCACGCGCTCCATCTCCAGCAGACGCTGTTCAATCAGCAACAGGTCATCCGCCGTGGCGCGCACCGCCGCCAGCGAGCAGGATTCGGCCTCAATAATTCGGCGGACCTCCAGCGCGTGCAGCATGTTTTGTGAGTCGTTTTTGAAGCGCAGCGACAGAAAACTGTCATTGCTGGTGACTTCGGCCTGCAGAAAGGTGCCGCTGCCCTTGCGCCGCACGATAATGCCCAGTGTTTCCCAGCGTTTCAGCGCTTCGCGCACCGTATTGCGGCTAACGGCAAGCTGCTCCGCCAGCACCCGCTCCGGCGGCAGGCGCTCGCCGATCTGCATCCCTGACTGCGCCACATAGCGCGTCAGCGCATCGAGCACCAGCACATCACTGTGCTGTACAGCTATCGGTGCCAGTGCGGCGGGAAGTAATGACATGCTGCCTCCTGAAATTGGTCCAACAACTCAACCTGTCAGGGACACTGCAAAGAGAATGCCAAAATTTATACATATGATTTAACTGGTTATTTGTATTTGATAAGAAAATCTTCTGAGCGGGAAAGGTGCAGAATTGCGAAGCATTGCGCAGGGATTGAGCAAGGTGCGAGACATGTCTGAGGCAAGCAAGCAAAATCAGGGTGTTTAATAAAACGACAAAAAAACCTTGAACTAACCCATATTTGGGCATAGTTTAGAGCCTGGAGAAACAGCAGTGGATGCTATCTTTGTAGAACTTCCGCCGTTTGCACGTCATCGTGCCGACTATCTTACTGACGAAGCGTTCCGCAGTTTGCAGAATTTGCTTATGCTCTGCCCCACCTGCGGTGACGTGATCCAACACACCGGTGGGCTGCGTAAAATACGCGTGGGCGACAACCATCGCCATAAAGGAAAACGCGGTGGCTCGCGGATAATCTATTACTGGTGGCAGGAACAGGCACATTTTCTGCTGTTTACCATTTACAGCAAAGGTGAAATAGGCGATCTCTCGCCGCCCCAGCGCGAACACTTACGCGCGTTGCTAACACACCTGACTAAAGGATGATGATCACATGGAAAAACGCGATCTTTACGCTGAGCTGGTTGAAGGTTTTGGCGCTCTGGCTGAACAGCAGCAGGGCAAGAAAACCCTGAAAACCCACCGTCTGACGGCCAGGGCCGAAATTGCTCTGGCACCGGAAGAGCTGCGCACTATTCGTGAAAATTTACAGCTTTCACAGGCGGTATTTGCGCAGTATTTGCAGACCGGACTGACCACCTATCAGAACTGGGAGCAGGGGCGGGCAAAACCGAATAAACAGGCTATTTTACTGATCCGCCTGATCGAGAATGAGTCCACCACGCTGGAGACTCTGGCAAAAATTGGTTAAAAAAAGGGGCGACCAGAAAACTGGTCGCCCCTTAACGCCTCTGTAGCGGTCAGGCATGCCTGACCTGGCCCGACGAGAGGGTGATTAACCGTTAATCTGCGCGTGCATTTCCTGCACTGAGATAACCTGGTCGATCGCGCTGGCGTTCAGCGAGTTGGTGGTGGCGAAGGCACCGTTCAGCGTGGTGTCGTAGTGCACTTTATACTGCAGCGCACTGCGGCGGATCAGCTTGGAGTCTTCAATCGCCTGACGGCCTGCGGTGGTGTTAACGATGTACACGTACTCACCGTTCTTCACGCGGTCCTGAATGTGCGGACGGCCTTCATGCACCTTGTTGACGCGACGCACTTCGATACCGGCAGCTTTCAGCACCGCTGCGGTGCCGTCGGTGGCATCCAGCTCAAAGCCGAAGCCCAGCAGACGACGCGCCAGCTCAACGATACGTTTCTTATCGCCTTCACGAACCGACAGCAGCGCACGACCGCTCTTCTTCATGTTGCTCTGCGCACCCAGCATCGCTTTGCTGAAGGCTTCAGCGAAGGTGCGGCCTACGCCCATCACTTCACCGGTAGAACGCATTTCCGGGCCAAGGATAGGGTCCACGCCCTGGAACTTGTTGAACGGCAGCACCACTTCTTTCACCGAGAAGTACGGCGGGATAATTTCTTCGGTCACGCCCTGCTCAGCCAGCGTTTTACCGGCCATCACGCGCGCGGCCACTTTCGCCAGCGGCACGCTTGTAGCTTTAGAGACGAACGGCACGGTACGAGCAGCACGTGGGTTCACCTCAATCAGGTAAACTTCGTTATCCTTCACCGCAAACTGCACGTTCATCAGACCGCGTACGCCCAGCTCGAAGGCCAGCTTCTCAACCTGCTGACGCATCACATCCTGAATTTCCTTGCTCAGCGTGTAGGCCGGCAGGGAGCAGGCGGAGTCACCAGAGTGAACGCCAGCCTGTTCGATGTGTTCCATGATGCCGCCAATCAGCACCTGCTCACCGTCGCAGATCGCATCTACGTCGACTTCTACCGCGTCATCCAGGAAGCGATCCAGCAGCACCGGCGCGTCGTTGGAAACGGAAACCGCCGTGGTGAAGTAGCGCTTCAGGTCGATTTCGTCGTAAACGATTTCCATCGCCCGGCCGCCCAGCACGTAGGAAGGACGCACAACCAGCGGATAGCCGATGGTGGCCGCTTTCTCTACCGCCATTTCGATGGTGGTAACAGTGGCGTTGGCAGGCTGTTTCAGCGCCAGGCGGTCAACCGCCTGCTGGAAACGCTCGCGGTCTTCAGCACGGTCAATGGCGTCCGGGCTGGTGCCGATAACCGGTACGCCTGCGGCTTCCAGCGCACGCGCCAGTTTCAGTGGAGTCTGGCCGCCGTACTGTACGATAACGCCTTTCGGCTTCTCAATGCGCACGATTTCCAGCACGTCTTCCAGCGTGACCGGCTCGAAGTACAGACGATCTGAGGTGTCGTAGTCGGTGGAGACGGTTTCCGGGTTACAGTTCACCATGATGGTTTCGAAACCGTCTTCGCGCAGCGCCAGCGAGGCATGAACGCAGCAGTAGTCGAATTCGATACCCTGGCCGATACGGTTTGGACCGCCGCCCAGCACCATGATTTTGTCGCGATCCTGATTCGGGTTCGCTTCGCACTCTTCTTCATAGGTGGAGTACATGTAGGCGGTGTCGGTCGAGAATTCGGCCGCACAGGTATCCACACGTTTGTACACCGGGTGCAGGTTGTGCTGCTCGCGCAGTTTACGAATTTCTGATTCGGTCACACCGGCAACCGCTGCCAGGCGCGCATCGGCAAAGCCTTTACGCTTCAGGGTGCGCAGGAAGTCATAGGTCAGGCCGTTCAGACCGACTTTCGCTACCTGCTGCTCCAGCTGAACCAGCTCTTCAATCTGCACCAGGAACCAGCGATCCACGTTGGTCAGCGCGAAGACATCTTCCACGGTCATTCCGGCACGGAAGGCGTCGGCGATGTACCAGATGCGGTCTGAACCGGCATCTTTCAGCTCGCGGCGAATGATGGTCAGCGCTTCAGCATCGTTAAGGTCAACTTTCGGGTCGAAGCCGTTCGCGCCCACTTCCAGACCGCGCAGCGCTTTCTGCATGGATTCCTGCAGCGTGCGGCCAATCGCCATCACTTCACCCACGGATTTCATCTGGGTGGTCAGACGGTCGTTAGCACCGGCAAATTTCTCGAAGTTGAAGCGTGGGATCTTGGTCACCACGTAGTCGATGGACGGTTCGAACGATGCCGGGGTCAGGCCGCCGGTGATATCGTTGGTCAGTTCATCGAGGGTGAAGCCCACCGCCAGCTTGGCGGCGATTTTAGCAATCGGGAAGCCGGTCGCTTTCGATGCCAGCGCGGAAGAGCGTGATACGCGCGGGTTCATTTCGATAACGATCAGGCGGCCGTTTTCCGGGTTAACGGAGAACTGCACGTTGGAGCCACCGGTTTCCACGCCGATTTCACGCAGCACCGCCAGCGAGGCGTTACGCATGATCTGGTACTCTTTGTCGGTCAGCGTCTGTGCTGGCGCAACGGTAATCGAGTCACCGGTGTGGATGCCCATGGCATCGAAGTTTTCAATCGAGCAGACGATGATGCAGTTGTCGTTTTTATCACGCACCACTTCCATCTCGTACTCTTTCCAGCCAATCAGCGACTCATCAATCAGCAGCTCGTTGGTTGGCGACAGATCCAGACCGCGTTCGCAGATCTCTTCGAACTCTTCGCGGTTGTAGGCGATACCGCCGCCGGTGCCGCCCATGGTGAAGGAAGGACGAATGATGCACGGGAAGCCCACGTCGGCGGCAACCGCCAGCGCTTCTTCCATATTATGTGCGATACCGGAACGCGCGGTGTCCAGGCCGATGCTTTTCATCGCCACGTCGAAGCGGCGACGATCTTCAGCTTTATCAATCGCATCAGCGGTGGCACCAATCATGGTCACACCGAACTCTTCCAGCACACCACGGCGCTCCAGCTCCAGCGCACAGTTCAGCGCAGTCTGGCCGCCCATGGTTGGCAGCACGGCATCCGGGCGCTCTTTTTCAATGATTTTACGCACCACTTCCCAGTTAATCGGCTCGATGTAGGTCGCATCGGCCATATCCGGGTCGGTCATAATGGTCGCCGGGTTAGAGTTCACCAGAATGACGCGGTAGCCCTCTTCACGCAGCGCCTTACACGCCTGCGCACCGGAATAGTCAAACTCACAGGCCTGACCGATAACGATAGGACCTGCGCCAATGATCAGGATACTTTTTATGTCTGTACGTTTTGGCATTGCTCTCTCTCCTGACCTTATTTCGCGCTGGAACGGTAAGCTTCAATCAGTTCGATAAAGTGATCGAACAGGGGGGCTGCATCGTGCGGGCCCGGGCTGGCTTCAGGGTGACCCTGGAAGCTGAAAGCCGCTTTATCCGTGCGGTGAATACCCTGGACCGTGTGGTCAAACAGTGAGGTATGCGTCACGCGCAGATTCGCAGGCAGGTTGCTGTCATCAACGGCAAAGCCGTGGTTCTGGGCGGTAATCATCACGGTGTTCTTATCGTGATCTTTCACCGGGTGGTTGCCGCCGTGGTGACCGAGTTTCATCTTCACGGTTTTTGCACCGCTGGCCAGCGCCAGCAGCTGGTGACCGAGGCAGATGCCAAATACCGGAATATCGGTTTCCAGGAAACGCTTAATTGCGCTGATGGCGTAGTCGCACGGCTCCGGGTCACCAGGGCCGTTGGAGAGGAAAATACCGTCCGGGTTCAGCTTTAATACGTCTTCAGCCGGAGTCTGTGCAGGCACCACGGTCAGGCGGCAGCCGCGATCCACCAGCATACGCAGAATATTGCGCTTCACGCCGTAATCGTAGGCCACTACGTGGAACGGCAGTTCGCCTTCCGCTTTCGCCGCAGGCAGGTCGCCTTCCAGCGTCCAGCTACCCTGCAGCCAGCTGTAGGCTTCCGGGGTGGTCACTTCTTTCGCCAGGTCCATGCCTTTCAGGCCAGGGAAGGCTTTAGCCTTTTCCAGCGCCACGGCAGCGTCCAGTGCATCTCCGGCAATAATGCAGCCGTTCTGCGCCCCTTTTTCGCGCAGCAGACGAGTCAGCTTACGCGTATCGATATCGGCAATAGCGACAATGTTGTTGCGGACCAGATAGTCGGTCAGCCCTTCTTCATTGCGATAGTTGCTGGCAATCAGCGGTAAGTCACGGATCACCAGACCCTGTGCATGTACCTGAGTAGATTCTGCGTCAGCTGAGTTGGTGCCGACATTGCCGATATGGGGATAAGTAAGAGTAACGATTTGGCGGGAATAGGAAGGATCAGTGAGGATTTCTTGATAACCGGTCATTGAAGTGTTGAAAACAACTTCTCCCACTGCCGATCCGGTTGCCCCGATGGCCCGACCGTGGAATTGGGTTCCGTCTTCCAGAACCAAGAGCGCTGACTTAATCAAAACATCCTCCAGGGAATAAACAGTCACAATATCTGCATATTAATTCAGAAATAGAGCCGAATCAATGCAAAAACTGCCTGACTGCTCAGTTTTTGGCAAATTGCGCGCATTCTAATGATCGCCCTCGCGAATGTCTACCCTGCGAGGCACTTTTTCTTCACTTTTTAACTCACTGGTTGGTTTATAAGAAGATTAACGCTGAAAACACCACATATCCTGGCAATAAAATCGGTTGCCTGCCAGTGAATGCATAAAAATGGATGCGGGAACGTGAAAAAGTGGACCAAATGGTCAAAAATCTTATAAAAAGGAGGATGAATGATAGGTAAAGTTAGTTTTATAAGACCTACAGACTATAAATTACAAAAAGATGTCATTTTTAAAAAATAAAAAGGGCAATAAAATTATTGCCCAGCCAATCATAAACTTATGATTGAAATAACCACATCACGATGGTTTACAACACTTATAAATCATCAAGATTAAGCACACTTCTCATGTCAAAAAGACCTGATTTATGCGCACCCAACCATAATCCTGCCTTAACCGCGCCATTAGCAAAGGTCATGCGGCTGGAAGCCTTGTGGGTAATCTCTACGCGCTCGCCGATATCTGCAAACATTGCGGTATGCTCTCCGACGATATCGCCTGCACGGACGGTGGCAAAACCGATGGTTTGCGCCTTACGTTCCCCGGTGATCCCTTCACGGGCATAAACCGCGTGCTCATTCAGATCCCAGTCCATGGCATCGGCAATCGCCTCACCCATCGCCAGCGCCGTACCGGAAGGAGCATCGACTTTATGACGGTGATGCGCTTCTACAATTTCGATATCCGCGTACTCACCCATGACTTTGGCCGCTTTTTCCAGCAGCTTGAGCACCAGATTCACACCGACGCTGAAGTTGGCGGCAAACACGATACCGATATCTTCCGCAGCGGCTTTGATTGCGGCTTTCCCGGCGTCATCGAAACCGGTAGTACCAATTACCATCGCTTTTTTATGCTGGCGGCAAAATTCCAGATAGTTCAGCGTCGCTTCCGGGCGGGTGAAGTCGATCAATACGTCGAAGTCGTTGACCACCGCATCCAGGCTGTCGCTAATCTTCACGCCCTGTAAGCCACAACCCGCCAGTTCACCGGCATCGCTGCCAACCAGAGAAGAACCGGCACGCACTAGGGCGGCACCCAGACGTGCACCTTCAGCCTGAACAGCAGCCTGAATCAGCTGACGCCCCATACGCCCTGCGGCTCCCACAACGGCGATACGGATTTCTGCGTTACTCATAATTATTCATTCCTGACAGATTTCTATGCATGCAAAGCGCATACAGATTAACCACGCGTTAACCTCTGCGCCACAATTAAAACCACATAATTAGAATTTTACGCCAGCTGGCGCAGATTATCAGTAAAACAGATTTATGGTGGATCGGGGAGAGGTTGTCACTGATGGATTTGGGTTGGGGAGAAGGCTGGATCATGGCGTGGCTGATGTTTTTTCCGCTGATGGCTTTGGGTTGGGGAGAAGGTTGGATTATGACGTGGCTGATGTTTTTGCCGCTGATGACTTTGGGTTGGGGGGACAGCCTCTGCGGCTTCCGGGCGGTCCTCGCGCCGCTGCGCGGTACCTTCGTCTACGGCATCCGGCCTGTCAGACCGGTGAAGATGGTGCATCCCTGCACCAGCTTCACCTGACACCAACATCCTTGTTGGTGTCTCCTGGCCTGCTGCCTCCGCCTCAGCGCTGCGGAATGCCCTGCAGCCGCAGAGGCTGTCCCCCTTCCATCAATCGTGTCGCGGGTTCAAAGACAGCGTCAGATACAGCGAGTAGATATGCGGCTATTGCTTCATAGATTTACTGGCTTTTGGCTATCCCTGTTGCCGTCTCCTGACCTGCTGCCTCCACCTCAGCGCTGTGGAATGCCCTGTCCCCTTTCACCAATGGATGTGGTGGGTCTAAAGATAACGTCAGATATATGATCGTATTCAACAGGCAACGCGGAAAATGAGGCGAGGACGGATGGGCTTTGGCAGGGCAATCCGCAGCGCTGAACGCAGAGAGGAAGACTGGACTCGCCAACAGGACGTTGGCGAGAGGTGAAGCTGGCGCAGGGACGCGCCATCTTCACCGGTCCAAAAGGCTGACGAACGCAGTGAGGGAACCGGGCAAAGCCCGGCGCGAGGACCGCCAGGCCAAAGCCCATCCGTCCTCGCTGCAACCTATCTGATAGCCACCGAAATCACAGTAAACTATTCGATCTACCGAACCTCAACGCGCAATTCTGCAGCTTTAAAGACTTCATCCAACGAAACGAATACGCATAAGGTCGTATTCAACAGGCAACACAGAAAGTAAGGCGAGGACGGATGGGCTTTGGCAAGGCAATTCGTAGCCTGGAATAGAAAGAGGCCGTTTTCAACAGGCAACGCGAAAAATGAGGCGAGGACGGGTGGGCTTTGGCAGGGCAATCCACAGCGCGGAACGGAGAGAGGAAGACTGGACTCGCCAACAGGACGTTGGCGAGAGGTGAAGCTGGCGCAGGGACGCGCCATCTTCACCGGTCCAAAAGGCTGACGAACGAAGTGAGGGAACCGGGCAAAGCCCGGCGCAAGGACCGCCAGGCCAAAGCCCACCCGTCCTTGCGACTACCCGAACAACAACCATCAATACAACAGCGATCTATACACCTGCAATCTGAGCAACAGCCCCGAGACAACAGCAAGCGAAACAAACCGATTATTCGACCTGCCGAACCTCAACGCGCAGCTCTTTCGGCACTTCAAACACGATATTCTCTTCGCGACCAATCAGCTCAATGGCATCCACACCGCCAAGCTGATTCAGCCGCTGGATAACTTCCTGCACCAGCACGTCAGGAGCCGATGCACCGGCAGTAACGCCAACGCAGCGTGCGCCTTTGATCCACTCTTCCTGAATATCATCGGCAGAATCGATCAGCCGTGCCAGCTTACCGGCGCGCTGCGCCAGTTCAGCCAGACGGTTGGAGTTAGAGGAGTTTTTCGAACCCACCACCAGCACCACGTCCGCATCCTTCGACAGTGTACGCACCGCTTCCTGGCGGTTGGTCGTCGCGTAACAGATATCGTCTTTACGCGGACCCACAATTTTTGGGAAACGCGCACGCAGGGCATCGATCACTTCATAAGTGTCGTCCACCGACAGCGTGGTCTGAGTCATAAAGCACAGGTTGTCTTCATCCTTCACCTGCAGCTTCCACACATCAGCGGGCGCTTCCACCAGGTACATACCCCCTTTCGGGTTATTGTACTGGCCCATGGTGCCCTCGACCTCCGGGTGACCGGCGTGGCCAATCAGGATCGCCTCGGTGCCCTTACGGCTGGCACGCGCAACTTCCATATGGACTTTGGTCACCAGCGGACAGGTGGCGTCGAACAGCATGGTGAGATCGCGCGCTTTCGCTTCTGCACGCACCGCCTGGGAAACGCCGTGGGCGGAGAAAATCAGAATGCAGCCATCCGGCACTTCGCTGATTTCCTCAATAAAAATCGCCCCACGTTCGCGCAGACTGTTAACCACGTAGCGGTTATGCACCACTTCATGACGAACGTAAATCGGTGCGCCGTACATCTCCAGCGCACGCTCGACAATGCTGATAGCGCGATCAACGCCCGCACAAAAACCGCGTGGGTTAGCCAACAGGATCTGCATTCGCCGCCTCCAGTACCGGATTAATCTCCAGTACTTCTACGTCAAAATGAATGGTCTGCCCGGCCAGCGGATGGTTGAAATCAACGGTGATTGAATCACCGGAAATCTCACGAATCACACCGGGCATTTCGTTACCGTCCATGCCGGAGAACAGCATAATTGCGCCAACCTCCGGTTCGCCTGCCTGCATAAAATCACGGCGCGAGAAGTACTGGATCAGGTCCGGACTGATGCCGCCAAAAGCGTCTTCAGACTCCAGCGCAAAGGCATGTTTGTCACCAACCTTCAGTCCAATCAGCTGGTTTTCCAGCCCTTCGGACAGGCTGCCGTCACCCAGACAAAACAGCGCTGGCTTACCGTTATTGCGTGTGGACTCTGCGGTCGATCCATCCGCCAGTTTTAAGGTGAAATGCACCAGCAGTGAGCTGTCGCGCTGTACAGAATCGATCATGCCCTACCCTTTATTCTTAGCCTGTTTACCGGCCGGGCTGATAAACCCTTCCAGTACGACCAGCGCGGCACCTATACAGATAGCGCAGTCGGCGATATTAAACGTGGCAAAGTGCCAGTCTCCAACATAAAAATCGATGAAGTCCACCACGAAGCCATGATATGACCGGTCGAACAGGTTGCCCAATGCGCCACCCACGATCAGCGCATAGGCGATGTTATTCAGTTTATTGCTCGCCGGGCTACGGTACATCATCACCAGCAGCACTACGACAATAGCGATGGCAATGCCGGCGAAGAACCAGCGCTGCCAGCCACCTTTATCGGCAAGGAAGCTGAACGCCGCGCCGTAGTTGTGAGCATAAAAGAAGTTAAAAAATGGCATCACCGGCATCGACTCGTGCAGCATCAGCGTATTCATAATCCACTGTTTACTGGCGAAATCGATGCCAATCACCACCAGCACCAGCCACAGCCAGCGCAATCCGGTAGAAAGAACGGGGCGGCTCATTATGCAAACTTACGCAGTTCGCCGCTGCCCGCGACGTTGGTGGCACAGCGACCACAAACGTCTGCATGCGCAGCGTTCTGGCCGATATCGGTGGTGTAATGCCAGCAGCGCGGGCACTTCTCACCGTCTGCTTTACGCAGAGCGATCTTCAGGCCTTTGACGATCTCGCTCTGCTGCGCGTCGTCGCCAGCCTGAGCGTAATCCGCCACCTGAGCACCGGAGGTCAGCAGCACAAAGCGCAGCTCTTCGCCCAGGCTGTTCAGCTTCGCGGCCAGCTCAGCATCGGCATACAGCGTCACGCTGGCTTCCAGAGAGCCACCGATCAGTTTGTCTGCACGCGCCTGCTCAAGCACCTTGTTCACTTCGCTACGCACTTTCAGCAGATCCGCCCAGTAGGCGTCGTTCATGGACTCATCCGCCGCCAGGCCGAACAGGCCATCGAACCACTCTTCGGTAAACACGTACTGGCTGCGTTTGCCCGGCAGGTAGCCCCAGATTTCATCGGCGGTAAACGACATGATCGGTGCCATCCAGCGCACCAGCGCCTCGGCGATGTACCACAGTGCGGTCTGGCAGCTGCGGCGCGCCAGGCCATCGGCCTTCGCGGTGTACTGACGGTCTTTGATGATGTCGAGATAGAAGGAACCCATTTCCACCGAGCAGAACTGCATCAGGCGCTGAACTACTTCATGGAAGTCATAGGCTTCATAAGAGGCAACGATATCGTTCTGTGCTGCCAGCGCACGGCCCACTGCCCAGCGATCGACAACGACCATATCTTCCGGTTTCACCAAATCGGTTTCCGGATTAAAGCCCGCCAGGTTAGCCAGCAGGAAGCGCGCGGTGTTACGAATGCGGCGATAGCTGTCGGCTGAGCGCTTAAGGATTTCGTCGGATACGGCGATTTCACCGGAGTAGTCGGTAGAAGCGACCCACAGACGCAGAATATCCGCGCCCAGTTTGTTCATCACGTCCTGCGGCGAAACGGTGTTGCCCAGCGATTTGGACATCTTGCGGCCCTGACCGTCAACGGTGAAACCGTGGGTCAGTACCTGACGATAAGGCGCTTTGCCCTTCATCGCCGTTGAAATCATCAGTGAAGACATAAACCAGCCGCGATGCTGGTCAGAACCTTCCAGATACATATCCGGTGCATGGCCGCCGAACTCAGGACGCGCATCCACAACGGAGTAGCTGGTGGAGCCGGAGTCAAACCATACGTCCAGCGTATCCGGTACTTTCACATAGTTGTCGGCGTCATCACCCATCAGCTCACGCGGGTCAAGATCCCACCATGCCTGGATACCTTCTTCCTCTACGCGCAGCGCGACTTTTTCCATCAGCGCCAGGCTGTCCGGATGCAGCTGCTCGGTGTCTTTATGCACGAACAGCGCCATCGGCACGCCCCAGGTACGCTGGCGTGAGATACACCAGTCAGGACGGTTCGCCACCATCGCTTCGATACGCGCCTGGCCCCAGTCCGGGATCCACTGCACGCCTTTGATCTCTTTCAGCGACTGCGCACGCAGGCCTTTCTGATCCATGCTGATAAACCACTGCGGAGTAGCACGGAAGATAATCGGCGTTTTGTGACGCCAGCAGTGCGGGTAGCTGTGGTGCAGTTTTTCAACATGCAGCAGTGCGCCCTTCTCTTTCAGCAGCTCAACGATCATATCGTTGGCTTTAAAGACGTTAACACCGTCCAGCGTCGGGTAGGTACCCGGCAGATAGCTGCCGTCCGGACCAACCGGGTTAGCGGTTTCCAGACCGTATTTCTGACCGATAACATAGTCATCCGGACCGTGGCCCGGCGC
The DNA here is from genome assembly GCF_025947915.1 of Erwinia sp. INIA01. NCBI lineage: Bacteria > Pseudomonadati > Pseudomonadota > Gammaproteobacteria > Enterobacterales > Erwiniaceae > Erwinia > Erwinia sp. INIA01. The sequence continues at coordinate 196,666 of NZ_JAPDNC010000007.1, forward strand.
GGTATGCACAGCACCAGTACCGGCTTCCAGCGTAACGTGCTCACCCAGCACGACTTTCGACTGAATCTGCTCCAGGAACGGATGCTGGAACAGCTGAAGCTCCAGCGCCTCACCCTTGCATTCGCCCAGCACGGTCCACTCGGCCACGCCCGCGCGTTTCATCACGCTTTCTACCAGCTCTTTCGCCAGGATCAGGCTGCGGCCTTCGATCTGCAGGAGCTGATACTCAAATTCCGGATGCAGTGAGATACCGCGGTTGGCCGGCATGGTCCACGGGGTGGTGGTCCAGATAACCAGCGATACCGGGCCTTCTGAAGCGGCAACGCCAAACTTCGCGCGCACGGCATCAGCATCCAGCGCGTTAAACATCACGTCAATGGATGGAGAAGTTTTGTCGTAATACTCCACTTCGGCTTCCGCCAGCGCAGAGCGGCAGTCCAGGCACCAGTGCACCGGCTTAGCGCCTTTGTGCAGGTGACCGTTACCGATGATTTTACCCAGCGCGCGGATGATGTTGGCTTCGGTTTTGAAGTTCATCGTCAGGTACGGGCGATCCCAGTCACCCAACACGCCCAGGCGGATGAAGTCGGCTTTCTGTCCTTCAACCTGCTCGGCAGCGTATTTGCGGCAGGCAGCACGGAACTCGGCCGGGGTCACTTTCTCGCCCGGCTTGCCGATCATCTGCTCAACTTTGTGCTCGATAGGCAAACCGTGGCAGTCCCAGCCCGGTACGTAAGGCGAATCGTAGCCCGCCATGCCTTTCGACTTAACGATAATATCTTTCAGAATCTTGTTTACTGAGTGACCAATATGAATGCTGCCGTTCGCATAAGGAGGGCCATCATGAAGGATAAAGGTTTTTTTCCCTTTTTTGGCTTCGCGGATGATGCCGTACAGTTTGTCATCATACCAACGTTGCAGCATTCCCGGTTCGCGTTTGGCCAGATCGCCACGCATCGGGAACCCCGTTTCCGGCAAATTCAGGGTTGATTTATAGTCACTCATCAGATTCTCGATTCCGTATTTCGCTTCAGTTCTGTTTAAACCGGTGTCTTCAGCCCGAAAAAGTCGCGGGCAGTCACCACATCTTTAGCAATTTGCTCTTTCAGTGCATCGAGCGAGGCAAAGCGCTGCTCGTTGCGAATTTTTTTACGCAGCACCACATCAATATGGCGCCCGTATAGGTCGATAGCGACATCCAGCAGATGCACTTCCAGCTGCTGACGCAGCCCGGCAACGGTGGGTCGGGTGCCAATATTGGCGACGCCCGGCAGCGGACGCTCCCCAAGGCCCAGGACTTCAACGGCATACACCCCTTTTACCGGGGAAACGGTACGACGCAGCGGCAGGTTAGCGGTGGGGAAACCAATCGTCCGGCCCAGCGCATCGCCGTGGACCACGCGACCAGAAATGCTGAAGGGATGCCCCAGCAAAACGGCGGCCTGCGCCAGATCGTCGTCTGCCAGCGCCTGACGTACCGCCGTGCTGCTGATGCGTTTGCCATTATCGCAAAATGTCTGGGTGCTGATGACATCGAAACCGTATTCGACGCCAGCCTTCTGTAATAACAGGAAATCGCCCTGGCGACCAGCGCCAAAGCGGAAATCATCACCGACGACAAGGAACTGCACGCCCAGCTTATCGACCAGCAGATCGGCAATAAAACTTTGCGCCGTGTGGGCAGCAAAACGCCTGTCGAAGCGCACGCACAGCACGTTATCAATACCGGCTTGTTCAAGGTAACGAACTTTTTCACGCAGGCGGGTCAGCCGCGCCGGGGCACCGTCAGCCGCGAACAGCTCCAGCGGCTGGGGTTCGAACAGCATCACCATCACCGGCAGATTGCGCTGTCGCCCTTCTTCGCACAGGCGCGCCAGCAGCGCCTGGTGACCGCGGTGTACGCCATCGAAATTACCGATAGCCAGTACGCAGCCGCGATGCTGCTCTCTCAGGTTATGTATACCGCGGATAAACTTCATGGCTGGCTCAAATTTGTGGAAATCGGCGGATTATACCTTGTACAGCGATGAAGGTTAACCCGCGATTGCGGGCTTTCGCGCTTTCTTACTGCCATTTCATTCTGTATGGTACTCGCTGGCCATGGGATTATATTTTTTCTTGTGAATAAGCTGTATTCGCCAGGCTTATGCTGGTAGAATCTTGCGCCATCGAAACGTAACCAAGTGCCAATGTTTCATCGGCGCTTATTTGCACAAATCCATTGACAACCGAAGGCGAAAAGGGCATATTCCTCGGCCTTTGAATTGTCCTCATAGAACTATTTGGGAGTTGGACCTTGGCTAATATCAAATCAGCTAAGAAACGCGCCGTAACGTCTGAGAAGCGTCGTAAGCACAACGCTAGCCGTCGTTCAATGATGCGTACCTTTGTTAAGAAAGTATACGCAGCTATCGCTACTGGCGATAAAGCAGCTGCACAGGCTGCATTCAATGAAATGCAACCTATCGTGGACCGCCAGGCAGCTAAAGGCCTGATCCACAAAAACAAGGCTGCTCGTCATAAAGCAAACCTGGCTGCACAGATCAGCAACCTGGCGTAATGCCGGCTTGTTAATCCGCGTTAAAAAGACCGCCTTACGGCGGTTTTTTTATGTCCGTTAAACGGCAAACAGCGCGCTGAAATCCTTATTGCAGATCCGCTGTACCGCCGGATGCTGAATCATTCGTTCAGCAAAAATCACGTGGTACTCTTCAACCACCGCCTCCGCCTGGCCCAGTTCAACAATCCCCTCAGCGTAATAACTCTCTTTGCCATACAGCGTGGGTGCCACAAAAATGGCCCGATTTGCGGCTCCAAAGGCCTTCATCAGCGCCGCATCATCGAATTCACCCAGAATGGTAACGTCCAGATTCTGTGACTGAAACCAGTTCAGCAGCCTGCGCCCCAACATTGAACGCCTGCCGGGAACCAGCAAATTATGCGCGGTCAGACAGGCAGGAAACGCGCTATCGGGCAGCGCATCATGGCACCAGAAGCTAATGCCACATTCGCCCAGCTTGATGGAAAACAGCCCCGCCTGCTGCGAGGAGTCCACCGGGCAGTCGGAGAGGATCATATCCAGTTTGTGTTCGCTGAGCTGCTCCAGAAGCAGTTCATGGGTAGACTCAAAGCAGCGCAGATGGATAGGCTCCGCTTCCTGTACGGCGGTCGCCAGAATCTGGCTGACCAGCTTTTTGGATAACGCATCGGCCACGCCAACGTCAAATAGCAGGCTCGCTTCCTTGCGATAGTTAACGATATCCAGCATCTCCTGGCTGAGGGTAAACATGCGGTCGGCGTAGCGGAAAACCAGCTGTCCCAGCTCTGAGGGCACCAGCCCCCGCCCCTGCCGCTTAAACAAGCGCCCCTGCAGACGCTCTTCCAGCGCCTTCAGCTGGCCGGTAATGGTCTGTGGCGTAAGGTTGAGTACCTCAGCAGCTTTAACCACCGAGCCGGTTTTACAGACCTGCCAGAAGTAATAGAGGTGGTTAAAGTTCATCTGCGACATGTCATCCCTCGCGTTGCCTTACTTCAGCTTAACCCGCAGCAGCAGATAGCCCACCACGGCGGAAACCACCGAGCCGGTCAGGATGCCCAGCTTCGCCAGGGTAACCATCTCTTCATGCTGTGCATCAAAGGCCAGTGAAGCGATAAAGATCGACATGGTAAAACCAATCCCACACAGCACGCCAACGGCGGCAATATCGACCATTTTAGTTCGCTCAGGCAGCGCAGCAATTTTCAGCTTCACGGACAGCCAGCAGATCAGCGTAATCCCTAACGGTTTGCCGATAAACAGGCCAAGGATAATCCCCAGCGGTACGGCGGAGAACAGACCGTTAAGCGACACGCCGCTCAGCGATACCCCGGCATTGGCAAAGGCAAACAGCGGCAGAATAACCCAGCTGACCCACGGCTGTAATCCGTGCGCCAAATCGACCGACGGTGAAACACCCTCCTTTTCCTTCAGCGGGATAAAGAAGCCGACAATGACCCCCGCCAGCGTGGCGTGAACGCCGGATTTCAGCACCGCAATCCACAGCACCATCCCGACCAGCAGATACAGTGACGTTTTACGAACGCCACACAGATTAAGCAGTGCCAGCGCGACAATCGCAGCAGCAGCAATACCCAATGAGAGCAGCGAAAGGTCGCTGGTGTAGAAGAAAGCGATAATCACGATCGCCCCAAGATCGTCAATGACCGCCAGCGCCATAAGGAACATTTTTAACTGTACCGGCACCCGACTCCCCAGCAGCGCGAGAATACCCAGCGCAAAGGCAATGTCCGTGGCGGTGGGGATCGCCCAGCCGTGGATCGCCAGTGGATCGTTATGGTTAAAGGCGGTGAAGATCAGGGCCGGAGCCAGCATTCCGCCCAGCGCGGCGATCAGCGGGAACATCGCCCGCTCGCGACTGTTTAGCGAGCCGGTGACCAGTTCGCGCTTCACCTCAAGACCAATCAGAAGGAAGAACAGCGCCATCAGCGCATCATTGATCCACAGCAGCAGATCTTTGTTGATGTCGAGTTCACCAAAACGGAACTGCACCGGCATCGCCAGCAGCGCCTGATATCCCTGCTGCGTCGCGCTATTGTTTGCCAGAAGCATCGCAATGGCAGCGGCCACGATCAGGACCACACCGCCGGTGGCGTCATTGTTAAGCAGACGCTTAAGAGCTGTTTTCATCGAAGATTCCATTAATTCGAGTGTGTGCGTGAAGAAGACCACAGCATACTCGTTTTAACTCTTCGTAAAAAAAAGATTATAAATGGTTAACCGATCGGAATTTCCGAAGAATTGCTCTCCGCTGCCGTATGCCGATACGAAGCCGGGAAAATTCCCGTGAGCCGCCACAAACATGCCGGTGAAAACGGAAGCCGCATAAAGCAAATGGGCGATCTCTGCCGAGATCGCCCATCAAATACCACGCTCAGAGCTAAAGCAGATTAACGCGTCAGATCGTCAAAGAACTTTTTCACGCCGTCAAAGAAACTCTTTGAACGCGGGCTGTTCTGATCGCCGCTCGGGCCACCGAAGCTCTCTTCCAGCTCGCGCAGCAGCGTTTTCTGCTTCTCATTCAGGCTGACCGGGGTTTCCACCACCACGCGGCACAGTAGGTCGCCCTGAGCACCACCGCGTACGGATTTCACGCCTTTACCACGCATACGGAACAGCTTGCCGGTCTGCGTTTCTGCAGGCACCTTCAGCTTCACGCGGCCATCGAGGGTCGGCACTTCAATCTCACCACCCAGGGCTGCCATTGCGAAGTTGATCGGCACTTCACAGTACAGGTTGTTCTCTTCACGTTCGAAGATACGGTGTTTTTTCACCTGAACCTGAACGTACAGATCGCCAGACGGTGCGCCGTGCTCACCGGCTTCACCTTCGCCGCTCAGACGAATGCGATCGCCGGTATCCACGCCCGCCGGAATTTTCACCGACAGCGTTTTTGATTTCTCTACACGACCGTGGCCGTGACAGGCGTTGCACGGATCTTTAATCACCGAACCGCGACCGTGACAGGTTGGACACGCCTGCTGAACGGTGAAGAAGCCCTGGCGCATCTGCACCTGACCTGCACCGTGACAGGTTGAACAGGTCTGCGGCTTGGTTCCCGCTTTCGCTCCGCTACCGTGGCAAACCTCACACTCTTCCAGCGTTGGAATGCGGATCTCTTTGGTCACGCCGCGTACCGCTTCTTCCAGCGTCAGTTCCATGTTGTAGCGCAAATCAGCACCGCGTGCGGCGCGCTGCTGACGGCGGCCTCCGCCGAAGATATCGCCGAATACGTCGCCAAAGATATCGCTAAAATCTGCACCGCCACCGCCGAAACCACCGCCGCCGCCGCCCATTCCGCCCTGTTCAAAGGCAGCATGGCCGTACTGATCGTAAGCCGCACGTTTCTGCGCATCGGTCAGAATTTCGTACGCTTCTTTGATCTCTTTGAATTTCTCTTCGGCTTCTTTATCGCCCTGGTTGCGGTCAGGGTGGAACTTCATCGCAAGACGTTTATAAGCCTTTTTGATTTCACGCTCTTCCGCAGATTTGGAAACGCCTAAAACCTCGTAATAGTCTTTCTTCGCCATTGTTATTGATCCTGCCCTTAACATGCGTGCACGGGCGGGGAGAAATCTCCACGCCCGTGCTGGTTAATACGATGCTCCATCAGGGGAGCATCATGCCCGCTCAAGGGCGATTATTTCTTGTCTTTAACTTCTTCGAATTCGGCGTCAACGACGTCGTCATCTTTCTTACCTTCGGCTGCTTCGGCTGCGCCGCCAGCGGCCTGCTGCTGCTGAGCAAATTCCATCAGCTTACCGGACACTTCCATCAGCGCCTGGATTTTCGCTTCAATCTCAGCTTTGTCTTCGCCTTTCAGCGCAGTATCCAGCTCGGTCAGAGCCGCTTCGATTGGCGCTTTCACGTCTGCTGGCAGTTGGTCACCGGCATCGGTCAGCTGCTTGCGGGTGCTGTGCGCAACCTGGTCACCCTGGTTACGGGTCTGCACCAGCTCTTCAAACTTGCGGTCAGACTCGGCGTTAGCTTCTGCATCACGCACCATTTTTTCGATCTCTTCGTCGTTCAGACCGGAAGAGGCCTTAATGGTGATCTTCTGCTCTTTACCGCTGTTTTTGTCTTTAGCGGATACGTGCAGAATACCGTCGGCGTCGATGTCGAAGGTCACTTCGATCTGCGGCATACCGCGCGGCGCAGCCTGGATACCGTCAAGGTTGAACTGGCCCAGTGACTTGTTATCCGCAGCGCGTTTACGCTCACCCTGCACAACGTGGATGGTTACCGCAGACTGGTTGTCTTCAGCGGTAGAGAACACCTGGCTGTGCTTGGTTGGGATGGTGGTGTTCTTGGCGATCAGTGAAGTCATCACGCCGCCCATGGTTTCGATACCCAGCGACAGTGGGGTAACGTCCAGCAGCAGAACGTCTTTTACTTCACCGGCCAGTACGCCACCCTGTACGGCTGCGCCCACGGCAACGGCTTCGTCCGGGTTAACATCTTTACGCGGCTCTTTACCAAAGAACTCAGCCACTTTTGACTGCACCATTGGCATACGCGTCTGGCCACCAACGAGGATAACGTCGTTGATATCAGACACGGACAGGCCCGCATCCTGCAGCGCAACTTTCAGCGGCTCAATAGAACGAGTAACCAGGTCTTCTACCAGTGATTCCAGTTTCGCACGAGTCACCTTGATGTTCAGGTGCTTAGGACCGGTCGCATCCGCCGTGATGTACGGCAGGTTGACGTCGGTCTGCTGTGCAGAAGACAGTTCGATTTTCGCTTTTTCAGCGGCTTCTTTCAGGCGCTGCATAGCCAGCGGATCGTTGTGCAGATCGATACCTGAATCTTTCTTAAACTCAGCCACCAGGTAGTTGATCATGCGGCTATCGAAGTCTTCACCACCCAGGTGGGTATCACCGTTGGTTGCCAGAACTTCGAAGGTTTTTTCGCCGTCAACTTCATCGATTTCGATGATAGAGATATCGAAGGTACCACCACCCAGGTCGTATACCGCGATAGTGCGGTTGCCCTGACCTTTATCCAGACCGTAGGCCAGTGCGGCTGCGGTTGGTTCGTTGATGATACGTTTGACTTCCAGACCAGCGATGCGGCCGGCATCTTTGGTTGCCTGACGCTGTGCATCGTTGAAGTAAGCCGGTACGGTAATAACCGCTTCAGTCACCGGCTCACCCAGATAATCTTCGGCTGTTTTCTTCATTTTTTTCAGCACTTCTGCAGAGATCTGCGGAGGTGCTACGCGCTGGCCTTTCACGTCCAGCCATGCGTCACCGTTGTCAGCGCCAACGATTTTGAACGGCATGATTTTAATATCACGCTGTACTTCTTCATCCTGGAAGCGACGGCCAATCAGGCGCTTAATCGCAAACAGGGTATTCTGCGGGTTGGTCACGGCCTGACGTTTAGCAGGCTGACCCACCAGCGTTTCACCATCCTGAGTGTAAGCAATGATGGATGGCGTGGTGCGATCGCCTTCCGCATTCTCCAGTACGCGTGCCTTGCCGCCATCCATGATAGCTACACAAGAGTTAGTCGTACCCAGGTCAATACCAATAATCTTACCCATCTAAACGTCTCCCACTTAAATTCATTTCAAATCAGGTTATGAACCTTAAATGCGGGCATTATTCACAGTTTCAACTGCTCATCCCGCTCTTTTTTTTCCAGGTCCGTAGCCTCGGATGCCAATTAAGATGGGGCCGCCAGGCGCCGCATCAAGGGGCAACAGCAAAAAAAATTCGTTTTTTTTGAAAAAAAACGGACCGGCAGAGGCCAGTCCGGTTTAACCACGGCAAATCAGGGGTTACTGCGCGCTGACCTGCTGCAGTAAAACGCGCTGCGCGGATGCCCGCTTAAGCCACAGACCGACCAGTACACCGACCCCGGCCAGGCCCAGAACGTAATAAGCCGGTGCCATCGGCGTCAGCTTCATCATCAACGTGACCATGATCGGCGTCAGCCCACCGAAAATGGCATACGAGAGATTGTAAGAGAAGGAGATCCCGGTAAAGCGGACCGCAGGTGGAAATGCCGACACCATGACGAAAGGCACCACGCCAACGACGCCAACGCACAGACCGGCCAGCGCATAGGCGCTGAATAGCCAGGCCGGATACTCGGCGGCAACGGTAAAGAAGGTCCAGCTGGTCACTGCCAGCAGCAGGCTGCCGACGATCAGCGTGGTTGCCGCACCGATGCGATCGACCAGCGCACCGGAGATAATGCAGCCGAAGATCAGCATCACCGTGGCCAGGCTGTTCGCTTTCAGGGTCAGCGCCGCGGGCAGGCCGTGGAGTTTTTGCAGCAGCGCGGGTGCCATCAGCAGCACCACCACAATACAGGCGGAGAGCAGCCAGGTCAGCAGCATCGACACCACCACGCTCTGGCGATGATGGGCAATCACCGTCTTCAGCGGCAGCTCATCCGATAAGGCTTTGCGCTGCTGCATCTGGGTAAACACCGGCGTTTCGTGCAGCCAGCGGCGCAGATACATGGCCAACAGGCCAAAGGCACCGCCCAGCAGGAAGGGAATACGCCAGCCGGTCTCGGCGATAGTCTGCGGTGTCATGCTGGTATTAATCAGCGTGGCGACCAGCGATCCCAGCAGAATGCCAAAGGTCAGTCCGGCGGTCAGCGTACCGCAGGCAAAACCTACGCGCTTTTGCGGCACGTGTTCGGCCACAAACACCCAGGCACCGGGAACCTCACCACCAATAGCCGCACCCTGCAAGACGCGCAACAGGAGCAGCAGAATGGGGGCAGCAATACCCAACGTGGCGTAGGTGGGCAGCAGGCCCATCGCCAGCGTTGGCAAAGCCATCAGCAGAATACTCAGGCTGAACATTTTCTTGCGCCCTTTGCTGTCACCAAAGTGGGCCATGATCAGACCGCCAAGCGGACGGGCAAGATAGCCGGCAGCAAAAATAGCAAAGGTTTGCAGCTGGCGTAGCCATTCCGGAATATCGGCGGGGAAAAACAGTTCGCCAATCACCGCTGCAAAAAAAACGAAGATAATAAAGTCGTAGAATTCCAGCGCGCCACCAAGCGCGGCGAGCACCAGGGTTTTGTAATCCTGTCGGTTCAGAGGTCGTGCATGTGCTTGTTCCATGATTCTTCTGATAAATCCATAGTCTGAGAGCAGAAAAATAATTACACCTTGTAAAGCTATGCTTACTATAACGGCAATTATCATCTACACCAGACGGCACTGGATCTTATACCTGAGAATCCTGTTTTTTAGCTGTTTGTCTCGCGGCGAGCGCTTTTCGGCCTAAATGCTGCTACTACCTGCGGGTTAGTTTCAATGTAAGGTCCGTCAAGCAGTTGAATGCAGTAGGGCACGCTGGCAAAAATACCGTGCACAACCGTCTTGCCCTGCTCATCCTTCAGCCCTTCCAGCGTCTCTTTGATCGATTTCGGCTGGCCCGGCAAATTAATCACCAGCGACTGTTTGCGAATCACACCAACCTGACGGGAAAGGATAGCGGTAGGAACAAAATTCAGGCTGATCTGCCGCATCTGTTCGCCAAACCCGGGCATCTCACGATCGGCGATTGCCAGAGTGGCATCGGGCGTCACGTCGCGGCGAGCAGGCCCGGTGCCACCGGTGGTCAATACCAGATGGCAGAAAAGCTCATCAACCAGTTCGCAGATTGCCTGCTCGATCATCGGCTGCTCATCGGGGACCAGCCGCTTCTCAATTTTGAACGGCGTGGATAGCGCTTCAGAAAGCCAGGCTTCCAGCGCGGGAAGCCCCAGATCCTGATAGATGCCGTTTGCCGCGCGGTCAGATACGGAGATCAGGCCAATGCGAAGTGTATTCATAGGTATTTGCCGTCAGATAGAGAAAGTTAACGCAAGGATAAACCATAGCAAAGCAGGATGTATAGCGAGGGTGGCGATTGGAAATTCAGAGACAGAAACGGTAGAAGCCAACGCTGCTACAGCTTCAGGTGTCAAGGCTGGAGCGCCAAATTAACTGGAGCTGTAGCAAGGTGGCTGGCGGGTTAATCCCCGGGAGCTTACGTCAGTAAGTGACCGGGGTACGTCCGCGCAGCTAACGCCGCTACAGCTTCAGGTATGAAGGCTGTTACAGCAGGTCAGCGATCATCTTGTCGAGCTTGCCCTGGTCAACGGCAAAGTTACGGATGCCTTCAGCCAGTTTCTGAACCGCCATTGGGTCCTGGTTGTGCTGCCACAGGAACTCAGACTCGGTCATTTTCGCCGGACGTGCTTTCACTTCACCGGTGTAAGACAGTTTACGCTCGATGCTGCCTTCGGTCTCAGCCAGCTCTTTCAGCAGGCCTGGAGAGATGGTCAGACGGTCGCAGCCAGCCAGCTCAATGATTTCGCCTACGTTACGGAAGCTTGCGCCCATCACCACGGTCTCGTAACCGTGCTGCTTGTAGTATTCGTAGATTTCAGTCACAGAGATCACGCCTGGATCTTCAGCCGGTGCGTACTCTTTCTTATCAGTGTTAGCTTTGTACCAGTCGAGGATACGGCCAACGAATGGCGAGATCAGGTACACGCCAGCTTCGGCGCAGGCGCGCGCCTGAGCGAAGGAGAACAGCAGGGTCAGGTTACAGTTGATGCCTTCTTTTTCCAGCTGCTCTGCGGCACGGATACCCTGCCAGGTAGAAGCCAGTTTGATCAGGATGCGGTCGTTGCTGATGCCGGCATCGTTGTACAGTTTGATCAGGCTACGCGCTTTCGCGATGCTGCCTTCGGTGTCATAAGACAGACGTGCATCGACTTCGGTAGAAATACGGCCCGGAACCAGCTTAAGGATTTCCAGACCAATGTTGACGGCCAGTTTGTCCGCGGCGAAAGAAACCTGCGCTTCTTTGTCGCTGCTCTGCTCACGTGCCCAGGCAACTGCTTCATCAATCAGTTTACGGTATTCAGGGATCTGGGCGGCGCTGAGGATCAGAGAAGGGTTGGTGGTTGCATCCTGCGGTTTGTAGAGTTTCATCGCTGCGATGTCACCAGTATCGGCAACAACGGTAGTGATCTGACGCAGGGAGGATAATTTGTCCGTCATAGTTGTCATTCTCATCAAGGTTGAAACAAGGTTGATTTGTCAGGGTGTTGAAAATGTCTGCCCCGGATGATAGCACGCGTACCCTGCCACGCAACAACCATAAAACCCTGTGCCACAGGGGGATAAAACCTCAACACAAACGGGCTTTTTTCGTTCCTTTACGATGAATCAGCAGATCCACCAATGACAGCGATTTGTCCTCTTTAAACGCTTTTTTGCTACAGTATGCACTGGCAATTTTTCGCGATGCACAAGGACCCCCGATCATGTTGATGGTAATTTCCCCCGCAAAAACGCTGGACTATGAAAGCCCGCTGGCGACCAAACGTTTTACCCAGCCCGCGCTGCTGGAGGAGTCACAGAAACTGATCGCCGTTGCGCGTCAGCTTTCCCCGGCGCAGATTGGTTCCCTGATGCACATCAGCGACAAGCTGGCGGTGCTGAACGCGGAGCGCTTCAATGACTGGCAGCCTGAGTTTTCCCCTGAAAACGCGCGCCAGGCCATTCTGGCGTTTAAAGGCGATGTGTACACCGGCCTGCAGGCGGAAAGCTTTAGCGAAGATGATTTTGACTATGCACAGCAGCACCTGCGTATGCTTTCCGGTCTGTACGGCCTGCTGCGCCCGCTGGACCTGATGATGCCTTACCGGTTAGAGATGGGTATCAAGCTGGAAAACCCGGCGGGTAAAGACCTCTACAGCTTCTGGGGCGACCGGCTGACCCTGGCGCTGAACGATGCACTGGCTGCGCAGGGCGATAATGTGCTGGTGAACCTCGCTTCCGACGAGTACTTCAAGTCTGTAAAACCTAAGCAGTTGAACGGCGAGATTATCAAGCCGGTGTTCCTCGATGAGAAGAACGGCAAGTTCAAAGTCATCAGCTTCTACGCCAAGAAAGCGCGCGGTCTGATGAGCCGCTACATTATTCAGAACCGCCTGACGAAGCCCGAGCAGCTGAAAAAGTTTGATGTGGACGGATACGTTTACGATGCCGACGGCAGCAAGGGAAATGAGCTGGTGTTTAAGCGGCGTGAAATGGCGTAAAAAAAACGGAGTGGGCGATACCCTCTCCGTTTTGTCGCTGATTAACCGACTGTGAGCGGCTAATCAGCGTGATAGCCAGGGGCGAAGCTTTCCGCCCCGGCACAAATTACTTCTTCAGCAAGAATTCACGCAGATCGGCAAATTCGGCCTTCATGTTGTGCGACAGCAGCGGCAGGTCCGCACGCTCGGCCAGGGCTTCCGGCAGAGGCAGCTTGCGGTCAAGGATCGCTTCCACGCTCTCGATGAACTTCGCCGGATGCGCGGTGCCGAGGAACAGACCAAACTCCCCTTCCTGCAGCTGATCGCGCAGCAGACGGTAGGCAATCGCCGCGTGAGGTTCTGAGATATAACCAAGATCGGCCAGCTCGCGCATGGTCTCTTTGGTGGTTTCATCACTCACCGCACCAAAGCCCAGATCCTGCAAACGCCAGGTTTTACGGCGGAAGATCTCTTCCACGCGCGGCCAGTTGTTTGGCTGCGACACATCCATCGCGTTAGACAGCGTGGCAACGGTGGCGTTTGGCGTCCACTGGCCGTCGGCCAGGAAGCGCGGCACGGTATCGTTGGCATTAGTAGCGGCGATAAAACGCTTCACCGGCAGGCCCAGTGATTTGGCCAGCAGACCCGCAGTCAGGTCGCCAAAGTTACCGCTTGGTACCGAGATCACCAGCTGATTACGTTTTTCCTGCGGCAGCTGAGCGACGGCTTCGAAGTAGTAGCAGATCTGCGCCAGAAGGCGGCTGATATTGATCGAGTTTGCCGAGTTCAGGCCAATCGCCTTTTTCAGCTCTTCATCGTCAAAGGCCTGCTTAACCAGCGCCTGACAGGCATCAAAGTCACCGTCGATAGCGATAGTCTGGATGTTGCCACCCAGCGTACAGAACAGTTTTTCCTGCAGCGGGCTGATTTTACCCTGCGGATACAGGATCACCACGCGCACGTTTTCCATGCCGTAGAAGGCGTGAGCCACTGCGGCACCGGTATCACCCGAGGTCGCGGTCAGAATGGTGATCTTCTCATCTGCATCGCTGACGTGGGAAAGCATCTGCGCCATAAAGCGGCCGCCGAAGTCCTTAAAAGCCAGAGTCGGGCCGTGGAACAGTTCCAGAGACGCGATATCATCAGTCACGCTGGCGACCGGAGCCGGGAAGGTAAAGGCGGTCTTCAGACGCGCCAGCAGCTGTTCTTTTGGAATTTCATCGCCGATAAACGCCGACAGGATCTTGCTGCTGCGAGTGACGAAATCCTCCTCCAGCAGTGCATCAATATCGGTCAGTTCGAATTCGGGTAATTCCAGCGGAAAGAACAGGCCCTGCTGTGAACCCAGCCCCTGCTTCACCGCCTGGGCGAAGCTAACCTGCTCGTTGTGATCCTTAAGATTGTACAGTTTCATGCGTTATCCCAGTTTACGTGCGCCTGCCGTATCTAAACGACAAATATGAACGAAGCCTTCATCATTTTGCAGATAGTTCTGGCGAAGCCAGTCCGCCATCCGCTGTGCCGTATCCAGCTGATTGCATACGGCAAACAGCGTCGGCCCTGAACCCGAAATACCGCAGGCCAGTGCGCCGATATCGGCAGCGGCCTCGCGCGCTTCGGCAAAGCCGGGCAGCAGTCGGGTACGGTAAGGTTCAGCAATCACATCCTGCATCAGCTTCGCGGCCAGTTCTGGCTGCTGCGTATGGCAGGCATGAATAAAGCCGCCGAGGTAGCGGCCGTGGCGAATAATATCCTCTTTGCGATACTGCGCGGGTAAAATCGCGCGCGCCTCGGCGGTAGAGACTTTGATCCCCGGATACGCCATCACCCACAGCCAGTCATCAAATCCTGGCACGGACTGACTGATAATGCCGTTTTCTTCCAGCATCAGCTGCATGCCGCCAAGGAAGCACGGCGCAACGTTATCGTAGTGTACACTGCCGGAAATACGCCCTTCCAGCTCGCCCATCAGGGCCAGCAGCTCGGTATCATTCAGCGGTTTGCCGCAGAACTCGTTCATCGCCATTAAACCGGCCACTACCGAGCAGGCGCTGGAACCGAGGCCGGAACCGATCGGCATATTTTTTTCCAGCGTCATCGCCACCGGCACGCGCTTGCCGATGGCTTCACAGAAGCGATCCCAGCACTGATAGACAATGTTTTCTTTCGGATCGGCGGGCAGTTTGCTGACAAAGCTGCCTTCATTGAGCAGGCTGAACTCGTCAGCCGCTTCCACGCTGACGCAGTCGCCCAGCAGCGTACCGTCAATCGGCGATACCGCCGCCCCAAGCACGTCGAAGCCGACGCTGACGTTGCCAATTGAGGCAGGGGCATGAATCTTAACCATGTTTAAACTCCCAACTTCCACGACAGAGTGCGTAACAGATCGGCAAACACGCCCGCCGCGGTCACATCATTACCGGCACCGTAACCACGCAGCACCAGCGGAATTGGCTGATAGTAACGGCTGTAGAAGGCCAGCGCGTTTTCGCCGTTTTTCACTTTAAACAGAGGATCGTTACCGTCCACGGCATCAATCTTCACTTTGCAGACACCGCCCTCTTCAATCGCACCGACGAAGCGCAGGACTTTACCCGCGTCACGCGCACTGGCAACCCTGGCGGCAAACGCATCATCCAGTTCCGGCAGACGCGCCATAAAGGTATCGACATCAGCAATGGCGGTAAACTCTTCCGGCAGCACCGCTTCGATCTCAATATCATCCAGCTCCAGCTGATAGCCCGCTTCACGCGCAAGGATCAACAGCTTACGCGCCACGTCCATCCCGGAAAGATCGTCGCGCGGGTCCGGCTCGGTAAAGCCCATCTCACGTGCCATATGCGTGGCCGCAGAGAGTGATACGCCTTCGTCCAGCTTACCAAAAATAAACGACAGCGAGCCGGAGAGAATACCGGAGAAGCGAATCAGTTCGTCACCGGCGTTGAGCAGATTTTGCAGGTTCTCGATCACCGGCAGACCGGCACCAACGTTGGTATCGTACAGGAACTTACGGCGTGATTTCGCCGCCGCCGCACGCATCTGCTGGTAATAGCTATACGACGAGGTATTGGCCTTTTTGTTCGGCGTCACCACATGGAAGCCATCGGCCAGGAAATCGGCATACTGATCGGCAACCTGCTGACTCGATGTACAGTCAACGATCACCGGGTTCAGCAGGTGATATTCCTTCACCAGGCGCTTCAGCCTGTCCAGATCGAACGGCTCTTTTGCCGCCTGCAGCTGTTCCTGCCAGTTTTCCAGCGGAATACCGTGAACGTTAGTCAGCAGCGCCCGGGAATTAGCAATACCGCAAACGCGCAGATCGATATGTTTGTTCTTCAGCCAGGCCTGCTGGCGATTAATCTGATCGATTAACGCACCGCCGACACCGCCGCTGCCGATCACGAACACCTCAATCACCTGATCGGTGGCAAACAGCATCTGGTGCACTACGCGCACGCCGGTGGTCGCTTCATCATTACTGACCACAGCGGAGATAGAGCGCTCGGAAGAGCCCTGAGCGATAGCAACGATATTGATGTTGGCGCGGGCCAGCGCGGAGAAGAACTTGGCCGAGATGCCGCGCAGCGTGCGCATGCCGTCGCCGACCACGGAGATCACCGCCAGCTGCTCCATCACATCCAGCGGCTCCAGCAGGCCGTCCTTCAGCTCCAGATAAAATTCGTCTTCCAGCACTTTACGGGCCCGCGACAGCTCGCTCTGCGACACGCAGAAGCTGATGCTGTATTCCGATGATGACTGAGTGATCAGCACCACTGAGATACCGCTGCGGGACATGGTGGCGAATACGCGCGCCGCCATGCCAACCATGCCTTTCATTCCCGGACCGGAAATGTTGAACATCGCCATATTGTTCAGGTTGGTGATGCCTTTTACCGGCGTGTCATCATCGCTGGCACTGTCACCGATTAACGTACCTGGAGCCTGTGGGTTGGCGGTATTTTTTATCAGGCAGGGGATCTGGAACTGGGCGATAGGAGCGATGGTGCGAGGATGGAGAACTTTAGCGCCGAAGTAGGAAAGCTCCATGGCCTCCTGATACGACATTGACTTAAGCAGCCTCGCATCCGGGACCTGACGCGGGTCGCAGGTATAGACGCCGTCAACGTCAGTCCAGATCTCGCAACAGTCGGCACGCAGACAGGCGGCCAGCACCGCAGCAGAATAGTCAGAACCGTTACGGCCCAGCACGACCAGTTCGCCGCGCTCGTTACCGGCGGTGAAACCGGCCATCAGCACCATATTGCTGGCAGGGATTTTACTGGCAGCGATGCGGCGGGTCGATTCCGCAATATCCACGGTTGATTCCAGATAGTGACCAACTGCCAGCAGATTCTCTACCGGATTGATCACGCTGACGCCGTAGCCGCGCGCCTGGAGCAGCCCTTCCATAATGGCAATTGAGAGTTTTTCACCGCGGCAGATGATGGCAGCATTAACGCTGTCCGGGCACTGTCCCAGCAGGCTAATCCCGTGCAAAACCTGCTTAAGCTGGGTGAACTCCTGATCGACCACGCTCTTCAGGCGGTCAAAGTCGAAGCCCGGCTGAGCATCGGCCAGTCCCTGTAACAGCTCAGCAAAAATACGTTCGGCATCGCTGAGATTCGGCGCGGCATCCTGGCCACCGATGGTTTTTTCAATCATCGCCACCAGATGATTGGTAATTTTTGCTGGCGCGGACAATACGGTAGCAACCTGTCCCTGCTTTGCATTGCTTTCCAGAATGTCAGCCACACGCAGAAATCTTTCCGCATTGGCTACCGAGGTTCCACCGAATTTCAGCACTCGCATGTTCAAACTCTCCTGAATTTTCACCAAAAAAAAGCCCGCACTGTTCAGGTGCGGGCTTTTTTCTATTTTACTCTTTATGCGTCAGCCCGCACCGTTACCTGTGGTAATGGTGGTGGTAATAATGATTGTGGTAATCAGGCTGTTTTTACGCATTTTAGATTTATCGTCTGTCTGTAAAATCTGTCGGCCTTCAGAAGTAAAGCAATTGCCCCACTAAGTCAATTTTTTTATCGCCTGCGCCTTATCGGCCCGGCGACGTCAGTTGAGACAAATTTAGCCTGATGCCGATCTGTTCTGTTATCCCTGCGATGGATAGCAGTAAATCACGCCATCAATTCGGCATTAGCCAGCGTTTTTATCTGCCAGCTTTTTTTCCACGTCGTGAAGTAAACGATGCAGCATTGCCGTATCCCGCTGCTGTAGCAGACCCAGCCGCTGCTGAAGCCAGTCCGCCAGTTTAACGTCACCCGTTACGTCCAGCTTCTCCAGCAGCAGCTGCGCACGCTGGCGCAGTGCGGCAAGCTGGGGAACCTCTGCCGCAGGCTCGGCGGCAGCACTGACCTGGCGCAGCGCAGATAGCTGGTAACAGTAGACCATCACCGCCTGGCCCAGATTCAGCGACGGATAGTCCCCGGCCATCGGGACCCCTGTCAGCAGATCGACCAGTTCCAGTTCTTCATTGGTCAGGCCGCTATCCTCACGGCCAAATACCAGTGCGGCGCTGCCAATCCACTGCTGCTTTTCTTCCAGTACGGTTTGTACCTGCTGTGGCGTTGCGTAGTAACGAAACTTTGCGCGACTGCGTGCCGTGGTGGCAATGCTGAAATCGATATCCTCAAGCGCGGCGGCCAGCGATTCCCAGTGCGTGGCATTATCGAGGATCTCGCAGGCTCCGTGGGCAACCCGTCTGGCGGCATCATCAAGATGGACATCGCTACTGACAATACGTAACTCACTAAATCCCATGGTTTTCATCGCACGCGCAGCGGCACCAACGTTTTCAGGACGAGCAGGAGAAACAAGAATAAGAGGGAAACGCATAACCGCCTTTACTATTAACAAAACCAGAGCGGGTACTTTGCCATGCCAAAGGCACAAATGACAGACGCTGATATTTAACAACTCGCCAACAGCAGCGTGGTAACAATTTAAAAGAGAAGAATCTGATGTTACACTAGCATTCTGTTGAATAAGCAATAAAAACCTGATGTTACGTAAATAAAATCAGTTTTATCAATTAAGTAACAATTGTTAAATGTATAGCAAACGTTAGATTAACCTCTCATCCTTAATCGTTAGCATTTGGCTCTGTTTGTGAGCTAAGCTGGCATTCTGGGAAGAGTTTTTCACAAAACTGTTAACGTGCTACAATTGGTTTGATATAAGTCAACTAAGCGTTACTTTATTGCTTAATGGTTGTTGCCAGTGCTGTTATGTTGCCGTTGTTGCAGTTAGGATGTATGCCGTATTTGCACTGCCGGGGCATTCAGACGCCACCCGTTTGGCTACGCTGACCATGTTGTTGACAGTAACTAAGGTGTATCAAGAAAATTATTCTGTACTGCTGTTCTTTTATCGCTGATTTTTCACATCAGCCTTGTGACGGCGGTATGTCCTGTTCCAGTTTTGTTGGCAATTTTAGGTAGCGAACACATGCAGACCCCGCACATACTTATCGTTGAAGACGAATTAGTCACTCGTAATACACTCAAAAGTATTTTTGAAGCCGAAGGCTACATGGTTTATGAAGCTACGGATGGTGCCGAAATGCACCAGATCCTGACGGAAAACGACGTCAATCTGGTCATTATGGACATCAATCTGCCCGGTAAAAATGGCCTGTTGCTGGCTCGTGAACTGCGTGAGCAGGCTAATGTCGCCCTGATGTTCCTGACCGGACGCGACAACGAAGTTGACAAGATTCTCGGTCTTGAAATCGGCGCAGATGATTACATCACCAAGCCGTTTAACCCACGTGAACTGACCATCCGTGCCCGTAACCTGCTGTCGCGCACCATGAATCTGGCCGCGGTGAGCGAAGAGCGTAAACTGGTAGAATGCTACCGCTTCAACGGTTGGGAGCTGGATATTAACAGCCGCTCTCTGATCAATCCGCAGGGCGAACAGTACAAACTACCGCGCAGTGAGTTCCGTGCGATGCTGCACTTCTGCGAAAACCCGGGAAAAATCCAAACCCGTGCTGACCTGCTGAAAAAAATGACAGGCCGCGAACTGAAACCACACGATCGCACTGTTGATGTCACCATTCGCCGAATTCGTAAACATTTCGAATCAATTCCTGATACTCCAGAGATTATCGCCACCATTCATGGCGAAGGCTATCGCTTCTGTGGCGATCTGGAAGATTAACGGAAATCGTATTAAGTATTCATGGGCCGAATTTATTCGGCCCATTTTTTTATCTAAAAATCATGCGGTTCCGCAGTTCACTTTCCTCCCCACGGAATAATTGGCACGGCGCTGAGTGCATTTTTTGGTGAACCGTCAACAACCTTATCGGAATAACTGAGATAGATTAAAGCATTACGATTTTTGTCATAGAAACGGACAACCTGCAGCTTTTTAAATACCAGCGAAGTGCGCTTGCGGAAAACGACTTCTCCGTTTGATTTTCCCTGAGCGATTTTATCGGAAAGCGTAACCGGACCAACCTGCTGACAGGAAATTGCCGAGTCTGACGTATCCTCGGCAAGCCCCAGCCCCCCCTTGATGCCGCCAGTTTTTGCACGGCTCAGATAGCAGGTCACATTCGTCACATCCGGGTCATCAAATGCCTCTACGACAATTTTATGATCGGGGCCAAACAGTTTGAAAACCGTGTCAACAGAGCCAATCTCTTCAGCCTGTAGAGAGAATGAAACCAGCGCGACTGAAGCGACTATTAACAATTTTTTAATTGTCATGACGTTACCATTTCAAAGAAAATAGCCGACATTGTAAGTCATCTTGGATGACATACATAGCTCACCGCTACTCACGCGAACTATTCAATGAGCAATTGATTTAGCACATTCTTAAAACTATAACCGCGTACTTTAATTTTGCATTTAGTGCTACTATCCACCGACTTTGCTTTATTTGCTGCAACACTGAACTGAGTAGAATGAGGACGATTTAATGGACCAAGCCGGTATCATTCGAGATTTGCTTGTCTGGCTGGAGAGCCACCTGGATCAACCGCTGTCGTTAGATAACGTCGCGGCAAAGGCGGGTTATTCAAAATGGCATTTGCAAAGAATGTTTAAAGATGTCACGGAGCATGCCATTGGTGCATATATTCGTGCGCGTCGTTTGTCAAAAGCAGCGGTCGCCCTGAGGCTGACCAGCCGTCCGATTCTGGACATCGCTTTGCAGTATCGTTTTGATTCTCAACAAACCTTTACCCGGGCCTTCAAAAAGCAATTTACCCAGACTCCAGCCTGGTATCGCCGTTCATCTGACTGGAATGCTTCCGGGCTTCGCCCGCCCATTCGTCTGGGAGAGTTTAAACTTCCGGAACCAACGTGGGTTAGCATGCCGGAAACAACATTACTGGGACAGACGCAAAGTTATACCTGCACGTTGGAACAGATCTCCCGTTTTCGTGATGATATGCGCGTGCATTTTTGGCGCCAGTTTTTGACTGAAACGGATACGGTTCCGCCGGTGCTGTATGGCTTACACCAGTCGCACCCCAGTTCTGAAAAAGATGATGAGCAGGAGATACTTTACACAACAGCCGTGATGCCCGACCAGAACACCAGCCAGCTACAATCAGCGCAGCCGGTCACACTGGAAGGGGGAGACTATGTACAGTTTACCTATGAGGGATCGACCAGCGGATTGCAGGAGTTTGTCCTGCTGCTGTACGGCACCTGTATGCCACTTTTACATCTCACACGACGCAACGGCCAGGATATTGAGCGCTTTTACACGCACGGTGGTAAAAAGCGCGCTGAACCGCCGACTGAAATTCGCTGCGAATATCTGATCCCTATCCGGCGCGCGCCGGAATAAATGGGAAACAGCCAGGGCCAGTCACACCGGCCCTTTTTGTTCAGCGCTGCAGCTCGTCAAGCGCCGGTTCATCAAGATGGGTAATATCGCCAGCGGTTTCCACCACCCAGCCGGATGCCAGCCACGGGCTTTCCTGATGTTCGATACGAGAAATTGAGCAGTTACGAAGCCTTAACCGACGTTCTGCATTGGCAGGCAGACCCAAAATAGTGCTAAGCAATACGCCCAGCGCCATGCCGTGACTGACCAGCAGCGGGCGGCTACCGGCAGGCAGTTCAAGGCAGGCATTGAGGGCCTGATGCATACGAGCGGCCATCTCACTCATTGATTCCCCTTCAGGAATACGCCCATCTACGGTGCCGTCCACCAGCGTCTTACGCCAGCGTTCTTCTTCCGGTGTGAGGGAATCCAGCGCACGCTGCTCCAGCACGCCCATATTCAGCTCGCGCAGGCGGGGATCGACGGTCACATCGCAACCGCAGGCATCGGCAATAATCTCAGCAGTACGGCGGGTACGGCCCAGATCGCTGGCGATGACATGGGTAATACCGAGGCTTTTAACCCGCTCACCCACCTGATGCGCCTGTAATTCTCCTTTTGCAGTCAGCGCACTGTCTGACTGCCCCTGAATGCGCCGAGCGGCATTCCACAGCGTTTCTCCGTGGCGAACAAGATAGACCTGTAACATACGTTTTTCCGTTATACTGCGATTATTTACGTAAAGGGTTCAACCAATTATGTACCATGTTGTCGCTGCTACCAGCAATCCAGCCAAAATTAGGGCAATTACTCAGGCCTTCAGCGATATTTTCGGAGAAGGATCCTGCCACATTGAGGGTGTAGAGGTCGACAGCGGCGTAGCGGCACAGCCCATGACAAATACAGAAACGCGAACTGGCGCACGTCAAAGAGTGATGAATGCCAGGCAGGTCCGACCTGAAGCTGACTTCTGGGTGGCGATTGAGGCTGGAATCGAAGAGGACACCGCTTTCGCCTGGATGGTGATTGAAAACCATAAACTACGCGGTGAATCCCGCTCTGCCAGCTTTACGCTACCGGCGGTTGTAATGAAAGGGATTCATGAAGGTCGCGAGCTTGGCGAAGAGATGGCGCGCCTCACCGGAATTGATAATATCAAACAGAAAGGCGGCGCTATCGGCGCCTTCACCGCCGGGCATCTGTCCCGCACCAGCGTTTATCATCAGGCGCTGATCCTCGCCCTCTGTCCCTTCCATAACGACGTTTACAGCCAGCCGGTTTAAACCCGATCGCTGCCGTTCAGCAGTTGCGCTTCCAGCCAGGCTTTCAGGGCAGGTGGCGCACTTTTCAGACTGTTCGATCCACGGGTAATCGTGGCAATACCGGCACCCAGCTGGTTTTTAAGCTCGCGCTGGCTCATATCACCGCGCATCAGCTCTTCTACGATCCGTAGCCGGGTTCCTAACGCTTCACGCTCATCCGGAGTCAGCATCAGCTGGAGCAGCGGCAGATGCAGCTCACTCTGATAGGCACGCTGCATCAGTACGACAAAGCGCAGCCAGTCTTCATTTGGGGGTTCAACGGATACCGGAACAGGAGAATCATCGGTCATGATGGGCAACCATACTATTTAACTAGTACAGAAGTGTAGCATCATCACCGCCATACTTGAAGCCGCAACTGCATCAGCCGCTGCGGCCTGTTGGGAAGCACCTTAATAACGCTGCTGCCACTCGCTGTCAGCAAACAGCTTGTCCGGCTTATTGAGGAAATAACGGTAATAGGCATCATAGGCCAGCACGTTTTTCACATAGCCGCGTGTTTCTGAAAACGGAATGGTTTCAATAAAAGCCACCGGATCTAAACGCCCGGCGCTGTTGCCCTGCCAGGTTCTTACCCGCCCCGGACCGGCGTTATAGGCAGCAGACGCAAAGATGCGGTTCTGCCCGAACTGCTGATAAACCGATTCCAGATATTGTGTCCCAATCTGAATATTGGTTTCCGGATCAAGCAGCTGGCTGCTATTGCTGTAGCCGCTGATGCCGAATTTGGTCACCGTATGCTGAGCGGTTGCCGGCATCACCTGCATCAATCCGGATGCACCTACCGGCGAGCGGGCTTTCGGATTCCAGGCACTCTCCTGCCGTGCAATCGCCATTGCATAGCTTTGCGGTATGCTTTTTCCACTGATGTAGCGCTCAAACTGGCTCTGCCAGGCCAGCGGGAAGCGCTCCTGCAGGCTGTTCCACAACTTACCTGCAATAGTCGCCTGCACGCTAAGATCCCACCACCCCTGCTTCAGCGCGTAGCTGGCCAGCATCTGCTGCTGACCGGCGGTGCGGCTGCCGATCAAATAGCTCCACTCGCTGCGCGCCAGATTATCCATCCCCCAGTACATGAGCTCACGCACCCGGGCAATTTCCGGACCGGTGGTCAGTGCGGCGTCAATCGCCGGAGCCTTATCGATTTGCAGGGGATACTCCACACCCAGCCGCTGTGCAGCCGCCATCGGATAGAAGCCGCGCTCCTGCATCAGCTTGCGCAGAATGCCCTCGGCTTCCTCATTGCGCCCGCGCTCAAGCAGCAGGTCGGCCTGCCAGTACTGCCACTCGTCTTTCTCCTTCGCCTCCACCGGCAGACGGGCAATCCAAGTGTTTAAGCCACGGCGATCGTTGTTGCCCAGCGACATCCTCACCCGGCGCTCAACCAGCGAGGTCGAATCACTGCGCATCACCACGTCATCACGCCAGCGGCCCTGCTCGCTGGTAATATCATTACCCATCAGCCGCCAGGCTACCGCCTCTTTCAGCTCCTGCACCTGCTGCTCGTCCAGCTTCTGCTGCACCGCCAGTGAAGGGATCATCTGCCGGGCCTGCTCCGCATCGGTGCGCGCCACGCTGGCGAACGCAATCGCCGTCGCCTGGCGGGTAAAATCGGTTGGACCCACGCTGGCCGCGAAAGTCTGAATGGTCTGCGGATCGTTTTGCAGATTCATCACCGCGCTGGCGATGGTCTGATAATCCGCAGGCAGCTGCTTCGCCAGATAGTTCACCAGGCTGCCGTTGCCCGCTTTCATCGCCAGGCGGATGCGCTCCAGCGTAGTGATCGGATTTTGCTCTCCTGCCTGCTGCCAGACGCTGAACAGTTTGTCGCAAGTGGCAGGCAGCGACGAGCCGGTCAGCCAGATCTCTTTAGCTCCCTGCCAGGCGACCTGCTGCTCGCCGGTGGCCCATTTGGCGTAGTACCAGTTACAGCGCGCGGCAACGGGTTTGGGAGCCTGGGGGCTGAAGACCAGCAGCCCGCGCCAGTCTTCGCGCCGCGCCAGCTCGTTAACAAAACGGGCGGGCAGCGAGCGCACGGGTGGCAGTGTCGGATAGCGTTGGATAAAGGCGTTCACCGCCAGCCCGGTTTCCTGACCGAGATCCTGTGCCAGCTGGCGATACTCCAGATAGGGATAAAGCGGATAATCCTGCAAAGTGGGCATCAGCTGTGCCACGGTATCCATCTGTTTGCTATCCCAGGCCTGCTTGATCTGCAAATACCGGGTGCGCTGTGCATCCAGCGAATCCGCCTGCACACTGCCTGCCGCCAGCACCAAACAGGATGCCACTGTCCACAACTGCCACTTGTCCGCCATGACCTTCCCCACCTTACTTTGTTAATCCTGAACACCCAAAACTACCCCCTTCATGCTAACCAGGTACAGCCGGTTGTGCCACGTGACGAACAAATATTTACCGAAATCCTTTCTGCGCCCCATTTTTGCTCATTCGCTGCGCGTTGATTGTGCACGCTCAGCGCAGAGATGGATTAAAAACAATAAAATTCAATCAATTAAAAACATGGCACATCCTTTGCTCTATTGAATTCCATCTTGTATACCAGACGGAATTCAACATATGGCTTTAACCACAGGATTTACGTTACAGGACTGGCAGCATCACTATCAGCAGCATCCTGATTCGGTGCTGTCCACGCTGGAGTCGCTGCTCTCCGGACTTTCAACCGCCGACAATGCCTGGCTGTACCTTGCTTCTCCCGCCCAGCTGCGAGCGCAGGTTGAACCGCTGCTGGCGGCCTGGCAGCAGAATCCGGCGTCGCTGCCGCTGTTTGGCGTTCCCTTCGCGGTTAAAGACAATATTGACGTCGCGGGCTGGCCGACCAGCGCCGCCTGCCCGACCTTCACTTATCAGGCCGAAGCCGATGCCACTGCGGTAGCCAGACTGAAGGCAGCCGGTGCCGTGGTGATTGGCAAAACTAACCTCGATCAGTTCGCCACCGGCCTGGTCGGCACGCGCTCGCCGTTCGGCGCGGTCAGCAACACCTTTAACCCGGAATACGTCAGCGGCGGCTCCAGTTCCGGCTCCGCGTCGGTAACCGCCCGCGGGCTGGTCGGTTTTGCCCTCGGGACCGATACCGCCGGGTCCGGCCGCGTTCCCGCCGGATTCAACAATATCGTTGGCCTGAAGCCGACCAAAGGCTGGCTGTCGGCGACCGGCATGCTGCCCGCCTGCCGCCTGAACGACACCATTTCGATTTTCGCCCTGACGGTGGAGGATGCCTTCCTCGTCGCCAGCTGTGCCGGGGGCTACGACAGCCAGGATGCCTATTCGCGCGCCGATCCGGGCCTGGCACCCGCCGCCCTCTCCGCCGCGCCGCGTCTGGCCATTCCGGCCGTCCCGGAGTTCTTCGGCGATGCACAGGCCGCCGCCGCATGGGAAGCCGCACTGGCAGAGCTCACTGCCGGGGGCGCAACGCTGCATCCCATTGATTTCACACCGTTCCACCAGTTGGCGGAACAGCTTTATTACGGCCCGTGGGTGGCTGAACGTACCGTGGCCGTCGGCGACATGCTCAACCGCCCGGAGGAGATGGACCCGGTGGTGTACGGCATCGTTAACAGCGGCCATAACTACAGCGCCGTGGAGACCTTTAAAGCCGAGTACCTGCGCGCCGAGCTGACCCGTCAGATCCAGCAGACCCTGAGCCAGTTTGATGCGCTGGTGGTGCCGACCTCACCGACCATTCATACCCTGGAAGAGATGAAGCAGGAGCCGGTGCGTTACAACTCGCAGTTCGGCACCTACACCAACTTTACCAACCTCGCCGACCTGTCCGCGCTGGCGCTTCCCGGCCCGTTCCGTGCCGACGGACTGCCTGCCGGGATCACCGTTATCGCGCCAGCCTGGTACGACCGTGCGCTGGCAGAATTTGGTCGCCGCTGGCAGCAACAGCAGGCGCTCAGCCTCGGTGCGACCGGCCTGCCGCAGCCCGCGTCCAAAAAGTCATTACCCGCGTCTCCACTGCACGTGCGCGTTGCGGTAGTGGGTGCCCACCTGACCGGCATGCCGCTGAACCACCAGCTGACCCGCCGCGATGCCGTGCTGGTGGAAGAAACCACCACCGCCGCCTGCTACCGGCTGTATGCGCTGGCTAACACCACCCCGGCCAAACCCGGCCTGGCGAAAGACAGCGCGGGCGCAGCAATCACCGTTGAGCTGTGGGATATCCCGCTGGCCCGCTTCGGCGAGTTTGTTGCAGAAATCCCGGCACCGCTGGGGATAGGAACGCTGGAACTGGCCGATGGCCGCACGGTGAAGGGCTTTATCTGCGAACCGGCGGCACTGGCAGAGGCAACTGAAATCACCGCATTCGGTGGCTGGCGCAACTGGCTGGCCCGTCAGGAGACGTCACATGTTTAATACCGTACTGATCGCCAACCGTGGCGAAATCGCCTGCCGCGCCATCCGCACCCTGAAGCGCCTGGGTATTACCAGCGTGGCCGTTTTCTCCGATGCGGATCGGAATTCCCAGCACGTGAGAGATGCCGATATTGCGATTGCGCTGGGCGGCGAAAAAGCCAGCGACAGCTACCTGAAAATTGACAAGATCCTTAATGCCGCGCTGGAAACTGGCGCTCAGGCCATCTGGCCGGGCTACGGTTTTCTGTCCGAAAGCCTGCCGTTTGCCGCCGCCTGCGAAGAGGCCGGCGTGGTGTTTATCGGCCCCACCGCGCATCAGATCGGCGAATTTGGCCTGAAGCACCGGGCGCGTGAACTGGCCGCTGCCGCAGGCGTACCAATGACACCCGGCACGCCGCTGCTTGCTTCGCTGGACGAGGCACTGGCCGCTGCGGAGCACATTGGCTACCCGGTTATGCTGAAAAGTACCGCGGGCGGCGGCGGCATCGGTCTGACCCGCTGTGAGGACGACGCTGCACTGCGCAGCGCCTGGGAGAGCGTCCGCCGCCTGGGCGAGCAGTTCTTTAGCGATGCGGGCGTGTTCCTGGAACGCTGCATCGATCGCGCCCGCCATGTTGAGGTACAAATCTTCGGCGACGGTCAGGGCAAAGTGATTGCCCTCGGCGAACGCGACTGTTCCTTACAGCGCCGCAACCAGAAAGTGTTGGAAGAAACCCCGGCACCCAGCCTGCCTGCCGCCACGCGCAGCGCGCTGCTGGAATCTGCAGTAAAACTGGGCGAGCTGGTGAACTACCGCAGCGCCGGAACCGTGGAATATATCTACGATGCCGCCCGCGACGAATTCTACTTCCTCGAAGTGAACACCCGACTGCAGGTGGAACATCCTGTCACCGAATGCGTCACCGGTCTGGACCTGGTGGAGTGCATGCTGCAGGTCGCGGCGGGCGAACAACCCGACTGGGCGCGGATGGCTCAGGCCCCGCAGGGGGCTTCCATTGAAGTACGTATCTACGCGGAAGATCCGCTGAAGAACTTCCAGCCCAGCCCCGGCGTACTGACCGAAGTCAGCTTCCCGGACGATGTGCGCGTGGACAGCTGGATTACCACCGGCACCGAAGTTTCCGCCTTCTACGATCCGATGATCGCCAAACTAATCGTTCACGCCGAAAACCGCGAGGCGGCGCTGAAGAAAATGCAGACCGCGCTGAATCAGACTCGCCTGCACGGCATCGCCACCAACCTCGACTATCTGCGCCAGGTTGTCGCCACGGACGCCTTCCACAGCGGCAAGGTGTGGACGCGCATGCTGGACAGCTTCAGCGCCGCCTCGCCGGTGATTGAAGTGATTCAGCCAGGCACCTGGAGCAGTATTCAGGACTATCCAGGCCGCCTCGGCTACTGGGATATCGGCGTGCCGCCTTCCGGCCCGATGGATGATTACGCTTTCCAACTGGCTAACCGTATCGTCGGCAACGCAGAAGAAGCCGCCGCGCTGGAGTTCACGCTACAGGGACCGACTTTGCGTTTCCACAGCGATGCGCTGATCGCCCTGACCGGTGCGCGCTGCCCGGCCACACTGGACGATGAAGAGGTTGCTTACTGGCAGCCGCTGGCGGTCAAAGCGGGCCAGACGCTGACATTAGGTCGTGCGCAGCAGGGCTGCCGTACCTATCTGGCGGTGCGAAACGGTTTCGATGTGCCGGAATACCTCGGCAGCCGTTCTACGTTTGCCCTCGGCCAGTTTGGCGGCCACGCCGGGCGCACGCTGCGCGTTGCCGATATGCTGGCGATTTCGCAGCCCGAACTGGAAGCCTGCACGACGCCAGCGCCGGTCAGCGAACCCCGGGCGCTGCCTGTGGCCGCCCAGCCGGTCTACGGCGATGAGTGGCGCATCGGCGTGCTCTACGGGCCGCACGGCGCACCCGACTTCTTTACCCAGCAGTCGATTGATGAGTTCTTTGCCAGCGACTGGCACGTCCACTACAACTCAAACCGCCTTGGCGTACGCCTGGTGGGGCCGAAACCCGGCTGGGCGCGTGATAACGGCGGCGAAGCCGGGCTGCACCCTTCCAATGTTCACGACTGCGAATACGCCATCGGCGCGATCAACTTTACCGGCGACTTCCCGGTGATCCTCACCCGCGACGGACCGAGCCTTGGCGGCTTCGTCTGCCCGGTGACCATCGCCAAAGCCGAGCTGTGGAAAGTCGGCCAGGTAAAACCGGGCGATCGCCTGCGCTTCCATCCGATTAGTCCGGAAGAAGCCCATGCGCTGGAGCAGGCTCAGGCCCGCAGCGTGGAAAACCTGAGCGCGCTGCATCTGCCGAGTTTTGAGGTGCCGTCGCTGGCAGAAACCGCGCACGGTTCCGCCACCATTCTCGGCTCACTGAAAGCCACCGCCACTACACCAACGGTGGTCTGGCGCCAGGCGGGCGACAATTACATCCTGCTGGAATACGGCGATAACGTGCTGGACCTGGCGCTGCGCCTGCGCATCCATCTGCTGATGACCGCGCTGCGCGATTACGGCCAGCCCGGCGTTGAAGAGCTGTCTCCCGGCGTGCGCTCGCTACAGATCCGCTATGACAGCCGCATTCTCAGCCAGAAACAGCTGATGACGCTGCTACAGGATCTTGAGAAAAATCTCGGCGACGTCAGCCGGATGAAGGTGCCGTCGCGCATCGTGCATCTGCCAATGGCCTTTGAAGACAGCGCGACGTTAGGCGCGGTGGAACGCTACCAGGAAACCGTCCGAGCCAGCGCGCCGTGGCTGCCGAACAACGTTGATTTTATCCAGCGTATTAACGGCCTCAGCAGCCGCGATGAGGTGAAAGATACGATCTTCGACGCCAGCTATCTGATCCTCGGCCTGGGCGACGTTTACCTCGGCGCACCGTGCGCGGTGCCGATTGACCCGCGTCACCGCCTGCTGAGCTCGAAGTACAACCCGGCGCGCACCTTTACCGCCGAAGGCACCGTTGGTATCGGCGGCATGTATATGTGCATCTACGGCATGGACTCCCCCGGCGGTTATCAGCTGGTGGGCCGCACGCTGCCAATCTGGAACAAGTTCCTGAAAAACGATCAGTTTGCCGCCAACGAACCCTGGCTGCTGCACTTCTTCGACCAGGTGCGCTTCTATCCGGTCAGCGAAGCCGAGCTGGACGTGCTGCGTGATGATTTCCGTGAAGGCCGCGCCAGCGTGCGTATCGAACACAGCGAATTCGACTTTGCGGAACACACGCAGTTCCTCGCCGATAACGCCGGGTCCATCGCGGCCTTCCGCAGCCGCCAGGCCAGCGCCTTTGATGCCGAAGTAGCACTGTGGGCGCAGGAAGAGGAAGGTGCGCCGCTCAGCAGCAGTGAGAATCTGCTGCCGCCGGAAGAGGACGACAGCGCCCTGCAGGTCAGTGCCGATATGAACGGCAATATCTGGAAGATCCTGGTGCAGGAAGGGGACGTCGTGGAGGCCGGGCAGCCGCTGATCGTGGTAGAGGCGATGAAAATGGAGCTGGCCATCAACGCACCGCAGGCCGGTCGGGTAAAACGCATTGGCTGTCAGTCAGGCCGTCCGGTCAGCCCGGGCGATGCGCTGCTGTGGCTGGAATAAGGATGTGAGCATGCAGGGAACGTCGCAGAAAAACAGCAAAGATCGGCCGGAGGTGCTGGCCGATCGCGTCTACCACGCGCTGAAAAATGACATTTTCGACTTTCGTCTGATGCCGGGCGACCGCTTC
Source organism: Erwinia sp. INIA01 (assembly GCF_025947915.1). NCBI lineage: Bacteria > Pseudomonadati > Pseudomonadota > Gammaproteobacteria > Enterobacterales > Erwiniaceae > Erwinia > Erwinia sp. INIA01. Next base: position 227,517 of record NZ_JAPDNC010000007.1, read on the forward strand.
AGCGAAAGCGAAATCGCCACGCGCATGGCGGTCAGCCGCACCCCGGTGCGCCAGGCGCTGTTTCGCCTGGAGCGTGAAGGCTATGTCGAAGTGTGGAACCGCCTCGGCTGGCAGGTTCGCCAGTTTGATTTTGCGTACTTCGAAGAGCTGTACGACCTGCGCACGGTGCTGGAGTGCGAGGCGGTGAAACGGCTCTGCCGCCTGCCCGCCCGGCAGTGCAGCGAGCTGCTCGACCGGCTGACGCGCTTCTGGATTGACGAACCGCGTCTGGCCGACTTTATCGCCGTTTCCCTGCATGACGAAGCGTTTCATATGGCGCTGGTTTCTGCCGCAGGCAACGAAGAAATGGCCCGTATTCACAGCGAGTTAACTGAAAAAATCCGCATCATCCGCCGCCTCGACTTCACCCGTGAGGATCGCGTTGATGCCACCTATAACGAACACGCCCGGATCTTAAACGCAGTACTTCACCAGCAAAGCGAGGAGGCCCAACAAATTCTGACCGACCATATTGCCGTCAGCAGGGCAGAGGTCAGAAAAATCACATTGCATATGCTCCAGCAGGCGAGGCTACACACGGTTTCACCCACATAATCTTTTAAAAAATTTCAGGGGATTACTGATGAAAAGACGTTCATTGCTCAAGGCCTTTGCACTTTCTGCCACCGTTATTGGCATGGGATTATCCTGGAACGCTCAGGCGGCCGACACCATTAAAGTCGGCATTATGCACTCACTCTCCGGCACCATGGCGATTTCCGAAACGCCGCTGAAGGACGTGGCGCTGATGACCATTGATGAAATCAACGCCAGGGGCGGCGTGCTGGGCAAAAAGCTGGAGCCGGTGGTGGTCGACCCCGCCTCTAACTGGCCGCTGTTTGCGGAAAAAGCCCGCCAGCTGCTGACCCAGGATAAAGCCGCCGTGGTGTTTGGCTGCTGGACATCGGTATCCCGTAAGTCCGTTCTGCCGGTGTTTGAAGAGCTGAACGGTCTGCTGTTCTACCCGGTGCAGTATGAAGGCGAAGAGATGTCGCCAAACGTGTTCTACACCGGTGCCGCGCCAAACCAGCAGGCGATTCCGGCGGTTGAGTATCTGATGAGTGAAGATGGCGGTTCGGCAAAACGCTTCTTCCTGCTGGGTACAGACTACGTTTATCCGCGCACCACCAACAAGATCCTGCGCGCTTTCCTGCACTCTAAAGGCGTGAAGGACAGCGATATCGAAGAGGTCTACACGCCGTTTGGCTACAGCGACTACCAGACTATCGTATCCAACATCAAAAAGTTCTCTGCCGGTGGCAAAACGGCGGTGGTTTCCACCATCAACGGCGACTCTAACGTACCGTTCTACAAAGAGCTGGCTAACCAGGGCATCAAAGCAACCGATGTACCGGTCGTCGCCTTCTCGGTAGGCGAAGAAGAGCTGCGCGGGATTGATACCAAGCCGCTGGTCGGCAACCTGGCCGCGTGGAACTACTTCGAATCGGTGGATAATCCGGCTAACGCCAAGTTCGTTGCCGATTACAAAGCCTATGCCAAAGCGCACAAACTGCCGAACGCCGATACCGTCGTGACCAATGACCCGATGGAAGCCACCTATGTCGGCATCCATATGTGGGCGCAGGCGGTCGAGAAAGCAGGCACCACCGACGTGGATAAAGTCCGCGCCGCCATGGCCGGACAGACCTTTGCCGCGCCGGACGGCTTCACTCTGACCATGGATAAAACCAACCACCACCTGCACAAACCGGTGATGATTGGCGAAATCGAAGATAACGGCCAGTTCAACGTGGTGTGGCAGACCGATAAGCCGGTTCGCGCACAGCCGTGGAGCCCGTACATCGCCGGTAACGACAAAAAGCCTGACCACCCGGTAAAAACCACCAACTGATAGTCCCGTTCCGAAGGGCCAGGCGCTGCCTGGCCCGCTGAAATTCATCGCACCCGAGAAAAGCGAGAGAGCACACTATGATGCGATTGCTGCTAATACTGCTGTTCAGCCTGCCATGCCTTGCCGTGGCCGGACCGGCAGCGGACTTTTCCGCCGCCAGCCGCAGCGATCAGCTGAAGATTCTCCAGCAGTGGGCCGCCGCTCCGGACCCTGCCCGCCTGCCGCTGTTGCAGGCCCTGCACGGTGAAACCGTGGTTCTCGACGAGAACAAACAGCCCTTCAATCAGCTCAAAGACCAGCTGACACCGCTGGAAGGCAGTGCCACGCCGGTGGGCGTCACCAAAAAGCTGTTTATGAATAACCGGCTACGCACGATGATTGCCACCACGCTTGCCGCCCATCAGCTGGTCAGCCCGCAGGCTGCGACGCGGCTGAAAGCGGCGCGCGCGCTGCAAAATGATGCCCAGCCCGATCAGCTGCCACTGCTGCGCCAGAGGCTGGCGGCAGAGCAGGACAGCAGCGTCCATGCGGTATTAGCCCAGGCCGTTGCCGGGTTACAGCTGGCCGACAGCGACCCGCAGGTACGTCTGCAGGCGGTCAGAGTGCTGGGCGAAACCAGCGATCCGCAAACCCAGGCCAGCCTGGAACGCCTGCTGTCACCGCAAAATGAAACGGATGCCACCGTACGCGCCGCCGCCGCCGATAGCCTCAAACAGATCCGCCATCGCCTGATGCTGGGTGATGTGCTCGGCCAGGCATTTACCGGCCTGTCGCTGGGCTCCGTGCTGCTGCTGGCGGCACTCGGTCTGGCTATCACCTATGGTCTGCTGGGGGTGATTAATATGGCCCACGGCGAAATGCTGATGCTGGGCGCTTACGCCACCTGGATGGTGCAAAACCTGTTTCAGCGTTTTGCCCCGGAGTGGCTGGCATTTTATCCGCTGCTGGCGCTGCCGGTAGCCTTCTTTATTACCGCCGCCATCGGCATGGTGCTCGAACGTACCATCATTCGCCATCTTTATGGCCGCCCGCTGGAAACGCTGCTGGCGACCTGGGGCATCAGCCTGATGCTGATCCAGCTGGTCCGCGTCGTCTTTGGCACCCAGAACCTGGAAGTCGCTAACCCTGCCTGGCTTTCGGGTGGAATGCAGGTGCTGCCGAACCTCGTTCTGCCGTACAACCGCCTGGCGGTAATGGTGTTCGTGGCTGGCGTGCTGATACTGACCTGGCTGCTGCTCAATAAAACGCGTCTGGGCATGAACGTACGGGCGGTAACGCAGAACCGCGCCATGGCCGACTGCTGCGGCGTGCCCACCGGACGCGTGGATATGCTGGCCTTCGGCCTGGGTTCCGGCATTGCCGGGCTGGGGGGCGTGGCGCTTTCACAGCTGGGCAACGTCGGGCCCGAGCTGGGTCAGGGCTATATTATCGACTCCTTCCTGGTGGTGGTGACCGGCGGCGTTGGCCAGCTGGCCGGCACCGTGGTGGCCGCGCTCGGCCTGGGTATCCTCAATAAAGTACTGGAACCGCAGATCGGGGCCGTGCTTGGCAAAATCCTGATCCTCGTGCTGATCGTGCTGTTTATCCAGAAGCGGCCGCAGGGGCTGTTCGCCTTTAAAGGAAGGGTGATTGACTGATGACGCAACCCATGACGCTAACCGTGGCGCAGAAAGCGCCGCGTCTGACCCTCGGGCTGGGGGCGGTGCTGCTGCTGGCTCTGCTGGTGCTGCCGTTCCTCGCGCTGCTGCCGCAGGATAACCCGCTGGCGCTGTCAACCTATACGCTGACGCTGGTCGGCAAAATCCTCTGCTACGCCATTGTCGCCGTGGCTCTGGATCTGGTGTGGGGCTACGCCGGGCTGCTCTCGCTCGGCCACGGCCTGTTCTTCGCGTTGGGCGGCTATGCCATGGGTATGTACCTGATGCGCCAGGCCGCCGGTGATGGCCTGCCCGCCTTTATGTCGTTCCTGTCGTGGAGCGAACTGCCGTGGTTCTGGGCCGGAACGCAGCACTTCGCCTGGGCGCTGTGCCTGATCGTGCTGGTGCCGGGCGTACTGGCGCTGGTGTTCGGCTGGTTTGCCTTCCGCTCGAAGATCAAAGGGGTCTACTTTTCAATTATGACCCAGGCGCTGACCTATGCCGGTATGCTGCTGTTCTTCCGCAATGAAACCGGCTTCGGCGGTAATAACGGCTTCACCGGTTTTACCACCCTGCTCGGCTTCCCGATTACCACCACTGGCACGCGCATCGGGCTGTTTGTCGCCACAGTGCTGCTGCTGGTCATCAGCCTCGGCATTGGCTTTGCGCTGTCCCGCAGCAAGTTTGGCCGCGTGCTGACCGCAGTGCGCGATGCGGAAAACCGACTGATGTTCTGCGGCTACGATCCGCGCGGCTTCAAGCTGTTCGTCTGGACGCTGTCGGCGGTGCTGTGCGGGCTGGCCGGTGCGCTGTATGTGCCACAGGTCGGCATTATCAACCCTGGCGAAATGTCGCCGACCAACTCGATTGAGGCCGCCATCTGGGTCGCCCTGGGCGGTCGCGGAACGCTGATTGGCCCGATGCTGGGTGCGGCCATCGTCAACGGTGCGAAAAGCTGGTTTACCGTCGCCTTCCCGGAATTCTGGCTGTTTTTCCTCGGCCTGATGTTTATCCTCGTTACGCTGTTCCTGCCGCGTGGCGTGATTGGCCTGCTGCGCAGGAGGAAACATGACTGAACAACTGTTTACCCAGCCCCATCCGTCCGATCGCCACCGTGCGCAAACCGATCCGGTCCTCCAGTTGGATAAGATCAACGTTTCCTTTGACGGCTTCCGGGCGCTGACCGACCTGTCATTGCAGATTGGCGTGGGCGAGCTGCGCTGCATCATCGGCCCCAACGGCGCAGGAAAAACCACGCTGATGGACGTGATCACCGGCAAGACCCGACCGGATACTGGTCGGGTTTTCTATGACCAGGATACCGACCTCACCACGCTATCGCCGCCGGAAATCGCCCGCGTCGGCATTGGCCGCAAGTTTCAGAAGCCGACGGTATTTGAGGCGCTGACGGTGTTTGAAAATCTGGAAATCGCGCTGAAAACCGATAAATCCGTCTGGGCCTGCCTGCGGGCAAAGCTGAACGGCGAGCAGCAGGATCGGATCGATGACGTCCTTAAGCTGCTACGCCTCGGCGGCAGTCGGCAGCGCACCGCCGGGCTGCTGTCCCACGGTCAGAAACAGTTCCTTGAGATCGGCATGCTGCTGGTGCAGGAGCCACATCTGCTGCTGCTGGACGAACCCGCGGCGGGAATGACCGATGCGGAAACGGAGTACACCGCCGAGCTGTTCCGCAGCCTCGCCGGAAAACATTCGCTGATGGTGGTGGAACACGACATGGGCTTTGTAGAAACCATTGCCGACCACGTGACGGTACTGCATCAGGGCCAGGTACTGGCGGAAGGATCGCTGCGTCAGGTGCAGGCCAACGAGCAGGTTATTGAAGTCTATCTGGGGCGCTGACATGTTAAAAGTATCGGAACTGAATCAGTACTACGGCGGCAGCCATATTTTGCGCGGACTGTCGTTTGAAGCCCGCCCCGGCGAGGTCACCTGCCTGCTGGGCCGCAACGGAGTGGGGAAAACCACCCTGCTGAAATGCCTGATGGGACTGATCCCCGCCAAATCCGGCACCATCAGCTGGCAGGATAAAGCGATTAACAATCGTAAGCCACACCAGCGGGTGCAGGCCGGGATCGCCTACGTGCCGCAGGGCCGTGAGATCTTCCCCCGCCTGACCGTGGAAGAGAACCTGCTGATGGGGCTGGCGCGTTTTTCCGGCGCGCAGGCCGCCAAAGTGCCGGAGGAGATCTGGCAGCTGTTCCCGGTGCTGCTGGAAATGCGGCAGCGGCGCGGCGGCGATCTTTCCGGCGGCCAGCAGCAGCAGCTGGCAATCGGGCGAGCGCTGGCCTGTAAACCACAGCTGCTGATCCTTGATGAACCCACCGAAGGGATCCAGCCTTCGGTGATCAAAGAGATCGGCGCGGTGATAGCCGGGCTGGCGAAACGCGGTGATATGGCGATCCTGCTGGTGGAGCAGTTCTACGACTTCGCCGCTGAACTGGCCGACAGCTATCTGGTGATGTCGCGCGGGGAGATTATTCAGCGCGGTCGCGGCGAGGATATGGAAGCGGACGGTGTACGCGGGCTGGTAGCGATCTGATGCCCGCCCTGGCCGCGCCTGTGTGCGGCCAGGATTGGCTTTCCGGCAGGTTTGCGTGGAATTTGCGGCGCTATCCTATTGAAGGTACACTCCAAATTGTCTGAAATGGCCAGGTTAATGTTGACCTTTACCGTCATTCGCCACATTGGAAGAACCATCATGGAAACCCGGCGCGACGAGCGCATAAACAAGCTGGCCCAGGCGCTGAAGCGCACCGATAAAATCCATCTGAAAGAAGCCGCCCGGCTGTTGGGCGTCTCTGAGATGACCATCCGCCGCGATCTGAATGAAGGTCCCGGTGCGGTGGTGCTGCTCGGCGGCTATATCGTTGCCGATCCCATCCGCAATCAGAGTCACTATTTTGTCTCCGACCAGATGAGCCAGCACGTTGAACAAAAACGGCTACTGGGTCTGCGCGCGGCGGCGCTGATTAATCCCAATGAGACAATTTACTTTGACTGCGGCACCACTATTCCGTGGATTATTGACGCGATTGACGACGATATGCCGTTTACCGCCGTCTGTTGTGCGGTGAATACTTTCCTCGCCCTGAAGGAAAAACCGGCCTGCCGGGTTATCCTCTGCGGCGGTGAATTCCACCCGGACAACGCCATGTTTACCCCACTGGGTCAGCTGTCGGTGATGGATAACCTCTGCCCGGATAAGGCGTTTATTTCCGCAGCGGGCGTAGATATCAAACAGGGTGCCAGCTGCTATAACCTGAACGAGCTGCCGGTAAAGCTGCTGGCGCTTCAGCGTGCACGCCAGCGGCTGCTGGTGGCTGACAGCAGCAAATTCGGCAAGGTGCTTCCGGCGCGCATCGCCGATCTCAGCGCCTTCGACGGTCTGATTAGCGATGCCGCTCCGCCGCAGGACCTGGGAATTCCGGTGATCTGCCCGTAAAGCGGGCATCCCTCCCGGCAGCCATTTACTCCCTGCACGCTAAAAAGCCTGATTTCCAGGGAGGCTTATCCGCAACTGAAGGTCGCCCCGGCTTTACGGCACGGCGACCGCCAGCCCCTCAGGCGTTAAGATTGATCGTTAAGGATCGCCTCGCCGTCTCGCAGACGGCGCAAATTCTCGCACACCCCGGCCACGATCCCGCTGATTGAAATATCGGTCACGCCACCGATATGCGGCGTAGCGATTACGTTGTGGCGGAACAGCACATCCTGCGGATCGGGCGGCTCCTGCCAGAATACGTCCAGCCCTGCACCGGCCAGCTGCCCGCTATCCAGCGCCGCCAGCAGTGCGCCCTTCTCAATCAATCCACCGCGCCCCACGTTAATCAGGAAGCTGCCGGGCTTCATCTTCGCCAGCGCAGGTTCATCGATAATATGGTGGGTTTCCGGGTTATCCGGCAGGCTCAGCACCACAAAATCAGACTCGGCCAGCAGCTGCGGGAGCTGTTCCATAGTGCCCAGCCAGTCCAGCCGATGGCGGCGGGCAAATTCTGCGTCTACGCTGCGCTTTACGCCGATCGTCCGCATCTCAAACGCCGCCAGCCTCTGCGCCAGCGCCTTACCGATGCCGCCGAGGCCCACCAGGCCCACGGTTTTTCCCTTCAGCCCCAGGCCTATGGGCTGCCCAAGCCGACGATCCGCCAGCATCTGCGGCACTTCGCTGGCTTTACGCGCCAGGCCCAGCATCATCCAGATTGCCAGCTCGGCAACCGAATCCGCATTGCCGGAGATATCGGTCGGCACGTTGGCGACCGCGATGCCGCGAGCGCGGGCGGCGGCGATATCCACCCGCTCCAGTCCGGCACCCGACTGCTGGATCAGCTTCAGCCGATCGGCCGTTTGCAGCAGCGGCTCGCTGACCTGGGTCATGGTCGGGATCAGCGCATCAAACCCGGCCAGGCTCTTCCCGGCCTGCTCTGCGGAAGCGACAAATTCAACGTCGGGCAGCGTCTCTCGTAGCTGCTGGATCATACCGCCCCAGGCATTTTCTTGCGCCGCGATCAGGACTCTCATCGATATCTCCATAATTTATAAGGCAAAAAAATTAGCATAACGTTACATGGTGAGAAATCAAACAGATATCCGCTTGTTGGGGTGATATCGGGATAATCCGCTGCAAGGTGGCTGTGATTAAGTGGGGAAAACAGCTAAACTCCGTGGTTTGAAGGGGCAACAGTGCGCCCTGCTATTAACTCAGACCATAAGAGGCTCAATCTACGTGGCTCAATTCGTCTATAGCATGCATCGCGTCGGCAAAGTCGTGCCGCCGAAGCGTCATATTCTAAAGAACATCTCACTCAGCTTCTTCCCGGGTGCCAAAATCGGCGTGCTCGGCCTGAACGGTGCGGGTAAATCTACCCTGCTGCGCATTATGGCCGGTATCGATAAAGACATCGAAGGCGAAGCGCGTCCACAGCCGGGGATTAAGATCGGCTACCTGCCGCAGGAACCACAGCTGAACCTGGAACACACCGTGCGCGAATCGATGGAAGAGGCCGTTGCCGAAGTGGTTGGTGCACTGAAAGGTCTGGACGAGGTATACGCGAAGTACGCAGAGCCGGATGCAGACTTCGACAAACTGGCCGCACAGCAGGGCAAGTTTGAAGAGATTATCCAGGCGCACGACGGCCACAACCTCAACACCCAGCTGGAACGTGCTGCCGATGCGCTGCGCCTGCCGGACTGGGATGCCAAAATCGCCAACCTGTCCGGTGGTGAACGCCGCCGCGTGGCGCTGTGCCGCCTGCTGCTGGAAAAACCAGACATGCTGCTGCTGGACGAACCAACGAACCACCTGGACGCCGAGTCCGTGGCCTGGCTGGAACGCTTCCTGCACGACTTCGAAGGCACCGTCGTAGCGATTACCCACGACCGTTACTTCCTGGATAACGTGGCGGGCTGGATTCTGGAGCTGGACCGTGGCGAGGGTATCCCATGGGAAGGCAACTACTCCTCATGGCTGGAGCAGAAAGACGCGCGTCTGGCGCAGGAAGCCTCAAGCGAAGCCGCACGCCGTAAATCGATTGAGAAAGAGCTGGAGTGGGTGCGCAAAGGCGCCAAAGGCCAGCAGTCGAAAGGTAAGGCTCGTCTGGCACGCTTTGAAGAGCTGAACAACACCGAATACCAGAAGCGTAACGAAACCAACGAGCTGTTTATTCCACCTGGAGCCCGTCTGGGTGACAAAGTGCTGGAAGTCAGCAACCTGCGTAAATCCTACGGCGACCGCCTGCTGATTGACGATCTGAGCTTCTCCGTACCGAAGGGTGCGATTGTCGGGATTATCGGCCCGAACGGCGCGGGTAAATCCACGCTGTTCCGCATGATGTCCGGTCAGGAACAGCCTGATTCCGGCGAAATCGTGCTCGGTGAAACCGTTAAGCTGGCCTCGGTCGATCAGTTCCGCGACAGCATGGACAACTCCAAGACCGTATGGGAAGAAGTGTCCGGCGGGCAGGATATTATGCGTATCGGCAACACCGAGATGCCAAGCCGTGCCTACGTGGGTCGCTTTAACTTTAAAGGCGTCGACCAGGGCAAACGCGTGGGCGAACTGTCCGGCGGTGAGCGCGGTCGTCTGCACCTGGCGAAGCTGCTGCAGGTTGGCGGCAACATGCTGCTGCTCGATGAACCGACCAACGACCTGGATATCGAAACCCTGCGCGCGCTGGAAAACGCCCTGCTGGAGTTTCCGGGCTGTGCGATGGTTATCTCGCACGACCGCTGGTTCCTGGACCGTATCGCGACCCACATTCTGGATTACCAGGATGAAGGCAAGATCGAGTTCTTCGAAGGTAACTTCACCGAATACGAAGAGTACAAGAAACGCACGCTGGGCGCCGACGCGCTGGAGCCGAAGCGTATCAAGTACAAGCGTATGATTAAGTAAAACGAAACCGGCGGATTCTCCAGGACTCTGCCATTTCAACGCCTTCAAGCCACGGCCTTAGACCGTGGCTTTTTTTATCTGTACCGGAAATCCTTCCCCCTCTTTTGAACATCATCCTGTAAAAATATTTATTACACGTTTTCTGTTTGTAAAAGTTAACGTCTATTTAAGCATTATAAGTATAATCTCAATAATCTCCCATATCGCTGGAGGTGGGGGTCCTGCTAATTATGCGATGTAATCATCTTTAATTCAGCGAATTTTCACTATAAAGAAAGAATAATACACCGCCCCACTCGAACTTCTAACACCACGTAGAGGCATCTCGTTGAATTTAATGAAAAACATATATCGAACATTTCTTTAGTAATATTTCTTATTTTTTTATTTTCTCAAAATTATTAGTAATACAGCTATTGTTTTGCTAATTGAATTGATTTAACATTCTCACCCTAGAAGATTGTTAAATAACACACCTGATTTATTGCAAATCTGCGTATCATATCCAGGGTGCATTTTTAAAAATGGATGTTTAGCTATCTTTTGCTTTGACGTATTTACAGGGAAAGTTTTATGAAGGAAAGATTTTTTGCCTCTTCCCCTTTTATGAAACGCAAAGCCGGATTGCTTGCGTTAACATTATTCTCTCATCCTTTTCAAACATTTTCGGCCGAAGTTGGTTCTGTTAGTGGTCAGTTATTACAAAACAACCCTGTATTAACAACCCCCCCCCCTTTGCCTACAAAAAACACGGAAAAACTTTCTTCACCGACGGAAAAACAGGTTGAGGAAGATGAAGGGGGGCCAACCGTATTTATATCCGAAGTGGTCGTTAAAGATGTATCGGAAAACGCTAAAAGTGATGTTCAACAGTTAGTCGATCGTTACAAAAATAAAAATATGACGTTTCCCGCATTAAAAAACCTCGCTATTAATATTACCAACCTGCTTCAGAAACACGGTGAAAGGTTAAGTTACGCCTATATTCCAGAGCAAAAAATGCAGAATGGAATACTGACAATGAACGTCATGAACGGTCATATTGAAGCCATTAAAATTAATCAGAATAGCTCGCTGGTTAATGATAAAACGGTTAACCGTTATGTTGCACAGATGTATGAATTAAAAGATAAAATTAAAGCATTAGAAACATCCATGTCACGTATTTCCGATCTGCCCGGCGTGGATAATCTTTCATCTTTTCTTAGTGCGGGTAACGAAGCTGGCGGCAGCATATTGGCCCTTGACCTCACTGCCGCGCCGCGTTTCAACGGTACGGTGCTGTTTGACAATATGGGATCACTTTCCAGCGGACGCAGTCGTCTGGGAGTGCAGCTGAACGTCAACAGTCCGTTAGGAATAGGGGACAGGCTCCAGGCTCTGGCCTATGCCGCACCGGACTTTCTGCAGACAAACAACGACAGTAAGCACGGTAATACGCTGATAGGCCGTTTGTCCTATGATGCACCGGTTAGCGTTAAGGGATGGCGTTTAGGTGCCGCCGTATCCCGCGTGAGTTATCGGCTAGGCGGGCCGGTTTTACACGGACTGGGGGATGGCTTTGCCGACGTCGCCTCACTCTATAGTAGCTGGACTCTGTTACGCCGTGAGAGAAGGACGATCAATCTTGGCGCTACGTTTGACTACAAGCGCATGCAGGATAAGTTCTGGGGGATGAAAAACATTCGCCACGCACCGATATTGTCGTTACAGCTTTCCGGTGACAATCAGGGTGAGCTTTGGAACAGACCGAATATTTTGCAGTATCAGTTATCCCCATCCATTGGGAGATTGACCAATCTGGATGACTGGAACGGCAATCATACCCGGGGCCGTTTCGTTAAGCTGACTGAAAATGCCACTTTTATGCAGGCGCTTTACCCCCGCATTAGCTTCACCCTGAATTTTTCGGGGCAGCAAACCAGTAAAAACCTGGATGGGGCTGAACAAATGTCGCTGGGCGGGCCCTACGCCGTTCGGGCATACAGCAACTCTGCTGCCAGCGTGGACAGCGGCTGGGTCGCCTCCCCCGCGCTGAATCTGGCACTGCCCTGGTTCGAGAATGCCAGCCTGAATCTCTTCTACGATTATGGCAAAGGCAAAATTCAAAAATTCGCACCCTCAACGCAAAAAATAGTGCTTAAGGGTTATGGCGTGGGGTTGAATTATCAATTGAATAGCCGGTTCTTTATTAATGCCAGCTATGCATGGCGGCAGGGGAAAGATGAACTTCTCGGCCCACAAAATAAATCCACTGGTTGGATAACCACAGGCATTAATTTCTAAAAGAAAATTTTAGACAAAAAATGCCTTTACTATAAATATGCACAAAGGGAATGTTATGGAAAACAAAAATGCAGTAATCAGACCGCTTGCTTTAGCCGTCGCGCTATCGTTTGTTGGTGGGGCAAGCGCTGTAGGTTCGGGTATTGTGGTTTCCGGTTCAGGCTCCATTATCAAAAATGGAAACCAGGTAAAGGTTCAGCAAAATACTGACAAAATGATTGTTAACTGGAACAACATGAACGTCGGAAAAAATGAAAGCCTGAATTTCAATCAGCCTAACGCAAACGCTGCCGTCCTCAATAAAATCAATAATATTGATCCAACGGTGATTGCTGGTGCCTTGAATGCAAATGGTAAGGTGTTTATTGTCAACCCTAACGGGGTGCTCATCAGTAAAGGCTCATCAGTCAACGTGGGCAGCCTGATTGCATCGTCCCTGGATATCAGCAACAAAGATTTTCTTAGCGGAAATATTAACCTGAAAGGCGATGGAAAAGGAAAAATTGTTAACGAAGGGGATATTACCGCCGCAAAAGAGGTAGCCCTGGTGGGTGGCGGTGAAGTCACGAATAACGGTAAGATTTACAGCAAGTACAACGGTACCGCCCTCGCCTCAGGAAGCGATATCACTCTGTTATTCCCGCAAATGGGTAAGATGTCCGTTAGAGTTAACAAAGGCAGCCTGAATGCGTTAATTAACAACGGCGGCATTATCATTTCTGACAGGGGCAATGTGACGCTCACTGCCTGGGCTACGGATACCTTAACGCGCGGCGTCATTAATAATACCGGCGTACTGGAAGCAAGAGGTTTCCAGTATATTCTTGATGGCGGCGTTTCCCTCTCCACCAACGGCGATATTAACCTTGGCGGACGGGTAACCGCTCAGTATGCCAGGAAAATCGACGCTGTCGGTAAGAATATTAACGTAAGCGATGGGGCTGAACTTAGCGCAGACTCTACCATACTGAGCAGCACCCGCGAAAATGGGTATGTTAAAGTTGGCCGTATCGACTCTAAAAGAGGAACCACTGCGATCTCCGCCGACAACGTCTTGACTACGGCAACAGGCCACCAGTCAGCGTTTTCCGGTGATGTTGAGGTGTATGCACGCACACCAGGCAAAAATATTGACATCGCTGATACCTCGGTAAAAACTGAAAATCAGATCCGTAACGAAAAAGGTGTGGTGAGCGCCGGCTTGATAGAAGCCGTTGCTAAAAGTGGAAATTCGTTAAGAATTCAGAATACCAACGGTGATATTAACGTCAATAATGCTCAACAAGATTACGGCAATCTGACGTTAAATAGTGATAAAACAGTCAATATCAACAGCCAGATGAAGGGTGAAAGTCTTCTGGTTTCTGCACAACAGGTTAATCAGGCCGCCGGTGCAAAAATCAACATGGAGAATTTTACCCAACTGCACAGTGGTTCAGACCTGAGACAGAACGCAGATATTGTGTCTGATAGTATTATCTTAAGTGGCAATAATTTCCAGCAGAGTGAAGGCACCAATACTGTAGGAAATGATGTCAACTATCAAGCAGTTAAGATGGATCTTTCCGGAAATACGCAAGCCGACACGCTGAATGTGTATGCTAGTAAAGCATCAGAAAGCGCGAAGGGAAAAATCTCAGCAAACAGGCTTGAACTGAATAGTGGGGATTATGATTTTAGCGCAGGGAAAAACCGTATTGATACAGTTCGCACCAATGTGAATTCGTTAAACCTGTCAAACACAGAAGATATTTCTTTAGATTTAAACTCATCCGTTGATAAAGATCTTAATATCAAAGGGGATAAGAATGTTTATCTCAATGGTGATAGCAATCTATATGGAAATAGCAATATAACTGCAGCCAAAGATGTCATCGTTAAAGGACGAGTTCAGGTTGGTGGTGACCTCACGGTTTCTGGTAATAACATCACTTCTGAATCTCCATTCGAATGGGATAACGAAGCTTTTGGCTCCCTTAATTCGAATAAAAGCATCACGTTAGTGGCGAAAAATGACATTTTTATGCCAACCATCAGCGTCAATGACGGTAATTACTCATTCTGGGGCGAATCACAAAGTAATGATATTAACAATTTGAATGTCACTGCGAAAAACATTAAACTTGATAGTGTCAATGTTAAAGGAAATACTAACCTGACTGCCACCGATGGCTCAATCACCCTGGGAGATTCTGACCTCAAGGGTAATTTGACCGTAAAAGCATTGGGGGATATGACTCTCAATCAAAACCTGGTAGCGGGGGGTGACATCAACATCAATGCGAAGAATCTGTTATCAGATTTTTCGGAAGGGCCGTATCCGTGGTTACCAAAAAGACTGAGTAGTCTCACCGGTAAAAATGTCAACGTTCAGGTTGACAATGATATTAAGCTTGGCGGGATTACAGCAGACCCTGATGATTATTATTCCACTAAAGATGGTAATGCCTTGATCACCGCAAACAATGTTACTCTGGATAGTTTAAGTACCATGTCCAACCTGACAGTTTCCGCTAAGGATAACGTATCGATAGGAACATTCAGGCCACTCGGATATTCCTTCAATAGCAGCGATAATGGCGCTGTTGCCAAAATCAATGCAAATACTGTCAACATTGATTCGTCCTCTGCCTCTGCTAAGGTTGAGATAACAGCTAACAAAGATATTCATTATAATAACAGTGCAAATACGGAAGGCACTTCGCTGACATCAAAAAATGGCAGCGTGTACCTTGGAAAAGGAAACTATGGCGATGGAGCCAGTCACAAAACGCTGACTATTAATGCTGCGAATAAGGTTGACATTAAAGATAATCTTTCTGTTTTTGGTGACTTATCCGTAACCGCAGGAAAACCCGGCATCTCCCTGCCATATGATTTAAATGTATATGGCAATACTGTCTTCACAACCCCGGGAGATATTACCTCTAGTACTTTCTTTACAAGTCATAATTTCAACGAAAACTTAACGTATATCCTGAGTAAGGACAGTAAAATTACTGCCTATAATCAATATACAAAACCGTGGGTTTTTGGAAAAAACCAAACAATCATTAAAAAATAAGTTAACGAAAGGGCGGGCCATTATGGCCGCCTTTTTTTAAAATGCATAAATCCACTGGTTGGATAACCATAGGCATTAATTTCTAAAAGAAAATTTTAGACAAAAATGCCTTTACTCTGTATAAGCACAAAGGGAATGTTATGGAAAACAGAAATGCAGTAATCAGACCGCTTGCTTTAGCCGTCGCGCTATCGTTTGTTGGTGGGGCAAGCGCTGTAGGTTCGGGTATTGTGGTTTCCGGTTTAGGCTCCATTATCAAAAATGGAAACCAGGTAAAGGTTCAACAAAATACTGACAAAATGATTGTTAACTGGAACAACATGAACGTCGGAAAAAATGAAAGCCTGAATTTCAACCAGCCTAACGCAAACGCTGCCATCCTCAATAAAATCAACAATATTGATCCAACGGTGATTGCTGGTGCCTTGAATGCAAATGGTAAGGTGTTTATTGTCAACCCTCACGGGGTGCTCATCAGTAAAGGCTCATCAGTCAACGTGGGCAGCCTGATTGCATCGTCCCTGGATATCAGCAACAAAGATTTTCTTAGCGGAAATATTAACCTCAAAGGGAATGGAAAGGGCAAAATCGTTAACGAAGGGGATATTACCGCCGCAAAAGACGTTGCCCTGGTGGGTGGAGGTGAAGTCACGAATAACGGTAAGATTTACAGTAAGTACAACGGTACTGCCCTCGCCTCAGGAAGCGATATAACTCTGTTATTCCCGGAAATGGGTAAGATGTCCGTTAAAGTTAATAAAGGCAGCCTGAATGCATTAATTAACAACCGTGGTATTATCATTTCTGACAGGGGCGATGTGACGCTCACTGCCTGGGCTACGGATACCTTAACACGCGGCGTCATTAATAATACCGGCGTACTTGAAGCAAAAGGCGTCCAGAGTCTTCTTGATGGTGGTGTTTCCCTCTCTGCCAACGGTGATATTAACCTTGGCGGACAGGTAACCGCTCATGGCAATAGCAGTATAACCTCGACCAAAGACGTCAACGTCATGGGAAGTGTTAAAGTTGATGGTGACCTCAATGTTTCTGGTAATAACATTATCTCTAAATCTCTGGACAACGGGAACGAACCTCATGGGGCCCTGACTTCCGGTAAAAACATGACGTTAGATGCAAAAAATGAAATTATTATGCCATACATCAACGTCACTGATGAAACTTACTCATACGAGCCACAAAGTAATAACACTAACAATCTAAATGTTAATGCTAAAAATATCACTCTGAATAATGTCAATGTTAAAGGTAATACTAACCTGACTGCTATAAAGGGTTCATCCGAAAAAAATTCCCCATCCGGAAATATCACCCTGGGAGATTCTGATCTTGAGGGTAATTTGACCGTAAAAGCATCGGGGGATATGACTCTCAATAAAGACATGGTGGTAGGCAGTGACGTCAACATTACTGCGAACAATCTTCTATCAAGTTCTTCGGCAGGGGAGTATCCGTGGTCACCAAAACAGTTGAATACTCTCAGCGCTAAAAATGTCAACATTAAAGTTGACAACGACGTTAATATTGGTGCAATTGTAACGACTCTTAAATATAATAATTTTGATACGGACATTAACAGTGGTAATGCCTCAATCACCGCAAAAAATGTTATCCTGGATCGTTTAAATACCATGTCTAACCTGACAATTTCTGCTGATAAAAACGTAACGATAAAACAATTCAATCCACGGGCTGACTATGGTTCCGATATTATCCCTGTTGCCAAAATCAGTGCAGATACTGTCGACATTAATAAGTCTTATGCTTATTCCAATGTTCAGATAACTGCTAACAAAGACATCAATTATAATAATAGCACGAATAATATGCGTGACACTTCGCTGACCTCAAAAAATGGCAACGTGTACCTTGGACGTCTTAATGGCATCGGCGGCACTCACAAGAATCTGACCATCAGTGCCGAAAATGGTTCTATTGACATGAAAGATCAGTTCACTGTAACTGGTGACTTATCCGTAACCGCAGGGAGATTGGGTATGTTCCTGCCATCTTCATTGAGTGTATATGGCAATGCTGTACTTACAACTCCGGGAAGTATTCGGTCTAATGCTTATACTTCTGCACATCTTTTTTTCAACAAGAACTTAACCTATATCGTGAGTAAAAACAGCACAATAGCCCCTAGCTTTATGGGTCCAACCGTTAGAGGATTCACCAGAAAAATTATTAAAAACTAAGTTAACGAGAGGGCGGGCCATAATGGCCGCCCTTTTTTCAAATGCGGTTATCTGTAGACGCATACTGGCAAAATTGTTTTTAATTAGTTGCCAATGCCCCATCCAGAACATTCACTGCCTTCACTAGATGTAGAAAGATTTGAATACCTCAGAATGCATGGCGAATTCAATAAATGAAGCCAGCGCAGGCGTATTCAGTTTACGTCCCGGATACACCAGCCATAATTCATTCCCTTCCACCTCCCACTCAGGTAATACCTGTTTCAGAATCCCTGTATTTATTGCCTCTTCCGTCAGAAAGCGCGGCAGCAGCGTGATGCCGGCATGGTTTATCGTACACTCGCGGGCATAAACCAGATTATCAGTGATATGAGTGGGCGGCAGCAGCCAGCGATAATAGTCATTCCCGCGCTTCAGCCCCCATTCGCTCCAGGCATGATGGGCAATGCAGCGGTGCTCTGAAAGCTGTCCGGGATCGCACAGTGGCGCATGATGCGCAAGATACTCGGGCGAAGCCACCAGCAGCCGCTCACAGTAGCCAATCCGGCGGCCAATCAGCGATGAATCCTGCGGCTGTCCAGTTCTCAGCGCAATATCAAATCCTTCCTGAACCAGATCGCGGATTTGATCGGAGACCAGCACCTCCAGCGTAACGTCGGGGTAAGCCAGCTGAAATGCGGCGTTAAACCGCGCCAGCAGCGTCGCACCGATGCCAGCGGGGGACGTGATGCGCAGCCGACCGCTGGGGTTTTCCCGCAGGCGCTCAATTGCCTGCCCGGCACGTTCACTGGCCTGCAACATCTCCTGACAGTGCACCAGATAGCGCTCCCCGGCAAAGGTCAGATTCAGCTGACGGGTGGTGCGATTAAGTAAGCGCAGGCCCAGCGCCTGCTCTAACTGGCTGATGCGCTGGCTGACGCTGGATTTCGGCAGACCGGCGCGTTTCGCCGCGGCGGTAAAGCTGCCGCATTCGGCCACCAGCGCAAAGAGCGCCATATCCTGAAGCTGTCTGAACATGATTGTTCACCTGAGAAGAACACTGAGTGCGTTATTGTCCATCTTATCATCATCGCGCTGAGCTTCTACACTGGTGTTAACTCACTAAGGAGAACAGTATGACCATTAAAGCGATTGCCATTAACCCGGAAAACCCGCAGCAGTTTATTGAAATTCAGCAGCCGCAGCCGACGCCAGGCGAGTATGATCTGCTGGTGAAAGTGAAGGCCGTCTCGGTTAACCCGGTCGATACCAAAGTACACAAAGGCGCGCAGAAGAACGGCCTGCAGCAGCCGCGTATTCTCGGCTGGGACGCCAGCGGTGTAGTGCTGGCCGTTGGCAGCAAGGTCAGCGGTTTTAACATCGGTGATGAAGTTTATTACGCGGGTGATATCACCCGCCCCGGCAGCAACGCCACGCATCAGCTGATTGACGCACGTATTACTGGCCACAAGCCGCGTAACCTCGACTGGGCGCAGTCGGCGGCGATCCCGCTCACCGCGCTGACCGCGTGGGAAGGTCTGTTCGATCGTCTGCAGATCGACAAGGCAGCAGAAGGTAAAACGCTGCTGATCGTCGGCGGTGCGGGCGGCGTGGGATCGCTGGCGATCCCGTTTGCCAAACTGCACAGCAAAGTCAAAGTGATCGCCACCGCTTCGCGCCCGGATTCCGCACAGTGGTGTAAAGATCGCGGTGCCGACCTGGTGATTGATTACAAAGATATGGCGGCGGAGCTGGAGAAGCACGGCCTCAAATATGTCGATTACATCTTCTGCCTGAACGACACCGACGGCCATTGGTCAGCGATGAGCCAGATCGTCGCGCCGCAGGGGCAGATTTGTACCATCGTGGAAAATGAGAAACCGCTCAGCATGGATCAGCTGAAGCTGAAAAGCGCAGCGCTGCATTTTGAGTTTATGTACACTCGCAGCATGTTCACCACCGACGATATTGCCCGCCAGGGCGAGATTCTGGATGCCACCGCGAAGCTGCTGGATGAGGGTGAAATTGCCACCTCGCTCAGTAAAACGCTGCATGGCCTGAGTGTGGAAACCCTGACCGAAGCGCATCAGCTGGTGCTGGAAGGCCATATGCGTGGCAAAGTGGTGATTGTGTATTGAGTCTCGGCGGGGCCAGCATCCGGATCGCACCAATTGCCGCTCGATAGCTTGATGCCGGGCTCAGTGACAAGTGCATCATGATGCGCAATCCGTCTCTCTCCACCGTTACAGTGCGGTGGAGAGAATTCACGACAGCAGTGACACCCTTCCACCGCCGCCGGTTGCAGCAGGAAACGTTTACAGCCCCTGCCGCCTTTACTGCGCGCCCAGCATCTCCTTCACCAGATCCACACAGCGCAGGAAGCGTTCGTCATAATTATCCTGCTCGACGTGAACAAAGCTGATGCCGTTCTCATTCAGCATCGATACCAGCAGTTCCTGGAACTCTTTGCGATCGACCGAACTGCCCAGGCTGCGCAGGCCGTCGGCCACCCACGGTACATTGTTCTCCACCAGAATCACCAGATCGAAGCGGTACTCATCGATCAGCGCCTGTACAAAGGGATGTTCACGCCCTTCATACTTCTTACAGAAGGCCTGAGTAGTGACAAAATCGGTGTCGATAAAAGCCACTTTATTGGCGTATTTCACCGCGAAATCAATGTACTGAGCCTGCCCCAGCGCAATTTTATCGTAGTCGGAATACTGTAGCGCCATCTCATCGCCGCCAAGGTGCGAGAAGACATAATCGCGGCCAAACTCCCATGCGCTGGTCGTGTTGAAGATGTTCGCCAGCTTGTTGACCAGCGTCGATTTCCCGCTGGACTCGCCGCCGAGGATCGCCACGGTGCGCACGAAGAACGGCTTCACTTCGGTGGGAATGTATTCCCAGTAGCGGAACGGGTCCTGGCGGATCTGCCCGCCGCTGATGCTCATAAACGATCGCTGCGGGTCGATAACCACCGTGTCCACGCCCAGATGCGTTTTAAACTGCGGCGCATCTCCCTCTTCGCTGGTATAGATGCGGTCGGGCACGATACCACGATCGTCCATAAAGGCGCGCACGCCTTCACTCCACACGTCCCAGCCGTGGGGATAAGGCTCCATCCCCTCTTCGTTAAACGAGTGAATGCGAATGTTTTTCTGGTACTTAAAGGTCTGCAACAGCCAGCGCAGGCGGTCGCTGACGGTAGGCTGCTGCGACATCGCACTGTCTTCAAACAGCTTTTTGTCGCGCGGTTCGTCGTAGCCCATGATGATATGCAGCTCGTCCACCTGGCTACAGGCGCGCTGGATCAGATAAATATGGCCGGTATGCAGAGGATAGAATTTGCCGAACACCACGCCGATGGTTTTTTCACGGCGCGGAAACTCCAGGCCAAGGAAGCGGTGCAGCGCCTCCAGCTTTTGCGCGCTGGGGCTTTTAATTTTGGAATTCAGCAGCTGGCTCAGGTAGCCCTTGGTCATGCCGCTGGCGTCAGCAACCTGCTGCAGCGTGCAGCCCTGCTGGCGAATGGCGGTTTTCAGATAATCAAACGACGACACAACATGCCTCCTGCGCGATCGGCGGGCCAGTTCGGCCCGTCCTGTCTCATTATAGGTCGTCAAGAATCGCCAGCGCATCCGCCAGCTTCTTCACTCCGTAAACCTTCATATTTTCCGGCATTTTCTTCGGTACGTTGGCAGCGGGAACGATAGCTCGGCGGAAACCATGCTTTGCCGCTTCAGAAATTCGCTCCTGGCCGCTCGGCACCGGACGGATCTCCCCGGCCAGGCCAACTTCACCGAACACCACCAGATCCTGCGGCAGTGGACGATCGCGCAGGCTGGAGACCATCGACAACATCAGCGCCAGGTCGGCGCTGGTTTCAGTGACCTTCACGCCGCCCACCACGTTAACAAAGACATCCTGGTCGGCCATTTGCAGACCACCGTGGCGATGCAGCACCGCCAGCAGGATCGCCAGGCGGTTCTGCTCCAGACCCACCGCCACGCGGCGTGGATTGCCCATCATCGAGTGATCGACCAGCGCCTGAATCTCTACCAGCAGCGGCCGCGTTCCTTCCCACAGCACCATTACCGAGCTGCCCGAAGTGACTTCATCACCGCGACTGAGGAAAATCGCCGACGGGTTGCTGACTTCACGCAGGCCCTGCTCGGTCATGGCAAACACGCCCAGCTCATTCACCGCACCGAAGCGGTTTTTATGGCTGCGTAGCGTACGGAAGCGTGAGTCGGCATCGCCGTCCAGCAGCACCGAACAGTCGATGCAGTGCTCCAGCACCTTGGGACCGGCCAGCGATCCATCTTTGGTGACGTGGCCGACCATAACGATGGCCACGCCGCGGGTTTTGGCGAAGCGCGTCAGATAGGCGGCGGTTTCGCGCACCTGCGCTACGCTGCCCGGCGACGACTGGATGTCCGCCATATGCATCACCTGAATGGAGTCGATCACCATCAGCTTCGGCTGTTCCTGCTCGGCGATCAGGCAGATCTGCTCGATGCTGGTTTCCGACAGCATATTCAGATTTTCGGTCGGCAGCCCCAGGCGATGCGCACGCATCGCCACCTGCTGCAATGACTCTTCCCCGGTAACGTAGAGGGTTTTCATTCCCTCCGACAGCTTACAGAGGGTTTGCAGCAGCAGCGTACTCTTGCCCGCCCCCGGATTACCGCCGATCAGAATCGCACTGCCCGGCACCACGCCGCCGCCCAGCACGCGGTCAAACTCTTTAAACCCGGTGGTAAAGCGCGGCAGCGCCTCAAGGCTGATTTCCGACAGCTTCTGCACGCGGCTGGTCCCGGCACTGCCGGCGTAGCCTGACAGGCGCTCGTTGCGCGCAGCAGCAGGAGACGCGGCCAGCCGCACCTCGGTGATGGTGTTCCAGGCATGGCAGGCGCTGCATTGCCCCTGCCAGCGCGGATAGTCTGCGCCACATTCATTACAGACAAAGGCGCGTTTTACCGCTTTAGCCAAAACTTCCCCTTAACGCTCTTCGTGAACCAGGCTGCCGCTGAGAATACAGAACACGCCCATCAGATCCGCATGACGAATGGTCACCGCGGCCTGTTCATTAACTTTTGGCTTCGCGTGGTAGGCAATACCCAGCGCGGAGGCCTTAATCATCGGCAGATCGTTCGCGCCGTCGCCCACCGCCACCGTTTGTTCCGGCGCAATGTTAAACCGCTCGGCCAGACGCTTCAGCGTGTCGGCTTTATACTGCGCATCAACGATATCGCCCAGCACTTCACCGGTCAGTTTACCGTCGCGGATTTCCAGCACGTTAGCGGCAACGGCCGACAGGTGCAGGGTGTCGCGCAGGTGCTCGGCATAATAAGTAAAGCCGCCGGAAGCGATCGCCACCTCCCAGCCCAGCGCCTGTAGCTTCTGCACCAGCGAAGTCAGACCCGACATCAGCGGCAGCACATCGCGCACCTGCTTGAGGATATTGGCATCGGCATCTTTCAGCGTGGCCACGCGCTGGCGCAGGCTGGCGGCAAAGTCCAGTTCGCCGCGCATCGCGCGTTCGGTGACTTCGGCCACCAGCTCGCCGCTGCCAGCCAGCTTGGCAATCTCATCGATGCACTCGATTTCAATCGCCGTCGAATCCATATCCATCACCAGCAGGCCCGGCGTTTTCAGATGGGGAATGCGGCCCAGCGGCGCAACGTCCAGACCCAGTTCATGGGCAAGCTTGGTGGCGCGCGGGGTCAGGGAACCCGCCAGGCGCAGCACCTGATAATCTTCCACGCCCCAGGCACTGACGATCACCATCGCCGCACCCAGACGGTGCTGATAGTCCGTCAGGCGGGCTTTGTCGAGCTGACGCCCATACAGCAACCAGCCGGTTTGGCCCGCGCGGTAGTCCAGCGGCATCACTTCATCACCGCTGAGAGAAAGAGGTAACCCCGGCCAGAGAGAGACATCGGAAGGCAGGTCGCACCAGGTCAGACTATTTGGCATTACAGCTCCTGTAGGGACTTAATAACTTCGACAGAACGACGATAAAGCTGGCAAGAGGCTACCCTGTTAGCCCGCCTTCTGGCAACATAAAGCAGGTCTGTCTGTCTATTTTTTGAAGGGTCACGATGGCAAAAGCCAAACTTAAATTCCGCCTGCACCGAACGGTGATTGTGCTGATCTGCCTGGCGCTGCTGGTGGTACTGATGCAGGGCGCATCCTGGTTCAGTCTTGGCCGCCAGATGGCCCGCTCGGGGCAGGTTGAAGAACTGGCCCAGACGCTGACCCGTCAGGTGGCGTGGACCCTGACGCCGCTGATGGAAAACGCTGACGATAATCACCAGAAAATCGTTGATACCCTCGACCAGCTGACCCATGAAAGCCGTATTCTCGACGCGGCGGTCTACGATGATGACGGCAGCCTGATCGCCCGCAGCGGCGAAACCATCAATGTACGCGACCGCCTGGCGCTGGACGGCCAGCGTGCCGGTAGTTACTTCAATCATCAGATTGTCCAGCCGCTGACCAGTAAAGATGGCCCACGCGGCTTTCTGCGCGTTACCCTGGATACCCACGTACTGGTCACCGAAGCCAAGCAGGTGGATAACACGACCAACATCCTGCGGCTGATGATGCTGCTGGCACTGGCTATCGGCATTATTCTCAGCCGCACCCTGCTGCGCGATCGCCGCACCCGCTGGCAGCAGTCGCCGTTCCTGCTGACCGCGAATAATCCCCTCCGTGAAGACAGCGACGGCGATACTGAAAGCGAAACCGAGAGCGATTCTCCCGCCTCCGATGACGTAAAAGACTCACCAAAAGTCCCCACCAACAAATAGAGCTATTCCTCTGGAATAGCTCTTCGTGTCCTGTACAGATTCCCTGTTCCGCAGCATGTTGTTTATCGGTAAGGCGCATAAGCGCCGCCTTTGTGCACCCAGTAAACTTAAGGAGAAACATATGCAACGGAACTCTCTGATCGCCATTCTGATCGCCACAGCAGGCTTGTATTTTTCCAGCTCGGCCTTTGCTGACAGCGTTCCAAAAGGTCTGACCGTCTACGCGACCGAGAAAGAACAGACCTCAAGGTCTGAGGGCGATCTTAACAACTACGGAAAAACCTTCGAGGTCACGTTGGAAAATCTGACGTCAAATTCGGTCGATCTGAACAGTATCTGCCTGCGCGGTTATTCCCACGAGGGCAAAGAATTTCCGGTTGCCCGGGTTCAGGACGTTCTGACCAAAGGGAAGCTTAAACCGCAGAAAAAAGTGACCGGTCTGGCGGTATTCTCCGCGGCTGATGACAGCGTTTTCGATGTCAACCAGTTGAAGATTGCACATAACTGCAGCTAAAAACGCGCAAGAAAATGGGAAACAGCGAGGCTGGCGAATGCCAGCCTCAGCGGGGAATTACTCTTTATCACCCAGCAGAACCGACTCCAGCGCGATCACAACCATATCGCTGAAGGTCGTCTGGCGCTCGGCAGCAGTAGTCTGCTCGTGAGTGCGGATATGATCGGACACGGTACAAATCGCCAGCGCTTTTGCGCCGAACTCGGCGGCAACGCCGTAGATACCGGCCGCTTCCATTTCCACGCCCAGGATGCCGTATTTCTCCATCACGTCAAACATCTGCGGGTCCGGTGTGTAGAACAGATCGGCGGAGAAGATATTCCCCACGCGGGCATCTACGCCCAGCGCCTTCGCTGCATCTACCGCGTTACGCACCATATCGAAGTCAGCAATCGCTGAAAAATCGTGGTCTTTGAAGCGCATACGGTTCACTTTGGAATCGGTGGAAGCGCCCATACCAATCACCACATCGCGCAGTTTAACGTCGGCGCGTACCGCACCGCATGAACCTACGCGAATGATTTTCTTCACGCCGAATTCCGTGATCAGCTCTTTCGCATAGATTGAGCAGGACGGGATACCCATGCCGTGGCCCATTACAGAGATTTTGCGGCCTTTGTAAGTACCGGTGTAGCCCAGCATGCCGCGCACGTTGTTCACTTCTACCGCGTCCTGCAGGAAGGTTTCCGCGATATGTTTCGCGCGAAGCGGGTCGCCCGGCATCAGAACCACGTCAGCGAAATCACCCATCTCAGCGTTAATATGAGGCGTAGCCATATTTTAATCCTTATTTATCAGGCCAGGCTGGTGCCTGGCCGGTTATGAGTAGTATTACGTGTTGCCGCCCGTTGGAGCGACAGCATTACTTCAGCAGGTTTTTACCGTATTCCATCGGCGACAGGCCAAAATAGCTGGCAACCGTCTGACCAATGTCGGCAAACGTATCGCTATAGCCCAGATAGCCCGGCTTCACGCCAGGTCCATAGATCAGCACCGGGATATGTTCGCGAGTATGTTCGGTTCCGGTCCAGGTCGGATCGCAGCCGTGGTCGGCGGTGAGGATCAAAATATCGCCCTCTTTCACCAGCGCCATCAGCTCCGGCAGACGGCGGTCAAACAGCTCCAGCCCGCCCGCGTAGCCCGGAACGTCGCGACGGTGACCCCAGGTGGAGTCAAAGTCGACGAAGTTGGTGAACACGATGCTGTTATCCGGTGCAGTGGTCATTTCCGTCACGGTGGCGTCAAACAGCGCGTCCAGACCGGTGGCTTTCACTTTTTTAGTGATACCAACGTGCGCATAGATATCGGCAATTTTACCCACCGAAATCACTTCTCCCCCCTGCTCATCCACCAGTTTTTTCAGGATGGTTGGTGCAGGTGGCTCTACCGCCAGATCGTGACGGTTGCCGGTACGCTCAAAGTGCCCGGCCTTATCGCCTACAAAGGGACGCGCGATCACGCGGCCAATGTTGTAGCCGCCTTCGGTCAGCACTTCGCGGGCGATTTCACACAGCTCGTAAAGACGATCGAGGCCAAATGTCTCTTCGTGGCAGGCAATCTGGAACACCGAGTCGGCAGAGGTGTAGAAAATCGGCTTACCGGTTTTCATGTGCTCTTCGCCCAGCTTGTCGAGGATCACCGTACCGGACGAGTGGCAGTTACCGAGATAACCCGGCAGGTTGGCTTTTTCCACCAGCAGATCCAGCAGATCCTGCGGGAAGCTGTTTTCCAGATCGCTGAAGTAGCCCCAGTCAAACAGCACCGGCACGCCGGCGATTTCCCAGTGGCCGGACGGCGTATCTTTACCGGAGGAAAGCTCGCTGGCATAGCCGTAAGCGCCGATGATTTCCGCGTCTTTATCCAGTCCCAGCGGGAATTTACCCGTGGAGGCCTCTGCGGCTTTGCCCAGACCCAGTTTGGTCAGATTAGGCAGGTTTAGCGGACCTTTACGCCCTTTATCGGCTTCACCCTTGAAGCACGCCTCGGCAATGTGTCCGAGGGTATCCGAGCCTTTATCACCGAATTTGTCGGCGTCTTTACTGGAGCCTATTCCAAAGGAATCAAGCACCATAATAAATGCACGTTTCATCCTGATCTCCTGCGCGATTTTCGCGATGAGCGTTAAAAAAATGCGATCAGAACAGAATACCGCTTATTGCGAGATTCTGCGATAGATAACCGGTGTTTTCTCGGGCTGCGTCTCAGACAGCGTGACCGCCGCTTTGACGGCGGCAGCGGCTTCCTGCCAGCTCTCTTCGCTGGAAGCGTGGATCACCGCCAGCGGCTGCTGGCCGTCCACCACCGTGCCAAGGGCCGCGACGCCGCTCAGTCCAACGCTGTAGTCAATACTGTCGCTGGCGCGGCGGCGACCACCGCCCATCGATACGACCGCCATGCCCAGCGCACGGGTATCCATGGCGCTGACGATACCGGCCCGATCGGCGTAAACCGCTTTGCTCAGCATCGGCGCAGGCAAATAGCTGTCCATACGCTCGATAAAATCGGTCGGTCCTTTCTGTGCGGCCACCATGCGGGCAAAGATTTCTGCGGCGCGGCCGTTATCCAGCACGGTCTGCAGTTTGGTTTGCGCCTCTTCATCCGACCCGGCAAGGCCACCGGAAATCAGCATCTCGGCGCACAGCGCCATGGTGACTTCCAGCAGGCGTGGGTTGCGGTATTCTCCGGTGAGGAACTGCACCGCTTCACGGACTTCCAGGGCGTTACCGGCGGTCGAGGCCAGTACCTGATTCATATCGGTCAGCAGCGCGGTGGTTTTACAGCCCGCACCGTTTGCTACGCCGACGATCGACTGCGCCAGCAGTTCGGACTGTTCGAAGGTTGGCATAAACGCACCCGATCCCACTTTTACATCCATCACCAGTGCATCCAGCCCTTCGGCCAGTTTTTTCGCCAGGATCGAGGCGGTGATCAGCGGGATCGAATCCACCGTCGCGGTGATATCACGGGTGGCGTAGAAGCGCTTATCCGCCGGGGCCAGCGAGTTGGTCTGGCCGATGATCGCCACGCCAACCTCTTTGATGATCTGCCGGAAACGATCGTCCTGCGGGAAGATATCAAATCCGGGGATCGCTTCCAGCTTGTCCAGCGTGCCGCCGGTGTGGCCGAGGCCGCGACCGGAGATCATCGGCACATAGCCGCCGCACGCGGCGACCATCGGTCCGAGCATCAGTGAGGTCACGTCACCGACACCGCCGGTGGAGTGTTTGTCGACGATCGGGCCGTTGAGGTTCAGCGACTGCCAGTTCAGTACCGATCCGGAGTCGCGCATGGCCATGGTCAGCGCCACGCGTTCCGGCAGCGACATGTCGTGGAAATAGATGGTCATTGCCAGCGCGGCAATTTGTCCTTCAGAGACCGTATTGTCGCGTACACCGTTGATGAAGAAGCGGATTTCTTCTTCGCTCAGCGCCTGTCCGTCACGTTTTTTTCGAATAATTTCCTGTGGCAGAAACACGGTAACCTCCAATAAGTTTAGTGTGGCCGGTATGACGATCGATGCCGATGTCGTTGCCTGCCGGAATAGCGGTCTACGCTGGCTGCCGGTGTCTGTGTCCAGGGCGGGTCCTCGCGCCGCTTTGCGGTGCCTTCACTCCGCTCGTCAGCCTGCCGGACCGGCTCAGACGGCACATCCTTGTGCCGACCGAGCCTTGCGCCCGCGTCCTGCGGGCGCATCCTGGCTTCCTCTCTCCGTTCAGCGCTGCGGATTGCCCACAGACACCGCCAGCCCGCTTAGTTTCGTTAGTGTCGTCTTTGCGAAAACACCGGGTCTGATGTTTGTTTATATGCTGTGTCTGCTGCATCCAGCGTCTATTGCGTTCAATGCTGTGGCCACCAGATTGACACAGCCAGCCCGCGTTGTTCCGTTAGTGTCGTTTTTGTGAAACACCAGACCTGCTGCTTGTTTGAATACTATGTCTGCTGCATCCGGCATCTATTGCGTTCAATTGCTATGCACATCGGATTAACCCGAGCACCAACACCTCCAGCCTGCTTTGTTCCGTCAGTGTCGTCTGCGAAACGCCAGAGCTGATGCTTGTTTGAATACTATGTCTGCTGCATCCGGCATCTATTGCGCTCAATTGCTATGCACATCAGATTAACCCGACCACCGACACCGCCAGCCCGCTTTGTTCCACTGGTTTAGCCGTTGAAAACAGCAATTGGAATGCCTGAGAGTAAAGGGCCTCTGCGGTGGCTTGATGGCAATCCGCAGCGCAGAGGCGAAGGCAGCTGGCCCGGAGACGGCAGCAGGGACGCTGACGTCAGGCAATGCGCGGGCAGGACGCCCGCTCATTGCCGATCCGTAAGGCCGGATGCCGGAGCCGAAGGCACCGCGCAAAGCGCGGCGCGAGGACCGCCATCAAGCCACCGCAGAGGCCCGAAACACCCACGACAACCAAAGCGGCTAAAGCGACTAAAGCGACTAAATCGACTAAACCAACCTTTCGTCCCAAAAGCCTTAACGCTCCAGCCACGACCTGCCGTATCCGCTACGCCAGCAAAACCCGCCCCATCAAAGCGAATACACTATTAATATTTGCTATCGCTGCTCGCCCCGGCAAAACCCGCCGCATTCAGCAGACTGGCCAGCAGGCTCGATGCACCAAAGCGGAAGTGACGCGCGTCAGCCCAGCCGCTGCCGAGAATGTCATCGGCCAGCTTCAGATACAGCGCCGCATCATCGGCAGTGCGCACGCCGCCCGCTGGCTTAAAGCCAACCTGCTGCTGCACGCCCTTCTCGGCAATCACCCGCATCATAATTTCCGCCACTTCCGGCGTGGCGTTCACCGGCACTTTACCGGTTGAGGTTTTAATAAAATCAGCACCGGCATCGATCGCAATCGATGACGCTTTACGGATCAGCGCCGGGTCTTTCAGCTCACCGGTTTCGATAATCACTTTTAACAGCACGCCCGCCGCCGCGCAGGCCTCTTTACAGGCTTTTACCAGCTCAAAACCGACGGTTTCGTTACCGGCAATCAGCGCGCGATACGGGAAAACCACGTCGACTTCATCTGCACCGTAGGCAATCGCAGCGCGGGTCTCCGCCAGGGCAATCTCAATATCATCATTGCCGTGCGGGAAGTTGGTCACCGTCGCGATACGGATTTCAGGAGTGCCCTGCTCACGCAGCGCCTTACGGGCGACAGGAATAAAACGTGGGTAAATGCAGATCGCCGCCGTGTTACCCGCCGGGGATTTCGCCTGATGGCAAAGGGCAATCACCTTCGCATCGGTGTCGTCATCGTTCAGCGTGGTTAAATCCATCAGTTTTAGCGCGCGCAGCGCCTGGGTTTTCACATCGGACATGGTTCTCTCCAGAAATGGGAATTAAGGGTCAGGCCTGACGCAGCAGTCACCCTACAATGTTAGAATAGTAACACTACGATAGAGTAATTTTTGCAGCACAGGTCACAATAAGGCGTTTTATCTTTCAGGATTATTGCATTTAATGTTAGATAAATCACACATTATCCGTGTGCGATCCTTGCCATCGGTCTGTTACAGGCAGCATATCACTGTAATGTTACAATAATAACATTTAGTGTGACGAGGGAAGTGAATTGCGCTGCGCCTGCTATCAGGATAGTTCGTTTACAGGGCAAACAGCGCGCGGGTCGTTTCTCTGATGGTTTCAGCGATCAGTTCGGGGGGTTCAGAACGCAGTTCGCACAGGCTCTGCCAGACGTTTTTCACGCGTTCAGGCCGGTTAGGCTGACCCTGAAAGCCCTGCAGCGGCATATCCGGCGAATCCGTTTCCAGCAGCAGCGAACTCAGCGGCAGGCGAGCGATAGCATTGCGCGTTTTACTGGCGCGGGGATAGGTGATGGTGCCGCCCACGCCGATGGCGTAGCCCGCACGGATAAACGCCAGCGCCTGCTGCTCGCTACCGGCAAAACCGTGGACCACACCACGGCGCGGCACTTCAATGCGGCGCAGATGCTGCGCCAGCCGGTCGTGCGTTCGGCGTGAATGCAGGATCACCGGCAGATCGTAATCACGCGCCAGACGAAGCTGAGCATCCAGCACTGCCTGCTGGCGTTCAAACTGCGGATTCTCAATATACAGATCCAGCCCCATTTCACCCAGCGCCACCAGCTTGCCAGGCCGCTGGCGCAGGATCGCCTCCAGCGCGGCCAGTGCGCTCTCGTCGTGCTCGTCAATCGCCATCGGATGCAGCCCCAGTGCGGCATAGATCGAGGGATGCTCAGCGGCCAGCACCATAACGCGATCGAAGCGCTCGGCTGACACGCTGACGGCGATAATTTTCTCTAAGCCCGCCTCCGCCGCCAGCCGCAGACTTTCCTGCTCATTTCCAACAAACGGAGGAAAGTCAAAATGGCAGTGGGTATCAACAAATTGCAGACTCATGCCAGAGATCCTTTATCCAGTTCGCTGTCAAATCCCGCGGCAGGATCGATGATGATCCCCTGGCGATCGGGTTCGTTTGCCACCGGGGCAGGCGGCACCACGGCTTTCGGATGCAGCTGACTGCCGCCCAGCCACTGGCCGAGCGTGGCGAGGAAATAACGCCCGCAGCGGCGGCCCAGATGATAGTCCTGGTTCAGTGACACCACCCGACTGCCCAGCGCGTTGCTGGCCAGTGCGCGCGGCGGATAAATTTCAATCACACGCAGCCCGCCGGGTGGGGAATCAATAAAGCTCTGGATCTGATGATAGCTATCCTCGTGCAGCTGCAGGATGTTCACCAGCGGCTGGAGCGCACTGTCGCTCAGCCAGCGCTCAATGCGCTTCACCCACTGTGGCGTATAGGTCATCTGCGACGGCACGGTACGGATCACCACAATGGTGTCCGCCCCCAGGCGCGCGGCTTCGCGCACCGGGATCGCATCAGTGATGCCGCCGTCCAGGTAGCTTACGCCGGACAGATCCACCCCATTGCGATACAGGCCCGGGATCGCGCTAGACGCTTTAATAATGTCATGCCAGCTGTCAGCATCGGGCGAAAAGTAGTTCGCCGCGTAGTCGTCGCTGCGGCATGCGCACATATAAAACTCACGGCCGGAGCGGAACAGTTTTTCCCCGGCATCCAGCGCCAGCGGAAACTCCTTGCGGGTGATATCCACCAGCCAGTCGAGATCGATCAGATTGCCGCCGCGCACAAAGCGCAGTGGATTAAAGAACTGGCTGCTGGTGGTGTAGCGGGTGATCACCCGTCGGGCATAGCCGGGCTGACCGCAAACGTAGGCAGAAAGATTCTGCGCACCGGCGGAGGTGCCAAGCAGGAGGTCGAAAGGATTGAAGTGAGCACGTTGGAATTCATCCAGTACGCCAGCGGTGAAGATACCGCGCTGCCCACCGCCTTCACACACCAGGGCCATCGTGCCCGGTCGGAAAGGTTTGAGACCCAGCGGCGCGATGTTGCCGAGGGTTATCGGGATGCGTTTGCCCAAGTCAGGTATCCTCTTAACACAAGAACCTCAGAGGATACCTGGTCTCAGTCACGCCCGTAAGGCGCTTTTTGCTTTTTGTTGCAATTCGATTTAATTGTTTCGGCTGCTAGAGCTTCTTACGTCCGGTAAACAGACTTACCAGGAAGATAATAATACCCACGACGAAGACGAGTTTTGCCGCCCACGCCGCAGTACCAGCCAGACCACCAAAACCTAACGCGGCTGCAATCAGCGCGATAACCAGAAAGATAATGCCCCAACGAAACATAAGCTTCTCCTTACCACCAAAGTTGAAATCGAACGGCTTGCATCTCTTCATCATCCGGCATCGGTTAACCTCCGCCGGAATCAGTCCGGGATGTTTTTCAGCTCAGCAACAGCAGGCTGACTGAATGTCTTCTTTGCTATTTAACGCTCAGATCGTTCTTCACACTTTTTACGCCATCAATGGCTTTGGCAATTCCTTCAGCGCGCTCAGACTGCGCCTGTGTTTTCACCGTACCGGAAAGCTGGACCACGCCGTTGGTGGTTTCAACCTTCACGTTGCGCGACGGCACGATGTCATCAGCTAAAAGTTTAGCTTTAATTTCACTGGTCGTTGCCGCATCACCGGCATAACCACTTACGCTCTGCTTAGTGCTGTCTTTTACATGCAGTTTATCGCTGACGGATTTCACCCCTTCAATTCCCTTCGCAAGCGCGACCGCTTTTTCAGCCTGATCCTGTGAGGACACAAAGCCGCTCAGCGTCACTACGCCTTCATGGGTTTTGACGGAGATATCCGTGCTTTTGATCGCTTCGTCATCTACCAGCGCCGCTTTAACTTTCGCCGTTACGCCGCTGTCATCCATGTAGTTACCGACTTTTTTCATAGAGCTATCGATTTTTGAACCCGCACTGTCGGCTGAGCTTTGCGCTTTGTTCATCATGGACTCTTCCGCCATTGCAGAACCGCCCACCAGCGCAGAACCTACCAGTACAGCCATCAGAGTTTTAGCAATCTTAGTCTTCATCATCGATTCGTTCCTTTTCGTCTTCATCACTCACAACGGTGAGCTTTTCAGCTACAAACGGCGTAGCTGTAGATTTGGTTTCGGTTGTCCATAACCGTCAATCTCGCAGCAGTCGCTGCCGTCCGTTTTGCGTCCTTTAGAAATGAATATAGTCAGGAATCAGGATTTCACCGGATAAGACGGAAGAATTGATGGCTAAAGCAGCAAAATAGCGGGGTTTTAGGAGTAGTCTGTAACGAAAAAGGGGGACGACCTGCTGTGCAGATCGTCCCCCATTATGATGGTTTCCTGCTAACGAGCAGGTGCGCAAATCCCGGGATTAGTGCTCGCGGGTTTTGCGGAACACCACGTCAGGATAGCGCTCCTGGGTGATATTCAGGTTGACCATCGTCGGCGCGATATAAGTCAGATTATCACCACCGTCGAGCGCGAGGTTAACCTCGTTCTTACGCTGGAATTCATCGAATTTCTTCACGTCGCTGCACTCTACCCAGCGGGCGGTAGAGACGTTCACCGATTCGTAAATCGCTTCAACGTTGTATTCGCTTTTCAGGCGCGCAACCACCACGTCAAACTGCAGCACACCCACCGCACCCACGATCAGGTCGTTGTTGTGTACCGGGCGGAAGACCTGCACGGCACCCTCTTCCGACAGCTGAACAAGCCCTTTCAGCAGCTGCTTTTGCTTCAGCGGATCGCGCAGACGAATACGGCGGAACAGCTCCGGCGCGAAGTTCGGAATACCGGTGAACTTCATGTTCTCACCCTGGGTAAAGGTGTCACCAATCTGAATCGTGCCGTGGTTGTGCAGGCCGATAATATCGCCCGGATAGGCTTCTTCCACGTGAGAGCGGTCACCGGCCATAAAGGTCAGCGCGTCGGCAATCACCACATCTTTGCCCAGGCGAACCTGGCGCAGCTTCATGCCTTTTTCATATTTGCCGGACACTACGCGCATAAACGCCACGCGGTCACGGTGTTTCGGGTCCATGTTGGCCTGAATCTTAAACACGAAACCGCTGAATTTCTCGTCGGCGGCGGTGACGGTGCGCTGATCGGTTTCACGAGGCATCGGTGATGGTGCCCACTCAACCAGACCATCCAGCATATGGTCGACGCCGAAGTTACCTAACGCAGTACCGAAGAAGACCGGCGTCAGCTGGCCTTCAAGGAAGGCCTCACGATCGAACTCGTGGGATGCGCCCTGCACCAGCTCCAGCTCATCGCGCAGCTGCGCGGCCAGGTCTTCACCGATGGCGGCATCCAGATCCGGGTTGTTCAGACCTTTGACGATGCGAACTTCCTGAATCGTATGGCCTTTACCGGTCTGATACAGATAGGTTTCATCTTTGTACAGATGATAAACGCCCTTAAACAGCTTGCCGCAGCCAATAGGCCAGGTGATAGGCGCGCAGGCAATTTTCAGCTCGTTTTCCACCTCGTCCATGACTTCCATCGGGTCGCGGATATCACGGTCCAGCTTGTTCATAAAGGTCAGGATCGGCGTATCGCGCAGACGGGTCACTTCCATCAGCTTACGGGTACGATCCTCAACGCCTTTCGCGGCGTCGATAACCATCAGACAGCAGTCCACCGCCGTCAGGGTACGATAGGTATCTTCCGAGAAGTCTTCATGCCCCGGGGTGTCCAGCAGGTTAACCAGGCATTCGCGATACGGGAACTGCATCACGGAGGTGGTGATCGAAATACCACGCTGTTTTTCCATCTCCATCCAGTCCGATTTCGCGTGCTGGCTGGAGCCGCGGCCTTTTACCGTACCGGCAGTCTGGATCGCCTGTCCGAACAGCAACACTTTTTCAGTGATGGTGGTTTTACCGGCATCCGGGTGGGAAATGATGGCAAAAGTGCGGCGGCGGGCCACCTCTTGCATAAAGGGTGCATTAGACATGAAGTTCTTCTGAGCCAATTAATCGTTAATGGCCGGCATTTTCGCCGATTCTGCCGTCAGAAACAATGCAGAACGCCGCTTAATCGCCGGAAAGACTCCCCGCTGCTCAACCAGGCCGTTTCAGCCGCCCTCTTTCTGCTTCGCAGATATCGCGCACGCAGCAGCCCTGAAGGTGGTCATTCACCAGCCCCAGCGCCTGCATCAGCGCGTAAGTGGTTACCGGTCCAACCCAACGCCAGCCGCGTTTTTTTAACGCTTTCGACATCGCTTCCGCTTCCGGCGAAGTGTTATTGCCCTGCCAGTAATGGATATCGACCGTCTGCGGGCGCGCTTCCGGCTTTGGTTCAAACTGCCAGAACCAGGCGGCCAGCGAACCCGCTTCGGCTACCATTTCAATCGCGCGCTGCGCATTGTTGATAGTCGCGAGAATCTTCGCCCGGTTGCGGACGATGCTTTTATCCGCCATCAGCCTGGCGATATCGTCCTCGTTAAAGCCCGCCACGATTTCGAAGTCAAATCCGGCAAAGGCCCGGCGGAAATTTTCCCGCTTGTTGTAGATCATCTGCCACGACATGCCGGAATGAAAACCCTCCAGGCAGACCTTTTCGAAAATCAGCCTATCGTCAGTGACCGGCCTGCCCCATTCCCCGTCGTGGTAATCGGGCATCTGCGGCTGCCAGTAGCAGCAGGTACGGCCTTGTGCATCAACGATCAGGCCCGTTTCATGCTGCGCATCGTTCTGTTCGTGTTTCATCTTCACCTCAATCCATTACGGTGCTCGTTGCGGATAAACGCAACCCGGTTAGCAATGCTATATCTAAGCAGCGAAAAATGCGGCATTTGGCTTTTAGCGCGGCCGTCCGCTATTTTTACTTCACCTGCGGCATCACCGCCGATTCACTTCTTAACAAGGGTATATCGCGTTATGAGCACCAACGACTATCAGCCAGCAAAAGTCTGGAGCGAAAATAAGGCGCTGGGCGGCACCTGGGGCAGCATCAACCGTCCGACGGCGGGCGCACGCCACGAGGCCACTCTGCCAACCGGTAAACATCCTCTGCAATTGTACTCTCTGGGTACGCCTAACGGCCAGAAAGTGACGATTCTGCTGGAAGAGCTGCTGGCTCTTAACGAGCAGGGTGCTGAGTATGATGCGCACCTGATCCGTATTGGCGAAGGCGATCAGTTCTCATCCGGTTTTGTTGCGGTGAATCCGAACTCCAAGATCCCGGCGCTGCTGGATACCTCTACCACACCGGCAACCCGGGTGTTCGAGTCCGGCGCCATTCTGGTCTATCTGGCGGAGAAGTTTGGCCATTTCCTGCCAAAAGATCCGGCCGGACGCACCGAGACGCTGAACTGGCTGTTCTGGCTGCAGGGCGCGGCACCTTACGTCGGCGGTGGTTTCGGCCACTTCTATCACTATGCGCCGGTGAAGATCGAATACGCCATCGATCGCTTTACGATGGAAGCCAAGCGCCAGCTCGATCTGCTGGATAAACAGTTGGGTGAGCATCGTTATATCGCGGGTGACGAGTACAGCATTGCTGATATCGCGATCTGGCCGTGGTACGGCACGCTGGTGCAGGGTCTGATGTATGAGGCGGCGGAGTTCCTGGATGCGGCGTCGTACAAGAACGTGGTGCGCTGGGCGGACGAGATTGCGCAGCGTCCGGCGGTGAAGCGCGGTCGGATTGTGAATCGTACCTGGGGTCCGGAGGATCAGCAGCTGGCCGAGCGCCATGATGCGTCGGATTTTGCGAAGCTGGGGCTATAAGTTGCGGTGAGATCCGTGAACGGGGTGACCGTTTCGGGGCAGGTCGCGGTGGGATCTGCGAATGGGGCTACCGTTACGGGCAGATCGCCGGGTCGCCGTAAACCCCTCCCTGGGGGCTTGGCTGCCGCATCCTTGCGGCAGACACCCGGCTAACCTGTCCCGTAACGGTTCCCCTTTCAAATCATTGCGTTGCGGCCAGAAGAAATCAGTTCCTCCAGCAGCAACACCAAAGCATGCAGGCAATCGGGGGTATCCGGATAAGCGGACCGTCCGAGCACAGGGAGGTGCGAGGCCGAGCGGACAGGGATGTGACAGCGGGTCTGCGTTCCGGCCAGCCCCGATACGCCAGGCGCAGAACATGCAGCGCGTTAATCTACCCGCGATTCGCCAGGCGGTGAAATTGAAGCGTCTTAATCCAACCTTAACTCAATAACTTATCCTGCAACTCACGCAACGACGCCACCTGCCACATCGGATGAATCCCCTCCGGCTGAGCGCGCCCGTCAGCATTCAGCCAGCAGGTCGCCATCCCGGCATTGATCCCGCCGAGAATATCCGAATCCGGATTATCCCCCACCATCATCACCCGATCGCGCGGCGGATTACCCATCTGCGACAGCGCATAATCAAAAATCGCCGGGTGCGGCTTAGCGTGGCCCACTTGCTCGGAAATCACCAGCAGATCGAAATAGCCGAGGAAGCCGGTGCGCTCCAGCCGCGCCTGCTGAAGCGCGGTAAAACCGTTGGTGATGATGCCCATTTTCACCCGGCCCTTCAGCGCATTAAGCAGATCCGTTGCCCCCTCCAGCGGCAGGCAAATCTCAGCCATGGCGGTCAGAAAACCGCTATTCAGATCGTGCGGCGTCACCTGCAAACGATCCGCCCAGCCCTGGAAACGCTGATGCTGCAACTGCAGGGCGCTAATGACGCCATTCTGATAATCCACCCACAACGGCTTGTTAATCGCCTGATAATCATCGAAATCAGCATGGCTGAACTGCACGTCGTATCGCTCAAAAAGCCGCTGTAATCCGGCAAAAGCATCGAAGTGAAACAGCGTGTCGTCAGCGTCAAATAAAATCCAGTCCCATTGGGTAAGCATCGGTCATTCCCGGTTAAATCGTTAAGGCCATAATCACGGCATCTTCTTTGCCGTCTGCGGTCGGGTAGTAGTTGCGTCGGATCGACACCTCATTGAAATCCAGCTGCTCGTACAGCGCGATAGCCGGCCGGTTAGAGGCGCGAACCTCCAGCCAGAGGGTCAGAATACCGCGCTGCTCCAGCTCGGCGATCAGGTGCTGCAACAGCTCACGGCCAAGGCCACGGCGCTGGAATGCCGGATCGACGGCCAGATTAAACAGCGTGGCTTCGTCCAGCACCACCTGCGTGATAGCGAACGCGGCCAGTACGCCATCCACTTCCAGACGGAAGTTCAGATAGCGTTCGCCCTGATTGCTGGCAAAGGTTTTTTCCGACCAGGGAAAAGCGTGACTGCGCTGCTCAATAGCAAACGCGGCATCAAGATCGTGCGTGGTGAGTAAAGAAATCTGATTCATGTTGGCA
Source organism: Erwinia sp. INIA01 (assembly GCF_025947915.1). Classification (NCBI taxonomy): domain Bacteria; kingdom Pseudomonadati; phylum Pseudomonadota; class Gammaproteobacteria; order Enterobacterales; family Erwiniaceae; genus Erwinia; species Erwinia sp. INIA01. The sequence goes on from NZ_JAPDNC010000007.1 coordinate 266,032, forward strand.
AATCTGCTGCCATAGCGCCCGTTTGGCACCGGCATTGTGATAAAGCTCCGCCAGCACCGGCGAAACAAGGTGGGTTCCGGCAAGCGTGCCCGGAGCATCTAATCCTAAGCACCAGCTATGGCAGCGGGTGTCATCCGGCAGCATCGCCAGCTGTTCAGGCGTAAGCATCTGCACCTGCGGTTCGCGCAGTTCCAGCGCACGCAGCACATCCGCGACCAGCGGGTCCTGCATAGCGGGTAGCACCTCGGCAATAATTACCAGCCGGGTTTCTGCGGGTAAGGTCACCGCAATCTCTCCCTGCAGGGCACGCGGACGCCGCAGCGTATACTGCGTAATACCCATTTGCTGTAATAACCAGTCGCGTCTGGAAGACATCATTTTTCCTGTCTGGCTGCCCGTGTAACCGGCATAGGGTAACAAAGCCTTCGAAACTGCGCCAACAAACAACTATAATCGCCGCTCTGATTTTTAAGGAGTGACCGATGTCCGCATTTACCCCGGCCAGTGAAGTGATACTGCGCCACAGTGATGAATTTTCCCAACGCCGCGTGCTGTTTGCTGGCGATCTGCAGGATGACCTGCCCGCACAGCTGGAAACCGCACAGAGCCGGGCGCATACCCAGCAATATCATCACTGGCAGATCCTGAACCGTGCGATGGGTGAAAACGTTCTTTTCGGTCTGGTGGCTACGGCAGAGATCGCCGAGGGCTGCGACACCCTGGTGTACTACTGGCCGAAAAACAAGCCGGAAGCCCAGTTCCAGCTGCAAAACCTGCTGGCCCTGCTGCCGGTTGGCAGCGACATCTTTGTGATTGGTGAAAACCGCAGCGGCGTGCGCAGCGCGGAACCGATGCTGGAAAACTGGACCAAACTGGAAAAAATCGACAGCGCTCGCCGCTGTGGTTTATACCACGGCCGCCTGGAGCAGCAGCCAACGTTTGATGCCGACGGTTACTGGGAAGATTATGCACTGGGCGATCTGACCATCAAAACCCTGCCGGGCGTATTCAGCCGCGATGGACTGGATGTCGGTAGCCAGCTGCTACTCTCCACGCTGACGCCACACACCAAAGGCAAAGTGCTGGATGTAGGCTGCGGCGCAGGCGTGCTGTCCGCCATGCTGGCCAGCCACTCTCCTAAAGTTCGACTGACGCTGACCGATGCCAGCGCCAGCGCCGTGGCTGCCAGTGAAGCCACGCTGGCCGCCAACGGCCTGGAAGGCACCGTGGTTGCCGGTAACGTTTATTCCGGCATTAGCGGGCGCTTCGATCTGATTATTTCCAATCCACCGTTCCACGACGGCATGCAGACCAGCCTGGATGCGGCACAGACGCTGATCCGCGGTGCGGTCACTCATCTGAACACCGGCGGCGAGCTGCGCATTGTGGCTAACGCCTTCCTGCCGTATCCGCAGGTGCTGGATGAAACCTTCGGCAGCCATGAAGTGCTGTTGCAGAACGGCCGCTTCAAGGTATATCGCGCCGTTAAAGGCCGCGCGCCGAAAGCATCACGTTAATAGCCACCAGGGGGCCGTAGGGTCCCCTGAAAGCACCTTAAAACCGCCAAAAACCTCTCATTCGCTGTTTTTTCATGCGATTGATCCAGCAATAAAAAATAACTGTTGACGTACCTGGTAAAATCTCTAGAATGCGCCTCCGTGGTTGCGATACAACGTTGTTGTCTTGCGGGTATGCGAAGGTGGCGGAATTGGTAGACGCGCTAGCTTCAGGTGTTAGTGTCTTAACGGACGTGAGGGTTCAAGTCCCTCTCTTCGCACCAAAAACCATGTTATTCATATTACGCAGCATCTGCGCGAAGGTGGCGGAATTGGTAGACGCGCTAGCTTCAGGTGTTAGTGTTCTTACGGACGTGAGGGTTCAAGTCCCTCTCTTCGCACCAAATGCGGTGATGTGAATAAGAAAAATCGACAGGACGCGAAGGTGGCGGAATTGGTAGACGCGCTAGCTTCAGGTGTTAGTGTTCTTACGGACGTGAGGGTTCAAGTCCCTCTCTTCGCACCATGTTGATTGCCTCTCTCTGAAAAATCCCAGCAGTTATTCCCAGAAGCCTCTTATTCACTCCCGGTTTTATTCATTTATTCTCAGCAATACTTAATCTTTGCAGTGATATATCCATCGTCCCTGATGGTGCTGATTATCCGCTTATTGCGTACTGAAATTAACGGTAATCGCCGCAAGCCCGCCCACCAGCGCAATACACGACGGCAGCAGCATATAGTGGCGCAGACGCTTGTGAAACAGCATCACCACGGTTGCCAGAAACGCCACGACCATCAGCATCCGCCATTCGGTGAACGACAGTTCCATCATCGCCATCAGCGGCATAACCGTGCAGGGCAGCAGAACGCCCCAACCGCTATCGAGTCTTTTACCCATCATCCAGCTTACCCCCCATAGTCCACACGCAGTGATCATTGCGGCTACCATAGCTGTGTCCACACAATTTCAAATGATAATGATTACCAATATCATATGACACTTTTTATCACTTTGCAGCAACATTGTTGAAACTTTATTCTGGCGGATGACAGCCTGATTGATAAATGTTAGATTGACTCGGATCACAATTCAGAAAAATCAAATAATAACAGCTCTAAACTATTCCAGTTGATAAGCATCTGTCGTCTGCAGCGAGCCATGCTTTGATATTCCAGGGCAGTCACGAGTATATAAAATGCAAACTAAAATCTATGATGAATTGCTTAACAGCAAGCGTCGCCTGTCGTTGATGCTATTTCTTTTTTTAAATATTGTTACCGCTTTATTTTTGTCGCTTCGCGCCACCAGCCATACGCCACTCACGGCCTGCGCCCCCACGTTACTTATTGCGATATTCAGCGTGGCATTGCTAGCAAGATTGCTAATAAATCCGGCGGCGCAAATACAGCGTCTGAATAGTGTGGCTTTATTTACCGGCCTACTTTGGGCGTGGCATATATTCTCCCGCTATCATTATCAGTTCTATATCGCCGATAATTACCTGTTGGTTGCCCTGGTCAGCGTCTTCTTTATTAGCGCCATTGCACTGGGGGATCATCTGCTGGCATTTTGCCTGCACGCCCTACCGACCGCGGCAACCGTACTGATCCTGGATGCCGGCCGCAATACGCTGTTAATGCTGTTCACCGTTACGCTGCCGCTGGTCGGCTTCACCCTTCATCATCTGATGCTGCGGCGGCTGGATAATTTCACCCGTCGTCTGCTCAGCCAGCTTTATGCCGAAAAAGAGTCCTACAGCGATCTCAGTATGCTGGACCCGCTCACCGGCTTATATAACCGCCGGGGCCTGCATAACCGCCTGCAAAGCATTCTTGAAAAACACTCGGGCAGCCACTTTGTCCTGCTGCTGGATATCGACAATTTCAAGGCCTACAACGACAACTACGACCACACTATGGGCGATCAGGCGTTAATACGCGTTTCTACTGCCATTCGTGACGCGGTGCGCTCGCGGGATGTCGTTACCCGCTTTGGCGGCGAAGAGTTTCTGGTGCTGCTGACTAATGTCAATGAAACTATCGCCATGCAGCTGGCGGAGCGCATTCGTCAGTACGTGGTTAATCTGGAGATATCCCACCGCTTTAACGACAAGGTATCGACCCACGTCACCCTCAGCGCCGGTATCGCCCCGCTGGAGGGCGACGATTTTAACACCGCACTGACCAATGCTGACCGCGCGCTGTATCTGGCCAAGAACCAGGGGCGCAATATGCTGCTGTCCTGGCAGGACCTGATGAACAGTACCCAGCCACAGGCCGCCGATCCCCAGAATGTCTTTACCGGCGGAAAATAAAGGAGAATTAACATGAGTCTGGAATCCGTACGGCAGTTTTTTGCCGAGCGCGCGCCCGAAATCGCCATTATCGAACTGGAAGAGAGCACCGCCACCGTCGATCTGGCCGCGCGTGCCCACAAGGTTGAACCGGGGCAGATTGCCAAAACGCTGTCGCTGAAAGTGAAAGATCGCGTGGTGCTGGTCGTCACACGTGGCGATGCGCGGCTGGATAACCGCAAGCTGAAGCAGGCCCTGGGGGCGAAAGCCCGCATGCTCAATGGCGAAGAAGTGGTGAGCTGGACCGGCCATCCGGTTGGCGGCGTTTGCCCGTTCGGTCTGGAAAACCCGCTCACCGTTTACTGCGATGTGTCGCTACGTGACTATCAGGAAGTGCTGCCCGCGGCGGGCGCTATACACAGCGCGGTGCGCATTGCACCGGAGTATATGGCCACCCTGACCGACGCCGAATGGGTCGACGTCTGCCAGCCGCCTGAATGACTTACCGACGACGGCCCGGGCTGTCGTCCCTTCACCGATTTTCCGCTGCGCCCTGCCCCCGGACCCCACTACCTGAAATTTTAACGCCCTGGGTTTCACGCCCAAAGGCAACAATCAGGCAGATCAGCACGGCCACCGTTCCCGCAACGATCGCCATCGCCAACCCGTAGTTATTGCCGTGCGCTTCGGCAATTTTTGACTGCAGCGTGGCATTCACCGACGCAATCAGATTCCCCAGCTGATAGACAAACCCCGGCAGTACCGCACGTGCATTGGCCGGAACCAGTTCGGTCAAGTAAGTCGGCACCACGCCCCACGCGCCCTGCACCATAAACTGCATCAGAAATGCCCCGCAGCCAATCATCCACGAACCGCTGGAAAACGCCCACAGCGGCAGCACCGGTAGCGCAAGGAAAGCCGCAATCATCATCGCCTTCTTGCGGCCGATTTTCTCCGACAGCGAACCGAAGAATATGCCGCCCAGCATTGCCGCAATGTTATAGCAGATGGCGATGATGCTGACGATGTGCGGATCGAAGCCGTGCTGCACTTTCAGGAAGGTAGGATAGAGATCCTGGGTCCCGTGGCTGAAGAAATTAAAGCAGGCCATCAGCAGCACCAGATAGATACACAGCTTCCAGTGGCTGCGCAGCACCGGCATCAGCGCCGCGCTCTCCTTACGTTCACGGGCGGCCAGCCATACCGGCGACTCCGGTACTTTGAAATAGATAAACGGCAGCAGCAGGATCGGCAACACGCCAATCAGGAACATCCCGCGCCATCCCACCATGCTGTAGCACAGGCCGAAGATAATTGACGCCAGCAGATAGCCGCAGGGATAGCCCGCCTGAAACACGCCGGACATCAGTCCGCGCGAGCGATCGGGAATGGTTTCCATCGCCAGCGAAGAGGCCACGCCCCACACGCCACCCATCGCAATGCCGTAGATCACACGGAAGATCAGGAACCACTCCAGCGTCGGTGACCAGGCGGAAAGCAGCTCAAACAGCGAGAAGATGATGATGTTGGTCATCAGGATCGGGCGTCGCCCGTACTTTTCCGCCAGACGGCCAAACAGCAGCGCGCCAATCGGCCGGACCGCCAGCGTCAGCATGATTGCCAGCGAGACATCGGAAATTTCGGTGTGGAAATTGGCGGCAATATCGCTCAGCACAAAGACCAGAATAAAGAAGTCGAACGCATCCAGCGTCCAGCTGGCAAAGCTGGCGAACGCCACATTGCGCTGGGTAGAAGTCCAGTTAAGCATGGGGATGTCCTGTAGGGGATATTTGTTATTTATTTGTTTATAGCATGTGAACAACAAGCCCAAGGGAACCCTTTTGTCAGGCTTATCATCAGGGTGTAAGCGGAAGTTTCAGTTTGTTGCAAGAGTAATTATTAGGCAGGTAATCATCGAGTAAGGGCCAAAACCGCGCCGAGATCAGGTAGTGCCAGGCCGCTTTTGAACGAGTGAGGAAACCGGTGCATATTCACCAGGCTCCCGGCAAAGGAGGGAAATAGCGCGTACCGGCCTGCACGATAAAAGTCAGAGGATACTGATGCATCGGCCTCGATCTTGTGCAATCGAAAGACCATGCTGCATCAGCCTCACGCTTTCATCGATTCAGGGAATTACAGGTTGGGTCATCGCCAGATACTTCTCCAGCATCGCTAACAGCAGATCGTTATCCACGGACTGCAACACGTGGATCAGTCCCCCCTCGGGCTGGTCAATCCCGACATCCAGCCGCAGCGGCGGGCGGTAGCGCCAGGATTTACCGCGCGTCATGCCCGGCCGGAGTTCAACATCGACGTAGTAATCCGCCGCACGGGCAACATCCTGATTAATCAGCCACGCGACCACCAGCGCATCGTGTATCCAGCAGCCAGGCAGGCGACGGGTCTGCATGGAGTAATCAATCCACGGTCGCAGTGTTTCACTGACAAATTCGGCCAGTGGCCCGGGTAGCTGGGCAATACGATCCAGATCGCCGTGGGTCATCATCGTTTTGCTGGTGACGTCCATCGGCACCAGAGTGATATTCGCGCCGCTGGTCAGCACCTGATGCGCCGCCTCTGGATCGATACCGAAGTTGGTGTCCTTAATAAAATCATCCAGCGCGAACACCCCGCCCATAATGGCAATCTCCTGTACCGCCTGCGCCATCTGTGGATAGCGCTGGAGTGCAAGCGCAACGTTGGTCAACGGACCGATCGCCACCAGGGTAATTTCACCCGGGTTGTCGCAAATCAGCTGGCCGATCGCATCCGCCGCTTCCTGCTGCGTGGGTTCAAAGCTGGCGGGCTGACGTACCCCCTGCCACAGATGTCCCAGTTGATTACTGTGCACCCGACGATCCAGCACTTCGCGCCACGGCCCGGCAGGTTCATACAGCGCCATGTCGGCCCCTTTCACCACCGGCACCGGCCTGCCGGTACGCTGCATCAAATCTTTCGCCACGCTGTATCCCACCTCGCTGGGGGTATTTCCCGCCACCGTTGTGATCAGCTCCAGTGAAAGCGACGGAGCCGCCAGCGCCAGTGCTATCGCCAGCCCGTCGTCTACATTGGCTCCGGCAATCCCGTTGCCGGGATCGCAGTCAATAATTAATCTCTTCATAACTCGCTATCGGAATAAGGGGCTGCCTGACAGCCACAGGATTCACCAATCTCCAGCCGGTGGGAAAACTCGCGCAGCATGGCTTTACCGTTCCATTCTGCCAGCATGACGATCGCCGCTTTGGCTATCTCGGCCACCGGCTGCCGAACGGTGGTCAGCGAAGGCACGTGATAGGCCGACTGCTGCGTGCCGTTGAAACAGACCAGCGCCACATCCTCCGGTACCTTCAGCCCCTGCTCGCTCAGCGCGCGGATACAGCCAATTGCCTGCGCTTCGTTGGTAGCAAACAGCGCACGCGGTACCGTCGCCCCCTGTAACATTTTTTTCGCCGCCAGATAGCCACCTTCGCGGGTGTAGGGCGTGCTAAAAATCCACTGCGGATTCTCCTGCACGCCGTGCTCTGCCAGCGCCTCCCGCCAGCCGAGCAGGCGCTCCTGCGTATTCAGCATCTCCAGCGGACCGCAGATAATCCCCGCCTCGTCGTAGCCATGGCTTAACAGGTGAGCAGTCACCTGACGGGAAGCCTCCCGCTCATCCACCCGCAGTACGCTGACCTGCAGTGCCGGATCGACACTGTCCAGCATCACAAATGGCGTGCCGCTGGTCCGCAGTAAATCGGTATAAGGGTGGCGATCCACGCTGATATAAAACAGCCCGCTGACTTGCTGGCTGAGCATATTATTAATCAGCTGCAGCTCGCGCCTGCGGCTGTCACCCGAATCGCCTAACAGCATCACCATATCGTTGGCCAGCGCCTCCTGCTGAAGCGCATGGGCCAGCGAAGCGATAAAGGCGTTATCAATATTCGGTACGATCAGGCCCCAGGTTTTGGTGGTGCCGGAGGCCAACGCCCGCGCCACATTATTGGGGCGATAGCCGGTTTTCTTGATCGCCGCCAAAACGCGTTCGCGCGTGGTCGCCGCCACCGGACGCGGGCCGTTATTGATCACATAGCTGACCACCGCTACTGAGGTTCCGGCTTCTCTGGCAACATCGGCACGCGTGGCTCGATGAGGGTTTTGCATTGCGGCCGCCGACTTCGTCAGATTATTTACTGCCATTCAGCCGCTATCCTTATTTTGTCGTTAAATTGCGTCGTCGGGATCGTTAAGATCGCGCCCGCGCGTTTCCGGTGCAACAAACGTTGTCATCAGCCCAATCGCCGCCATCGCCGCGAAGTAGGTAGCAATCGGCCACCAGTGCCCGGTCCAGGAGAGCAGCGCCGCAGCCACCAGCGGTGCCGTACCGCCGGAGAGAATCGATCCCAGCTCTTTCGCCGTGGCCATTTTCGTGTAGCGATGCGTCACGCCGAACAACTCTACTCCCCACGCCGCCTGTACGCCAAAAATCCCCAGCGATGCCAGCCCCATTCCGGTGACGATAGTGGCAATCACCACGGCAGGCTCGCGGGAATCCAGCAGCATAAAGGCCGGGAAGGCATAGAGGATCAGTAGCAGGCAGAAGCAGCGATAGGTAATCCGGCGGCCAAAGCGGTCCGACAGCCAGCCCGCCAGTGGAATAATCAGGAAGCCAAGCAGCGAGGCAATAAACACGGCGGTCGTCGCCACGGATTTATCTACGGCCAGCACCTTCACCACATAGCCGATGATAAACCCCTGAGCCAGATACGAGGGACCGTTTTCACCAATTCGCAGGCCGACCATCACCAGAAAAGCACGGCTGCGCTGCCAGAATCCACGACGGTCGGTGGCTGCCGATGTGCTTTTCACCTGCGAGCGCTGCTGCTGTAGCGCCTGTTTCTGACGTTCGAACACCGGCGTTTCGCGTAAATGGCGGCGTATCCACAGCGCCACCAGTGCAATCAGCGAACTACACAGGAAAGGAATACGCCAGCCCCACTCCTGTAGCGACTGCTGATCCATCTGCACCACCGCCAGCCACACCAGCGACGCGACCAGCGTGCCGCTGTTGGAACCGAGCGCAATAATTGAGGATACCAGCCCACGCCGCTGCGCCGGGGCATATTCACCGAGCATCACCGTACCGCCGGAAAGCTCCGCCCCGGCTCCGAACCCCTGAGTAAAGCGCAGGATCACCAGACAGGCGGGTGCCCACAGTCCGATGGATGCATAAGAAGGGATCAGGCCGATTAGCGTCGTTGAAACGCCCATCAGAATAATGGTGGAGACCATGACGATTTTTCGGCCACGGCGATCGCCCAGCCAGCCGAAGAACAGTGCGCCGATGGGGCGGGCAATAAAGCCAACCGACCAGGTGGCGAAGCTGGAGAGCAGCGCCATCGCAGGACTGGCTTCGGGGAAAAAGACATCGCCGAAAATAATACCGGCGGCCAACCCGTACAGCGCAAAGTCAGCGTACTCCATGGCTGTACCCAGCCAGCAAGACAGGGTCGCACGCCAAAAATCCTTACGCCCTTCTTCGGTGGTTAAACGTTCATCGGCCGCTGCGGTAGGTGGCACCGTGTCGGGTTTGGCAACGCTATTAGGTTGAGACATAGACAAATCCTGATTTGAAAATCCATTTAAGGCCCCTGCCGTGAGCTTCCTGCATGAGGAAAAAACACGGTCGGGGGAGAGAAACATAAAGCCCTGTAGCAAAGATCGGTAACGGGTTCCCTGGTGTTGGAACATGTTTTTCGTTCCGCGCTCGCCGGTTCAAAAGCGACCAGTCATATAAGTAACGCGAAACAAAATTGACCTTCACGTGGCCGCCGGATTTCCCACGCCGTGAATTTTCACACAACACGCATTCTATCTACGCGTGTAGATAAATCAAGGCAGCAGGACTAACTCATTAATTAATCTTGATATTCATCACGAATAACCAATGGAATTACAAACAAAATCAAGGGGATAAAACAGGTTAAAAATTCAACTTTTTCTATCGCACCAAAGCCCGGCAGATGCGCAACGTTTTCCACCCAGCCGAATAGTGCAGCCCGATTTTTAACGGGAAAATATTGCAGAAAAATGAAGGTCAGGAAGATTTATGGAAGCACATTGCGCAGGTCAGCCATGGGGGATCGTTCTATCGTCGTGCTCAAACTGTCTGTAATTCAACCAGTTCCGGGCTGTCGTAGTTTGCCTGGAAAATAGACATACAAATGGTAAACGCTGGATCGCTGCGCGCAGTTCCATTATAATCCTGCGCCTCAGGCCCCTTAGCTCAGTGGTTAGAGCAGGCGACTCATAATCGCTTGGTCGCTGGTTCAAACCCAGCAGGGGCCACCAAATTTTAGCTTTGAAATCATATAATTAAGCCACTCTAACGAGTGGCTTTTTTGTTTAGTGTTATCATCGTGTCGCAAAAGTGTCGCGTTGTTTTTGTGATAATGGTTTTGTATAGAACCTGCTCGACCTTTTTCATCTATAAAAAAACCCGCACTAAGCGGGTCATATCTACAGCCACAATGTTCTTTGCCCTCCTGTTGAGGGGTGTGGAGGTGCGGGTATAATCACCCCTGGAGTTACAATAAATCGCTCAACAGATTCCATTGTCACAAATGTGCAACTGCAATTGATGTTTGTGCATTGGTGGTAACGTTCTTTAGTATTTTCACTTAGATAACGACTGGTACGTGCATGTGCCGCATGCTGACACTTTGGACAATGGAACATAGCTCCCCCAAACAACAACCTTAAGTGAATAAATCATACACAAAATTCACTTAACGTGAAATAGGTATTCATAACTCATAGATAAGGACGCCTCATGAAACTCATCAAAACAACTCTTTTATGCTCCTCCATAGTTTTTTCCTACAATGCATTCGCTCAAAGCATTGATATGCAAACATTAAATAAAAGTTTAAAGCCGTGGCAACCTGCTGAGATTGTCCAAACATCAAATAGCATTAAGATCACGTTACCAGCCAATAAAGTTTCATCGGAAGCATATGAAGCCTTGATATCATCCGGAGTTTGCACTCCTATCTGGCTTAAAGATGCCCCTACATCTTTCCTCAAAACAACGGCAGAGATACACGTCGTTAATAAGTTTTCCGCACTTGGTTATACATTTGAACACCCTTTGACTACATGTAAAAAAATGGGCGAACTAATGGATGACCAAGCCAAAAGCCTGATGTACGGAAATACGCGCACCTACACATCAAAATAAAATTTAACAACCCGACTCTATACGGGTTGTTTTTTTAATCTGCAACTGCCTCATACTCAACATCCGACAGCCTCACCTCAAGCTCTAATCTCGTCGTGAATCCGCCGTTACTCAAAGAGTGCATTACCTTAGTAATTGTCCACGATTGCTCGTCTATGACGCGCTTAAAGCCTGCAACCTGTACCGGCGTCTCAGGGTAAAGGTCTGCGCGCCCCGTCGCCAGCCTGATAGAAAACTCAGCAACACCACGTTGCAGTTTGTCCCATTTGGCCTGGGCGGCTCGCATGGCCTGGGCTTTGGTTGAAAATATTGTCGTCAGGGCAAACACGTTGTCATCCTCGCCGACCATGTATTCACCCTCCCTGGCTTCCGGCGTCTTCACCGTTTTTTTCTTCGTTACCGGTTTGGCTTTGGGGTGCTGTAGCGCGCGTAAATGCTGCTCTTTTGGTTTGCGTTTTAACGTAACCTTTTGTTTTTGTGGCTTCGGGTCTTTGGTGTGCAACCACTTTGCCGTAACGCCGGTATATGCCCCACGGTCAGCAATAGAAAACTGATGGCGGTCGCCATCGCTGCGGGTGATCGTGACCTGCGGAATGGCTTTTCCGCTGGCTGTAACCCCACGACCGGCTTTGAGGAAAAGTAACTTTCCAGCTTTTACCGAAACCTCACCGCCGTTTCGCTCGGCGAGCCGTGTCAAAAATTTGGCATCCGATTCCTGTGACTGGTCGATATGCGGAATTTTTATTCCGGCCAGCTCAGGTATAACGCTCGATGTCAGTTTGTTACGTGTCGCTATCGCTGCCACGATCTCGCCGAGCGTCTTGTCATGCCAGGACTCTTCCCGACGTGAGTTAAGCGTCCCCCGAAAATCGGCGCTACGGGCGCGGATTGTCACCGTATCTGGCGCGCCATGATGTTCAACCTCATCGACGGTAAAACTTCCCTTACCAATCAACGCAAAGCCTTTCCACCCGAGGTAAAGCGTCAGTACGGCACCGCGTAACGGCAGCTCGACCAGCCCGTCAGCATCATCAAGTTCGATATCGAGTTGGTCGGCCTCGAATCCGCGATTGTCTGTCATGGTCAGGCTCATCAACCGGTTGCTGATGTTGCCGGTAATATCTTTGCTGTCGAGCATCAGCATAAAATCGGGCGTCAGTACGCCACCCGCATTAAGATTAAGCATATCCAGCATCAGCTAATCCCCACCATGCCAGCCACTGACGAGGCCATATTTCCCGCCTTGCCAATCAGTGATTTTGCCTGTTCGCCGATATCGCCATACAGCGCCGCAAGGGATTCATCCACCCGGGTGAGTGTCAGCGTAAAATCAATTTTACGCGCCGTGCCGTCCGCAAAAAACAGGCTTCCTGTCTCGCTGATATTATTGATGACGTACATACCGTAAATCGTGCCAGTACCATCCAGTAACGGCCAGGCTCGCCCCTGGTCAGCCATCAGACGAATAGCCGTCATCGTCAGCTTTCCGCCGGTCAACTCAGGGTAAAGCGTCCCGGCCAAGGTAATTTTTTCCTCACCCGGCCCCAGATACTGGAAAGAATCCCGCTTACCTACGCGGGAGTTTGACGGCCACCGATATTCGGCATCGCGTTGCATCGTCTGGTGTGGCAACGTCTGGCGCATAAAAACAAACATACCGAGTGCGAGCATCATTTTTCGTCACCTCCTATCCGTCGTGGTTCATGCTGGCACGCTGGCGGGCGCGTTTTTCACGCTCAAATTTTTCGAGCGCATCTTGTAGCTGGCGATCGAGCTGAGTGCCGTTACCGCCACCATCAACGGAAATGTGATACTCGCTTTTACTCTGGTCGATGTAAGAACGTCCGGCGGGTGCAGTGACGGGTTGATATGCCTGATAGCCGCTATAAGTACTAGTAGCCGGGATATAAGAGTTACCCTGCGTGGCTGCATTTGCTTTTGCAGCAGTCTGGTCAAGCGTGCTGGACTCTTTGTTGATTATGCCGAGCTTTTCAAGCACCCAATCGATACCGCTGCGCAGCTTATTGAATGCTGTAAGCGGTAACGTAAGAGCGTCAGCCAGGCGCTGACCAAACAACACACCGGCATCTCGAAAACTGTTCAAGGTTTCCTGCGATGATTTGACCGGCGCGATCAGGTTGTTAAACCAGTCCCATGCGGCTTTCAGTTTTCCGCCCAGCCAGTCAAACATCGGTTTAAGCGGTGCAAATAGTTCTGCTACTGGCGCAAAGACCGTGCGCAATCCTTCCATCACGCCGCCAAAAAACGCGCTGATGGGTTCCCAATATTTACGGATGAGCAATGCCCCGGCCACTATTGCGGCCACGACAGCAACAACCGGCCAAGAGATCGCGCCAATTGCAGTAACGACGCCACCGGCCACCGTAGTAAATACGGTACCGAGCGCCGTCGCAGCGGCGATGATGGCATTTACACCGGTTATTACCGGCCAGGCAATCAGCCCAATAGCCCCAATCATCCCCACGACCCCGATCGCCACAGCGGTAATCACCCCCAGCGTCTGCGCGAGCTCTTTATTTTGCTGGATCCATTTATCAAGTTTGAGCACGTAGCCGGTAGCTGTTTGCACCAGTTTTCGTAAGGAGGACTCCTGCTGGTCAAAAAGGTCAGTACCTACAGCCTCATATGCCGACTGAAACTCTTTAAAGTCGCCGCCGAGGTTGTCCTGCATAACCTTAACTAGTTCCTCCGTCTTACCGTCAGAGGCTTTAAATGCAGCAGTGAGCTTGTCCAGCTTTCCTGATTGAGCCGCGTTCATCAAAACAGCGGCGGCAGAGCTGGCCTCTTCACCGAAGATCGTTTTCATGTATTCAGCGCGCTGACCGGTACCCAGCTTATTTTTTTCAAAACTGGCCTGCATTTCCTTCAGGATGGTAAATATCGGGCGGGTATTCCCTTTACTGTCTGCCGTTTTAACCCCAAGCTCTTTAATCGCCACGTAGGCTTGCCCGGTCGGTGCCTGTAATCGACTTAAAATAGCGCGGCTACCCGTACCAGCCATTGACCCCGTAATTTTCGCATCATGTAGGGCGCCAACCATTGCAGCGGCTTCCTCAATACTGACACCGGCATTTTTAGCCACCGGCGCAGCATATGTCAGCGCATCACTAAGCCCGTCAAAATCTGCGGCGGTTTTATTCATTGTCATCGACAGGACATCACCGATGTGAGAGACCTGATCATTAGTTAGCTGGAACGCTGATTTCATCCCCATCAGCAAGCCGGCGTTCTCTTCCATCGTCCGACGGTTAGCGAGCGCCATATTAAGCGTGACGGGGGTCGCCGCCTGGATTGCTGCCGCATCTCCGCCCGCTTTCGCAATGATAATTTGAGCGCCTGCCGCATCATCAGCAGAGGCGGCGGTATTGTCGCCGAGCTGTCGGGCCTGCTTTCGCAGTGCCATCATTTCGGCTGATTCTTTCGCCACGCCGAGCACGGCCTGTAACTCGGAGTTTTTTTGAGCAAAATCATATCCCGGCTTCATAAGCGCCACACCGGCCAGCGTTCCGGTCGTTGCCATACCAACACCAGCGGCCCCCATTGCCGCCGCGTTTCCGGCTAGCTCTTTACCGGCCTGATATCGCTGCTTAACCGCGTTGAGCTTTGCCTGTTGTGCGCTGACCCGCGCCAGTGCTTCACGCTGGCGATTGAGCTGCGCCGTTGTTTCGCTGATGCTGGTTTTTAACCGGCGCTCGTCTGCCGCCAGGGTGCGGGTATTAATTCCCGCCTGGCTGAGTTCCTGCCGCTGGCGTTGTACGGCCTGCCGCAAGCTATTGTGTTTGAGCTGGAGTGCGGCGGCGCTTTTACGTGCGGCATCCATTGCCTGCGCCTGCGCGCGCGTCGGCTGTTCGGTATTTCTAAACTGGATCGCCAGCGCGGCGGCTTCCTGTTTCGCTTTCTTCAGCTCCTGACCGGTAACGGCAAGTTGCGCGCTGGCCTTGCGAAACCCGTCAATACGGGACGCCTGGCCATTCAGCTCACGCAGTGATTTTTGAGTGTCCCGGATATCTCCAGACAGCGTTTTGCTCGCTGTCTGGATGGATTTAAACGGGCGGGTCGCCTGGTCAACAGCCTTGAGTAATACCTGCAATTTAACGTCGTTACTCATTCGTGTTTCCGCTTCGCTGTAGCGCCTTTTCGCGCCAGGTGGTGAGCTCGGTCAGGCTCATGGGATATAACTCTGATGGCGGCCAGTGAAAAATCACCGCGATATCCGCCATCAGGTCATCGACCGACAGGTCTTTCGGGAAATTTAATCCGCCAAATTCGGCGACAAAAAACCGATCACCTTTGTTGCCAGCGCCATCAAATCGGGTAAATCCATCATGACGACATCCGACTCGGTGAGTGATGGGCTGGTCATACGCGGCAGCACTTTAATCAGGGCGTCGACTTCAGAGCGCGCAACGTCGGCCAGGCTGACACCGCGCAGGGTTCCGGCGTTGGGCTTCATCAGGGTGATTTTTTCGATGACCTGCTCGCCGCGTTTGATGGGGTTTTCCAGGGTGACGATGTTTTCTTTGCTCATGATTTTCTCGCTGTTTACGGATTCGGGGTTAACCGGCCAGGCGTGCTGGCCGGGGTAAAATTACAGGCCGATATTGCGGCGGTGCTGGTCGAGTCGGTCGACGCCGTTCACCTTCTCAATCATGTTGAGGACGTCGATTTCTACCAGCTCTTTACCGTTCATGGTCAGCTTGTAGTACGAGCAGACCAGCGATAATTTGCTGCTGGTATCCTCGCCCTGTTTGCTCTCGCCGTTATCGACTTCCTTCACCTTGAAACGGGTCTCAACTTCCACCGCCACGGTTTCGCCGGTATCGTCCCGCTGGTAAGAGCCTGCGTAGCGCAGTAGCGTCCCGGTACCGACGGCACCATAAAGCGACCAGATCGCATCATCAGGGAAGCCGCCGAGGGAAATCTCCATCGCCAGCGCGTCATCGTCGAGGCCGAAATCGACCGGGGCCGAGCCTGACATCCCGCCGCCCCGGTAGTTTTCCAGCTTACGGGTCAGCTTTGGCAGAGTGACGGACTCGATAACGCCGAGATAGCTGACGCCATCTAAAAACGTGTTCAGGTATTTGAGCTTGCGCGGCATTGCCATTGGTCAGGGCTCCTTAATTGCTGTTAACCGATGACACCAGATTCGCCAGGTATTTATCGGTAATGCGCTGGCGTAGCGTCAGGTTTTCGAGAGGGGGAACCGGCGTATAGTCGTAATCGATATACAGTTTCCCGGCTTTGAGGGTCGCCGCGTCGTTGGCCGATTCATCAAACCAGCAGGTCGCATCGACGATATAGCCCGCCGTTTTCATCTCGCGGAATTTCGCATTGATACCCGCAACGATGTCCTTAATCAGCGTGGCAGTGATCGGCTTGTCGACCGCCCACATGTGACCAGCGGCCATTGTGTCAGCGATAACCTGCGCGGTGCGGGTGTAGTTCTCAAACAGGAACAGGGGGTCATCTGAACAGCAGCGGTTACCCCAAAATCGAAACCCGTCTTTGCGAATCAGCGTGGTGACGCCAGCCTCGTTAAGCAGGTCGGCATCGGTGCCGGATTCCTGCAAATCCCAGAAGACCGACGCGCTGATGCCGGTGACGCCATTCACGCCAACGTTTGACAGGGTTTTATGCCAGCCGGTGTCCTGGTCGATTTTGGCGCGCAGGCCCAGCGCGCGGGCAGTCGCCCAGGCGGTTTCGGTCGCGTTCGCCGTGGTATCCCATGCCAGAAAATCGGGCCAGATAACCATCAGCTCACGCTGGCTGAAATTCTCGCGATAGAGCATCGCCTCGGAAATGTTCTGGCAATCCCAGGCGCTGACATAGCCAAAGGCGCGCAGCTTCTGGCAAATCGGCGCGAGCGCGGTAGCAACCTCAAGTGAATCGAGACCCGGCACGCCAAGGATGCGCGGTTTAACGCCGGTGACAGCCTCCGCTGTGAGCAGCGCTTTCAGCCCGGTGTAATTGCCGCTTTCGTCAGTGCCGCCGATGATATTAGAGATAGTCTGCGCTTCGGCATCGTCGCCGGTACCTTCGGCAACGCGCACAACGACAATGACCGGTTTCGACTGGTCGGCGATTGCCTGGAGGGATGCGGCCAGGGTGCCTTTTGTACCCGCTTTCGCAATGGCGCTTTGCACGCTGGTAATCAGTACGGGCTTATTGAGTGGGAAGGTGGCGGCATCGGCATCGCTGGCCGTACAGACCATGCCGATAATCGCCGTTGATACGGTGGAAATGACGCGGGTGCCGTCGTTAATCTCGACAACCTGGACGCCGTGATGAAAATCGCTCATCCGTTTAACTCCGTGGTTAAGTGTGAGCATTATTTTCAATCGTGGGGGAAGGGGTGACGAGTCATCCCCGCTGTAACAGGGACGGTACAACAGGAATGACCGTCACAGGGTCAGGCGACGCGGCTCCAGCACATAAGCAGGGTGTGCGCTTCCACCACGCTGAACGATTTTCCTTCGCCGAGGTTGGCGGTTTTGCCGGTGGTCGTATGTTTATGCGGCGGTACTGTGACTTCATGGTCGTGCTCTCCGGCATCATCTGTCACGCCCAGCTCTTTAGGGTTAAAGAGCTGACGCACATCGCCGCCGATTTCCCAGGGGTCATCTTTACCGGCCACCCCACCATGATTGTGAACACCGCCGCGCGTGGTCTTCAGTTTCTCCTCTGCCTGTTCGCTGGTTTCGCCACTCACATCAATCTGAACGGCGGGCAGGTTGGCCTTCTGGAGCGTGACGGTATCGCTACCACCGGTCGTCCCGACGTTCGAGCCATCGGCTTTCGCAACTCGAATCGTTTTGTTTTCGCCGGTGTACAGCCATTGCGACCAGGGCCACTTTTCATTCGGGTTGACGTTCTGATTAAAAAATCGCGTGGTGCCGACGGGGTTATCGTCTTCCCAGAAATCACGCTTTGCCGCCGTTATCGCATCAGCAATCACCTGCTGAATATCCGTGTCGAGCTGCCCTGCAACATTATCGGCATAATCCTTTGCCTCATTTTTTGCCCGCTCAACCTCAGCGACTGAGGCAACAATAACGGCCGGGTCGGTCATCAGCTGCACATCGGCGGTATTGTTAACCGCAATCCACAGATTTAGCGCCTGCTGTCTGCCCGAGCCTTCCGCCAGTAGCGGTTTATACGACGGCGGCAGGTTTGCCACCGCCAGACACACGCCCTCATCGTCATAGAGCGCCGCTTCGCGCAGCCAGAATCCGCCAACCTGGGGAAACATCACCATTTCGGCCCGGATAATATTTGCACCGCTGTCAGCGATAACAAGCCTGTTAAGCGGTGCGCGGTACAGTTCGTTAATCAACCCCGTCTGCGTGGCGTAGGGTTGAGGCAGCGTCCCGCCGCCATCGCCGACGCCCATATGGGAGAAGCCTACAGGCTCACCTGATAACGCCGCCTCCGCCATTTTCCTTTCACCTTCAGCGGTCAGGATTGCCATAAATTTTGGCGTGCCCATTTTCACCCCCGCTTAAATGTCCAGCCCATGAACGCCCAGGTAGTAGCGCTGAATCTGCTGATACTGCGCGGTGATTTCATCATCGGTTAAAACGCGGTTCCATACCGCCATCGCCAGCACCCGCGCCCCCGCATAGGTCACGGCATCCATTTCAGAGCCAATCAACAGGCCGGGTAAACCGGAACCCGCCTGCGTGAATGACGTGGTGACGTTATTCTTCGCTCCACCTTTCAGGTGCATGATGACAACCTTCGTCTCATCCAGATTCGAATAGTCCACCGTTCCGGCAAAAGCCATCGGTACATTATTTTTAATGGCGGCAGCAATGGCTGCGGTTGCAACGGCGTTTGCGCCATCACTGCTTTGCTTTCCGCCCATCTGAATACGCAGGTTTTGCACTCCGGCAGTAGCTGAAGGCTCCGAATAGACCGAAAAGCCGATAGGCCGCGTGGTGCTGGCATTAGAAATCGCATAGGCCCGGCTGTCACTGGTCGGGCAAAACACCCCCATGACAGTCATTTTTGCCGACTGAGGAACGCCGGTCTTAATATATGATTCATGGGATGTGCAAATCACCCCCTGAGACATGCTCCCTACCACCGGCTCGCCAATTACGCGGGCAGGTAAACCGCCGTCGGCCAGATTTCGCCCCTGACCAACATCACCGCCAAAGAAGTTAATAAACTGTAGCCCTTCAGGAACGACTGCGGAATAACCGATATTCTGCTGCGAACCGTCAATGCCCTTAATAATTTGTCGAAGTCCCATATCAGATATCCTCACATTTAATTCGAAATGCCACACAAAAGTTATTTAACGGATAAGGTTTATTCACAAGTGCGGCGATATTTGCCGATGCATACTGTCCGCTGCCAGCGCGATATTCGTAGTTGTAAGGGGCCACAGTGAAATCGCTGTCACAAAGATTTCCGTTTCCCCGATAGGTAGTACCCGGCGCGTACCAGAGATAAACTTCACCCACCGGCACGGAACTCAACAGCACGGACACAACGGACTGTCCCACAATGGATACGGACTCAATACCCACCACGCCGTTTGCATCCTTTACCAGAAATCCCTTATTCGGATACTGCGTGGAAATATTCACCACGTAGCTTTCTTTAAATTGCAGCGGCGGCGAGGGAGTCAGGAAACTCACAATAATTTCTTTGTCAGAATACCGGACAGCTTTAATTGGCTTGAGTGGTTTCCAGTCCATACCCCTGTCGAGAATACGGTGCAGAACTTTGCCAAATTGCATCCCGGCCCAACGATAACCGTTAGGGTCGAGATGCCCGTTTTTGTCTGTTACCGGATAGACCGGCGTCGCCATCCAGCACCCCGGCACGGTATCAGCCATGTCGATTTGTGCCATGCCGATGGCTAAATCCTGCGTATCAACGGTATAGCCTGCACCGGTCTGATAAGTCACCCAGGCAGGAGGCAGCGATTGTCCGCAGATACCGTAGGCGCAGTCAGAAATCAGATCAGTGCGCAGTTTTTTTGTCAGCTCAAGAAATGTCGCCCGGTCATGCGTACCTGAGCCATCAACCCAGTAGTTCCACTCTCCCTGGGCATAAAGAATAGCGGTGATGCCTACACTTGCCGCCGGGTACTGATTCGCGATACAGGCTTTTACCTTTGTGACGGCCTCAATCACCCGGTTATAGTGATTCAATGCATTACCTTTTGAGAGCTGCTCAACCGTTCGCCCCTGCACGCCGCAGTTCAGCACGACAATTTTCCGTTCCGGGTTAACGCTGACACCCCGGAAATCGTTCTGCAACTTGCGCCAGAAATTGACAGCACCTACATCAAAAGTTTCGCCTTCATTCGTTGCCCCTGGAGCCAGGCTCGCCACTTCCTCTGCGGTCAGGATACCGCTGCCGCCTTTGGTCTGAGTGACGGCAATCAGCGGCTGAAGTTTTTCCCCGCCCATCGGCACCCACTTACTGCCGCCGGTGTCACGGTCTGTTGTAGGTCGAACGGAATCACCAAACATCAGCACATTTTCAGATTCGACAGGTAATACCGACAGTGCCGGCCAGCCTTCCGTTCCGGTTGATAACGACTGACCGTAAGTGATAATCAGATTAAAATCGAACACCGGGCGCTGAATGCCTGTTACCAGACGGTTATATATGGAAGAGGAACCCGCCAGCGCGAGATTATCCATACTGGCAATAAAAGCGGCACGGGTAGCCCCTGTATCCTGCGGCTCTGTCGGCGCGCCTGCCTTCATCGCAGAAAATATATGAAATCCGTACTCATCTTCAATAACGACATCATTGTTGCGGGATGTTTTGTATTTTCCGCTGATATCTTCGCGGGCATCAGCGGTGCGACGTTCGATAATAAACCCGTACTCATCCTCAAGCGTCTTTTCTTCCCGTTGTGATGCTGCATATTTCCCGCTGATATTCTCAATATCACCGGAAGAGCGTTTTTCCAGAACAAACCCGTACTCATCCTGCGTAATATGCTCGCTGTTGGCATTCTCTTCAAAAGCCAGAATATCCATAGACAGACCTTTAGCACCCACCTCAAAATCGGTAGTTTTCAGTGCGCCATTATCAAGCCAGGCCAGCACAAAGCCGCCCTCCGACTCCCATTGTGCAATTCGCGGCACTTCAGGGGCGTCAGAAATAGTCTGTTTGATTTTTTCCACTGCGGCATTAGATGGCGAGTACGCAACAGCTTCCGCCACGCCGTCGTTATTCAGATAATAAATAAATGCAGTATCTGAACTTAAACCCTGAGCAACTCGGTATAACTGGCCACTTGTAGTGGCAGCGTTTCCGGTAATAGTTCCATCTGGATCATTATCCGTCCTGAAGAAGGTCAGATTTTTAAAGTCCACACTGCCTTCCAGCAACACTTTCAGGTATGCAGTCCTGTTTGCAAGCTGGGTCGCCTGAATATTTGCAGCCCCATCCCTTCCGCCCTCAACTTTGTCATTACGCCGGATAAGGTAAATACCTTCTTCCCATTTTACGAATTCATTTATATTCATATTACTTTCCTGAGAAATGATAATGCTCGTCGTACAGGGCTGCGCCATCAAAATAAATACTGTCGTCTGGTTCGTACCCCGGCGGATATACCGTTATCGTTTCACCATCCACGACACCCACACCGATATAAGCGGCACCATATACGCTCGCCGAAAGTGTCAGCTGCGATATATGGCGGCTGACTGGTTTTGCATCGCCAATAATTCGCTCAAGCTCTTTAATCATCGTTTCAGTGATGCCGATGTCATTGAGGTCAATCTCAAGGCGGAATGTCCCGGCGGGGTCGGCCACCTCCCACCATTCCTGGAGCGTCATACTGTAGCCCAGCGTTTCAATAACCCGGCGAACGGCGGCAACGGTGCCTTTGCGTTGGTGGATCCAGAAAGCTTCACTGACCGCCTGGCGTTTCTCTGTTTCCGACCAGTTTTCTTCCCAGCGGTCGACAGAAAACGCCCACGCAAGGTAGGGCAGAAACTTTACCGGGCATCGCCAGGGGTTCCATAAATCTCGCAGCGGCACGGATAAATCGCTGATGACGGCGCACGCTTCGGCGGCTCGTTGTTCCAGCACCGACGAACCGGTCGCCATCAGCGAATTACTCATCGGAGCCCCCGATCACGACGCTGGTTTCTGTGCAGTACGCGGCCTTTGTTTTGTCGAGCACGACGTCGGCCAGCGGTTCGCGCAGTTCGACGCGCTGGACACCCTGCACATGCAGCGCGGCATAGATGGCAGATAGTCGAATATCGCGACCGAGGCGGCGCTGCTCTGTGATATAGGCGGTTAACTGCGCTTTGGCAGCGGCAAGAATCGGCTCGGTTGCCGGGCCGGGGTACACATACAGCACGGCATCGACTGCATAATTGACAATCTCGGCCGAGACGACAGTCAGGCGGTCACCGACCGGGCGCACGCTCTCATCATTCAGCGCGGTACTGACGGCCAGCAATAAATCATCCGACGCGGTGCCGTCACCTTCCCGCGACAGCACGGCGATAGTCACCTCTGCCGGGGCCGGGCTGTTCGCCGAAGCATCCGCGACACGACCATCGGCGCTCAGGGCGTGAAATTCATAGGCACCGGTTGGCCCGGCGACACTCATCCCCTCAAAAGCAGCCGGTATGCGCTGGCGTAAATCGCTGTCGGATTCCATGACCGCCGCCACCGGCGGGATTTGTGTATCGTCTCCGGGGGTAATGACCAGGCGCTCAACGTTATTATTTGCCGCGAGCTGGTCGAGGTCGTTTTTAATGGCATAGGCCACCATTCCGGCTTTTGCCGCCTCGTTGATACGCTGGCGTAAAATCACTTCCCGATACGCGTTCTCTTCCAGATATTTCACCAGTGGATCTGACTCCAGTGTCAGCGTCCTGGCGATCGCTTCCTGCTCGTCTTCCGGGTACAGTGAAATCAGCGTCGCTTTGCGCTCGGCGAGGATGGCTTCAAAATCCAGCGTTTCCACCACATCAGGTGCGGGGAGCTGGCTCAGGTCGATAACTGCCATAGGTTCAACTCACAGGGATGGTTAAGAAAAGGCTCTCGCCGGTATCGGTGATTTGGCCGGTCACGTCGACGACCATCTGCCCGTCAAACTGCCGCGCTGTGCTGATGCTGGTCAGCCTGACGCGCGGCTCCCACTTCAGGATCGCCATGTAGCACGCCGCCATAATTTGCAGCTCAAGCGCCGGGGTCTGAGGCTGGTCAATCATCTGCGACAACAGCGAGCCGTATTCACGACGCATGACGCGGGAGCCGACGGGCGTGCGCAGAATATCCCCGATGCTCTGGCTGATATGGTCAACGTCTGAAATGCTTTCACCGGTCGTGCGATTCATGCCGAGATAACGCGCCGTCATTGGGTCCCCTCCGTCCATTCATCGCCGCGCCTGATGCCGCCGTGGCCGTGTTTATCCACCTGCACACCGTTGGAAATGAAAGCGCCGCCGCTGTGCTCGATATCACCTGACATCTTGCCGCCTTGCTTCACCTCCAGCGTGCCGGTCGTCAGCTTGTTGGTGCAGACCACCTCCGGTGTATCGAGGGTGACGCGGGTCGAGGCTTTTACCAGCACCACCGGCACGCTGACGGCAATCGTATCGGATGCGGTCACATCGGCAGTTTTAATGCCGGTGACAGTCAGCGCGCCGGTTTCCGGCTCATAACTCATAACGGCACCGTCGGGAAACTCAACGTGCCAGGCATCCGCCGAGGCCGACGGCGCGGGGTTGTCATCGGAATAAATACCCGGCAGCACAAAGGCGGTATCGAGTTCGCCGCCTACGGCCAGAATCATCACCTGCTCACCAACAGAGGGAGCCCACCAGGTGCGCGAGCGTCCGGCCCGGTGCGTCAGCCACTGGAGCCAGTCGGTATAAATGCCGCCGGTCTGTACGCGACAGCGCCCGGCGTCGAGGTCAGTTTCGACGACGATGCCGGTGCGGATCATGTTGCGTATCGCGCGGGCGAGTTCCTGGATAGATGCGAGAGTATTCATAGGGGAAAGGATGCCGCCGGGGTGTTCCGGCGGCAATCTGCGGGCGTTTTGCCCTGGCTGGCACAACGTTAATCGGCGAGGTAGTCGATAATGACGCTTTCCACAAGTTGCCGGTCGTCCTCGGTAAAGCCCAAAAGCTGACGTTGTGGATATTCAACTTCGGCGCTTTTTGGTGATGGTTTATCCTTGAGCCCGAGCTGATGCACGCGGGCGATGCGCTGCACTTTCCCGGTAAATTCCACCACCGCCGCGCTATCGCCGCCGCGCGCTTTCATATAGCGGTTGGTACGCAGTTTCGCGAACATCTCGCGCTTAATCCGGCCTTGCTTTGCCCTGACGGGCGGGCGCTTACGCGGGGCAAAGGGCGAACCGTCCGGTGCTTTCTGCGATTTAATACGCTGCTGTTGCCGCTGTCGCAGTTTCTTCGCAATGTCGGCGGTCATCCGACGCCGCCCGGCGGGGGAAAGGGCCGCTATCAATCCGGCGAGCTTGTCCTCAAAGGGTTTGAAGTCATTCATCCCATTTACTCACCAGTTCGCCATTACTCCACATCTCGACAGGGCGCGTCACAGGCTCCGGCGGTGGCGGCTCCGGGATGTTCTCAACGTGCAGTGCGCCGTCGACCTCTTTGACCAGCGTGCGCTCGGTCAGCAACAGGCTGATGCTGACATCGAGGCTGCTGTCGTTATTAATGTCAGCGTACCAGGCAAATCCTTTTTTTCTCCCCTCGTCGGTTGTCATAATGTCCGGCTGATTGACACGCAGCCAGGCCATAATCGGCACAAACAACAGGTCAATATCGTCGGTAAAATCCGTGACCACGATGTTAAGCGTGTACCGCTTTTCAAACGACAGGGAGCGCGCCAGCGTCGCCGTATTGTTGCCATCGTCCAGGCGAAGGCAAAGCATATCGGGGTTGGTACGCAGTACCGGCACCGCATCAGTTAAGGCTTTTCGCAGACTGTTGGGCTTTTGCATCGATTTCATCCTGGCATTGTTTAACCGTATCGACCTGGATTGCGCAGCTTTTCAGAGCGTTTTCGAGCTGGCGTATATCCGCACTCAGGTCGCCATTAGTCAGCGGGTCGCTGCCCGGCATCGGGCAGGGGCTGACCTTCGGGCAGGCGTTGTAAACAATCACCGGCGGCGGCGTTGGTACAGGCGGCGCGCTGGTGCAACCGGCGCACAGCATCAGGTAAATCAGCGCGATACCAGCGACGAAACGCGTCATTTTCATTGAGTAACCTCGTGATAGTTTGTTCACGCCTGAAGGCCAGCAGATTAGCCGCCGTGAGCTTGTCCCTCATGGCGACCTGCGCCAGCTCTTTACGCTGCGACTGCTCTGCGGCCACATTGAGCTGATTTTTCAGCATGGTGATCGTGGTTTTCTGCGTACCGGCGACCCGGTTCGCACGTTCAAAAGAGGCGCGCAAATTGCTGTTATCGTGTCGCATCCACAGCAGACCCGCGCAGGCCAGTGCCAGCAGGATAATGACTATTTTCATGCGGATACCCCTCCGGCCTTGCGCCACACGGCGACCAGTTTGTCGAGGCTGTGCTCACGCTGACCATACCCCGCGCCCGGCAATGAGGCCCATATGTTGCGACAACGGGAAATGGCGCGTTCAATGCGCCCCTGCTGCAAGTCTTCCAGCGCGCCGCGCTCACGGATCAGCTGAATGGCGAGCCTGTCCTGTGATGCCGGGCTGAAATCCGGCAAAGCGAGCTGCTTTTTGTAATGCGGCCAGAACAGATAAAGCTGCTGGTAACGCCCGGATGCCGTGGATTTTTCCCCGCGACGATTGAAGACCTTCGCCGGGCGCCCACCGGCAAACGGGTGATCGCGATAGTCGGTAAAAATCTCCGGCCTGCCATCGAAGCCGGTGACAATGACGTCGTACCCGTTGTTTTTCGTCAGCGGGTGCGTCGCCGTACCCTCTGAAAACGCCAGCGTGTCGAGGAATGCCGCGACGTTGGGGTGTGTCTTAATGACCGCCATCGCTTTCCCCTTTTTTAATCCTGCGCTGAATCGCAATTTCCACCGCCTGATAACCGGCGATACC
This sequence comes from Erwinia sp. INIA01, assembly GCF_025947915.1. Taxonomy (NCBI): domain Bacteria; kingdom Pseudomonadati; phylum Pseudomonadota; class Gammaproteobacteria; order Enterobacterales; family Erwiniaceae; genus Erwinia; species Erwinia sp. INIA01. The sequence continues at coordinate 292,125 of NZ_JAPDNC010000007.1, forward strand.
CAGCATGGAGCCAAATCCGCACACGGCAGCAGGCGGCAGGTCGGGAAACTGCACCAGCGCCACCCCGGCCACCATCGAGACAAAGCCGCCCAGCAGCATACGACCAATAAAAAGCCGGGCGGTGATGGGCTCGCCACCGGCCAGCACTTTCCCGACGACAATCAGCACGCCGATCAAAAACAGTGACAGGACGCTTTTTTCACCTTCCGTCATGTGTTTACTCCCACAGATTAATTGTTTCAGTTACGGGGGATGACTGGACGTCGGGCAGTTCGACCACCGTGCCATGTGGCAGCACTGCGCCGAGCTCGGCCAACCCCGGATTTGCGGCGAGCACCGACTCGAATACCCCCTCAGTACGCCCGTAATACCGGGCGCAAATCATGTCGAGCGTGTCGCCCTGTTGCGCGATGGTCTGCATCAGATTTGGCTCACGATGCAGCGGGGTTTGTCCTGGACGCGTGATACCGCCCAGCGCATGTCCCGCCATAACTCGTCGACAGTGGTATCGATACTGTCGGCTTTCTTGTCGCCTTTGGCGCTGGCATCCACACCGCGATAACGCTCGTAGAGCGTGGCGGTTGCCATTGAGGTGACGGCGCGCAGGTAATAGAAAACGCGCACGCTCTCGCCGTCGAGATCGTCAGCCGGCACGTCGGCCAGCTTGCTAAAACCTCCGGCAATCTGCTGTTCCCGCCACAAAAACAGCTCAGCGTTGGTTTCGGCGATGCCGGTTTTGATGGCCTCACGCAGCCGGGCCGGGGCGACGGTCTGCTCAAGGCGCATCCCTTCACGCACGCGTTTCGGGTCGATGTCAGGAAAGAAAAACGTATTTTTTATCACCGGCTCATCGCTGGCAGGCGGCGGGATGACCACCACGCCACCCGGCTGCGGCTCATCGTTCTTTTTAATAATCAGCGTCGTCATGACTACCTCTGAATAGGTGGGCGGTGGACGCCGGTCTCAGGTCGGGTAAATCACCCTCATCGACCGGCGTGCCGCCCTGGCGCGGGGCGCATTCTGTTAACCGGGGTTCTTTTTCGGTCGCCCACGTTTAGCCGGCACCGTGGTTTTCACGGCGCGCGGCGCTCTTGCCGGGGCTTTAATGACCGTTGCCGGTTTGGGCTTCAGCTCACGCTCAAGCCGTTCAATGTCTTTTTTGACGCCTGCCTGACAATCGAGCTGCATCGCTCGCTTGAGGTGGGCCAGCGCGTCGGCGGGCTGTTTGTTATCCCGCAACACCTGGCCGGTGATTTTGTGCAGTTTTGCGCGCACTTCATCAGGCATATCGGCGGCGGCGGTCAGCGCCAGCGTGTCGAGCAGCTGGCTGATGACGACCGGTTCACCGGCGGCATGGGCGCGCATGGCGGCGAGCGCCACCTCTTCGGTAAACATGTACTGCGGCGGGCGGCGGTGTTTGCCTGGCATGGTCAGACCGTACTTAAACGCGTAGCGGGCAATATCCATCGCGCCGCCGATATCGCCGACATCGAGACGCCACAGCATGACGGTCATCACGATGTCATCCTGCGCACCTTTGCCCTGTTCCAGCACGCCACTGACCCACGGCAGATAGAACGGCAGCAGCTCGCGCTTTTTCGTGGCTTTCAGCTCTTTACCAAAGATGGCTTTTAACGTGCGTTGGTCTGCGGCCAGCTTAACCAGCATCTGCTCGTAGGCAGTGGCATGCCGCAGCGGGTTGTTTTCCCGCTGCGCGGTTTCAATGGCCGAGACCCGCATCATGTGACGCTGTGCGGGGCTCGTCATCGGTTAGCCCTCCGGTTGCGCGGCAGAGAAATCGCCCAGCTTGATATTTTCAATGAAGCACCCGGCGGCGTAAGTTTCGACCACGTAATCGATGTTCATCGATTCGTAGTTTTCCACCTGGTCGAGTTTCGGGTTTTCGATGATGGAGCGGCGGTGACTTTCATCCATGAAATAGATGGACAGGTTATCGAGACGCGTCACCATAATCGCGTTCGCCGGGAAGTACGGCACACGGACGGCGGGCAGGTTGCCGATGCGTTTCTGGCTGATGATGATGTCAGCCGCGAGCGCTTCGCTGTTGGGCTGGTCTTTGTTGACGATCGGGAAATATTTGTCGGCCAGAAGCTTACGACCCACAATCGCGACAAGCTCCGAATCTTCCTGATAAATCTCGTCAATCAGGTTGTCGGTTGCATCCATGACCAGCGCATCGAGGTTAACGTAATCGCCGTTTTTACCCACGCGGATAACAGCGGAAACCACGTTCCCTTCCTCGTCGACGATTTTGCTCATCACACGGGTCGGCGCTTCATTGCGGTATTTCTGCGGCCAGCCGACGGCGACGTCCTGCAACATCGGATGAGCGGCGCGGTCAGAGGTTTCGGCGCGCTCAACGCCGTTGAACCCGGCCATGATGAAATCGAGCGCCTGCCGCTGGATGATGGCATCGCGAATACGGCGCTGGAAGTCCTGGAAGCGCGCCCACAAATCCAGCTTTTTATATTTGAAGTGGAAGTCAAAGTTGACCTGATCGCACTCGTATTTTTTGGACTCCAGCGCGGTAAAGTCGGCGGTTTTACGCTCCTGGCCGCTGTTGGTGTCCGTGGTGCTGGCGATGGTGCCATTGACGCCAACGCCAATTTTTTCACCCTTCAGCTCATCAACCGGCACAATATTAATTTTCTGCAAAAATGCCGAGGACATCTGCACCGTGTTCATCATGGTTTGCGTGACGGACGGCTCGACGTTGAATTTTTTACTCACGTCGGCCGGGTCGATGCCGTTCAGCTCGGCAACGCGGGACAGGTAGGCATTGAATTTAAAACGGGTTTCCTGACGCATAGTCTTTCCTGTTTGGTTAAATCGGGTTGTCTGACCGGGCAAGCCTGTCGCCCGGCGATAAATTCACGACCGTTTAGCAGTCGGTCAGCAGCTCGTCGCCACCGCCGCCGGTGGAGAGCTTGCGGCGTGGCTGCGTGGTGCTTTCGGTCGTATCCAGCGACGTTTTTAACTGGCTGAATGCCTGGCTGGTCTGGTCGGCCTTCGTGGTGACGTCCTGTTTCAGCGTCGCAAAGGCATTTTCCAGCGTGGCAAGGCGCTTCTCTGTGGCGGTGAGGTTTTCCTGCACGTGCTCGCTGACGGTCGTCACGGCTTCATGCACATCCTGAAAACGGGCGTCATCGCTGGCCTGTTTGCGGCTGAAGATCGCTTTCACTTTGTCGCTCAGGGCGGTAAAGACATTTTCCGCCTGGTCTTCAAACTCCAGTTCGGCGAGGGTGGCGACGGAAATCAGGTTGCCCGGCTCGGCTTTGAAGCGGTTGAGGGGGTTAAATTTGGCACCCCGGCAAAATTCGAGGTATTCGGTGCCGAGACTGGCCGGGTCATCGGTCACCGCCAGGCCGACCAGGTAGCATTTCCCGCTATTGGCGAAATTCGGCTGAATTTCCATTGAGGTGTAGACCTTCTGCAATTTTTTATTCATTGCGATCAGGTCATCGGTCGGGGTGATTTTGGCGAAAAGCGCCAGCTTGCCTTTCAGTACCGAATCGTCGTCAATCTTTTCAGACTTCAGCTCGACCACATCGCCGTAACGACTGAACGGGCCATCCGGCAGGATGCCTTTCAGGTGTTCGAGGTTAATGCGGCAACCGTAGACGCGGGGGTCAAAGGTCTCGGCCATTTCCTGAATATCCGTCGCGCTGATAACGCGGCCGTCACAGGTATCGCCTTCGACGCCGATGCGAAACCATTTTGAAACTTTTTTTGCCATTGTCAGGAGTCCTGATATCGGGTTAACGGGTCGGGGTTAGTTTCCCGACGTCGCCGCCCACTCGCCATCTGTCCCGGATGGCTTATCCCTCACACAACAGCACCTTAGCGATTCGCATCACCCGTTTCTTTAGCCTTGCCCTGTATCAATCACGGCGAGGCATCCATGACCATCACCACCGACACCACACTCTTAAACGACCCGCGACGCCAGGCGGCTTTGCTGTACTGGCAGGGGTTTTCCGTGCCGCAGATTGCCGAAATGTTGCAGACCAAACGCCCCACGGTGCAGAGCTGGAAGCAGCGCGACCAGTGGGACGAAACGGCACCGCTAAACCGGGTCGAAAGCACCCTGGAAGCCAGGCTGATTCAGCTCTACGCAAAGCCCAACCTGACGCCCCACGATTTCAAGGTGGCGGATTTTCTGGCCCGGCAGATGGAGCGCTTTGCGCGCATTAATCGCTATGGTCAGACCGGAAACGAGGTTGACCTTAATCCCAACGTGGCCAACCGCAACAAAGGCGACCGCAAAAAGCCGACAAAGAACTTTTTCAGCGACGAGGCTATCGAGAAACTGGAAGAGATTTTTTTCGCGGAGTCTTTCGAGTATCAGCTCCGCTGGCACCGCGCCGGGCTTGAGCACCGTATTCGCGACATTCTGAAATCGCGCCAGATTGGGGCGACGTTCTACTTTTCCCGCGAGGCGCTGCTGCATGCGCTGAAAACCGGCCATAACCAGATTTTCCTGTCAGCGAGTAAGACGCAGGCGTATGTATTCCGCGAGTACATCATTCAGTTTGCCCGCCGGGTCGATGTCGACCTGACCGGCGACCCGATTGTCATAGGCAACAACGGCGCAAAGCTGATTTTTCTCGGCACCAACTCAAACACCGCGCAGAGCCACAACGGCGACCTGTATGTCGACGAAATTTTCTGGATCCCCAACTTCCAGAAACTACGCAAAGTGTCGTCGGGCATGGCCTCACAAAGCCACCTGCGCAGCACCTACTTTTCGACACCTTCCACCCTGGCACACGGCGCTTACCCGTTCTGGTCGGGGGAATTATTCAACCGGGGCCGCGCCAGCGCCAGCGAGCGGGTTGACATCGATATCAGTCATGACGCGCTCGCCGCTGGTGTGGCGTGTCCTGACGGTCAGTGGCGGCAGATTGTCACCATTGAGGATGCGCTCGCCGGGGGCTGTACGCTGTTCAATCTGGAGCAACTCAAGCGCGAAAACAGCGTCGACGACTTCCGCAATCTGTTTATGTGCGAGTTCGTTGACGACAAGGCGTCGGTGTTCCCGTTCGAGGATTTGCAACGCTGCATGGTCGACAGTCTGGAAGAGTGGGAAGACTTTGCGCCGTTCGCCGACAACCCGTTCGGCTCCCGCCCGGTCTGGGTGGGATACGACCCTTCGCACAGCGGCGACAGCGCCGGGTGTGTGGTGCTCGCACCGCCGGTTGTCGCCGGGGGCAAGTTTCGCATTCTGGAGCGCCATCAGTGGAAAGGCATGGACTTTGCGACTCAGGCCGAATCCATCCGCCAGCTCACCGAAAAATACAACGTCGAGTACATCGGTATCGATGCGACCGGCCTCGGTATTGGCGTCTTCCAACTGGTTCGCTCGTTTTATCCCGCCGCCCGCGATATCCGCTACACGCCTGAAATGAAAACCGCAATGGTGCTGAAAGCAAAAGACGTTATCCGCCGTGGCTGTCTCGAATATGACGTCAGCGCCACCGACATCACCACCTCGTTTATGGCAATCCGTAAGACCATGACCAGCAGCGGGCGCAGCGCCACCTATGAGGCCAGCCGCACCGAGGAAGCCAGTCACGCGGACGTCGCCTGGGCGACCATGCATGCGCTGTTAAACGAACCGCTTACCGCTGGCAGCGGCCAGGTAACATCATCCATTCTGGAGTTCAACTGATGAGTAAATACAAAGGCCGCAAGCCACAGCCACAAAAGCGCCCGCGCAACATGAAAGACAGCGCGCCCCAAAAAATGGAGGCGTTTACCTTTGGTGAACCAAGCGCCGTGCTCGACCGCCGCGATATTCTGGATTACGTGGAATGCGTCAATAATGGCCGCTGGTTCGAACCGCCGGTCAGCTTTAACGGGCTGGCGAAAAGCCTGCGCGCCGCCGTTCATCACAGCTCGCCAATTTACGTTAAGCGCAACATTCTGGCCTCAACGTTTATTCCGCACCCGCTACTGTCACAACAGGACTTCAGCCGCTTCGCGCTTGATTTTCTGGTGTTTGGCAACGCGTTTTTAGAGCTCCGAAAGAGTGTCACCGGTCGCCCGCTGAAGCTGGAAGCGTCACCGGCTAAATACACGCGGCGTGGTATTGAAGATGATGTCTACTGGTGGGTGCCGTCATTTGACCAGCCGCACCCGTTCGCGCCGGGATCCGTATTCCACCTGCTGGAGCCGGACATCAACCAGGAGCTGTACGGCATGCCGGAATATCTCAGCGCGCTAAACTCCGCCTGGCTGAATGAAGCGGCGACGCTGTTCCGTCGCAAGTATTACCAGAACGGGGCGCATGCGGGTTACATCATGTATGTGACGGACGCCGCGCAAAGCGGTACCGATGTTGAGGCGTTGCGCGATGCGATGCGCAGTTCGAAGGGGCTCGGCAACTTCAAAAATCTGTTTTTCTACGCACCGCACGGAAAACCAGACGGCATTAAAATTGTGCCGCTCAGTGAGGTGGCAACGAAAGACGATTTCTTCAATATCAAAAAGGTCAGCGCCGCCGACCTGCTCGACGCTCACCGCATCCCGTTCCAGCTGATGGGCGGCAAGCCGGAAAACGTCGGTTCGCTCGGCGATATCGAGAAGGTGGCAAAGGTGTTTGTCCGTAACGAGCTCATCCCGCTACAAGACCGGATGCGCGAGGTCAACGCTTGGGCCGGTCAGGAGGTGATCCGGTTCAAAAGTTACACCCTCGACACCGAAAGTGACTGATTTCTGCCGCCTCCGGGCGGTTTTTTCTTACCCCCACGCCTGACCGCCTCAGAAGCCCGTCACTCCCTCAAACACCCCCGCACCACCCACCGACACCCTCGCGAACCTGCGCGGCACAACGACGCGCTCAGGCTGCGAAAATAAATGCGCAAAAGTACGCTGGCGCGCAGTGCTTTCCCCGCCTCGCCTGCCCGCTTCGTGGGTCGGAATTAATGCAACTGCAACAGGTCATCGGATCCGCGCCAGCTCTGGCGGCGATCGTCAAATTATGAGGGAAAGTCTGCATGCAGAATGATGCACTTAATGCATGCACGGCCATAAGGATGGAAATTATCGGATAAAAAAGGGATTTTCTAACGCCTCGCACAGTGCGAGTTGTTCAACCCCGACGACGCAAAAAGCCAGTTTTTGCGCCATCGCGGTTAGCATGTTTAACGCCAGCTTTCGTCTTCCCATACTTCCTGAAGGATATCATCCAACGCTTCACGGTCTGACTCCTGGTCGAACCCAACTAGCTCTACGCCTGTCATTGATCCTTTTTTTACAGTCACTCGCGTTGATGGGAAAATTGATTGCACCCGTCGGGTCAATTCGCACTGAAAAGCATCAACAACTTGTTGCCCAATTTTTTGGTCTTTATCCAACGTGATGTTAACCCTCACTTCGCCCCCTTTTTTTAATCTTTGTTCAACAGGAGCGGGAGCGAAAACAACAGAAAAAGAGTTGTTTTTCATCAAGTTCCCTCTCGCAATTTCCGCAATTAAATTCAAAGCTATTTCACGATCTCTTTCCTGACAAACACCCTCTGTTGTCAGACGCGCAATCATCTCGACCCGTTCAATCATGACTTGCTCGTTTAACTCTCTATCCACACAACCTCCTACACGGGGATACTGTATAAATATACAGTAGCACGTATCGATAAAAATATGAAAGAAAAAAGTTACGCCACAAAAGGTCGTATGTGCATGATATGGATGTGAATTAGTTACAGTCTCAACTTAGTAACTGACGCTAACCCCGCGACTCGATTTAGGATTTGTCTGCCCCGTGCCAGATTTGACGGTGCTGCCGGGAAAATTTCACCGGTTGCGGAACCACGGCACCATTTGCCGTTTATGCAACTTTTGCCACCGGCCATCAGGTGCAGGGCCTCCCCCCGGCTGATGGTTTCGCCGGTCGTGAGCTGAATCTCGTCTATTGTTCTGTCAATGGCTGCGCGTTGTTTATCTGTTCCGTGGACAAAATCACGCCTGGTGACCCGTTTTTTGTCTCTGAGTCTGGCCGTTAGCTTCCGCCTTTCACTTCGACTCAACGGTTTGGATAAATCCAGCTCCGGCGGATCGCTTTCGCTTCCCGTACAGTTATTGACAGAACTCCGAGAGGGCGCAGGAGCGCCCTGAAGGTCAACGGCCAAATCAACGGCACGCTTCGGCACAATCTTCCACTGAGTGAGACGGGTCATAATCGGGGTATCGGCACCGATGGCAGAGTCGTAAACGCCACGAATGCAGACCGTCTCCTCGCCGTACTGATTAAACTCGGTACGTGGTTCGTACAACGTGCGCACCTGCAAATCGTCGCGGCGAACAAATGGCCCGCCCTGGGCGTTAACGTAACCAGCCCAATCACCGGCGTCAGCTGCATCATGCACAGCAGCAAACTCAACACTCAGACCATGCGCGGTCTCAGTATCAGCAAGGCGGCGTAGTTCGCGATAGACCGTCACAGGCGCACCTCCGACAAATTGAAACTGACGAATATGCCAGCGCGCGGCCCAGGCAGAAACGGCGGGCGCAGTCTCTTTCAACAGTTCGCCGCTTTCGTCGTCGAGCTCGCCATCAAGTGCATAGCCGTCGATGTTTTTGGAAATGTATTTAGCGACATAGCCGGTAGCGCTGCCCTTTTCCGGGTCGATGGCCTCAGCATGAAAGCGTGCTTTTTTGGCTTTATCGCTTCTCAGTTCGTGGCGGTCTTCCTCCCACGCATAATCACGGATGATGAGGCGCACACGCTCGACATCTTCCGGCAACATGAACATAAGCATGTGCCAGTGGGGGGTGCCATCGTGGTGGGGTTCTGCTACGCGGATCCCGAAAATACGTATCTCTTCACGGTGCAGCTTCGCGCGGATGCGCGCCCATAAGCCAGTAAGGTAACTCTGCGTGTCCGACGGGCTGGAGCCGTTCCATTTGCTGTTACGGTAGCCCGCTTTGGTGGTGGCGTGGTATTTAGACGGCGCGGTCAGGGTGTAAAACTCCCCTACATAACCGAGTTCATTGCAGATATTTTCAAACCCACGGATGCGGGTCATCAGCTCACAGCGGCGTATTGCAGGGTTAGCGACTGAACCGTCATATTTTTCTATAAGGCTGATGCGGTTGCCGTCTTCGTCTTCGAGATCCAGTCCCTTGAGAAATTCACGCGTGCGGCGCTTCTGCTCGCGCCAGTCAGTCACGCAGTTTTTACTCGCGTAGGCGTGTCTTTTCTTGCTGACGTTGCCAACGGCAATTTGCAAGTGTTCGCGCCATGCAGCAGCAATACGACGCAAACGGCCACGCCACCAAACCTCATTAAACATACGGGTGATGGATGGGGCGATTTCATCCTCACCGACATATTTCTTTGTCACCCGCTCCCAATGCGGCGGGGTAACGTTGAATTGCAGGGAAATTAAACCAGCGCGCATGTACCAGGTGTACAACGTTTTAAGCTCGCTAAATCCGGTGTCATCAATGTCGGCCAGCTCAGAGCGAATGAAATTAGCGACATCAGCGGCCAAAAGGTCGATATCGGCGCGTGACATGTCCGGGAGTCGGTTATATCTGGCAACCATATTGACCATGCGTGACGCCAGATATTGCATAAGCCGGGTATCAAAATGACCACCAAAAACGGCGGCTGATACGTTGCTATTGATACCCACGCACTCGTATTTTTTTGCGACCAGTTCAAGACGTGGCAATGCCTTTTTGCAGAAGCTGATTAAAAAAGCATTGGCTCGTTGACTGCCCTGATTTTGCTCCAGCACCGCAGCGGTGCGATAGACGTCAAAGCGCACGCACTCGGGCTGGAGAGAAAGCACCTTTCTCGCATGCAGCAAAGCCGCGAACATACGGTCGCGGCGATGCTGTTGGTCATAGGTAAGATATGGGCTGGCTATTGCCGACCGTGGAGCGTTCCACGGGTAAGCATAGTTAACGCTTACCTGCATAGCTCCCCCATTTGCCTACGCTGTATGCTTAGCATCACATAGCCAGGAGCCCACTCGTTAAGGTCAGCTACATGAGTCACCAGTACGTAGACAAACGCGCCTGTAAACCCGACCTTTTGCGGTTCATACTCGCAGGGGCCGTACTCGTTTAAGCAAAGTAAGTCCCCTACAGCAAACGCACGGTCAGCAAGACGAAACTCTGCTTTTTTCGTTCCATTGATGACAGCCTGAAAAAACTCAGGCCGAATTTTTAGTTGATGTGTTTTTCTCATGCCGCCGCCTTGATTGAGGAGGCGCACATTTCTCCGATACGCTTAATCTCAGCGGCCATTTCCTCAATTGAGGTGATGGTCGACTGCTGGATGTGATGATGAATCAGGCCGGAAATAAGCTGTTCGATTTTCGGATAGTAGCCGATAGTATCAAGCCACTCCTCGCCAGCTTTACGGCCGCTTTTTGCGACCTTTTTCTCGCTCAAAATGAATTGATACTGGTCGCTGTTAATAATCCATTTGTCGCCGATTTCGATGCGGAGGCTCATGCTGCACCGCCTTGCGCTAAAGCTTTAATGACACCTAATGTCATTTTGCAATCTGCTAAAGCACGGTGTGCCCGCCCTTCAACCACAACCCCTTCATGCGCGGCGGCATCGACTAACTTATGCCATTTATAACCGTGATATCTCCCCGGCTCGCCACGATATTCTGCATATAACATCATGGCGCACAGGGAGTGATCTATAAATGAAGATAGCCCGTCAGTCCCTAATCCATTTAATTCCGCTGTTTGACGTATCAGGCGAGTATCATAATCAGCATTATAAATAACGAAACCATAATTAAAGAACAGATTGGCTACTGCACCGTGAACATCTTTCCAAGTTGGAGCATGAGCAACCATTTCATTGGTAATGCCGTGAACAGCAATAACCTCATCAGGGATAGGCTTAGTAGGTTTAATTAGCGTGTTAAGCATAATAAAACCATTTTTATCTATAATGCAGATTTCAACGATTTCCGCATCGTCACCCAACCCAGTAGTTTCGGTATCAATAAATAAGTATCCATCATTAAGCCAACGTTTGGCATGCTGACTAATTGTCGTATTAATAATGCTCATACAGCACCTCCGTTATAGTGTTTACCTTTAAGCTCTGCGATTTCCTTACAGGTGACACATAGCGCAACGCCCTGAATTGCAATGCGGCGTTCCTCCGGGATTGGGGCTTCACACTCTTCGCAGGTAAAACGAGAAGGCGCAGCGATATGGCTGCGCGCGTTGTTGATAAGGCGCTCGCGTTCTGCCTGCTCGCGCTGTTGTGCGATATCCATTGCATCGGCCATTAGTGCAGCTCCTGAGATTCGTTTTCGTAGCGGGTGGCTTCGCGGCGCAGCAGTTCAGCCGCTTCTATGGCGCTCATACCTTTGTTAGCGATATGGGTTGCCAGCGCCTCAAGGCGAATGGAAACAGCGAGCGCGCGACCTTTACGCTCTTCACGTTTTGCAATACCGATAACCTCAAGAAGCAGGTCGGTATTTTCTTTAGGTTCTGAAGCTTGTTTGTGCATTCTTAATCTCCTGATTTCGGGCAATAAGAAGCCCGGCGGGTTTACGCCATTAATTACGGGTTTGTTTAATTAGCTAAAAAGCATTCATGGATGGAAATATGCCGGGGCAGAATCCCACCCCAGCGGGAAATTTTATTCATTGACGCAATAATCAGCTTGCGGCGATCCATATCAAAATACTCATATGGTTTGCCGACTTCATCAGAGCGAAACACGCCCGGATTATTTCGATTAGCAAGCGTTAAAACCACAAACTTAAAATCTTCATCAAGCTTATTGAAATTACGCAGCGCCTTATTTTCTGTTGCTTTCAGTTTTTGATGAAACCGTGCGAAACACTCTTCGCCGGTCATGGTCTTCGGTTGCTCAGTAGAACAATCAGCATTGCTAAAAAGCTTGCTCGCCTGGGTGTCATGAGCTGAAATTCTTTCGTTCATTTTGCCCCCATTAATGCATTTAAAAGCCGCTTAACCGCAGAGACTTTTTTTGCTGTTAAGCCGTTCAACAATTCGGACTGAGAGCTGCAAGGGTGCCAGCGCTGGCCATCGCTACCCATTATCCAGCCGTGCCCGTAGTGCATGGATGGGCTACGTTTTTTGAGCAGAGAGGCGAATGACGGTTCGTTAGTCAACATAAGCACCTCAAATCAAACCGAATGACGCGCCGATGCCGCTGACGGTGTCGACAACACTCGTCATAGCCGGGTTAGCCTGGAGCCGGGCCTGCAATGCCATTGCCGACAGCGATAGCATGCGAATACCCGCGTTTACGCTCGCAATCATGTTTTGCTTACGGGCCGGGGTAAGGCGGTCGCCTGAAACGGCACCGCTCGCCAGTTTGCCGAGTTCACTCATGGCGCGCATGACGTAGGATTGCAGTTTCTCTTTTGCCAGTTCGTTAACCGGCACGCATGGCAGACAATGGATCTGCGCCAGAAAACCATCGACGAGGGTCGAGTCTTCGGTCAGGTCTGTCAGCGTCCAGATTTCTCGCGGCGTTAACTGGTGCGGCTGTTCCGGGTTGAGTTTGTTGTAAAGCGTATGCGGCTTGATACCGGCTTTATCGGCCAGCTCTTTCACGTTATGCGTGGCCGCGAATTTTCTGCATGCATCATCAAAGTGTGCATGTGACGAAACGCGAAAATCTAACATGTTTAGGCTCCCTCTAATCACTATGATTATTTACACGTTAAGTGAAATGTCGCATTCACTCAGAGCTTGAATAGTCAGAGCTGCCATGTTGACTTCAACCAGGCCCTTAGTCTGTTTACCCTTTGGTTTGATTGGTAACTTTCCGTATTCAATCAGGTTCTTAGCTGTTTCTTTGTTAGTGCCAGTACGGCGGCAATACTCATCAAGTGGCAGGTAAGGCTCAGGGATGACGATTGTAATGTTTGGTCGCATAAGGCAAACTCCGCTGGTTAACCTGTACGGCAATACAGGGCAATAATGGGCAATGTTTCTTTAAACCTACAAAGCGGAGTTTAATATCACTCCACGAAAACTTGCAAGGATAAGTTTTCATGAAGCTACAAATTGATTTTTCACAAGGCGGAAATGACACCTTAGATCGCGTCATTGAGGCGTATGGATTCAGAACTAAAGTCGCTCTTGCAGAACATTTAGGGATAGCGAGTAGTAGCCTTGCTAATCGATATAAGAGGGACTTTTTCCCAGCAGATATCGTGGTTCGCTGCATGGCTGAGACGGGCGCTACGCTTGAGTGGCTGGTTACCGGGAATGGGCCAAAGTTTGACGGCGAAGACCTCGATATTCTGAGAGTTTCCAGACAAAAAATTGTCGATGGTCAGCTTTACGACTCAGGGGTTCTTATGTTGGATAAAGCTACATTTTTGCCAGGAAAAGCAGTGCCAACGAAACCTCTTTGTGTCATTGAAAGCTCAACGACGTATGTTATCGAGAGGGAGTTTTCAGAGGTGTTTGATGGTGAATGGCTTGTCGATATTGAAGGTAAAACAAGCGTAAGGACACTGACCCGGATCCCAGTAAAGAAAGTTCGTGTTAGCGGCGCTGGCGCGGCTTTTGACTGTTCCATTGATGACATAAGCGTTATCGGGCGTGTGGTGCTAACAATAATCAGCGGATGATTAGTTATGACCGTTCGAAAATTAAGTGATGGGCAATGGGTCGCTGACTTTTATACAGTTAATCGTAGCGATGGTAAGCAGGGTAAAAGAGTCCGTAAAAAATTCTCTACTAAAGGGGAAGCTCTTGCATTCGAAAACTTCACAATGCAAAAGGTTGATGACTCCCCCTGGCTAGGTGATGGCAAAGATCGCCGTCGTCTTTCCGACCTCGTTCACCTTTGGTTTGACCGTCACGGAATTACCCTAAAAGATGGCGAGAAAAGAAAGAAATCCATGCTATGGGCGGCGGAGTGCATGGGCTCCCCACTTGCTAGCGAATTTAGCGCCCAGCTATTTACCGCATACCGCGCAAAAAGGCTTGAAGGGCATTTCGCTCGCACAAAGAGAATTAGCCAAGTATCGCCACGGACGATGAACCTTGAACACGCTTACTTTTTAGCTGTCTTTAATGAACTAAAACGATTAGGTGAGTGGGCACCACCCAACCCCCTAGAAAATGTCAGGCAATTTCGTACTGAAGAAAGCGAGATGTCATATCTCACAGCTGAGCAGATTGAATCGCTGTTAAAAGAGTGCCGCAACAGTTCTGCTGAAGACCTGGAGATAATCGTTAAAATTTGCCTGGCAACTGGAGCGAGATGGAGTGAAGCAGAAAGCCTAAAGCGTTCTCAGGTTTCCTCGGGGAAGATCACTTATATTAAGACTAAGGGTAAAAAGAATCGAACAATACCCATATCGGCCGAGCTAATGGGGGAACTTCCCAAAAAGAATGGCGCGCTATTTACCCCGTGCTATTACGCCTTTAGAAATGCTCTAGATCGCGCAGGGATAGAGCTTCCCCCAGGCCAGTTAACTCATGTCTTGCGGCATACGTTCGCCAGCCACTTTATGATGAACGGCGGGAACATCCTCGTATTGCAAAAGATACTGGGGCACACCGATATAAAAATGACAATGAGATATGCACACTTCGCCCCCAACCATCTTGAGGATGCTGTCAGACTCAACCCTTTAGATTGTCGCAAAAGTGTCGCAGCAACTTAGAATTATTGCCCTATATTGCCTTATATATTTTTATTAACGGCATGATTATTAAGTAAGTTATTGTTTTTTGTTTGGCCTTCATGATTCTCATAATCGCCTGGCCTGAATAAAGAGCGACAGGTGTAAGTATCCCGGTAAAACGGGCCATTCACTTTTAGAGATCTTCCGACATACTGACTATGTCCCCTGAGGAGAGCGCTATGCGTAAGATCCGATTTACCGAACACCAGATTATCGCCGTTCTGAAGTCCGTCGAAGCCGGACGAACCGTCAAGGATGTCTGCCGTGAGGCCGCTATATCCGAAGCCAGCTACTACAACTGGAAGGCGAAATATGGCGGGATGGAAGCCGCTGATATCAAAAAGATAAAAGATCTTGAAGACGAAAATCGTCGCCTGAAGCAGATGTTTGCCGACCTGAGCCTGGAATGCCGGGCGCTGAAAGACGTTATCGAAAAAAAGCTTTAAAACCAGCGATAAAGCGTGAGCTCGTCAGCTATCTGACCGCACAGTTTACGATGAGCATACGCCAGGCATGCAGGACGTTATCGCTGAGCAGGACGGTGTTTCGCTATCAACCGGATACGCGACGTGATGAACCGGTGATCCAGAGGCTGACTGAAGCGGCTGAACGCTATCCGCGCTACGGCTTTAAGAAGCTTTTTCAGGTGCTTCGCAGGCAGGGCCACGTCTGGAACCACAAGCGGGTACACCGGATTTACTGCCTGCTGAAACTGAATTTCCGGCGTAAGGGTAAACAACGTCTGCCGGTGCGTAATCCGGCTCCGCTGGCCACGCCGGAAGCACTTAACCAGAGCTGGTCGATTGATTTTATGCACGACGCCCTGACATGTGGCAGACGCTTTCGGACCTTCAACGTCGTGGATGATTTTAACCGCGAGGCTCTGGCGATAGAAATTGACCTGAATATTCCGGCGCAACGGGTTGTGCGGGTGCTGGACAGGATTGTGGCAAACCGTGGCTATCCGCTGAAGATGCGGATGGACAACGGGCCAGAGCTGGTCTCACTGGTTCTGGCGCAATGGGCTGAGGAGCACGGTGTGTTGCTGGACTTTATTAAGCCGGGTAAGCCGACGCAGAACGCGTTTATCGAACGCTTTAACCGGACGTACCGGACAGAAATCCTGGATTTTTATCTGTTCAGAACGCTGAACGAAGCACGGGAAATCACGGAGCGCTGGCTGACGGAATACAACAGTGAGCGGCCCCATGAATCCCTGAATAACCTGACGCCGGAAGAGTACCGGATGCTGGCTGAGAAACCGGAAATCTCAAAAAGTGTGTGGAACTAAAACGGGTGTACTTACACTCTTTCAGGTGCTCCGCAGGCGGGGAAATGTATGGAATCACAAGCGTGTTCACCGGATTTACTGCCTTCTAAAACT